>JAPKCM010000063.1 GCA_028822935.1 Akkermansiaceae bacterium
ATGTTCGTCATAATGTTCGTCATGGTTGTAAGGATCCTCGTGATCGCTATGGTCCTCATTTTCTTCTTCTTTTTCCCCGGATTTAGCAATGGAGGGATCGGTAAGTAGTTTTTTGAGATACTCTTTTTCTTCTTCGGCTTCTTTGCGCTTTTGTTTGCGCTCGTAGAAGTAGGCCAACCAGATGCAGATCTCGTAGAGAATATACATGGGTCCTGCGAGGAGCAGGAGGGTGGGAATATCTGGAGTGGGCGTGATGATGGCCGCGATGACGACAATCGCGAGAATAGCGTAGGATCGAGTGCTATTCATCACGCTGAAGCCCAGAATCCCGAGGTGGACCAGGGTCATGACGACTACTGGAAGTTCAAAGGCGAGACCGAAGATAAGGACGAAAGTGGTGGCAAAGGAGATATAATAACCGATGCGCCAGTCATTCGAGATGCCCAGTCCCTGACCCCAGTCATAGAAGAAGTTGAGGACTTTCGGCAGGACGAAAAAGTATGAGAAGAAGACGCCTCCGAGGAAAAGGCCAAATCCAATGGCGAGAGCCGGCCAAAGAGCGCGACGTTCTTCGGGTTTCATACCCGGTAAGACGAACTGGAGAATAAAGTAGAGGAGGAAGGGGAAGGAAATGACGATGCCAGCAAAAAAGGCCAGCTTCATCGTGAGCATGAAGGTCTCGGTCGGTTTGAGCGAACTCATGAGCCGGAGATTTCCTTGGGCGTTAAGTTCAGCCGCGGGCTTAGAGATGAGGAGCTTGGCTGTGAGTTCTTTGACGGCGGAGTCCTTTTCGCTGAGATTTTCAATGAAGGATTTCCGGTCGTCCTCGGGGATCTCCTCAACGGCGCGGTAGATGATTGCTGCTTCGGTGAGAAGGTACAGATCTTTGTTTCTTTCGAACTCCCAGAACTTCTTTTCGAGGTCGGGTTGGTGTTGGCGAAGAGGCGGAGTGATGGTAGCGAGGTCGAGTGCCCGCTCCCATTGATCGAGAGAAATACTTTGATCCTTCGGTAGACGCGCTTCATGTTTCGCGACCCAGACTTCATTGACCGGACGCTGGATGATCTCCATGAGTTGCTCCTTGTAGACGAAGCAGACAAGAGTCGCGATCAGCAGAGTGACAACGATACGAGAGATCGTAGAACGCAAATCCTCAAGATGGTCGAAAAAAGGTTTTTCGGCGTCTGGGTTCACCTTGTCCCTCAATTGGAACATTTTCTTAAGAATAAACATCCGGCGGGCTTTTGAATACTTGAGATTTCGATGAGGACAATGGCAAAGATTGCCAAAGATTGGCGAAGTCGTGGAAAGGCTCACCGAAACCTAACGGATAATCATCTCATTCCCCGATATTCTAGTCAGAATAAACAGGCGTAATGAAGTGGTTTCGCTTTCCGAGATGGAGAACTCCCGGGAGGCCGGGAACATTTTGAGGAGAGAAATCGCTGCGTTTCACCTTAAGAACTATAGTCGTTTCGTCGAGGCGGGTGATATTTTGTGGCTGATCCGATGAGATCTGGCCGTCTTCCGAGAAGAAATAGAGATTCTTTTCCGAGTGATTTCCCTTGATGAGCAATTCAATGATGGGTGAATCCTTTTGCGATTTCAACGAGACCTTCAACTGGGGATTTTTTTTTGGGATTTCCGATTGGGCCTTTTCGATGAGGATGCGGTCGGTCGTGGACTCGCGGGGAAAGCTGATTTGGAAATCTCCGAAGCCAGGAAAACATTGTGCAGCGCAGGCCATCCATTGGGCCGAAGCGCGGAGGATTATTTTTTTTTCAGGAAGGATCTGGGGAGGGGTGATTGTGATGAGGAGAGTGATATCGCGCTCATACCCGTGACAGGGGTGGCCAGCCATGAAGGTCTTTTCGGGATGGGGCCATTGGATGTCTCCGGCAGAAAAGCCATCGGGAAGATTCCAGCTCAAGGCGGTGGGCATTCCGACGATTCCGGGGTTTTTCCAGTAGGTGTGAAAGCCTTCTTTGTGCCGAAGGTTCAGACCAACGGTGAAACTCTTTCCGGGAGAGATCGTATCGACGTCGGAAACAAGCTTCAGTTCAAGACCGTCCGATGCATGGAGTGAACTCGCGAGTGCAAGACTTAGCAAGACGATGAAGCTATGACGAAAAGGGTTCATTATTCTAGCGGGGAATCACGAGAGTCGAACCATCACGAATGATTGTACCTCTGATTCCGTTGGCCCTCTGAATCCTGGAGACCGAAGAGCCATACTTGCGGGCGAGTCCGTATAGGGTGTCTCCTTTTTTCACAGTGTGACGAATTGTCTTTGGCTTTACCTTGACGGTTTTTGGCCTGGGCTTTGGTTTCGCTATCGGTCTCGGCTTGGTGACCCGTGTGGGTGCCGGTCGTGGAGTGAGCTGGGCCGTTTGCTGAAGTATCGTCTTTTCGACGAGCTTGGGTTGAGTTACCGGTTTGGGATTGCTGGCACGGCGCTTGGTTCCACGCTTTGGCGGATTGTCGGCCCATGCTTCGATGTAGTTTCCGTTTTCATCGAAGGGGCCAATATCAGGGTTGTACCCCGAGCTTCGACCACTCTTCGAACAACTTACTAGGGTCAGAGGAACCCATGAGCCAATGAGGAGGGAGAGCAAGACACGTTTCGTCACTGAGGAAGTATGCCACAGCATGTGCGCTTCTCAAAGCATAGTTAAAGGAACTTAATCATTACTTCCTCAGAAATAGCGTTGATTTTAGTGATCTGAGTCGATAAGTCAGTCGCGCGGCGGTTTTGCCGTCGCAATTTTTGGGAAGCTCGTCGCACGGGCAGGAAATAAATGGGGAATCCGGTGAAGCTGTCGAGAGGCAGTCATTCCGGAGCGGTCCCGCCACTGTAATTCTCCTGAGAGGGGGAAGAGCCAGATCACCAGCCTGAAGATCGACAAAATTAAGAACTCTGCGGATTTCAGGGGGCTTATTTTAAGAAACGAATGATTGATAAAAAAGCAGCCCGATTTGGGCTCGTGTTGGCTGGGTGTTCCCTCGGAGCAGCCCAGGATGTGCTTCCTCCGCTGACTGTATTGGCGAAGAAATTTGATTCAGAGAAGAAGGAGACGACATCGGCTCTCGATATTCTGAGTGCAGATGAGTTGGAGCGGATGCAGCGAGATCGGCTGCTGGATGGTCTTAATTTCTTCCCAGGAGTAAGGGGTCTCTCGACAGCGGGTCAGACGGGAAACTTGGGGACGGTGATCATGCGCGGTCTCAGCACGAAGTATGTGCAGGTTGTGGTCGATGGCGTGAGACTTACCGACGCGACGAATGGCTCGAACAGTTTCTTGGGCAGCGGGCAGTTAGGAAATATTACCCAACTTGAAGTGCTACGAGGTCCGCAGAGTGTCCTTTATGGATCGGGTGCCGCCGGAGGGGTGATCGGTTATGAGACTTTTCTCGCGAGTGATCGTGAGGGGGCGGCGGTGATTGCCGAGGCGGGAAGCTTTGGTGTTTTTCGGTCGTCGTTTACGAATCGAGGTCAGGTCGGAGACTTGTCTTATTCTGTGAATGGAGGTCTCTTTGAGACTAAGAATGATCCGTCAGGTGCGGTCTTGCGCCATGATTTCAATCAACTCTTTGGCTCTTTGGCGCTGCAGTGGCAGGCGCGGGAAGATCTTCAACTTCGTCTGAGTTATCGGGGGAGTCAGAATGAGCTAGAGACACTGAGTGACTTCGGATTTGGAGCCTCACCAGCGAAAATTGATACTGATGTGAATCTCATCGCTTTGAATGCGGAGTATGAGGTGAATCCCTGGTGGTCGAGTAAGTTGACGTTGGGTTACTACGATGAGTCCTATCATGGAGACTTTAATGGCTTTCAGGTGATGACCGACTATGGACGTTACACTGCGAATTGGGCGAGCTCGATTGAGGTGAGCGATTCTTTGGAGCTTGTCTCCGGGTTAGAGTATGCGCGCACGGATTATCGAAATTTGAATGGTCGAGAGGTAGATTATGGAACTCTGGGTGCCTATCTTAATGGGTTTTGGAAGCCGATCGACGTTCTTCTTCTGGAGTCGGGACTTCGTTACGAGGATTATGATTCGTTTGATAATGACGTTGCTTGGAATTTGGGGGCAGCATACGAGATTGAAAGCACCGGGACGCGATTGCGTGCTCGTCTTGCCGAGGGCTATCGGACCCCAACGCTGCTGGAATCGGAGGCTTTTGTGCCTGGATTTGGTGTAACTCAGCGTGCCAATGTAAATTTGAAGCCAGAGGATATTTTTGGGTTCGAAGTCGGGGTTGAGCAAGATTTCTCAGGGCATCTTGCCGAGTTGAGCTATTTTCAGCAGCATCTGGAAAATGCTATTGTGAGAGGGCCGACGACTGCCGGAAGTTACGCGAACATCAATCGGAATGGGACGAGTAAAGTTTCGGGTCTAGAGTTGGCCTTGAGTGGTCAGCTTTCAAATGAGTCAGTTCGCTATCGTTTGTCGGCGACGAAGCAGTTTCAGGAAGAGATACTTGATGTGCCTGATTTCTTGCTGAGTGCTGATCTGGGTTATGACGCAGAGAGTTGGAGTGTGGGTGCTGGTTTCGCTTATAACGAGGGCGCGACTTACGGCTTTAATCCTTCAGACGATCACCTAGTGGCGCGGGTTTATGGAGAAATGAAGATCAACGAGGCGATAACTCTTTATGGGCGCGTCGAGAATCTCTTCGATGAAGATTATCTCGTTTTTGATGATGGTTTTTCTCCAGTCAAGGGACTTGGGAGATCCTTCGTGATTGGCGCACGGGCAGAGTGGTAGTGAATCCCTAAAACGGGCGGAGTAGAAATACTCCGCCTACTGGGTGATTCTCAGGCGCATGAAGCGGGAGTCGTTTTCGATGGGAGCGGGCAGACGAAATCTTCCGGTGATGCTTCCATCGGGATTGATGGTGTTCGTCATGGGGACTCCGCCGCCGTTCCATGTGTTGAGATCATCGCTGGCCTCCGCAGAGAATTGACCCCCACGTTTGCCCGCTGTTCGGGTGAAGGAGAGGACGAAGTAGTCCTGATTCGCAATGCGCTCGGTGGTGGCCTGAATTGCGAGAGGAAGACTGGTGATATTGGTCGCGTTTGAGCCCAATGCAAATTCGAAGAGATTGCTCCATCCGTCGCCATCAGGATCGGCATTGGGGCCGGAGATCGCCGGATTGGCCCGTTCAGCTTCAGTAAATGCGGTCTGGGCCCAGAGGTCGTAAGTCATCTTTCCGTCCGGTAGTCCACCCACTTGATCCGAGGCTTTCCAGTTAGAGCCGGTTCCGTGGGTCGTGGACAAATCGTTGAGAAGGATGGAGTGGCCATCGAGGGTGGCGAGGTCAGGCCATGGCATTGCGGTGCCGTAGGTGAACTCGTGAATGATCATGTCATTCAAGCCGACCAAGCGAAGTGACTCACCACCATTGGAAAGGTTGCTGGTATATTCTCCGGCGATGAAGGCATCGAAGGAATTACCATAACGGAAACGGAAGGCTTCGAGATTCGAAACGATGATCGTAAATCCTTGCGGGGAAAGCGCCTTGATCGAGCTCGTGGCGAAATCAAAAGTGATGCCGGAGGTGAAGCGAACATCACTCAGGTCGATGCTCTGCGTGCCATAGTTCTCAAAACGAAGAAATTCGAAGAGATCGCCGTCATCATATCCTGCTGCTGCTTCCGCGATGCTTGGTCCGACGGGATTATAGAGCATTTCTGCAATGGCGAGATTGCTTGAGTCCGCAGGCACCGTTTCAACGGTAAATGCAGCGGTCGTGAGGGCGCTCCAAGTTCCGTTGCTGAACGTACGCGCCATGATTTGGGTGGGTTCTCCAAGGATGACAGGGAGATTGGCTTCGTTGACTTGCCTAGCCTTTAGATGCAAGTCGAAGACCATGTCGCTACTGCTGGGTTTATTGTGATGTTCGACCGCAATTACATTAGTACCTTGGACCAAAAGGGTGGAGTCGAGAGGGAAATTAGTAAGGTCGCCTTCATTGCCATCGCTTGAGTCGGATGAAGGTACGCTTGAGTAGCTGATTGTTCCGGGCAGGTTGGACTCGCGAATCACTTCGACGCCGTTGAGGTAGACGATGCAGCCGCCATCGATCCGTAGATCGGCGGACAGATCGAAGAAGGTAGAGATATTATCGAGTTGGAAACTTTTTCTAAAGTAGGTGGTTGGTTGTCTAGGAATGATGTTGTTGACCTCTGTTTCTATATCAATAGTTACCCCTAAATTACTGATCTTTCCGTAACCAAGAGGCGCGGTTCCCAAGAGCCATGCAGAGGAATCGAAGGCAGGAGATTTCCAGGAGGTGCCGAGATCGCCATCCGTCGCGTTGTGGCTCCAGTCCGACTCGAGAGAGACGAGGGAAACATCAAGAGGCGCACCGGGTTGGGAGATGGCATTGGGGTTCGGATTACCGCCCGCCAGGCGGGGGTCCGAGCCGTCGGTGGTGTAGTAAAAATCCCCTTCTGCGGTGGTGATGAAAAGAGGGAAACCGTCGGAGACTGTTCCCCCAAATTTGCTGAAGCTAGGAGGAGCGATTGTGGGCCACAGGCCATTGTTACGGAAGTCTTCCCGGGTTGGTCCGAAGAGGTAGCGTCTGCGGCCTGTTGCTTCCCTCGTCCACGCCGCTACTTTAGAGGATTGCACTGTTTGGTTGTTCATCACGCGGAGAAGATCGGCAAACTCGGTGGTGAGCTGATCGAATTCTGACTTGATGATGGAGTTGTTGTAATCTCGATCGTCGAGGACCCCTCCATTGAAAAGGTGCTTGTTGATGCGGTCGGCGAAGATGAGTTTGAATTCGTCCCAGCGATTGAGGCCGCGCCAGAGGTCGCGCATTTCTCCGTTGCCCGTTGCCATGAAGGCCCGAATCATTTCCTGGGAAATGGGGCGGTTTCCCTTGTTGTTCATGGCACCTTCGGCATCCCAGACATAGAGGCGATAGCGTCCTTCTTCTGTTCTTTCCTTGGCGGCTACCCAGTTGTTGTGAGGCCAGTCCCAGGTGGCGCCGTAGACATTGAGGAGGTAGTAGTCTGCCATGCTTGCGACATCGGCGACTTCGAGAACTTCGTCCCAATTCGAGGTTGTGGTAGCGGCATTAAGGCGAGTGATCATGTTGTTCCAAGCAACTTTGTCGCCTTCGGCAATGTTGTCATTTCCCTCGAACTGGAGAACGTCCCATTGAGCGTTGGAATCGGTGCTGTGGAGCGATTGGAAGAAAGGTTCCCGGAGGCGCTCGACCATGTTGTAGAAACCTTTGAGTTCGCCATTGACGTAAAGGCTATTGATAACGCCCAAGCTAGCGCCATTTCCCATTTTGTGACTGAGGCGTCGGAATAATTCGTCGATAACGAAGGGATTGCGGATGTCATTCTTTCCGGCACGGATTCGGAAGCGCTGGTAGTCATCGACTGTTCTTCCCGGGCCATTGAGGGGCAGATTGACGGATGGGTTTCCATAGTCGTCGCGGAAGTAGAGGTTGAAGGATGGTTTCTGAACCGCGCTGGCTGTCCAAGGAGAAGCGGTCGTTTGATTGAGAACCATGCGGGGGCGGGAGTAAGAACTGGCTGCGACGCGGAGGCCGACATTGCTGCGGAACCCCACCGTGCCATCGGCGAAGTAAAATTCGGCATGGATGGGGCGTTCGTAGACGCGGCCGCGATTGATGATGTTGTTGTAGTTGGCTGGTCCGTTTGGTTGCCACTGGCTATTGGAATAGGTGCCGCCATTGATGGCCATAACGCCGAAAGGATCGTAGAGGGAACGCTGTGGATCTCCGGCGTAGATCAAGGAAGGACTCGTTCGAAGACGGGCGTCCTGTTCAATCAAAAAGCTATGGGTCTTGATGTTGGAAGGGATGTAACCATTGCGAAAAGCGCGTGCACGAATGACGTGTCCCTTTTTGGTGGTGACTTGAGCGAGAGCAAGGGGCGTGGTGTAGTCGCTTCCATTTTCGAGGGTCGGGGTCGTGCCATCCGTGGTATAGCGGATGGTGGAGGAAGGGGTGTGCGTGCTCAGAGTTACGGTGAGGGCGTCGTCGTAAAAGCCGCCTTTATTGTCGAAGTCCGGCGCATCGACTTTATCGACATAGGAGATCGTGGCATTAGGGGCGCCTGGAGTGGGTTGCTCAAGATATGCCATTCCGCCCGAAGCGTTCCGGCCATAGCTGAAGTTTGCGAACTGTTGCGGGTAGTCTGGTTCAATCAGGGAAGCAGCGCTCCCATTGTTATCGAAGAGACCGAGGTAGTCGCCGCTGCCGCTGAGTTTGAAGTTCGCGTGCAAGTAGGAAGAGCCGACTACTGGGACCGATGGATTGTCGGCGAGGATGACAAGGTAGTCACCTCCGGCGATGGAAGTCCCGGAAGGAAAGGCCCATTTTGAGAGGACCTCGGAGTCGTCTGAGAGGGTCCAACCGTTGAGAGAGACGGTGGATGTTCCAGTGTTGTGGAGCTCGATCCAATCGGAAGGTCCTTCGCCACGGAGGGCGGGGTCGATGAGGTCGGCACTGGGTTCATCAAGACCAGGGAGATAGGTGATTGCTGAGCCTTGCTCGAAGAGCTGAGGGTCGGAGCCGCTTGATTGATCGATGCGAAGCGACATGTCGAGGCGCATGTCTCCGTTCAAAACGATGTTGTTTACTTGGATCGCAAGGACGTTGTTTCCTGCTTGGAGGAAGTCAGAGGCGGCTCCAAGGGTGATTGTTTCGTTCCCGGTTCCAAGAGAGTTAGCGCGATAGGTAAGTTGGTCGTGGTAAATGTGGGCCTTCGCTTCTCCCATATTACGGCGGGCTACTTCGATGCCATTGAGCCATGCGATGAAGCCGTCATCGTAGTTAATGGTGAGAACGAGTGGATCGGTTTGGCTGGCATTTGCGCTGGAGACGGTGAAGTCCTTCCGACCGTAAAACGATGGAGAGAGGTCTCGGAGGGGAGAGGCTAAATTGGTGGAGATTGATCCGAGCGAGTAGCCAATAGGCATGGAGCCGTCATCCCAATTCGAGTCATCGAATGCAGGCGACCACCATGCGGGTCCGGCACCGGCGAAGGGCTGGTCATTGCCATCCCAGCGAAGATTGCGCTCGGCTGCGGTGGCTGAAACTTCATTGATGACGATTTGCGCGTGGGCGACCCCTACGGCAAGGGTGGATAAGAATAGTTTCTTAAGCATATGCGTGTTTATCAAAAAGCTATAGGGTAACTACAGGGAGGCAAAGTTTCATTTTTGAATACGAAGGACGAGGCCTGTTGGTGCGACATGCGAGTGCATGTCAGGTGGACTCTTTCGGCGTTGTCCTTCTTGTCCGATTTTGAAGGGGTAAAGGGAAATGTCACTCTCTATGAGCGGGTTTCGCGAATCTCGGTTCCAATTCCGGACTGCGTGAAAATCTCGAGGAGCAGGGTGTGAGGTTCACGGCCATCGATGAAGTGAACTTTTTCGACTCCGGCGCTAAGAGCTTCGAGAGCGGAATTGACCTTGGGGATCATGCCTCCGGAAATGGTGCCGTCATTCAAGAGATCAGTGGCTTCACTTCGGGTGACCGAGTGAATGAGAGAATCTGGCTTTGAGGGATCTTGCATCAAGCCGGGGACGTCGGAGAGGTAGACGAGCTTTGCGGGTTTCAACGCGCAGGCGAGAGCGGCGGCGGCGAGGTCGGCATTGATGTTGAGGGTATGACCGGAGCCGTTTTGTCGTCCCAGTGGAGAGACCACGGGGACTTTTCCAGTGCTGAGGGCATAGAGGATGTCTTCGATATGACAGGAGGTGGCTTTTCCGACACGGCCGATATCGGCAGGATTTCCATCGTCATCGGTTCCCATGAGTTGGTCGGCGAGGAAGACGGAGGTGCCGTGGACCGAGGTGGCCTTGGCTCCGAAATCGGTGAGGGTCCGGACGAGGCCTTGATTGATTTCTCCGTGAAGGGTGGCTTCGACGATTTCGATGGCTTCGGGCGTGGTGACGCGGAAGCCGCCGATGAATCTCGCTTCGAGGCCGGCCTCTATCATAGCCGCGGAAATGGCCTTGCCGCCGCCATGTACGATGACCGGCTTGATGCCGGACACTTCGAGAAAAACGATATCGCGCATGACCTTGCGGACGAGGTCAGGATTGTCCATGGCGGACCCGCCCATTTTGATGAGAAAGGTTTTTCCCCGGAAGCGTTGGAGGTAGGGGAGGGCTTCGGTGAGGACGCTGGCTTTTTCGGTGGCAGTCACGGGAGGAAGTTCTAAATTCTAGATGGAGAAATACTAAACAAATCCTAAGCCGGAAGACTCAAAATTTGAAACGGTTGGCAGGAATGAACGATTGAGCTTGGTTGAGAAAAGGTATCCGCAGATTTCGCCGATTAAGACTGATGGTTGAGGGGGGCTGACAGGAATCTTCATGAAGTTTACCAAGCTTGGATGATGTCGTGGATCAATTTTGGGCCGCGGTAGACGAAGCCGGTGTAGAGTTGGACGAGTTTGGCACCAGCGGCCTGTTTCGCAAGGGCGTCTTCGGCGGTGAAAATTCCGCCGGCACCGATGATGGGAACATCATTTCCGAGATGGGAGTGGAATTGGCCGATGACATCGGTGGAATGTTGCGTGAGGGGAGCGCCAGAGAGACCGCCTGCTTCGTTGGCATTCTTGTGCCCTTTGACCGCATCGCGGGCGAGGGTGGTGTTGGTGGCGATGAGGAAGTCGAGTCCGCCATTTCGGAAGACGCGGGAGAGGTCGAAGATCTGGGTTTCGTCGAGATCGGGGGCGACTTTTAGGGCGAAGGGGACGTAGCGTCCGCTTTTCGAGTGGAGTTTGGTTTGGAGATTTTTGAGAGCTTCTAACAAGCGTCCGGCGGCGTCCTTTGATTGGAGATCGCGGAGGCCGGGGGTGTTGGGGGAGGAGAAGTTGGCGGTGATGTAGTCGGCCCAAGGGTAAGCTTTTTCGAAGGTGATGGCGTAGTCGCTATTCGCTTCTTCGTTTGGGGTCACTTTGTTTTTCCCGATGTTGATGCCGATGATGCCCTTGAAGGATGTCGATGAGCGGGCATTCGCAAGGCCTTGATCGATGCCGGGATTGTTGAAGCCCATGCGGTTGATGAGGGCCTCGTGCTCGGGGAGACGGAAGAGGCGAGGCGAGTCGTTTCCGTCCTGCGGCTTGGGAGTGAGAGTGCCGACTTCGAGATGGCCGAAACCGAGGGTTCCGAGGGCGTCGATGGTGTTGGCTTCCTTATCGAGTCCGGCGGCGAGTCCCACGGGGTTGGGGAAGGTGAGTCCGCAGAGGGTGACGGGCTTTGACTCGGGAGAAGAGGCCATTGCTCCAAGAAGTCCCAGTTTCTCGGTCGCCCTGAGTCCTGCCATCGAGAGGTGGTGGGCCTTTTCGGCATCGATCCGGAAGAGAATACTGCGGGCAGCAGGGTAGAGGAGGTTGAGCATCGCTGTGGGGAAAATACCGTTTCCGGGCCGTTTGAAAACAACAAGGTGAGATTCCCTGCAATCTAAACCGTAAATTGAGTTCTTGAGAAAAAATGTGACCCGCGAGTGCGTCCGTGACGGTAGAGAGGAAAAGACGCTACGATGCACGATTTACAGACTTCGATTCTCGCTGACTCTTCTCTCACCGATCTCCTTGCGAGGTAGGCTTTCGGGGTTCGATGACCGAGGATTGGTCCACTCATAGGCTCTTGTTCGAGAAGCTTAAGATGGAGCCAGTGGGGCAGTGAAATTTAAATAGTGAGTTCGCTCATCTCGCCGGTGCTGTCGACGAAGCTTGCGGTGGGCATGCTCAGGCGGTTCATCATGGTGACGAAGAGATTGGATAGGGGGACTTCGGCGCCGAAGCGGTGGTAGCCTCCGTGCTTGAGTCCGAGTTTGTCTCCTCCGGCGAGCACAAGCGGGTAGTTCGTGTTGTTGTGGGTGTTGCTGTTGCTGCTCCCGTAGAGGACCATGGTGTGGTCGAGAAGGGTGCCTTCGTTTTCAGGAGTGTCCTGGAGTCGCTGGAGGAAGTAAGCAAGTTGCTCAGCGCGGAAGCGGTCCCATTTTCCGAGGGCTTCGGCTCCGCCCGGCTTATTCCATCCGTGGGCGAGGCTGTGCTGGCTTTTTCCAAAGCCAAGAAGAGAGGGGAACTTGGTGGCGATGGAGGTGGCGCCATTCATGTTTCCCATCTGGTAGGTTAGGAAACGGGTAGAGTCGGTTTGAATGGCGAGGAACATGAGGTCGAACATCGTCTTGATGAGTTCGCCGGGAGTTTTGTCGTCGGCGTCAAGGTGGAGGCCGCTGGCGTCGATTTGTGGTTTTGGGACATCAAGCCACCTTTCCGATCGCTCGACCCGTTGTTCGATTTGGCGGACGGACTGGAGATATTCGTCGAACTTTTCCTGGTCCAGTTTCCCGAGCTTGCGCCGGACGGATTTGGAATGTTCGAGCACGAGATCGAGCATGTGATCGGAGTTTTGCAATTCCTGGCGACGGGAGAGGAGAGTTTTGTCCTCCTTGCCAAAAAGACGATTGTAAACGATGCGCGGATGGTGGAGCGCAGGGACGGGTTGTCCGGTTCCGGTGAAGGAAAGAGTGCTGGAGCGGGTGGCTTCGCCCACGCCGCCATCGACCGAAAGACTGAGCGAGCGGAAGCGGGTGTCGGCGCCCAATTTAGCGGCGAGCATTTGATCGAGCGAGATCGAGTTTTTGAGCTGGCCTCCTTTAAGCTGGGCGGCGGTGAGAAAGATATCGGCGGTGTCGTGGCCGCCAATTTTTCGTCCGTTCGGGTGGGAGAGTCCCCCTAGGATCGAGACGTGCTTTCGCAGGGTTTCGAGGCATTGGAGGCTCTTGTTGAATTGGAAGTCACGACCTGTCGTATCGGGAAACCACTGCCACTCGGAACCCTCGCTCTTTTTCTTGGGGAGGCTGACGCCATAGGGGAAGTAAATGCCGCAGAATCTCTTCGGGCGGGAGGTGGTCGCGCTATCGGCGCCCATGCATTCGAGGAAGGGCAGGGCGAGAGATGCGCCCATTCCATGGAGGAAAGTGCGGCGTGGGAGGTGCCAGGATTTAGGGCTCATTATTTACTGAGGAATGGTTCGCTCGCGACCACGAGGTGGATCAATTCTTTGATACGGTAGTCGCTGGCGATAAATTTTGAAGTCAGTTCTTTGATGACTTTTTTGTCGACTAATTCAAGTCGGCGTCCGAGGGCATAGGTGAGGACCTTCGAGACAAAGGCTTCCGCGAATTGCTCTTTCTTGTTTTCGGTAAGATGCTTTTTGAGATCTGCAATTCCAGTGACCTTACTTCCGCCGGGCAAGGTTGCTTCCGGGAGGACGGGAAGTTTCATCATGCCCTTGCCTTTGGTTTTTTTCCGGAGGATGTGCTCCCGCCAGAGACCGTCGGCTCCAAAACTCTCGAGAGGAATGCCCCACGGATCGATGCCTCGATGGCACTCGTTGCAGGAGACGGATTTTCGATGTTCGGCGAGCTGGTCGCGGACCGAGAGTTTGGCGAAGTTGGGATCGGTGGAGTCGAGGTTGGGGACGTTGGGTGGTGGGTCGGCGGGTGGGTCATCAAGAAGACGATCGAGAATCCAAACCGCTCGCTTTACCGGGTGAGAGTCTTCGCCGGTGGAGTTTCCAAGGAGGAAGCTGCCATGGGTGAGGACGCCGCCGCGGTGATCGGTTGGTTTCAAGGCGACGCGTTCGAAAGTGCTGCCGCGTGGTCCGGCGAGCCCATAGTGCTTTGCCAGCGGTTCGTTCAACATGGTGAAGTCCGAGTCGAGGATCTTGAGCGCGCTCAAGTTCTTTTGAAGTAGCTCACCGAAGAAGTGGATCGTTTCGCCTCGCATGGAGTCCTTGAGGGATTCGTCAAATTTTGGGTAATAGTTGGGATTGATGGCCACGCGCTGGAGCGCTCCCAGATCGAGCCATTGGTCAGCGAATTGTTCGACGAAGTGCCAGGAACGCTTGTCGGTGATCATGCGCGTAACTTCCCCGTTGAAGATTTTCGGGTCACTCAATTTGCCATCTCTTGCCAGTCTCAGAAGACGTGAATCCGGCATCGAACTCCAGAGGAAGTAGGAGAGGCGGGAGGCGAGTTCCCACTCGGAAAGGGGTCTCTTTGATGCACCTGACGGCTCAATGAGGTAGAGGAATTCCGGGGAAATCAGGACCATTGCGAGAGTCTCGCGAATGGTATCCTCGAAGGAGGGCATCTTGGGTCGGGTGGACTTGAAGAAGCGAAGGAACGGCTCTGTTTCTTCTTCTGAGATGGATCGCCGAAATGCCCTGCCCATGAAGTGCTTGAGCACGGTGCGGGCATCGGTGTTTTCATCGGTTCTCGTTTTTGAGCGGATGAGAATCATGGAATGGTGGGCTGGCGGCCATTGGTCGAAGATCGGTCCGATAAACTCCATCGATTCCACTTCGATTTGGGGATAGTTGAGTGGCCCCTTGGGGAGCTTTTGTTTCTTTCCCTTTCCGCGAGCCTTGAGTGGTTTGTCCCGGCCTTCAGCGTAGGCATTGTCGAGCCAGATCAGGAGGCCGGGAAACTTGCTTTGGGTCTTGCTGGGGAGGGGAAAGTTTTCGATGCGGCCTCGTATTTCGAAGATCTGCCAATCTTCGCTGGTGACATCGATGGGCTTGAAGAATTCCCGTGGAGCTCTGGTGTCGGCCCGGTAACCAATCGCAGCGCGGAGTTGAGGGTAGCCACGGCCTTGGGCAAACTTTGCCCGGACCTTTGCCCGGATTAGGACTTCGCCTTCGCTGGGATATTCCTGGAGCTTGGCGATAAACTGTTGGTCTTGATCGAGGAGGTTGCTTCCGCGATTTTTGTCCTTCACGGTTTTTTCGAATTTTTGTTCAAAGGTTTTAGGTTTGGGGCCGGTGACGATGGCTTTGGCCAGTCCTTTGCGTGCTGCTTCGAGGTAATACTCCAGTTGGAGATCCGACATGAGCAGGGCGGAGCCATCGTTTCGGAATCCGTCTTCGGAAAGGCCCTCGGGAGGGAAGTTTTTCACGTAGTCCATCTCGATGCCGAGAAGATCGCGCATCGTGTTTTGATATTCGTTGCGATTGAGGCGTCTGAGAACGACGCGACCTCCGGTCCTTTTCTTTGCCTCAATCACGGAATCGATCTCCTTGGTGATCCAGCCGGTGAGGAGTTGCAGTTCGTTGAAGTTTAATGCTTCTTCGTCCTCCGGTGGCATTTCGCCGAGATTCAGAGCATCCCGGACATCGTGCCAGGTTTCGGCGGCCGCACGGTCGTTGAGAAGATCCGTTGAGAGGGTGTCGAGGCGCAGGTCTCCCTTCTGTTTCTTTTCTCCATGACACTTGAAGCAGTGCGCTTCGAGGATGGGGTGGACCTGGGTTTTGAAATCGATGGCCCCATGACTCGTTCCGGGAAGAAGGAACATTGGGAGGATTAGTGATTTGAGTCGGCGGGGAATCATCAGAGAGGAGCTTTCTTTGATACCAAGGAGACTCAATCCGTCTTTCATCGGTCAAATAGAAAAGAGAGATCCTGGCACTTTGGAGAGTTCCATTGTTCGTTGGCTTTCGATATGGAGATCCCGTTCTTCATTTTGTTATTTTGACGCTAGATTCCGCTGCTGTCTCCCACCTTCTTTTTGAAAGTCTTCACAAGAGCCCGCTGCTCGTTGGAGATCTTCCTGAAGCGGCTTCGTTTTCTCGCGTGATTTTTGGAATGCCTGAAGATGAGGTTGCGCTGAATTTGAGACAAAAATTGGGTCACCTTTACGAAGACGCGCTGGGGGCCCTTTTCGAATCATCCGAGCAGGTTGAAGTCATTGAGAGAAATCTTCAGATCCAGATCGATCGACACCAGACGGTGGGAGAGTTGGATTATTTGCTCCGGGATCGTGAGAGGGAGGGACTTGTTCATCTGGAACTGGCGGTGAAATTCTACCTCGCGGTGGATTCAGAGGACGGGATGATGTTTCCTGGGCCGGATGCCCGGGATGATTATTATCGAAAGTTGAAGCGACTACGCGCGCACCAGCTGGTGCTGCCGGGGAAGTTCTCCGAGCATCTTCCATCGGAATATCGGGCTGAGGCGATCCGGACAGAGCAGTTAATTTATGGCTGCCTTTTCGATCATGTTAGTTCGGAAGAGCTGGCTCACGCTGAGTTTATTAATCCGAATTGTCGGCGTGGGCGGTGGCTGCGTGAGGATGAGGAAGAAGACTATTTAAGGGGGACGGAAAAGGTGTGGGTGATTCCGAAGGCGCTTTGGCCGGTTCCTTTTCCGCTTCTTGAGGGAGTGGAGTTAGAGAGGTGGGATTCGGGACAGGGCGTGGATCGCTGTGTGATGGTTAAGATCACGGGGGACGAGCGGCCTCACTTTATAATGCCAAGTGGGTATCCGGGGAGATGATTCAGCGGCGGGTCTTTGTGGGTTGCATTTTTGGTATTCGAGCGGACTGAAGAGATATGAAAATGGGCGACGCCCTTAGAGATCAGATTATCCGGATGGCTTGGGAGGATCGCACGACTTTTGATGAGATTGAAAAGAAGACGGGTTTTCCAGAGGCCGAGGTGATCAAGGTGATGCGTGGGAGCTTGAAGGCGTCGAGCTTTCGGTGCTGGCGGAAGCGGGTGAGTGGCCGGTTGACGAAGTATCAGGCGCTTTTCCGGAAGAGTCGGGAGGATTTGAAAAGCGGGTCGATATATTTGATCACGTAGAGATCGTCTAAGGCGCCAATGGTCTTGCTCGTGAAATCGGGAGCGTCATCTACCCTTTCGCTAGTAACAAAGCGATCGAGAGTTTTCCGCATGACTCGCTCGATAAACCCATAGCCAATCACGCTGGGAAACTCATCTTCAAGGTTCCGATATTCCACGAAACTGCCCAACTCCAATCGATCGACTGATTCACTCGCCTCATAAAGTCTGCTCAAAGACCGGACTCCTGTTCTCGAATACCCTCCTTCCGACCAGGATGAATTCGTGAGATTGAAATGGACCATTGTTTTGCACCGTAGGGAGAAGGACCATGATCACAAAAACCG
Source organism: Akkermansiaceae bacterium (assembly GCA_028822935.1). Taxonomy (GTDB): domain Bacteria; phylum Verrucomicrobiota; class Verrucomicrobiia; order Verrucomicrobiales; family Akkermansiaceae; genus SW10. Next base: position 16,982 of record JAPKCM010000063.1, read on the forward strand.
GACTTTTGGTAATGAGCCTCGTTTCAACTATCCTTGCCGGAGAGTGGCCCGGATGGCGTGGGCCAACAGGAGACGGCATTGTTCCCGACACAACTGCTCCCCTCGAATGGTCAGTCGATAAAGACGTGAAGTGGAAGGTCAAAATTCCCGGCAAAGGGCACGCTTCGCCTGTCATCTGGGACGAAGCTCTGTTTTTGGTTTCGGCTGATGAAGACAGCGGCGAACGGATCCTCATGCGCCTTAATCTCAAATCAGGTCAGACCATTTGGAAGAAAACCGTGCTCGAGGCTCCCATCGAAAAACTGCATCGTAAGAATAGTCGAGCATCCAGCACTCCGGTGACAGACGGAACCTCCATCTTCGTCAGCTTTCTCGATCAGGAGCAGATGTTCATCGCAGCTTACGATTTCGACGGCAACAAGATCTGGGAGAAACGCCCTGGCATCTTCTCCAGCATTCATGGATATTGCTCTAGCCCTGTCCTTTGGAAGGACAAGGTTATCATTAATGGTGATCACGACGGGAACGCCTATATCGTCGCACTCGATGCTAAAACCGGAAAAGAGATTTGGAAGACTCCCCGCCCCAACAAAACGCGGAGTTATTGCACTCCCCTGTTACGAGCGATTGGCGGCCGGAATCAACTCATCCTCTCGGGAAGCAAGAGCGTGGCTTCCTACGATCCCGACACTGGAAAACAACATTGGGTCATTGACGGACCCACCGATCAATTTGTCGCTTCATTGGTTTACGATGAAAAGTATCTCTACATGACCTGTGGGTTTCCAACCAAACACATGATGGCGATTGATCCAACTGGCAGCGGAAACGTCACCGAGACCCACATCATTTGGCACACCCGCAAGGACGCATCCTACGTGCCCAGCCCAGTTGTCGTCGATGGGTTCTATCTTGCGGTTTCCGATTCCGGTACCGGCACTTGCCGCAAGGCACACGAGGGCGATCTCCTCTGGAAACAAAAGCTGGGGCGCGAGCATTCAGCCTCGCTTGTCGTGCTTCGTGATCACGTGGTGTTCAGCTCCGAGAAAGGAGTGATTACCGTGGTGAAACCTGGAAAAGAATTTCAACAAGTCGCAAGAATGGAACTCGGCGAACCCCTCTGGGCCTCCCCCGTCATTACCGATGGACGGTGGTTTCTCCGGGGAGAGGAACACCTCTTCTGTATCGGCAAGTAGCCGAGATTTGGCCAACCGCTATGAAATTTCTTTTTTGGTTGATCGCTTGAGGGCGTCGTTGAAGGGAGCGGAGGGCGGCTCCTTTCCTTAAAATTGCGAGCTGTCTAAAGGTTGACCCGGACGGTCGACTTGAGGAATCTGAGCCCGATGATTCCTGTCATCCAAAAACTCACTGAGCAAGAGTTTTTTACGAACCGATAAACGATAACAAGTCACTCATTGACTGTAAATCGATCGCCGCTTCGAGCCCCTCCGGCATGAGGGACCGACCGGAGCTTGTGATCGAATTGATATTTTTGCGGAGGATGGTTTCCTCAACTCCTCCGGCCCGTCGCAAGGTCAATCCGGATGTCGATTCGTTGACGATCCGGCCAGTCACCGTTTGGCCCCCGTTGAGGGTGATGAAATACTGAAAAAAGTTGGCTAAGACCTCACGGTTCGGATCAAGGATCTGGATGAGGATCGATTCGGAACTACGATTATTGACCGTCTCCAACATTGGTCCCACTTCGGTGCCGTCCTTCCCGTGCTTGTGACACGCCACGCAGTGCTGGAGGAACGCCTTTCGGCCCCTTTCGACGTTTCCTGTGAGCTTGAGGGCTTCCCGGTATTTTTGAACGACCTCTTCCCGCGGGTTCTCTTTCGTTGAGAAGAGTCTCGCCGCTTCCTTCTGCAATGCTTTGTTCGGGTGCTTCAATAACCGTTGCTGATGAACGAGAGGGATCTGACCTGGGAGAACCTTCTTGTCTTTGACGGCACTCAACAAAGGTCCCTTCCAGACGTCACGACTCAAGAGCACCTCAATGATTTCGGTCCGGGTCACAGGAGAGAGCCCGGGGAGGAACTCGATCAACGCCCTAGCAGATTCTGGTTGGACGAATCCGGAGATTCCCGCAATGGCCGCCCGCTGCACTACCGGCGCCCGGGAAGAATCGAGAAGCCGATACAGATCGTTGGAGACTTCATCCCAGGATCCCTCAACCAGAAGTTTGGCCGCGATGACCTGCTGGTCAGCCGGCACGTCCGGCTTCCTCAAAAGACCTTTAGCCTTTTCGATTAATCTATCAGTGAGTTCACCTGCTTTGGGATGGTCGGCCAAATTCGAACCGACTTGCTTCATTCCCTCTCCAAGTTTTGCAATGACAGACGACACTGGAAATTTAGGAGGCGCGGTTCTCAAGACTTCCAGGAGGGTAGTTACCTCATCCCGGTCATTCCGGGCACCGATGATAAATGCCAATGGGGCAAAATAGGAACTCCGGTTTGTTTTGGTCTGCAAGCTCTTGAAAATTGGTAAGGCTAAGCTGGGGCGAGCACTCAAAACGGCAGTCCGTATCCAGGTGTCTCCCTTGTCGTGAACGGCAATTTCAGCAAGTGCCGCCGCGACCTCTCCGCCCTCAAGGTCACCCAGAGTGAATGCGGCCTGGAAGCGCACGCGGGGATCATCGTCCGATGACAGAGCGAGAATCTTTTTCTTTAACTTGGTGAATTGCGGACGGTAAATTCGAAGTCCATGCTCACGCACACCGGGCGATTGATCGGATAAAGCCACTTCAAGATCAAGTTCGCTAAGACCACCGAGTCCGACGATGGCATGCAAGGCATGGAGACGGGCAAGTGACGATTCGCTCTCGTACAAAATGTTTCGTAGCCCGGGAAGAGCCGCCTGATCAGCTCTCTCAAAAATCAGACGCCCGGCGGTGTCCCGCCACCATCCGTTCGGATTCTCCAATTCAGATACCAACCTGGAGAGAGTCGCCTTCCCGAGCTTGGGAGGGGAGGGCGGTTGGAATCCTTTCGGAGCCAGCCGATAGACCCGACCGTGATCCCGGCCCGACTGAAAATCGACCATTGCGAGAATTTCAGGAACCATGGAATCGGGAGTTTCAATCGTTTCCCGATACATGTCGACAAGGTGAAGTGTTCCGTCGGGCGCATTGATGAGATTGGCCGGGCGAAACCAATTATCGGTGGAGCGAAGAAATTCGGATTTCTCTTCCACGCGTTCGCTTGAGAAGGTTACTCCGTTTGGTGTCAAGCGCCGGCGATGAACCAGGTTGGCCTGAACATCCCCGACAAAGAGGTTTCCCCAAAATTTCTCCGGATAGACCGAGCCCCGATAGATCTGCAATCCCGCGCAGCCACTGAAGACATCGTGCGCCACCGAAGGAGTTGGATACCCTTTTTTTTCTGCCAGACGAAGTTTGGTTCGAGTAAGTCGCCACGCTTCGATCTTACTCGAGCGATAGATGGTGTTATCCTTCCAAATGTTCGTCTTGGTCGTGGCCACCGGCAGAAAAGGATTCCTTTCGAGATACCTCGACGGAAGCACAACATGCACCGCGGGTTTGGAATTTTGACTGAGGAAGCGGTTGCCCCAATCATCCATGGCGTTGCCGAATTGCTCGGAACCCGAGAGGGTTTGAAACTCTCTCGTCCGGGGATTAAAGCGAAAATCCCTGCCCCTGATCGAAATGGGCTTGGCCTGCGGGTCCGCGACACTCCGGATCTCACCACCGCTGTTAGAACCCGCACCATAGATCCAGTGATCCAGTCCCCAAAAGAGATTATTGGCTGTTCCCTCGTCGTTCCGAAAACCAAATCCGGTAAAGACCTTTTCCCGGTGATCAGCCCGACCGTCCCCATTCGTATCCTTCAAGAACCAGAGATCAGGCGCCGCCACGAGATAGATTCCCCCGTCCCAACAGCAGATTCCCGTCGGCCAGGAAATTCCGTCCGCGAACACTTCACTCGTTTCATAGTGTCCATTCCCGTCTTGATCACGAAGCAAGCGGACACATCCATCGGGGCCGTCGCTTTTACCATGGTGCGAGGGAAACTTGAGATACTCGGCGGCATACATCAGCCCGTTCTCATCGTAGGTCACCACGATGGGTTCATGAATCTGTGGTTCGCTGGCTACCAACTGCATCTCGAATCCGGGGGGCGTTTCGAAAGTCGCCATCGCCTCCTCGGGAGATCTGGGCTCCACCCGGCCCTGTTCCTTTCCGTCCTTTCCCTTTAGAAGCTTCTTCATCGCGGCAGTAAGAATTTTCTCCGATCCCGGCCCGACCGCACTGGCCGATGGACTGGTTTCGTATCCCCCCTGGGAATAGGCGATCTCGGTTCCAATGTAGCCGGGGCCGTATTCCCCATAAGCCGCCATCGCGACCTTAAGATCCGGGCGCATTGCCTTGGCCGCCAGCTGGTATTCCACGAAAAGCTCGCCGGGCATGTGCATAATTCTGGCATCTCCGACAGAGAGGCAGGAGACGTCGATATGATTTCCCGCCTTCCAATGCCGCAGGTAAGCCGCCTGATCTACCGTTGAAAAATAACCTCCTGCCGGGCCCTTTCGGAGGGCCGCCATCACTGCTTCCTCATCCTTGAGATGGTTCGCCAGGGGGAGGCGCACTTTTTCAACATTTAAACGAATGGCCTCCGGCGTGATCGGCCATTTCTCGGTCGTTCGCCACGCCTTGTGCATCCCGTCGGCCAGACGGTTTGCGAGAATCATCCGGTTCTCTTTGTTCCCGTCGTTGTATTTGCCGGCCCCGAGGTTTCCGCCTGCCCCATTGAAGTGAACGTGAAGCGCGTCCGGAACGCCCTGACCTCTCATGAACCTGGCGATACCCGGGAAGTCCGGACTCGGAGTTCCCGTCTGATAGTAGCTCTGTGGATGGCAGGCATAGTAACTCAGCACCGCCACCGGTTTGTTCTTATTCCAGAATGAAAGAAGCGAAACATCAGGGTCGATCGTCCCTTCAGGCTCCGCCCGGAGAGCGGGATCGGGGGTCGTGGTATAACGCACCGCCCTAACCTTACCATCGGGACCAAGAAGACGACGATTGGACGCAACTTTCTCCACTTCCGCTTCACCCCAACCGTAGTGAGTCACTGGCTGTGCGCTGGGAATGGCAACCCGGATGGCCGCCGCGGCCCGTTTGATCACCTCGCGATGAAAATCCCCTTGTGTTCGTTCATACCCCTTCAAGCCAAGTTCTTTTACCAGTTTCTCCGCCGTGAAATCACACCCGGGCGCATCGTGTTGATGCAGAGCATGGAGCGTGACACGGTCGCGCGTCGTCCCCGCGGCAGCGGCTAAGGCATCGCGGAATTCTTGGTAGCCTTCATTGGCCACCCCGATCCAATCGATGGCCGCTATCACGATGGGATCACCCGACCCAAGGAGAACAACCCCACGGCAACGAAGGGAAAGCTCGGGTGATTTCTCAACGGTCGTATAGGCCATCGCCGATCCCACCGGAGGAGTCACATCAAGGTCAAAGGTCGCAACCCGGAGAGAGATTTCTGGTCCCTTCCTCGCTCCGGAAGCAAAAAAAACGACAACAAGTAAAACGGAAATTAGAAGGGGGAATTTCAAAATGAGGGGAGAGAGGGTTCCCTGCTCCTATCAAATCCCTCAACAAAATGCACGCTTCGATCAGGACAAGAGTAATTCTCGCACTGCGCCCCTCAGGCGAGCGGCCGGGCAAGGATCCCGTGCATCACGCAGAGATTCTTGTTAGGGCAGAGCTAGAGTAATCTAGTGCATTTCTATCGCGCAGCTCCCAAGCCCGCCGCGGAAGTAGTTGAACTGCACCCCCGGATGGTCGGCGAGCAGGCTCATGGGGACTGCGGCATCAGCGATGCCTTTCGAGATCATGAGGGCAGTGAGGCGTTGGCCGAAGGGGTTATCGTGGGTGCCGGCTTGCCAGATCGACACTTTTTCCGCCTGCCAAGTCTCGGCAGGACCGACGGTGATGGCCTGTTGTGGGACCATCGTAATGTTGCCACCGCCTGAAGTTCGGGCGTTCTGCGCCAGCGTAATGGGGTGCAGTTCGACGACGCGAGTGCCAAGTCGGCGATACTCCTCCGGGGTCGGCGGGGCATCGGCGTGGGCCCCTTCGCGGCGTGGCGGATCGTTAAAGGCCCAGTGTTTGATATCGCCCTGGCCTCCCTGCATGACCGCGCAGCGGACGCCTTCCCAGGAGGCGCGGTAGTGCGAGACCTCGGCAGCGGGAAAATGGAGGTTTGATTCGGGGATCTTTAACTTGTCCTCGATGCGGTTGAAGAGCAGTTCCCGGTCGGCACGCTCGAAGGACAAGGGGTGCGTGACGGGCACCTCTTTACCATCGTCGCCAAGCCATTCGTCCATGCCCCAAAAGTGTGCGTTCGAGAGATCGAGCTCTAGCTCGTTGACCAATCGCGCGACCAGCGGCAACTGCTCGGTTGGACCAATCGGGCCGCAAATCCCGATAGGATTATCGGGTGTCGAGCGCTTCCAGGAATCGATGTATTCCAACGCTTCTGCGAGGTAGAAATCTTCGAGGGTGTCATACATTCGTACGTCGAAACCGGGGCGCGAGAGTTGCTCGAGATCGCGCTCGCTCAGCGCGGCGGCATCGCGAATGATTTCTTCGTCGATTGTGGTATAGTCCCACCAGTCGGGGGCAATGGTACTGAGCTTCCGAGGCATGGTGAAAGGTAGTGGCGAACGTGAGCGATGGCGAGCAAGACGTGAACCAGAGCGGCTACAGGCTGGCCTCGTAATCAAGGTTCACTTGATGCCTATTTTGGAGCGCCTCACGTAGAGGGTCGAACTCCTCGGGGCTCAGGCCGAGATGCAGATGGCGTCGCCAGCCCTCGGCGTTCTCGAAGATGCCGGACATGGCACCGACCTCGCGCGACATCTCCTCCATGTTGGCAACATACGAGCCCATGCCCTGACTGGCATCGAGCCATGCCCCTTGGCTGGCGTGCGCTTCGAGCGCCTGCCGTTTGGTTTCCATGACGTCGCTCGTGTCGACGTAGGAACCTGGCACGACCCTGCGCCGCAAGCCATCGCGCAGGCCGTGCGGCATGGCGTGATAGACGGCAAGTCGGTGGTCCTTGAGCGCCTGGCTCGGGGGCTCTGTGTCGAAGTTTGGCATGCCGTGGGTGAACGCGGCGGTGATGGCGAGACGCGCGGTCTCGGTATGGTCGGCCATGTAGTCATCGGGCGAGTGAGTGAGGACAATCTCCGGACGCGTCTCGCGGATTGTCACGGCGAGACGCTTAATCAAGTCGACGGAGTAGACGATCTCCAAATCGTTACACAAGGGTCCGTGCCACTTAGCCCCGAGGATGACGGCTGCTTGCTTAGCCTCAGAGCGGCGTAGCTTGGCGGTCGCTTGGGCGTCCATGGTCAACGAGCCACAACCGCCGCTGGCGAGGCAGAAGTAGTGCAATTCGTAGCCGACGCGCCCGAGCTGCAGCAACGTGCCGGCGAAGAGAAACTCGATGTCATCCGGGTGGGCGACGATGGCGATGGCAGATTTCATAAGTTTCTGGCGACGGAGGTGGAAGCGTCTACGCGCGCAGTTTCACGGGGCGTCCTTCTTTAGCGGAGCGGTCGGCGGCGAAGAGAACTTCGAAGGTTTTGTATGCTTCCTCGAGCGAGGTCAGGGGCATCTCCTCGCCTTTCTCCAAAGCGGCGAAGAAGGTTTCGAACTGGGTCTGGTAGGGGTGATCGCTGACGTCACCGGAGTCGAGCATCTTCATCGAGAGGGCGCTCCATTGATCCTTGTTGGTGGCGAGCTTTGTGGAGTGAAACTTGTCATCCAAAAGACTGCCCTCGCTGCCGACGAGATGGGTGTGGAAGTAATACGGCTGCAGGCAGTCGATGCAGGAGGTGGCTTTGCCGATGCGGCCGTCGGTGAACTTGAGGATCGACGTCGTCGTTGTGGGATACTCGTATTTGGCGAAATCTTTGTTCTTCGAAGTTGTCGCGTAAGAGGTCACCTCCTCGACCTCGCCGCCCATGCAGAGCAAGAGCGCGTCGAGCGCATGACAGCCCGCAGAGAGCAGGCTGCTGCCGCCGTTCTCCTTACTGGTGTTCCAGCGGTATTGCCCATACCAAGGGCCGATGCCGTGGTAGTAGTCGACCTCGGCGTAGTGCAGGTCGCCGAGCAAGCCCTGATCGATCACCGCTTTGGTCGCGAGAAACTGGCTGGAGTAGCGGCACTCGAA
>JAPKCM010000020.1 GCA_028822935.1 Akkermansiaceae bacterium
CACCTCTGGTGTTCCAGTTGTTCTGTCAAGAGCATTGCTGGGTAGCTAAGTGCGGCACGGATAAGCGCTGAAAGCATCTAAGCGCCAAGCCATTCCAGAGATTAATTTTCCCTGAAGGATCGTGGAAGACCACCACGTTGATAGGCTGAGGGTATAAGTGCAGTAATGTATTCAGCTCATCAGTACTAATCATCCGTTCGACTTAATTCCTAAACTCTTAGAAATTAGTCTTTTCTGGCTGTTAGCCAGACTCCTGTTTTCATTCATAACTAACTTCACACGGATGCCAGAGAGTGGCACTTGTCACAATACTGGCAATCAGAGATCATCACCCGATACATGCGGGTCCTGTTCTCTGGTGGCCTTAGCAGAGGGGAACCACCCGGTCCCATTCCGAACCCGGAAGTGAAACTCTCTTGCGCCGATGGTAGTGGGACGATAGGTCCTGTGAGAGTAGGCCGTCGCCAGTTATAAGCCCTGTTCCTTCTTACGAAGGTGCAGGGCTCTTTTTGTACCCCCCCCGATGGCATTTTGTAGAAAAATTTACCAAGTGGTCTTCAATCTGCCAATCCTAAGTCCGACAGAGCACTAGGTGGGCTTGATCAAGGCATACATGTGAGCGTCCGTGGGCTTTCCCTCGACTTGGAGGCGCGAGCGTTGAAGTCCTTCGTAGAGTGCGCCACAGGATTCGGTGACCTTTCGGCTGGCGGTATTTCCATCGGCTACCACGATTTCAAGTCGCTGGAGTGTGAGTTCTTGAAACACGAAATCACGGATCAGAAGAATGGCTTCTCGAGCGGCTCCTTGTCGGAGAAATGAGGATTTTACCCAGTCGCCGAGGTTGCACACGAGATCGATTTTGTTGAGCTGATTGAGCCCGCACGAACCGGCGATGCTCGGTCTCGGTCTCGATGATCAAATGGTTGTAGTCTGATTCTCCCCAGTTGTTGATGCAGCCCCGGACCCAGACTTCCGTTTCCTCAAGATTGTATTCAGGGGTCAGCCAGGACATCCAGGGGGCGACATGTTACCGGGATTCTTCCACGGCGTCGAAGATCTCGGGAATGTCCTCCAAGAGGTAGGGACGGATGTGGAAGAGACTCATGGGTTGCCATTTTAGGCAAGTCTGGCGGATTGGCCATCTTTTGGTGACGCCTTTGGGCTGAAAATTGAGAGATCTTTTCTTCTCCGGCGGAACTTCAGTAGTCCGCCTGCCACTGCGGCGAGAAGGGCAGTGGCAGGTTTAGGGAGCGGTGCCGTTTGCGTAGGTGCTACGGTGTCATTGAGCCAAAGATCGAGAAGATTGCCAGTGGAGTCCCAAGCCCGGAAATCGAGTTCATCGACGACGCTGTTCCCGTCCTCCAGGAGGAAAAGAGTGCCCCTGGGTAGGATGAGGTTAAACGGAATGTGAATTTCATGAGGAATTTTTTGGGCACTTTCTTGATCGCAACCCTTGGCAAGGAGTGGCATTATTTTTCAAAATTCTTGAGTGAGCCTAATCGAGTCGAGGTTGCTTCTTGAAAATGACGAAGTGCGTGACAGATTCTATCGTCTTCGAGAGGTATCAGGGGGGAACGGTTTCGCATGTTTTTAAAGTCACAAAAGCTCACCTTTATTCTTGTTTCTCTGTGCCCGGCAATTTCGGGGGCGGAAAAGCTGGGCTTCAATAGCGATGTTCGGCCGATCCTATCGGATCACTGCTTTACGTGTCATGGATTTGATTCCAACGCCCGGGAAGCCGATCTCAGGCTCGATACGGCGGAGGGGGCTTTTTCGAAAAGGGAGGGTGGTCAAGCGATCGTGCCCGGCGATCTGGCGGGATCGCTCGTTTGGCAAAGAATCATCACGGATGATCCGGACGACGTCATGCCTCCGGCGGATCACTTTTTAAAACTGGATGAAAAGGACAAGGCCCTGCTTAAGCGCTGGATCGAAGAAGGCGCGCCTTACGAAAAGCACTGGACGTTTACCGAGGTGACGAAGCCTGCGCTGAGTGGTAATGAGAAGCATGCCATTGATGAACTTGTGCTGCGACGGCTTCAGAAAGAAGAGCTGACGCTTTCTGCGGAGGCGGACAAGCGCACTTTGATTCGTCGACTCTCTTTTGATTTGCGGGGGCTGCCACCATCGGTTGAGGAAGTTGAAACTCACCTCGCCGATTCTTCACCCGAAGCTTGGGGGAATTTAGTTGACCGATTCATCGCGGACCCGGCTTTTGGGGAGCGCTTCTCTTGGCCTTGGCTGGATGCCGCGCGCTATGCCGATAGCAATGGCTACCAAGGCGACCGCGAGCGCACGATGTGGCCGTGGCGGGATTGGGTTATCGAGGCGATTAATAAAAACGTCCCTTATGATGACTTCACTGTTTGGCAGATTGCGGGTGATCTTTTGCCCAATGCGACCGAAGAGCAGATTCTCGCGACCGGCTTCCTGAGAAATTATGCCATCAATGGCGAAGGGGGACGCATTCCGGAAGAGAACCGCGTCGATTACGTTTTCGATATGGCTGAAACGGTGGGCACGGTCTGGATGGGGCTGACTTTTAATTGCTGCCGCTGTCACGATCACAAATACGATCCGCTGGCGCAGAGTGAATATTACTCGCTCACCGCTTTCTTCAATCAGACGCCAGTTACGGGGGGCGGTGGCGATCCGCATACCAAGCCATTGCTTTCTGTTTATTCTCCCGAAGAGAAGGCCGAGAAGCAGAAGCTCAACGAGGAAATCAATGAGAGGAAAAAGGAGAACATTGCTCTTGCGGCTTCTCTAGATTCCGAAGGCGACGCTTGGGAGAAAGGGAAGGTTGCGAGACTTGCCCTTCCGGCTTGGTCGCCCTTCGTTCCGAGCTCGGTCGAAATCAGCGTTGCAGGAGTCACCTATAAGACGCTGGAGGATCAATCGATTCTCACCTCGGGGGCCAACCCGAAAAATCTGACCTATACTCTGCGAGTTCCGGTGCCGAAGGAAGGTCTGACGTCACTGCGTCTTGATGCGCTTCGCCATCCGTCCATGACAAAAGGGGGCATCGCACGCTCGGACAGCGGGAACTTTGTTCTGACAGATCTCGACGTCATTCTTCACGCGCCCGGGCGCAAAGCTGAAGCTCTCGTTCTTACCCAGCCGGTCGCGACTTTCGAACAAGGTGCTCTCAAGGTCGCCAATGTTCTTGATGAAGATCCCAAGTCGGGTTGGGCCATTCTCAGCCAAGAGGAGGTGAAAAAGGATCACGCGGCGATCTTTCAATTGAAGACTCCGCTTTCGCCACAGGAGGATGCCTCTTTGGAGATCGTTCTGCGGCATGATTCGCAACATGCACAGCATTACTTGGGGCGCTTTCGTCTTTCTCATTCCAATGATCCAAAGGCGACCTTTGCCGCGCAAATTGATGACCTTTATCACATCCTGAGTCTTCGGCCTGAGAAGCGATCGAAGGAGCAAAACGACACGGTTCGGGGTGCTCAGCTGGCCGAACAACCGGAGTATGGCGCGAATCTTAATGCCATCGCCCTACTGGAGAAGCATCTCGTTAATCTCACTAAAAATGTTCCCCGCGTAATGGTGATGTCCGATCTGGAACAACGGCGCAAAACTCACATCCTTGCGATTGGGTCTTACGAAGCCCGAGGCGAAGAGGTGGAAGCAGGCACGCCCGCCGTTCTTCCTCCTCTCAATGCCGAGGGTCCGGCGACCCGGCTCGATCTTGCCCGCTGGTTGGTGGATCAAAAAAATCCGCTGACGTCGCGAGTGACAATCAATCGTTTGTGGCAGGAGATTTTTGGCATTGGTTTGGTGAAGAGCGCGGAAGACTTCGGAGTTCAAAGTGAAGTCCCCATTTACCCCGAACTCATCGACTGGCTGGCGGCAGACTTTATGGAGTCCGGATGGGACTTTAAGAAGCTCGTCAAAACGATTGTGACGAGCCGGGTCTATCGCCAATCGTCGCGGGTTGATTCCCTCTCCCTGGAAAAGGATCCGGACAACCGCTTCCATGCACGTGGTCCGCGGTATCGGCTGCCATCTTGGATGATTCGTGATCAAGCGATGGCCGCATCCGGTCTCCTCGTTGATCAGATCGGTGGTGCTCCCGTGAAACCTTGGCAGCCCGAGGGGCTTTGGGCAGAGGTGACGTTTGGAAAGAAGAAATACACGCCGGATCTTGGCGAGGCGCTCCGACGTCGCACGGTTTACACCTTTTGGCGTCGGATCTCTGCTCCGCCGATGATCTTCGATAACGCGAAGCGTGAGGCTTGCGAAGTGGGCTCTTACCGCACGAATTCCCCGCTGCATGCGCTCGCGATTCTCAATGATCCGTTTTATCTCGAGGCGGCTCGGTCGCTTGCGAGTCGTGCCGTGGAAAAGGATACCGCCGATCCCGTCGCGGCCGCCTTCGAGCTCATCATGATTCGGCCGCCTTCAAAAATGGAAGTCGCCATTCTAAAGAAAATGTATGAGGGACTTCGCGCTTCATTTGAGCGCGATCCGGAGACCGCAAAAGATCTCAATGCTGTTGGAGAGGCCTCTGGAAATCCTGACCTCGATGAGATCACAGAGGCGGCGCTCAGTTCGTTGTGTCTCTCGCTCCTGAACACGGACGAAGCTCTCACGAAAGAATGAAATTTTTGCCATGAATCCACTTTTAGAAAGCCAGCACCTCACGAACCGCCGCCATTTTTTTGGTAAGAGTGCGGTGGGGCTCGGCGTGCCTGCGCTCGCGTCGCTGCTAGGACAGGAAGCCGGTGGGGAGGAACTCCTTTTAAAAGCATTCCAAAAAATCGCGCCCAAGGCCAAGCGCGTCATTTATCTCTTTCAGAATGGTGGACCCAGCCATCTCGAGTTGTTCGACCAAAAGCCTGAGCTGGCGAAGTTAGACAACAAACCCGTTCCGCCGGGTTACATGGAAGGGAAACGTTTCAGCACGATGTCGGCGGCTGCCAACAAGCGGGTTCTGCTCAACGCGATCGAGCCTTTTGAAAAGCACGGTCAATCGGGCGCAACGGTCAGTGCCTTGATGCCCCATACCGCGAAGATGGCCGATGACATCTGCTTTATCAAAAGCATGCACACCGAGCAGGTGAATCATGCCCCGGCGATCAACTTTTTCCTCTCTGGATTTCAGATTCCCGGGCGGCCCACTGCGGGTTCCTGGCTGAGTTATGGGCTGGGCACGATGAATGAGAATTTGCCCACCTTCGTGGTAATGACATCGGTGACCAAGGGGACCTCATGTGGTCAAATTTTCTACGACTCCTACTGGAGTAACGGCTTTTTGCCATCGCATCATCAAGGAGTGAAGTTGCGTCCAGGGAATAGTCCAGTGCTGTATCTGAAGAATCCCAAGGGCATGAGTCACAAGCTGCGGCGTCAGATGCTCGACGGTATTTCGGCGCTCAATGAGGAAAAGCTGGCAGCGATTGGTGATCCGGAAATAACGACCCGCATCGCGCAATACGAGATGGCCTATCGGATGCAAACGAGCGTCCCGGAGTTGGCTGATATTTCGGATGAGCCGAAGGACATTCTCGACTTGTATGGACCTGGTGTCCACGAGGGTGGAACCTTTGCGCGGAACTGTCTTTTGGCCCGTCGGCTCGTCGAGCGTGGCACTCGTTTTGTCCAGCTCATGCACGCGGGTTGGGATCAGCACAACTCGCTCACGACCGAACTTTACAGCCAGTGCCGCGATACCGATCAACCCTCCGCGGGACTTCTGCAGGATTTAAAACAACGCGGGATGCTTGATGATACGCTCGTCATCTGGGGTGGCGAATTCGGGCGTACTCCCTTCTTGCAGGGCGACTACAATAAGCGCGAACGCTGGGGCCGCGATCATCATCCTTATGCTTTTACGATCTGGATGGCCGGGGGAGGAATCAAGCCGGGGATGACCTATGGCGAGAGCGACGATATCGGCTTCAATGTCGCAAACGACGGCGTTCACGTTCACGACTTTCAAGCGACGCTTCTCCATCTTCTGGGAATCGATCACGAACGACTGACCTATAAATTTCAGGGTCGTCACTATCGTCTTACCGATGTGCACGGGAAGGTCATTAAGCCGATTTTGGCTTAGTCGGGAAGTTTGAAGATGGAGTTGTGGATGAGGCGGGTGATTTTTTTTCCTGCCGGATCGGTGAGAGTCATTTCGATGGACATGCCCCAGGTGGGTTTTAGGTCGGGGATGGTGAGGTGGAGTTGGTTGCCTTCGAGGGTGGCAGCGGTGACTTTGAGTTCGTTCTCGTTGTAGTGTTTGGAGCCGTAGCTTTTGGTGCGTTTGAGGTTCCACGCTTTGATGGTAAAGTTTTCGGGCTTCACCGAAGCAGGATCGACTTCATTGGAGAGGGTGATTTTTACTCCGGTCTTGGTTGCGTTGAGTCCGATGGGGAGGTGGGCTGGTTTTGCGGTTTTGCGGATGCGGTAGAAGCCGCCGGGTTGGCGTTGATTGCTGCCCCAAGCGAACATGCCGCAGCCGTAGAGTTGGCCGTCTTTTGGATGGAAGCGGCCGCGCATGATACCGGTGGGAAATTGCGTGAGGGGGAGTTCGCACATTCCGCCTTGGCGGTGGTCGCCGATTTTTTCGTGCGGTACGACGTGGATTTTGCCGTAGCCGTAACTGAGGTTGAGGAGTTGCCCGTTGAGGGCTCCCCATTTGGCATTCTTGGGAACCCAGAGGAGTTCGGAGGGACTGCGATCGAATTTATTAGTGATCCAGCAGAGGGGATCTTTCATAGCGGCGTCCGCGGTGTCAGTGACGGGGGAGTAGCCGTAGATGTTGCCGAAGAATTCGCTGGGGCCGTCGCCGTTGACCCAGTTGATGCGGTTCTTGGGGTTCCAGTGGCCTTCTTGGTCGGTGACGATGAAGGTGCCATCGGGGTTGAGGCAGACGCCATTGGCAGCGCGGAAGCCGGTGGCTAGGATGTCGGTTTTTGAACCATCGGCGCTGACGCGGAGAAGGGTGCCGTGGTGGGGGACGAGGGAGTCCTTGGCGTGGCGGGCGGACTTGGCGTAGTAGAAGTTTCCGGCGTCGTCGGTCTGGAGGCCCATCGCGAATTCGTGGAAGTGCTCGGTGACTTGGTGGTCGTTGTTGAGGCACTCGATGTGATCGATGGTTTCGTCGCCGTTGAGGTCGTGGAGTTTGGCGAGTTGGTCGCGGCAGGTCACGTGGATTTTGTCGTCGATAATTTTGAGGCCGAGGGGTTGGAAGAGGCCGGAGCAGATGCGCTTCCAGGTGAGTTGGCCTTCGAGTTGGTCGATCCCTTCGACGATCCAGACGTCGCCCATCCAGGTGCAGACGGCGGCGCGCTTGCCATCGGGGTAGAAGTCGAAGCCGCTGGTGCGCATTAAAGAGGCGTGGGGATTTTCAGTGGCGGTGGGGACGGTGAGGGTGTCGACGGCGAAGGGGCCGGAGGCGTCACCGGGTTGGATTTGGGTGGTGACGGTGATGGGTGGAAATTTTTTCTCTAGACCTCTGGGGCGAGTCCAACGGTTATCAGAAATGAGTTTGGTTTCTCCTGAGGGAAGAGTCTGAAGGGTAATCGTATTGGTTATTTCGTCTGTCGGTTTAATTGAGAGACAGAGAGCTCCGTCCTCAACTTTCCAGGGCCCTTCGGGAGCTGGCCCTTTGTGATCCTGAACTCTTAAGGTGAGTTCTTGTTTTTGGTTGGAGATGAAAATATTTCGGATGAAGCCGCCTTCTGGAATCTCGTAAATATCTTCCAATATCCATGCTTCTCCGACTTTATATTTGATCACTGGTTTTCCCTCGATGACAAAAACACCTTTAAACTTCACCCAGTCCTTGGGCAGCGGTCCGAAAAGGCGGCCGTCTTTTCCTTTGACTCGGATGGGATCCCAGGAGCCGGTTTCGGGGTGGGCCCAGCCGGGGCGGTCGGGGTTGGTGAGGATTCGCTTGCCGACGATGGAGGTGTGGGTGCCGTGGGAGCCATCGAAGTCGATGCCTTTCCAGTCGACGAATTGGTCGCCGGTGTAGATGGCGGCGAGGCGCATGGTGTCGTGATCGTAGACGGCCCAGGAGTTTCCTTTTGAGATGCCGCCGGGGCCGGAGTTGAGTCGGATGGCGAGGCCTTTTTGGGCGATATTGACGTTTTTATCGATGGGGCCGGGTTCGATTTGGTAGGTGCCGAAGAGGACGTTGCCGAAGTCCATCATCTTGTAGGAAGGAGGGGTTTCGAGGGTTTCTTTTTCTTCGATGAGGCTTTGGCCGAGGGGGAGATTTTGGAGGTAGGCGTCGTCGACTACGGTGAGCTGGGAAGGGTTTGATTTCTCGAGGAACTGGGAGCGGATGTAGTGGATGACGTCGTATTTCTGTCGGGTGGAGAAATGGGGCATGGGCATCATCATGCCGTAGCCCTTGGTGAGGGTCTGGAACATGCGATAGGGGTCGGAGCCGTTCTTGAATTGTCCTTCGTGGAACTTGAGGGCGATGGGGATGGAGCCTTCTTTTGTTTCATCGCCGTGGCAGGTGATACAGAGTTGCTGGTAGATTTTTTGGCCGCGCTTGAGGGAGTCGGGGTTCCAGTTGCGGATGATTTTCTGGTGGTCGGAGATTTCTAGAGATTGAGTCCACGCTTGGTGGATGGTGAGGTCCGTGGATGGGTTGAGGGTGACTTGGGTTGAGAAGGGGTTGGGGAGGTTTTTAACCGCAGATTGACGCGGATTTTTTTCTTGGTTGAGGAGGGGAGATTTTTTTGATGAAGCTTTCCAGTGGAAGTCGGGGGTGTTGAGTTGGTTGGTTTTTTTGTCGGCGAGGGTTCGGATTTCTTGGTAGTCGAGGGCGCGCTTCCAGAAGAGGACTTGGGAGATGGAGCCGTCTTTGAAATCGTAGGCGAAGTCGGGAGTGGTGGAGCCGATTTTGAAGACGTGATCTTTTTCGTCTATCGATGAGAGATCCTTGCGAGATTGGAGCTCTTTGCCATCGAGGTAGAGGCTGATTCCTCCTTTTTTATTTCCGACGATGACGGCGAGGTGTTCTTTGCCGTCGTTGACTTTTGGACCGCCACGCATGAGGCCGACCCAGCCGACGTCGTAGTGGAGTTGGCCGTTTTCTAGGAAGAGAGTTTTCCCGCCTTTGGCCCATTTGCCTTGGGCGGGAGCGCGGGAGGCGAGGGTGCCGCTAGCGGCAGTGGTGGAGAAGCGGGCAATGAGAGTGAAGGCCTCGTCCATGGGGAAGTCTTTTCCGGGACGGGGAGCAAAGGAAGTTGCGCCATCGGTGACAAGGGTGTTGGGGATCTCGATGCGGCGGGTGGTGGGATCGCCGGAGGAGGTGAGGTTGATCGTGGCGGGGTGATTCGGGAGGTGCTCGAAGGTAAGGTCGGCGGTGACGTTTTGGCCGGAGGGGAGCTCGAGGGGGTAGTCGCCAAAGTTGAGGACGGGTGGCCTTTCGGAGGAGTAGTTGAGGAAGAGGCGGAAGTTGCTGAGGTTCTGGCCGGAAGTGAAGTTGGTGTGGGTCTTCTCGGCGGGGATCGAGGTTGGAGGGGTGACCTGGGCGAAGATCGGGGAGAATGAGAGAAGGAGGGAGAGGGGGATGAGGAAGGATTTCATCAGAAATTAGGGTCGCAAGAGGAGGGAGGTTGTCGAGGAAGAAGAGGCTTGGTTGGGGGGACGGGCGAACGCGAATCTCGCGAATTAACGCTCATTTTATGACTCCCGCGTTTGAGCTGCCCTGTGGAAGAATGGATAGAATGAATTTGACGGGAGGAGGGGGAAACTCCTTACTGGGAGGTAAGATTTTTTGATTATGAATATTGGTATTTTACGATGCGGGTTTGTGTGTTGGGCGATTTGTCTCATGACGGGTTGGTCGCAGGTGAGTGATGATTTTGAGGATGGAAATGATGATGGGTGGACGCACTTGAATCCGCTGGCGGACTTTGGTGGTAAAGCGACCTTTTCTTTTCCCGGTGGAGAGATCTATCGGTTTCAGGTTGGGGCTTCGCCGGATGCGGAGACATTGGGTCAGGCGCGCGGAGGATCGTTGCGTGCGGATATCGATCACACTGCTTTCCGGGTTTCGGTGGATGTCGTGGCGGTGGGCGCTGGATTAGAGCAGGATGTTGGGATTTTGGCGCGGGTGAGTTCACCGGGCTTGGGGACCTTGAACGGATACTCGGCGTCTATCGATACGGACGAAGGGCTGGCTTACTTGTCGCGCTTGGATGGGGAGCAGCCCACGGTCCTTGGGACTAGCGTTGTCACTTTAGATATGGCCAAGGATTATCGTATCGTTTTCCACGGGTATGGGGGGCAATTCCTGATCGAAGTTTTCGATATGGCAGATCTCACGACGAAGATCGACTCGGTGGCGGGATTTGATGATCTCTATGCCGATGGATCGGCGGGGCTTTTTGGGAGTGCAGCCCAAGGAGATGGGACGGCGGATGTGACCTTTGACAACTTCGGCGCGGGAGTGAATCCCGATACCGATCAGGATGGAATGTCAGATCCGATGGAGGCTGATGTCTGGGGAGATTTATCGCAGCATGGGGGAGGTGACTACGATGGCGATGGCAGGAGCAATGCTGATGAACTGAATGCTGGGACTGATCCAGAGGTGGCGGATTCGGAGTTTTTACTGCGGAGTTTTTTCGCTGATGAATATGTGGTACTCGTGACCTTCCGCACTTTTGTGGGGGTGACCTATCTGTTGGAGACGAGTGTTGATTTGGAGAATTGGACGGTGGATGCCTCAGCGGTGTTTACGGATCTGGGTGACGGAGTGGGAGAGATTGAAGCGGACAAGATTGAAGCGGACAAGAATGACGGGACGCAGTTTATAAGAGTGACGGCTGGGGGGGATTGATCAGGCGATGATGGGCTTGATGACTTTTCCGCCGACGTCGGTGAGGCGGAAGCGTCGACCGTTGTAGGTGTGGGTGAGTTTTTCGTGATCGAATCCGAGTTGGTGGAGGATGGTGGCGTGGATGTCGTTGACGTGGGCTTTATCGACGACGGCGTGGTGGCCGATATCGTCGGACTCGCCGTAGCTGACGCCGCCTTTGATTCCACCGCCGGCCATCCAGGTGGTGAAGCAATGGGGGTTGTGGTCGCGGCCGGGTTTGGCGGCTTTTTGTGCGAGGGGGAGTCGTCCGAATTCGCCGCCCCAGATGACGAGGGTGTCTTCGAGGAGGCCGCGTTGATCGAGGTCGGTGAGGAGTCCGGCGATGGGGGTATCGGTTTCGCCGGCGAACTGACTGTGGTTTCCTTTGATGTCGTTGTGGCCGTCCCATGAACGTTGGTTGGCCATGCCGCCGGAGTAGATTTGCACGAAGCGGACGCCGCGCTCGACCATGCGGCGGGCGGTGATGCATTGGCGGGCGATGTGATCGCAACGTTTGTCGCCGACGCCGTAGAGTTTTTTGACGTGGTCGGGTTCCTGATTGACATCGAAGGCTTCGGGCGCGGCAGTTTGCATGCGGTAGGCGAGTTCGAAGCTTTTGATGCGGGCTTCGAGTTCGGCATCGCCGGGGCGGGTTTTGATGTGTTGTCCGTTGAGTTTTTTGAGGAGGGCGAGTTGGCGGAGTTGTTGGGCATCGCTCATGTGGGCGGGCCGGTTGAGGTTTTCGATGGCATCGCCTTTGGGCCTAAGCCAGGTGCCTTGGTAAACGCTGGGGAGGAAGCCGGCGCCCCAATTGGCGGCGGAGCCTTTGGGGAGGCCACGGTCGAGGGGATCGGACATGACGACAAAGGCGGGGAGGTCGCTGCTGACGCTGCCGAGGCCGTAGGTGGCCCAGGATCCGACGCAAGGAAGGCCCATGCGCGGTTGTCCGGTGTTCATCATGAAGAGGGCGGGGCTGTGGTTGTTTGACTCGGTGTGCCCGGAGTGGATGAAGGCCATTTTATCAACGTGCTCGCCGAGTTTGGGGAAGATGGAGGAGACCATTTTTCCGCACTGACCGCGCGGGGTGAACTCGAAGGGAGACTTCATGAGGGGGCCGACGGCGTTGGCGAAGAAGCCGGTGTTTTTGTCGAAGCCGGCGAGTTCCTTACCGTCCATTTTCTCGAGCTCCGGTTTGTAATCCCAGGTGTCGACTTGGCTGGGGCCTCCGTTGATGAAGAGCCAGATGACGGATTTGGCCTTGCCATTGAAGTGGCTTTTTTTTGCGGCGAGGGGGTCGGCAGGGTCGGAGCCGAGGAGTCCTTCCTGGGCGAGGAGGCTGGTGAGGCCGAGGCTGCCGAAGCCAGCTCCAGCAGTTTGGAGCCAGTGTCGTCGGGTGTAGTGATCGGAATGAATCATGGGAGATAGATGAATTCGTTGAGGCTGAAGAGGATCTGGCAGAGGTCGGCGAGAGCGAGTTGGTGAGCGTTTTTTTGCCCGGAGTAGGAAGCGGACTGGGCGTCGAAGAAGGCACGGTTGTCGCGGAGTTCGGTGGGGGAGGGTTCGCGAGTGAGGGCGCGGAGGTAGAGTTGTTGGATCGCGATATCGGGATCTTTTTGATCAAGAGTGGTGGCGAGGGAGTGGGACCATTGGACAACCTGCGGGTTGTTCATGAAGAGGAGGGCCTGGGGGGCGATGGTGGTGCTGGGGCGGCTTCCCTGGCTGGCGAGAGGTTCGGGTTGGTCGAAAACCTGCATCATGGGGATGAGGCGGCTGCGCTTGATCATGAAGTAGATGCTGCGGCGGCGCTGGCCTTCGTCGAGGGTGCCGGGGCCAAACATCTGGGGGTCCAGTTGTCCGGCGGCAGCGAGGATGGAATCGCGAACAACCTCGGCTTCCAATCGACGCGGAGTGAAGCGCCAGAGAAGTTTGTTGTCTGGGTCGATGGCCGCTTTCTCAGCCGAGGGGTCGCTGCTTTGAAGCCAGGTCGAGCTGAGGAGGATGTCGCGGTGGAGTGATTTGAGGTTCCAGCCATTGGCGATGAGTTTTTGGGCAAGGTGATCGAGAAGTTCGGGATGAGACGGGAGGACGCCTTGCAAGCCGAAGTCGTTGGGAGTGGCCACGATGCCGCGCCCGAAGTGATGGTGCCAGACGCGGTTCACGACAACGCGGGCGAGGAGATGTCCGGCGCCGTTTTCGATATCGGTGATCCAATTGGCGAGACTACGACGTCGGTAGCTGGTGCGGGTCCAGTCGGCGGGCGGAGTTTGTTGCCAGTCGGCAGTGGTCTTGTCATTGCGCATGAGGACCTGAAGATAGCCGGGTTGCGCGACGCCTTTTTTTTGGTTGGGGTCTCCGCGGCTCAAGAAGTGGGTTTCGGGATAGAAGTGGGGGAAGCCCCGTCCGTCGGCGGCGTGTTTGGTGGGCGGGAAGCCTTCGCTGGTGACCTGGACTTTGGCGACGGTGGATTGTGGTTTGGCGGCGAGAGATTTTCGAGTGCGATCGTTGAGGGTTTTCCATTTTGGGTCGCTGTTGACGAAATGGAGGAAAAGGGGTTTACGATGGTGGTCGAGGAGATGCCCGGTGAGGAGGGCTTTGAGTGCCTGATCGAGTTGAAGATTTCTGCCGCCTCCGACTATGAGCGGAGGTGAGGATTTGTCGCTGACCGAGACCCGGAATCGTCCCAAGCTGTGCTGTCCGTTTGTGGAAAATTTCAGGCGGATCTCGAGGACTTCGTTAATCTTGAGTTGGAGTGGTTCGGCGAGTTGAAAAACGGCGGCCTGATCCTTGCCGATGCCTCCTGCGTCGACGGCCCAGCCGCTGCTGGTGAGATCGCCATCGATGGAGGAAGCAACTGAGAGGTTTGTGGTGTTTTGTTGATGGGTGGCCTTGGCGGAGGTGAGTTTGACCGGATTTGTTTTTTGCTTCGGACGGGAGACAAAGAGCTGGAGATCGGTGAGGGCAAAGTTGCCATTGCTGGCGCGACCGGGTCCGGTGTGCTTCATCGAGGAATGTGTCAGGGCCTCGATTCGCAAGTGACGAATTTCCTGGGGCCCGGGATTCGCTTTGAGAAGGTAAGTTTCGCTGGAAGGAGTCATTCCTGAGGCAAGAAGGGAGCCATCTGGCTGAGCCGTTAACTTGGTGGTGGCTTGATCGGAGCGGGCTTCCGCAAAGTCGAGGGTGCTCCACTCATCCGGAGTGACGGATGAGGGAGCTTTGGTCTTGAGCCATTGGTGAAAAGCCGTCCGGGTGTCTGGATGAGCCTCGTAGGTTGAGA
Source organism: Akkermansiaceae bacterium (assembly GCA_028822935.1). Lineage (GTDB taxonomy): Bacteria > Verrucomicrobiota > Verrucomicrobiia > Verrucomicrobiales > Akkermansiaceae > SW10. The sequence continues at coordinate 14,109 of JAPKCM010000020.1, forward strand.
GTGCGGCGGTGGCTGCTTGATAGCCGGCCTGCCACTTCTGCATCGTTTCGGCGTGCGAATTCGAGTCAATGGGGATGTCGACTTCGCTGCGGATGGTAGAGGTGAAAATGGAGACGAATTGGTAGTAGTCTTTGACGGGAATGGGATCGAATTTGTGATCGTGACACCGGGCGCAGCCGATGGTGAGGCCGAGCATGGCGGTTCCGGTAGTGGCGACCATGTCATCGAGTTCATCGTAGCGGGCGCTTTCGAATTCCTTCTCGGTGAGCTGGGTGGGGAAGACGCCGGCGCCGAGGAATCCGGTGGCCATCATGGCAAGTGGGTTGTCGGGTGCGATCTCATCGCCTGCGAGTTGCCAGCGGACGAATTGGTCCCATGGCATATCGGAATTGAGAGCCTTGATGACGAAATCGCGGTAGTGGAAGGCATACTTGCGATCGTAGTCCTGCTCGAAGCCGTGGCTCTCGCCGAAGCGCGCGGCATCGAGCCAGTGGCGGGCCCAGCGCTCGCCGTAGTGGGGGCTCGTAAGGAGCTCGTCGATAAATTGAGCGTGAGTTTGGGAGAGGGCGGTCTTGAGTTGCTCGGGCGTCGGGGGAAGTCCGATAAGAGACAGGTAGGCGCGGCGGATACGGGCGTGATCAACGGCGGGGGGATTTGGGGTGAGTTTATTTTCGGAAAACTTTGCGAAGACGAAGTGGTCGATCTTGGTTTGAGGCCAGGAATCATTGGTTGCAGGTGGAGCGGAATTCGAGAGCGGTTTAAAAGACCAGAACTCGCGGTCACTTTCGGTGACCCTCATCTCGGCGGGTTTGCTCCCGTCCTTTACTAGGAGTGGTTTGTCGTAGGAGGCACCGAGGGCGATCCATTTTTGAAAGTCGGCGATGAGGGCATCGGGGAGTTTGGCCTTTTTTGGGGGCATCTCCGGTTCTTCTTCGTGGCGGATGAGCTTAAGGAGGTAGCTTTTGGCCGGATCTTCGAGGTTGATGGCGTCGTCGGTCTCCCCCCCTTCGAGGAGGAGTTCGCGGGAGGAAAGATCGAGGCCGGAGCGAACTTTTTCGTCGCCGTGGCATTTGAGGCAGTTCTCGATAAGGGCGGGGCGGATGGTCTTTTGGAAAAGAGCCGTGCCAACCTTCATGCGTTCCGTGTGATTGGAGGGGAGATCTTCGGCAGCTGCAGGGAGTGTGAGAAGGAGAGCAGCGAGAAGGGGAACCAGCTTTGGCATATCTCGGTTACTGTTTCACAGATCGAGGGGGCTTGGACAGGACGAAGTTGGGGGCCTCCATCCTAGGCCCAATCTTCCGATCATCCTCGCCCGGACGCTCCAGTAGATCAACACGGATACCGCGGGATCTGCTCGTAAATAGAAGGGATTATTCCCCCTCCCTAATACCTAATGAGAGAATTTTTGTCCCAGATCCCAATTCGTTACTGGCAACCAATTTTACCGAAAAGACACCTATCTCTGTAGGAATCCCACTGATTATCCCGCTCGTCAAATTACAACTCAGCCCTTGAGGTAGATCTATTGCATAGAAGTTGATCGGATTTCCCGAAGCGGTAATTTGATGGCTGAACCCCCTCCTGGTCTTTCCATTTGTAGAATCAGCACTCGTGATGACAGGACCCACATTAACCGTTGGGTGCCGTGAAGGTAACACTAGCCGGAATCCTACCTTCTTCGAAGCCAATTCAAAACGCTCCCTTGCCTTCCACCCGACTTCTCCTTAAAATCCCAAGTGGGAGCGAACTGCCACGGGCGGGTCATCCTTTCTCCGCATTTTCCACTCTAGTGAAACGCTTTCTTTCCCTTTTTCTCCTGCCTTCCTCTCTGTTGGCAGCACCGTCTTACAACCGCGATGTCCGGCCGATCCTTTCGAGCAACTGTTTCGCCTGTCACGGTGCCGATGCCAAACACCGCGAGGCCGATTTGCGCCTCGACACCCAGGAGGGCGCTCATGGAGAAGGCGAGAGTGGGGGCCTTGCGATCGTCCCCGGCGATCCCGATGCCAGCGCCGTCTGGCAGCGCATCAATACCACTGATCTCGACGACCTCATGCCGCCTTCGGACTCGCACAAGACGATCACTGCCGAGCAAAAACAAACCCTGCGCCTGTGGATCGAGGCTGGCGCGAAGTACGAAGAGCACTGGGCCTTCATCCCGCCAAATTCGCCCACCGTCCCGCCCGGCGATGCAATCAATCCGATCGATCGCTTTATCCAAAAACGACTTGCTGAAGAAAAGCTGGCTCCGTCCCCCGAAGCTGATCGCGAAACCCTACTGCGCCGTCTCACCCTCGACCTCACCGGCCTGCCAGCGACACCGGATGAACTCGACGCCTTCTTAGTGGATCAAGAACCTGGTGCCTACGAGCGCCAGGTCAATCGCCTGCTCGCTACACCGCGCTACGGCGAACACATGGCCGTCGCGTGGCTCGACCTGGCGCGCTACAGCGACAGCAATGGATACCTCCATGATGTCCGGCGGACTGGCTGGCCGTGGCGTGATTGGGTGATCGATGTTTTCAATCAGGACATGCCCTTCGACCAGTTTGTCGTCGAGCAGCTCGCTGGCGACCTGATTCCGGATGCGAAACCCTCACAGGTTCTCGCGACCGCTTTCCTGCGCAACCATCCCATCACCGTCGAAGGCGGGACCATCCCCGCCGAGTATCTCAACGAGTACGCGGCCGACCGCGTGGAGACCGTGGGGACGATTTTCCTTGGCCTCAGCTTCAACTGTTGCCGTTGCCATGACCATAAATTTGACCCGCTCCCGCAGAAAGATTTCTACAGCCTGCTCTCCTACTTCAATTCCAGTAGTGAGAAACACGAGAGTGGCACTGCGCCAGCTTACCCGCCCTTCATCACGATCGCTTCACCGCTCGAGCAAGACGGGACGAAGGTCGGAGTCATGGTCATGGACGAGGGGAAGAAGGCGAAGCCCACCTTCGTTCTGACGCGCGGCCAGTATGACCAGCCTGATGAAGCCCAGCCGGTGACGCGCCGCCCTCCAAGTGTCCTTGGCGGAGCGCTCGAAGGCGAAGGAGAGAACCGTCTTGGACTCGCGCGCTGGCTGGTTTCTGAAAGGAACCCGCTGCTCGCGCGTGTCACCGTCAACCGTCTCTGGCAAAAATTATTCGGCGTCGGTCTGGTGGAATCGGTGGATGACTTTGGGGTGCAAGGCGCTTACCCCAGCCATCCGAAGCTGCTCGACTTCCTTGCGCTCCAGTATCGGAAAACGTGGAGCACCAAACAGTTGTTGCGGCTCATTGTCACCAGCGCGACCTACCGGCAATCCTCCTTGAGGCGCCCCGGTCTCGCGCAGGCCGATCCCGACAACCGCCTGCTCGGACGCTTCCCGCGACAACGTTTGAGCGCCGAGCAAATTCGTGATGCCGCGCTCTTCACCTCCGGCCTGCTCGTGGAAAAACTCGGCGGCCGCCCCGTCAATCCTTACCAACCCCCGGGGCTGTGGCTCGAAAAAACCAATCCGGGCTCGAATACGGGACGTTTCGTGAGGGGGGAAGGGGACGATCTCTATCGCCGCAGCATATACACCTTCCATAAACGGAACAGCCCACCGCCAACGATGAGCCTCTTCGACGCACAGGAGCGCAATGGCTGCAATGCCCGGAGATCTCCCACCAACACGCCACTCCAAGCGCTCGCCACGATGAACGACGAGCAACATCTTGAGTGTGCAAAAGTGTTGGCCCTGCGTACTTTAAAAACCGATGAGAGCACCGCGGACCGCCTGGTGTCTCTCTTTCGGCGCGTCACCAGCCGCAGCCCCTCACCCGAAGATCTCAGAACCCTGAACGAAGGACTGGCGAGCTTTGAGGCGCGGTTCAAGGCGGCACCCAAGGATGCGACGGCCTTGCTGAAACAGGGTGAATTCCCCGGTGGCGGCGTGGCTTTGCTGGCCTCCGTGATGGTTCCGGGCGGAGCGACGCCGGATGCCGGGGGCTACGCATACGCAGCGATCACTCCGCTTACCCTCTCCGCGCATACCGAATATCTGATCGGAGGACAGGACACGAACGCATTTTGGGATGGAGATATTGCCGGAGCTGGAGGGAGTGCGTTTTCTGCGGCACCGGTTGCGACATTGATCGCATCTCGATACGCAAAGGGATTCGGCAAACCAACGATGCCAGGCGAGCGGAATGCCGGACGCTGGGGCGTGGGTAATGCAAAATTCACCGTCGATGCGACCGAATCCATTCCCCTGATCGACTTTGATCCTAGGAAGATCGATGATCCTGCAGATCGGCGCGCTTCAAATAGCTACACCATTGGCAACCTGTTTAGAGTTGGCGATCGCGACATTCAGATTACTGAGTTGGGGCTGCATGATGCCGACGGTGGAACGTTCAAGGGGGGCAAAGTGGGCGTGTGGGCTACTACCGCCGTCCGACCCGCCGCCGGGATCGATGAGCCGGAGCTCGCCGCCTGGATGCTGATTGCCAGCACCGTCCTGAATCTCGATGAAACGATCGTAAGAGACTGAACAACGTTATGGACCCACTCAACGACAGCTTACTCAACATCAACCGCCGTGGGCTCCTCAAAGGAGCGGGTGCCGGCGGGCTCGGCCTGCTTGGCGGCCCCGCCCTTGGCCAACTGCTCGCTTCGGAAAAGGTCGGGAGCCATTTTCCTGCCAAGGCCAAACGCGTCATCTACCTCTTCCAGGAAGGCGCGCCCTCGCAGCTCGACACCTTCGACCATAAACCCGGCCTCAAAGAGTTCTACGACAAAGAGCTGCCGCCGAGTGTGCGCGGTAATCAACGCCTCACCGGCATGACCTCCGGCCAAGCGCGTCTGCCGGTCGCTCCCTCGATCTTCAATTTCACCCGCCACGCTAACAAGCAAAACGGCCTGTGGGTTTCCGATGAGTTGCGCCACACCGGCACGATGGCCGACGAAATCTGTCTCATCAAATCGATGGTCACCGAGCAGATCAATCACAGCCCCGCCGTGACCTTCATGCAGACCGGTCATCAGCTCCCTGGTCGTCCCTCGATGGGCTCGTGGCTCTCCTACGGGCTCGGCAGCGCCAACCAGGATCTGCCGAACTTCGTCGTCATGATCAGCCAAGGCCGCGGCCAGATGCAGGCGTTGTTTTCTCACCTGTGGGGTGCCGGTTTCCTCCCTGGCGAACATCAGGGGGTGCAGTTTCGCGCCGGAAAAGACGCCGTTCTTTTCCTGAATGACCCTGCCGGTATGTCGCGCTCCGACCGCCGCAAGATGCTCGACATGCTTGCCGATCTCAACGCTCGTCAGGCAGAGGCCAGCGGTGACGAAGAGGTCTTCGCCCGGATCGCCCAATATGAAATGGCCTACCGCATGCAAGCCAGCGTGCCCGAGCTCACCGACTTCTCCGACGAGTCCGAGTCCACCCTAGAGATGTATGGTCCCGACGTCCGCAAGCCCGGCAGCTACGCCTTCAACTGCTTGATGGCGCGTCGCATGGCCGAGCGCGACGTGCGCTTCATCCAGCTTTACCATCGTGGCTGGGACCACCATGGCAGTATCTCCCGTGACCTGCCGTTGCAGTGCCAGGACACTGATCAGCCACAGGCGGCACTCCTCAAAGATCTCAAACAGCGCGGCCTCCTTGATGAAACTCTTGTTGTCTGGGGCGGCGAGTTCGGCCGCACGGTCTACTGCCAGGGAAAACTCACGCCAACCCAATATGGCCGCGACCACCACCCGCGCTGCTTCAGCGTCTGGCTCGCCGGCGGTGGGATCAAAGGCGGCATCAGCTACGGAGAAACTTGCGACTTCTCCTACAACGTCGTCGAGAAACCCGTAACCGCCCACGATCTGCACGCCACGATCCTCCACTGTCTGGGCATCGACCACGAACGCCTCACTTACAAATCCAGCGGTCTTGATTTTAAACTCACCGGAGTTGAATCCGCCTACCCGATCCGGGAGATTCTCGCCTAAATTTAGGTCTTGGGCTTATTTAGGGAGTGGATAGAAAAAGGTGGAAGAGTGATGGGAGCTTGCTAGGTTGCAGGTTGAAATATCACATCCCATGAATCCAGAAAATCATTCTCTTGCTGTCGACCGTCGTTCGTTTCTTCGTCAATCCTCCGGTATTGCGGCGGGGTTGGGATTGGGAGCTTTGCCAATTATTGGGGCGGAGAAGGAGAAAAGTAAGCCGGAGTCGGAGACTTTGGTGAAGACATTTTACGATTCACTCACTGAGGAGCAGCGGAAGGCGGTTTGTTTTCCGTTTGAGCACAAGTTGCGGCTGAAGGTGGACAACAATTGGTTGATTACGAAGACGCTGGTGAAGGATTATTCGAAGGACCAGCAGGCGATGATTAAGGAGATCTTTATGGGGCTGCACAGTGAGGAGTATGCGGAGAAGGTTTATGATCAGGTAGAGTGGGACAGTGGGCTTGAAGGATTTGAAGGGGGATCATCGGTGGCGATTTTTGGGACGCCGGGAACGGGCAAGTTTGAGTTTGTGCTGACGGGGAGGCATTGCACGCGGCGTTGTGATGGGGACTCGGTGGAGGGGGTAGCCTTTGGAGGTCCGCTTTTTTACGGGCACGCGGCGGATGGATTTACTGAGAAGCCGGACCACAAGGGGAACGCGTATTGGTATCAGGCGGTGCGAGCGAGCGAGGTTTATCAAATGCTCGATGGGAAGCAGCGGAAGGCGGCGCTTTGCGGGAAGAGTCGGGGAGAGAAGGGGAATAAGACGATCGAGTTGACCGGAAAGAAGGTGGGGCTCGATGGGATTCGGGTGGGTGACATGAGCGGAGATCAGAAGGGGCACGTTCGCAAGGTGCTGGGGGATTTGCTGGCTCCGTTTCGGGAGAAGGATTCCAAGGAAGCGCTCAAGTTGGTTGAGGCCGGGGGCTTGAACAATATTCACATGGCTTTTTATAAGGAGGAAAATATCGGGAAGGATGAAATTTGGGATGTGTGGCAGTTGGAGGGGCCGAACATGGTGTGTTACTTCCGGGGAAAGCCGCATGTGCATGCCTGGATGCATATTAAGAAGCCGGTGTAGTGAGAAAATCTCACGCGGAGCAGGTTAATTTTATGAATGGGGAGTGCCAGGGAGTGGTGGGGATCCTGAGGTATGGGAGTGCCTGCTAGTGGTGGGTCTCAGGCAAAGGCGCGGAGCCGCAAAGGGGGGGAGTCGACTGAAGTGAGAGCTTGGGCGAGGTTCCTTGGTTGACGAGGGGTGGGGATGGGTCGCAAGGTGGAGCGATGAAGGTCTTTTTGATTTTAGGGTTGTTGGTTGGGTCCGCGGTATTGGCGCGGCAAGCGAAGGAAGGGGACAAGGATGTCAATTATGATGAGTCGAAGGTGCCGGCGTATGACTTGCCGGAATTATTGGTGACAGTGGAGGGGAAGCGGATCACGACGGCGGAGGAATGGCGGACGGTGAGGAGGCCACAGATTATGTCGTTGTTCAGTAATCTAGTTTACGGACGGGTGCCGGAGCCGTCGACGCCGCTGAAGGTAACCTTTCGGGAGGTAAAGAAGGACGAGAATTTTATGGGAGGGAAGGCGACGCGGAAGGATGTCGATATTCAGCTCAAGACTGAGAGGGGAGAGAAGACGATGCGGATTGTGGTGTATGTGCCCAATGGGGCGAGGAAACCGGTGCCGGCGATTATGAAGCACAGTTTTAACAACACGCGCTCGGATGATTTTGATAGGGCATTTTTCAAGAAGGATTGTTTGAAAAATGGATGGCCGTTGGGGAAAATTCTTGATGCGGGGTTTGCGTTTTGCGCGGTGTATCACGAAGATTTGGTGGGGCATAATGAGGTGGAATTTCGAAAGAGCATCCACGGATTATTTTATCCGAAGGGGCAGAGTTTTCCGAAGGCCCACGAGTGGGGCGTGCTCGCGGCGTGTGCGTGGGGAGGGATGCGGGCTTTGGATTATTTGGAGACTGACGGAGATATCGATGCGAAGCGCGTGGCGGTGATGGGTCACTCGAAGATGGGAAAGACGGCGCTTTGGACGGCGGCCCAGGATGAGCGGTTTGCGATGGCGATCTCGGCTCAGTCGGGGTGTGGGGGCGCGGCGCTGTGGCGTCGGAAGTCGGGCGAGACGCTCAAGAAGATGGTGACGCGTTTTCCTTATTGGCTGTGTCGCAATGCGCAGAAGTTTGTCGAGCAGGAAGATGATCTTCCAGTGGATCAGCACATGTTGCTGGCGTGTATCGCGCCGCGCCCGGTGTATGTCCACAGCGGGGTGGAGGATACTTGGGCGGATGGACGCGGGGAATATCTCTCGGCGTATCACGCGAGCGAGGTGTATCGCTTGTTTGGGAAGAAGGGACTGGAGAGTGAGGAGTCACCACAAGTGGGACGGGCGATGATGGCGGGGGAAGTGGGGTATCACATCCGGGAAGGGGGACACTCGATTGAAGCCTGGGATTGGGACCGGTTTATCGAGTTTGCCTCCAGGCATTTGGGTGAGAAGAAGTGATGGACCTCACGCGGAGGAGCGGATGCGGGGGAGTGAGCTGGCGGTGGTTCCGGCGGTGAAGCTGGCATCGCCATTGGTGGCGAGCCAGTTGACGACCGGAGTTGCTCCTGCGAGAGAAGCCAGCCCTGAAAAGATCAGGGACGTTCGTGGGAATCGTAGCATATTACCAGCTCCGGCGAAGATGGGCGGATGCAGTTGGTTTGGAAGGAGCTGACTCTTCATCCCAAAGTGCCGGAGAATCAGGTCCTGCCGGGCAAGGATCTCAAAGATGACCACTGGGTTAAGATCGCCAGCGATGCCTCTCAATATTTTCACGAGCATGTATTGGTATATCCGTTTCTCCCGTTGCGGGCTTGTTCTGAACCGGAACATTCCGCTCGAGGAAGTTTACAAAACGGAGCACGCCCTTCGGGACTACCAACTTGCCGATTGGAAGGAGCACTTGAAGAAGAATCTAAAGACGGCGGTTCCCCAGCTTAAAAAGAATCGCCTCCTGAGCCTTGGGTAGGCGCGGTTTTATCTCCGGCCCGACCCGGAGAGGAAAATATTAATTGGATAAGATTCGGAAGCTACTCGAATGAGAATTGACGGTTTTTTGGGGATGGGAAGTGAGGGGTGAGGTTTGCGATGCTGGCTATTTATTGATGGCCTGGTAGATGAGGGGTTTGAGGTCTTTTTCTAAGTTCCAGTTGTAGGGAAGGGTTTGCTCCATGGTGATGACGACGAGGTCGTGCTTGGGGGAGATCCAGTAGTGGGTGGAGGCCATGCCGCCCCAGCCGAATTCCCCGAGAGGGGCGTTTTTGTCCCAGCGCTTGTCGGAGGCGGTGCGGACCGAGAAGCCGAGTCCGAAGCCGGTGCCATGGCGTATTTCATCGCCCATGGAGATGGCGGTTATCGAAGCCGGGAGCTGGTTGGTGCTCATGAGTTTGACGCTTTCCGTTTTGAGGTATTGTTTGCCCTGGAGGGTGCCGCCGTTGGCGATCATTTGGAGGAAGCGGGCGTAGTCGGTGATGGTGGAGAGGAGGCCGCCGCCGCCGGATTGGTGGGCGGGTTTTTGGAGGAAGAGAGAGTCTTCGGCCTTTTCGAAGTTGATGAGGAAGCCGGCTTTGGCGCCGAAGACATCGGAGAGACGAGCTGCTTTTTCGGCGGGGACGTGGAAGCCGGTGTCGGGCATGTTGAGGGGGGTGAAGAGGCGTTCCTGGAGGAAGGCTGCAAAGGTTTGGCCGGAGGCGGCTTCGATGACGTGGCCGAGGATGTCGGTATTGATACCGTAGAGCCATTGGGTGCCGGGTTGGTAGAGGAGGGGGATGCCAGAGGCGGCCCGGGTCATTGCGGCGAGGGATTTATCGCGGTCGAGGGGCTTGGCTTTTCCGTAGAGTTTATCGACGGGGTGGCCTCCCCAGCCGTAGGAGAATCCGGCGGTGTGGCGGAGGAGGTCGCGGACGGTGGGGGCGGGTTTGGCTGGGACGGGGTCGCCGTTTTTCTGCCAGACGGTGAGGCTTTTAAACTCGGGGAGGTGCTTGGAGATGGGGTCGTCGAGGTCGAGCTTGCCTTCTTCGCAGAGCATCATGGCGGCGGCCGAGGTGATGCCCTTGGACATGGAGTAGATACGGAAAATGGTGTTCTTTTTGACGGGGGCTTTGGTGCGTCGGTTGGCGAGGCCGAATTGCTGATCGTAGACGATGTGGCCTTTGCGGAGGACGAGGACGGAGCCACCGACGAGTTTTTTATCGGCGATGAGTTTTTCGACGGCGGGGTCGATTTTAGCGAGGGCGTCGGTGGACATGCCAAGGTCCTCGGGCTTGGCGGTGGGGAGTGGTTTTGAGAGGGATTCCTTGGCGGTGAGGGGGGAGAGTGAGAGAAGAAGGGAGAGGGGGATGAGGAGAAATTTCATTGGTGGTCAGCTTTGCAAATGGGCTGGGAGGTGAGAAGAGTGAAGTTGATGAACCACGGATGGATGGGATTAATAGGATGGCGTGGTTGAGGGTTTGACCACAGAGAAAGCAGAGGGGGATGAGGAAGACCAAGGCTTAAGGATGAAGGTATAAGGCTTAAGGTTTGGGGGCTTGGTTGAGGTGGGTTGAAAGAAAAGTTGCAACTTTTGGGGAACTTGGGGTTTTTTTATGAACGGAGCATCTAGAATGCTTTACAACTGAAGATCTTATGAAAAACGCGACTCTTGTTCCTTTGTTGGCCGTGACGGCTGCTTCTGCTTTTGGTTTGGGATGGATGGTTCGTCCTTCCGGTGATGATTTGAGCCAGGACGCGGGAGGTAAGAAGAAGTCGATGATGAATGCGGGTGAGCGCTCTGTGAGCAAGGGAATGCGCGGAGGCGGTGGTGGCGTGGAATTGAGACCGGAGGATGAGTTTGTGGCTCGGTTTTTGACGGGTGGTAAAATTTCGTCGGCGGATATGCAGGCGGCGATTAAGGAGATGTCGGAGGTGAATGATCCTTTGTTGCGGCAGAAGATGCTGGCGGCCTTGCTTGAAAATTTAACGGCGGATAATGCGAAGGATGCCTTTTTGGCACTTCGTGAGAACCGGAGCGGAGGTTCTTTCGGGCGCGGGGGTGATAACGAACTCCGTCTTTTGGCGAATGCCTGGGGTCGGATCGATGGTGTGGGGGCGATGGCGGCCTTGAAGGAAATTGCGGAAGCGAGCGAGGGGAATGATCGTCGCGGTGGCCGTGGTGGCCCGGGTGGTTTGGCCAGTGAGATGATGGGAGCGCTCTCCGGTTGGGCGACGGTGGATGGTGCGGCTGCGACGGCTTATTTGGATGCGATCGAGGATGATCGGCAGAAGGGTTATGCCGGCTTTGGGGTGATCCAGGGTTTGTTGGTGACTGGCGTGGATGAGGCGATGGCCTTTGTGCAGGGCTTGCCCAAGGAGGGGGGAAACAACCGTGCTCAGGAAATGTATATGGGGATGATTGCCGGCGAGATGCTCGAGCAAGGAGATGATGCGGCGAAGAGCTGGGTGGACTCGGTTGCAGATCCGGATTTAAAGTCTGGGGCGCTGACCCGGGTGACGATGGAGCTGATGCAGGATGATCGTGAGGCAACGGCCGAATGGCTGGTGAACTACGGAGATGATGATGCCGCAGCGCGTGCGGTGGGTCGATTGGCTGATTCCTGGTCGCGTGAGGATCCGGAGGCGGTTCTTGAGTGGGCGGACCAGCTCTCGGGTAAGACGAAGGCTGAAGCTTATGAAGAGGCGATGGAGACTTGGGCTCGCGAGGATCCTACCGCAGCGGGAGAATATTTAGGAAATCTGGCGGCATCGCCGGAGCGGGATTCGGCTACGGAAGCTTATGCGACGCGAATTTCAAGAGAAGACCCGGTGGCCGCGATGGAGTGGGCGGGGACGATCGCGAACGAGGAGATGCGTCAGGATACCGTGGTGGAGGTAGCGCAGGATTGGTATCGGAGCGATAAAGCGGCCGCTGAGGCGTGGATTGCGACGAGTGGCTTGCCCGAGGAATCGGTGCAGCAGATCACGGAGCAACAACGTGATCGGGGAGGAGATTTCGGCCGGGGAGGACCTCGGGGAGGTCGCTAGAGCGGGATTTTAAACCACGGATAAACGTGGTGGTTGCGGGAGTGATTGGTTTATTTTTTCTGCGGATTGCCTACGAGGTGGTGAAGAGGGATGATAAATGAGAATCCCGCTCTGGTTCTATTTCAGGATGAGAGGTTTTGCGCCGGTGATTTGGAGGACTTTGAATTTGGCGCTGAGGACGAGGGCATTGGCGGCGGTGGCGTTGAGGCGCGGGTCGGCTGAGTAGTCCTGCGAGTTGTTGTCGCGGTTTGGCTGGTAGTAGAAATTGCCTTCAGGGGTGAGCGCGAGGGCGAAGTGCCAGCGGTTGTAGTCCATGAGTTTGCGGAATTCCTTGGGATCCGCGAGGGCGCCGAGTCCGGTCCAGGCGAGGCCTAGAAGAGGCGAGCCGTGGGTGTCGGGGAAGGTTTTGGGATAGCTGCCGATGCAGCTGGCAGTGAGGCGGGCGAAGTCGCGGTATTCTTTTCCTCCGACAGGGCTGATGTGATGGGCGAGGGCGGTGATGCCGGTGCGGCCCATGTCGGCGTAGCTGGGGTTTCGGCGGCCACCGTCTTTATACCAAACGTAGCCGATGTCGTTGGTGCCTTTTGCGACGAAGTCGTGGGTGGCGCGGAAGTTGTCGTCAGGGACGTCGAGGCCGCAGCGGATCATGAGGGCGAAGGCGAGCTTGGCTTGCATGGTGATGCAGTTGATGGCGCCGTAGCCATTTCCGCCGGGTTTGTCCTTGGGGCGGTGTCCCCAGCCGCCGTTGACGAATTGAGCTTGAAGGAGCCAGCTCTTTATTTCCTCAAGTTCGGGGAGGATCCATTTCTCGCGGGTGAGGAGGTAGTATTCGGCGAGGGTGGTGCCGTAGAGGGTGTATTTCCAGCAGTCGAGGCCGCCGTAGTCGATCTCATCGTTAGTGGAAGCGGCCATTTTTTTGACGGATTTTTTGACGGCGGGGAGGTGATCTTTTTGGCCGGATCCGAGGAGGGTGAGGGCGGCGAAGGCGTTGGCATCGGGGCGGCTGCTCCAGAGTCCGTCGGGGCGTTGTTTGCCGAGGAGGTAGGCGTGGGCTTGCTTGAGGATGAGGTCGGTTTTGGGGCAGTCGTAAGGGAAGGTCTTGGAAAAGGAGCGGTGTTTTTGTGGGAGCTCAAGGGTGACAGTGAGGGGGTTCTCGGCGCGAATGATTTGGAGGGGTATTTTTCCGCTGGCGGAGTCGAGGGCTTTGCCGAGCTCCATGATGGGGCCTTCGTAGCCGAAGAATTTGGGGCCGTAGCCGAACTTGTGGGGTTCGGAGAAGGGGGTGCCATTGACGCCGGTGATGTGGTCGCCGGGGAGGAGTTTTCTGTGAGCAGGAGTGTCGGGGAAGACAAAGGCGATTTCGAATTCTTTCGGCTTTTCAAGGGTGATCTTGGCGCGCGCTCCGGTGATCCCGAGATTGATGAACCAGCCGCCGGCTTGCGCATCGGGTTGGACCTTGGTTTGCTTGTTCCAGGTGGGGTTCTTGCGAAGGGCCGGGCTGGAAAGCGTGGAGGCGAGGAGAAAAGCGGGGAGGAAGAAAGAGATATACTTCATCGGGACCGCTCGATACGGGACCGAAGAGTCATTTATTGCAAATGCTCTGGTTAGATCGACTTCCGAGGGCTGGAAGTCTGCATTCGGACGAGAGAGCGCAGGGGAAGGATGCCATCGTGGGCCCAGGCGAAGGGTGGGAGCTGGGCTTGGCCGAGGGGGTGGATTCTGGGAGAGGGGAGGTTGTGGTGATCCTGATAGGGGTGGAGGGCGATGCTGGAAAGGTGGCGGAGAGGAGATTGGGGCGGGAGGCCCCGGCTTCTTTGGCCTGGCCATTGGTCCATTGGCTTGAGGAAGACGGTGCGGTTGCCGGGGGAGGGGGTGATTTCCGGGGTGTCTTGGAAGACGATGGTCCAGGCGGTGGAGTTTTCGCTGTGCCAGAGGTGGTGTTTTTTAGGTTCTTGAGCGGTGAGGTAGCGGGTTTCGTGCCGGAGGTTGCTGATGGCGCCGTGTTCGGATGGGCCGAGGTCGGCGCGCGGGTGGGCCTCTTCGTAGTCAGCCATTGCGGTGGCGAGGAGGGGGGCGAAATCGTGTGGATTTTCGACAAAGATGGTTTGCAGGGAGAGGCAGCCATTTTGATCAAACTCGCCAATGTCCTTGGCTGCGAGGCGGGCGGCTTCTTCTGATGGGTCGTCGATGAGGGCGATGCCGAGGCGATGGCCGTGGGCGACGAAGGGGATTTCGAGAGGAGCGAGCGAGCGGAAGTGTCGGATGGTGGAATCGCTCCCGTAGATGATGAGGGCTCCGGCTTCGGCGATCCAGTGATCGGGGAGCTCGCGGGAGGTTTCGATGAGCGCTTGAAGTTCGGAAGGGAGTTGGGCGAGTGAGGTTTCGAAATCGAGGAGTGTCTCGGAGGGGAGCTTGAGTCGATTTTTCACCCCGAGCAAGAGGCCGGCGAGGAGAGATTGGAAAGCGGCATGGGGGGTGTTGCCGGAGATGATGTGGACGATGTTTTCCGGAGGGAGAAAGCGGGTGTTCGGAAGGGGAGTGAGTTCGTCTTTTATCCACTGGTGCAGGGCGGCTTCATCGAAAGCTCCGGTGAAGGGCTCGAAGAGGGGGGCGGCTTGGGCGAGGTGGGTGAGATTTGAGATCTGAGAGTTGCTCACGAAATTTGAGAGTTGGGGCTGAGGGAGTCATCGATGGAGCGGGAGCATCCGCGCGGGAGGGCTCCGGGGTCGCGGCCAAGGAGGGTGAAGGAGCCATCGGGGTGAGCGGAGGCGAAGTCTTGGGTGCGGATCGCGGCGACGCTGTGGAGGTTGGCGAGATCGTGGATCTGGAGATAGCCGATTGCGCCAAGGGGCAGCTCCTTTCCGGTTTCGGGACAGATGATCTGATAGCGGCACCAGTGGGGGAAACGATGGGTTCCTTCCGCGCCTTGGGCATAGGCTTGGGAGGAGAGCTCGGTCATGCCGTATTCGTTATGAATGTCATGATCTGGGATGCTGAAGAAGGTGCTGAGTTCGGCGTAGAAGTTTGGTTTTGAAAGGGAGTGGGTGGTTCCTTTGTAGCCGCCTGTTTCGAGGAGTCGGGAGCCTTTGGGAAGGGGGATCGCTTGGTGGGACTTGAGAAGGTGGAGGAAAGCGAGCGCGGTTCCGGAGAGGATGACGGGTTGGTTGAGCTGAAAGAGGGGAGCGAGATGGAACTGGTCGTTGCGGAGCAAAAATGGGGAAGTATTTTGTGGATCAAGCGATTGGTGGAGTTGCTCGAACATGTGGACGAGGGAGGAGCTGGGATTTTCTTCCGGAGGAGGGCTCAGGAAAGAGAGAGGGAGATCGGGAAGGCGGGCTTTCCAATGAGTGAGGACGGCCAGGTCATAGAGGGTGGTGGAAGGAAAGTGATGAGCCCCTTTGATCTCGGTGGTGGTGCCGGAGGTGAGGAAGGTGGTGGCTCCGGATGAAAGCGGGTGATTGGCGAGCTTGAAGGCGGAGGTGGGGATGGCGGGAATCTCTCGCCAGGAGGTGATTGAGGTGGGTTCGACTCCTAGCGAACGAGCGAATTGGCGGTAAGGAAGGCAGTTTTCGAATTGATGCGTGAATAAACGAAGCATCAGTTCGTCAAATCCTCCGGATTGATTGGATGCGATGAAGCTAGCGATTTTGCTTGTCAATGGATGAGGTGGTTGGGGGTGCTGGCTTGACATCTTTGAGAATTCCACCGATGAACGCGGAGTCAGTTCATCTCCGACATTTCTAATAAAAACTACTACTGACATGAAAGACCTGATTTCACTCCGCAATTTCCTCGCGATGCTCCTTACGGGAGTTTTCCTGGTAAGTTGTTCTCCCTACCCGCCCAATAGACCTCCGATGGATCCTGCCTTAATCCTTGCTGCAGAGCCGGTAAACCCCCGAGGTCAGATGCAAACCGAGCTAGAACGCCAGGCTGAGGCGAACCGTAAGCGTCTTGCCGCAGAGGAAGAGAGCGATGCCGAGGTTTTACGAAAGAAGCAGGAAGCGATAAAAGAAACAGAAGTTTCCGACCAGCCACCCGTCGTTGAGAAGAAACCTTCGAAGTATCCTACCGCAGTCCCGACGCGGAAAGGATTCGTAGAAAATCCTTATACCGGGAATGAAGTGGACGTGCGCGGTATTCCAGGAGGACGTCTTGTGGTGGATCCCGAGGATCCAAATCAGCTAACCAACAAGTTCCGAGTTCCCTAATTGGTTCTCTTAGCCTATTTTCCAACTACGTCTTTGCGAGAGGGCGTGGTTTTTTTGTGCCATGCAATTTAAGAAAGTGACCATTTTAGGGCCGGGGCTTCTCGGAGGATCGGTCGCGCTCGCCGCGGAAGAAGCTGGTTTGGAAGCGGTTCTCTGGGGCAGAAATGCCGAACGGGTTGAGAAAACTTGCGCGTTGGGGATGTCGGCGACGACGGATCTTGCAGAAGCGGTGGGCGGAGCGGATCTCATTGTGCTTGCGGTGCCGGTCGGGGCGATGGGTCCACTGGTGGAAATGCTGCTGCCTCATCTGTCTCAGGGATGTCTGGTGACGGATGTCGGTAGTGTCAAAGTTCACCCGCACGAGGTGGTCGGCCCTCTATTAAAAAAGGCGGGAATCGGTTTTATCGGGAGCCATCCGATGGCTGGTTCCGAGCAGACGGGGGTGGAAGCGGCTCGCGTCGATCTTTTCCGCGGAGCGGCCTGTGTTCTCACCAATGATGAGTCGCTGGAGGAAGCGAAAGTCAAGGCACTGGAGGAGTTTTGGGAAAGTCTTGGCTGCGTGGTGCGTTTTCTCGATGCGGCCGAGCATGATCGGGCGGTGGCCCGGATTAGCCACTATCCGCATGTGATGGCAGTGCTGACGGCGGAAGTGGGATTGGCTCTGGGAGATCCTCTGCAGCTGGCTGGAGGTGGGTTTCGCGATACCAGCAGGGTTGCCTCGGGAGATCCGGCGATGTGGGCCGAGATCATGATTGAAAATCGCGCGGCGCTGGCCAATGTCCTGCGTGAGGCCGAGCAGTCGTTGCGTGATATGCTTGTTATTTTAGAGGATTCCGACAATGAAGGGCTCCTACACTATCTCGCGGAGGTGAAGGCCACTCGCGACGAAGTGAGTTGAAGATTTTAGACCATGAGCGACACGATTAAGGTAGGGCCGATCAAGGCCATCTCTGGAGAATTGGCAGTGCCGGGCGATAAGAGCATTTCCCATCGGGTTGCCATCCTTGCGGGGCTCTCCGATGGCACGTGCCGGGTGGAGAATTTCCTACCCAGCGAAGATTGCGTGAACACGCTGCGTGCGATGGGTCAGTTGGGAGTGCGTTATGAGGTTGAACGCGGAACCGTCGACGCTCCGCTGGACATGAAAATTCATGGCTGCAAGGGGGAGCTTCGAGCACCCAATGTGGATTTGGATTGTGGAAACTCGGGGACGGGCATGCGCCTTTTGGCAGGAGTGCTTGCGGCTCAGAAATTCGATAGTGTCTTGATCGGGGATGAGTCGCTGTCTTCTCGTCCGATGGGGCGGATTATGAAGCCTTTGGAGGAAATGAGTGCCAAGTTTGAAGCGAAGGGGGCAAAGCCCGGCTGCGCTCCGCTGCACATCACGGGAAGTGAGCTCAACTCGATTCGCTACGAGATGCCTATGGCAAGTGCGCAAGTGAAGAGTGCGGTTCTCCTTGCGGGACTCTTTGCTCCTGAGAAAACGACGGTGGTCCAACCTGCGGTCACCCGCGATCACAGCGAGCGTCTTTTAAATGCCTTTGGAGTGACGGTGACGACGAAGGATAATGTCATCTCGCTTTATGGAAAGCAGCGGATTCGATCCTGCGATGTGGTGGTGCCCGGTGATATTTCCAGCGCGGCTTTTTGGATCGTCGCGGCCGCCTGCCGACCAGGGTCGAAATTGCTCATTACGAATGTCGGGTTGAACCCGACGCGCACCGGACTCATCGATGTCCTGATTCGGATGGGAGCGCACATTAAAGATGTCGTCCTCCATGATGAAGGAG
This sequence comes from Akkermansiaceae bacterium, assembly GCA_028822935.1. GTDB lineage: Bacteria > Verrucomicrobiota > Verrucomicrobiia > Verrucomicrobiales > Akkermansiaceae > SW10. Next base: position 32,140 of record JAPKCM010000020.1, read on the forward strand.
GGGAGCCGCGTGGAAATGTGGAGGTCGTAGGACAGGAACTTCATGGAGTGGAGATCCGCCTGGAAGAGGTCCCGAACATTATCGATGAGGTCCCCATTTTGGCGGTTGCCGGAGCCTTGGCAAAAGGAAAGATGACGATTCGAAATGCTTCCGAGCTACGGGTGAAAGAGACGGACCGCATCGAGACGACGATCACAAATCTTCGCGCGATGGGTGCCCAAGTGGAAGAGTTCGAAGATGGCATGGTAATTCAGGGAGAGACCAAGCTGAAAGGAGCTTATTTAAAGAGCTTCGGAGATCATCGGATTGCAATGGCGTTTTCGATGGCTGGCTTGCTTGCGGATAGCGGAAATACCGTGATTGATGACTGCGCTTGCGTGAACACCTCGTATCCCGGCTTTGCTAATCACTTGAAAGAAATGCGTAAACGATGAGCTTGATTCACCGCGCTGTAGCTATTGATGGTCCCGCTGCTTCGGGAAAAAGTACCGTTGCCAAGAGACTCGCTGATTCTCTTGGGATGGTCATGGTGAATTCTGGGGCGATGTATCGCGCCGTCACCTGGCAGCTTTTGCAAGATGGGGTTTCTCCGAAGGATGAAGGTGCCATCGTGGATGCTGTTTCCAAGATGGAGATCACCTGCGGAATGGAGGAAGGGCATTCCACCATCGGAATCAATGGCCGCTTTCTCAACGAGGAGTTGCGCTCATCAAAGGTGAATAATTTCGTATCATCGGTTGCGGCGGTGCCCGAAGTGCGCGAGCGATTGGTAAAACTTCAGCGGGAGTATCTCGAGACCAGCGATATCGTGATGGAGGGGCGGGATATCGGCTCGGTTGTTTTTCCTGATACTCCCTACAAACTTTACATCGATGCTTCGGAAGAAGTGAGACGAGCCCGGCGGGCTGCTGATGGTGAGGTAGACGCGGTGGCCGCGAGGGATGCCCAGGACAGCCAACGCAAGACGGCACCCTTAAGAATCTCCGATGGCGCGATCGTGATCGATTCCTCCCACCTTGATATTGAAGAAGTGGTAGAGGCGGCGAAAGAGGCGCTCAAATCACTTGGATGGGAGGACCTTTCATGAAGACGGTTTATTGGCTCGGCGTCACTCTTTTTAGAGCGGCGACTTCGACCCTTTTCGGTTACCGCGTAATCGGGAAGGAAAAACTCATTCAAGAAGGCGGGGTGCTGATCGCCTCGAATCATGAGAGCTTTCTTGACCCTCCTCTCGTTGGAATTGCGTATGATGAAGAAGTTCATTACTTGGCAAGGAAGACGCTTTTTAGGGGCTTTTTTAAGTGGCTTTATACTCGATGGAATGCGGTGCCAGTCGATCAGGATCGCCCGGATATGAGCAGCCTGAAGCGTATTATTAAGATTTTACGAAGTGGTGAACGAGTCGTTGTTTTTCCGGAAGGAGCTAGGACCCTAGACGGGGAGCTTGGACCTGCCGAGGCGGGCGTGGGTCTCATCGCGGCGAAGAGTCGTGCGGTGGTGCAACCGATGCGAATTTTTGGGGCTCGGGAATGCCTCCCGCGTGGAAGCGGCCGGCTTAAATTCCACCCGATCACCATCGTTGTGGGTGACCCGATCGACTTCACTCCAGAGGAACTCGCCGCAAAGGGACGAGACGGTTATCAGGTGATTTCTGACCGGATTATGGCCGAGATTGCCGCTCTAAAACTTCCAAATTAGAAAAGCGATTTCCTTTTTTGAACGGAAAGGTTGTTTTGAGGGACTAGAAGGAGGACACTTCCATAACTTTAACGACATGTGCTAACGAATGAACCTTCAGATTCTCTGCCCAGCTTGTAGCCGCAGCTTTCGTGTTCACGAAGATCTCACCGGTAAAACGGTGGAGTGTGGAGCCTGTGATCACCGTTTCGAGGTTGGTCCTGGGGCGATCGTGGCAGAGAAGCCTCGCATTTATCCGGGCGAGCACCACGATGTGTTGCTCGATCGACTTAGTCCCACTCCGGTAGATGAGACTGCCCCCGTCAATTTTCAAAGGGCCGAGTATTCACCTCAGGTCAATACGATTTCGGCAATGTCAAGTAGCTCGACCCAGACCTTTGCGGCTTGCTCCGGGATCGTAATAATCTGTCTGTTTGCATTCATTTTTTTGGTCACTTCCGCACCAGGAAAGGCGTTTCAGGATGTCGAGATACACCAGCGCCTCTTTCTTGCAGGATTTTTCTGTCTGGTTGGCTCGGGGTTGATTCTTGTAGGCGCGAAGAATTGGAGAAATCGGGCAATCTTTCTCTCAACGGTTTTAAGTGCCATCGTGATGGCCTTAGTTTTTCTGAGTCCCGTTAATTTGACGCCTAGAAGTGGTGGAGTTTTCACTCCGCGAGAGGCCATGAATCCGACTGAAGAAGACCCTAATCTTATCACGAACGATTTGGATAGCTACCTAGCTAAGATCGGATACGAAAGTGTCAAAAAATGGAGCGATATGGAATCCAAGCCTGAAGAAGGGATCGAGGGGCATGAGCGCGTCGTCACAGTGTATCTGCACCCCATGAAGGACAGTTACGAGTATAGCGTGGAGAGTTTTTTCATGAGGCGTTTTGTCATCCCCTCTACGAACGCAATCGTTACTTATGATCGGAATGGGGCTAGAGATCGGCTCATGGTTATCGCTGGAATCACCGAGAGTTTCGACGAGGTAGTTGAAGTTTGCTCGGATTTGGGGATCGTCACCACTCCCTGGCCCTCACATCGAATCGTGGATCTTGTCGTGAATACTGATCTCTTTTTGGAACCGAGTAACGAGACTTTCAATCAGCTTAAAGACCCGAGAAATGAGCGGTTCTGCGAAATGAATCTCAAGGAGCTTAGCAACATCAACATCGAGCGTATTGAAAAGGCAGTTGTTCGACTTGGGAAGATGCCTGTAGATGCGACGAAAAGGTATAGCCCGGACATTGTTGCCCAGCTTTTGGTTCTTTTAAAGCAGGATAGCGGCTTGGCACTTCACGCTTCGATCGGAGGGGCTCTTGCTCAGTGGGCTCCAAAGGATCAGGAAGTGATTGGCCAGGTAAGTGGGCTCTTGCTTGGTTGGAGTGAGGAGGATCGAGAGGTTCCTAAATCGCTTGTGGAATATTTGACTTTAAATGGCTCGCTAGACGTAATCGCTGTTGTTGACCGGATGTGGGTCAAGGATCCATCGGCTTGGTCGGAGCAGTACGAAGCAATTGGAGCTGCCGGCGAATCTCGCTTGGCTTTCCATATCGGTGAATCACCTGTTGAGCTGAAGAAGGAAGCTGCGATTCTGCTCCGCAAGATTGGGACCAAAAAAAGCATTCCGGCATTAGAGTCTGCAATGGGATCCGACGACGACCTAAGGCATCTACTCATGCGAGCCGTTGATGCGATTAAATCCCGAAGCTAGAGATCAAGCAGAGAATCTTATGTGCGAAAGTCGTCGTTGTGTTGACAGCGGCACCTCTGTTCTGTAATTCGCCGTAGAGCATTGACGGGTTCTTCAATCGCTCGAATTTCATGAAATGCCGCCGTGGCGGAATTGGTAGACGCTGCGGATTTAAAATCCGTTGACCCTAGGTCGTGCGGGTTCGATCCCCGCCGGCGGTATTTTAAGCAATTACTCAGAAAAGTTCGCTTTGGAGACGATCTTGCAGGGGGTAAGTAGAGGGACAACTCTACATTACCGCAAATCTCAGTTCCGCACTGGAGACAACCACGCCGTTGACAGAGCAAGTGGCGATAGCCTGACCGATGTTGCGCCGCATCTTGGTGATTTCGGCGTCGATAAATAAGGTGTCACCGGGGACAACCGGCTTGCGGAACTTAACGTTGTTGGCGCTCAGGAAATAGCCAATCTTTCCTTGGTTATCTGGAAGTCGCATGATCAAAATGGAAGCGGTCTGGGCCATGGCTTCTAGCTGAAGAACGCCGGGCATGATGGGGTGGCCAGGGAAGTGTCCTTGGAAGAACTCCTCGTTCATCGTGAGATTTTTGATCGCGGTGCACTTCATCTCTGAAGAGAATCCCGTCACGCGGTCGATGAGGAGGAAGGGGTAGCGGTGGGGCAGGATCTTAAGAATGTCCTCAGTTTTGAGGACGGCTTCTCCTTCAGGGAGCTTGAGTGGCGGCACCATGGAACGCATCGCGGCATATTCTTTCTTGATCAGCGCTGCCATGCCTGTGTTTGGTCCGTGGCCGGGAGCGATGGCAATGACATGACCGAGGAACTTTTTGCCGGAAAGCATGAGGTCACCAATGAGATCCAGAGCCTTGTGGCGTGCGAATTCATTGTTAAATCGCATGGGTTCTTTGGACATAATTTCCTCGCCACGAACGACGACGGCATTTTCAAGCGAACCACCCTTGATCAAGCCTTTATCCAGGAGAGGTTTGATATCTTCGTAGAAGGTAAACGTGCGCGCTGGAGCGATCTCTTTCTCGTAAGTCTCTTGGTTAACCACTGAAGAGAAGTATTGAACGAAGCGACCGTCCTTGCCCACATTGGTGACTGAGACGCGGAATTCTTTGTCAGGAACGATGGTAATGAGCGAGCCGTTTCCAACTTCAATATGAATAGGTTCGCGGATTTCCCAGATTTGACGTGGCACGCTTTGTTCGAGTAAGCCCGCTTTCTTAATGAGTTCCACATAGGGTCGTGAAGATCCATCGCCAATGGGTGGCTCGTTGGCATCCATTTCAACAAGGGCGTTATCAACTCCGAGTCCGACGAGAGCAGAAAGAACGTGCTCGACGGTGTGAACCTTTACTGAGCCCTCCGCCAAGGTAGTCGCTCTTTCGACGGTTTGTACTTTGGAGACGTCTGCATCAATGAAAGGCTTGTCGGGGAGATCGACACGGCGGAATTTGAATCCGTAGCCTTCGGGGGCAGGTTTGAGAGTAAGGGTGACTTTTTCGCCCGTATGCAGGGAAGTTCCTTCGAGGGTCGCTTCGCTTGCGAGAGTGTGCTCCATGTGGGACATGGCGGGGTTTTAAATTGGCAAAGTGCGTCGGTCGAGGGATATTCGCACCATGAGTCCCCAGCTCCCGCCCCGGCTTGATTTCAAGGTGTTGTCAACTTGTTGTGATCGCGCGAAATAGTGGAAGCACAGGAATTTTCGGGAAAATGATGTTGCACCGGGAGATCAGGAAAACTTACCGAGCCATTGTGATCGGGGCTCCTAACTGGACGTCGAAAATATTGAGTGCGCCTCTTTTGATTTCTTAACACGCGGATGGAGAGAGGGGGTGAAGCGGCGTTTTTGATTGGAGAGATAAGCGCTGCACGGATGCGCAAGCTAATTTACGTGGGCGAACAAGTTAAGGAGATGACATCGGGCTGGTCTAGAGAACTAGCTGACTTTCGGATTGGCGAATGGATGACAGCGGACTTCAATGGGGGATGGCGAAATTGGATGAAATTGTCTCCTTTTTGAATACGGAGCTGAGGCTAGAAGAAGTTCCAGATTACCCAGGGGCTCACAATGGCTTACAGCTCCAAAACGGGGGAGAGGTTTCTCGTGTGGTCGCGGCGGTGGATGCGAGTCTTCCAGTGGTCGAGAAGGCGGTGGCAGCGGGGGCCGATCTTCTTGTCGTGCATCATGGGATGTTCTGGCAGGGGGTGCGTCAGATTACCGGGGCTCATTATCGGAAGCTGAAGTTTGCGATGGACGCGGGCTTGGCAATCTACAGTGCGCACATTCCCTTAGATGTGCACTCAAGGTTGGGAAACAATGCCCTTTTGGCAGATAGGCTGGGTTTAGAAAACAGAGATTCTTTTTTCGAGTGGAAGGGGGTCGATCTCGGGCTACGAGGGGAATTGGAGATGAATCTCGCTGAGTTGAAAGAGCTGTTTTCCGAAGTAGTAGAGGGTCCGGTCTTGTTAAGAGGGGAAGCGGATTGCCCGGTCGGCCGCTTGGGGATCATTACGGGAGGGGCAGGAAGTGAGGTCGAGGCGGTTTCGGCTTGTGGCATTGACACCTTTATCACAGGGGAGGGGCCTCATTGGAGTTTTCCGTTGGCAGAAGAATTAGGGCTGAATGTTCTCTATGGAGGGCATTACGCGACAGAAACCTTCGGAGTGAAACGGTTGGTTCAAGAGATCGATCAACAATTTGAGACAACCAGTGCCTTTGTTCATCATCCGACAGGGCTGTAAATTCAGAAGCGGGGAGGTGAACGCACCCCTATTCCCACGCCCTCTACGCAACCACTCATGTTAGTTAAACTTTCCAAATATTCATTAGAGCCAAAGTAAAAAAGCATCATTTTTCCTCAAAAAGGGCTTGCTCTGTCATAAGGGACGACGTAGAACTGCACTCACAGTCGCGGGTATAGCTTAGTGGTAAAGCTCCAGCCTTCCAAGCTGATGAGGAGGGTTCGATTCCCTCTACCCGCTGATTTTCAATATCTTAAGCCCCGAAATTTACCCTAGAATCCAAAAAAAATGAAAAACACGCTGAAATTCGCGCTAACGGCCCTACTATTTGCAGCAGCGCCCCTCGCTCAAGCTAACCCACTTGACTGCGTCAAGGTGAGTAATGCAGTTAGGTTGGCAGTCGCTTCTGACTCCGACAAGGTCCTTGAGATCGTCGCTAAGCAAATCGCAGCTAATGAATCTTGTGCTTGCGAGGTTGTTAAGGCTGCGATCATTGCTTCTGATGCCAAGAAGGAAGTTGTTGCTCAGATCGTCGATGTGGCGATCAACGAAGCTCCAGCAATGCTGCGCATCATCGCTCAGTGCGCTATTGCAATTGCCCCTGATGCTCAACCAAACATTCAGGCGATTCTTGAAAAGTATGATTTTGCCGGCGGTGAAGGAGACTCCGAAAAAGGCGGTCTTGAAAAAGGTGGCGTCCCTGATGAAGAGGCTAGCGCCAATCCGCTAGACTTTCCAGTAAGCGAGGGATATGGTTCTTCTGCAGCTCGTCCTGAGGGAGGAGCAGCTCCTGTTGGGCCAGCTCCAGGTGGTCCCGGTGGATTTCCGTTGCTCCCTCCAGGCCTTCCTCTGACGTTCCCTCCTGTTGTGACTCCGCCCTCTCTGACAGCTCTCTAATCGCCAATCGCTAAGGAGCCAATCAGATTTCTCTGTTACTTCTTAATTATTAATCAATAAAAATTCTTTTAATGAAAAAAATTACCGCAACCGCCTTAGGCTTACTAACAGCGAGCAGCCTATGCGCACAGTCACTGTTTGATCTCGCCCCTCAAGACGACGAGACCGAGTCAAGTCCACTTTCTTGGACTGTTGGAACCAGCCTTGGCTATGATGACAATCCGACTCCAGGAAGCGACAATGAGTCTGCATACGGCGTTGTTTACGTCGGGGCTGCCTTTTTGAGCCAATCGCCGCAAACGACCGTTGAATTCGCTGGCCGACTCGGCTATGTTCATTATTTCGATGATCTCGACTTCGGACTATTGAAAATTGATCAGTCTACTCCTACTGGGAGCCTCAGATTGAATTTGACGCATCGCATCAATGAGCGTCTTCGTCTTTCGAGCAGAAACTCTTTGGCCTTTGAGTATCAGCCAAATTATTCAGTCGGATCCCAGGCTATTCGTCAGACCGGTGCTTACACCCGTTGGAGTAGCGATAATAGTGTCGGATATCGCTGGAGTGAACGTTTAGGAACATACACTGGATTTATTTATGATGGTGTGGAATATGACAACCCGGCCGCTCAAAGGAATGACGTCAGTGCAATCACCTTGTATAACGACTTCCGCTATCAGCTGAGCCCACAAACTGTGGCAACTCTTACTTATCGTTACGCTGATCGTAGTACTGCGGCTGGTATTGGCGACACCCAAAACCACTTCATCATGGTTGGAGGCGAGCATCGCTTCAGCCCGAACTCCGTTGCGATTGTCCGCGCTGGTGTTCAACTTCGTAGTATTGATGGATCAACTAAAGACTATACCTCACCGTCCGCCGAAGCAGCTTTGACAACACGTGTCAATCAGCAACTGAGCGTAAGGGCCTATGGTCGACTCTCAACTGAAGATTCTTCACGTCAAGTTGGTGCGGCTGTCTATGATAATGCTAATACCATGCGACTTGGAGTCTCCGGAACATACCGTGTTTCACAGGCCCTCTCACTGAATAGTGGAATCAACTACATGTCTCTGGAATATGAGGGTAATACCGAGGGCGGCATTGATGAAAGTCTTATCAATGCATTCGTTGGTTTCGATCTCCTGATCGCCGAAAACCTCTACTTGAACGGTTCTTACAACTTCGAAGATCTTGGTTCCGACGAACCCAATCGCGAGTATGATCGCAACCGGATGTCCATCGGAGTTCGCGCGACTTTCTAAGATTTTGTAGAAATATCTGAACAAAGTAACTCCCGCGATGTCTTTACATTGCGGGAGTTCTTTTTTATCAAAAAGGTGCTTCTCTTTACCTGACAGCGTTATCCTAAAACCTTCCTACCCTTCAATGCAATCTAAGGCCCAACAATCCACCGAATCAGTAGCCAGTATCGACTATTGGCAAGTGATCAAAAACCGCTACGGAATCATTCTCTTGACCTTCCTTCTCGTTTTCATGACCGCTGCGGTCATTACCTCGGTCATGCCTAGAAAGTATGAGAGTTCGTCGGTTGTCCAAGTGCATCCGTCTATGCTCGCGATTACTCCTACTCGTGGTGGTTCGCAAACTCACTCTGGAACATTGATGACCAGGCATTACATGGAGAACGAGTTTGAGACAATCACCGCAGCACAGACCTTGATGGAAGCAGCTGACGCATTGGATCTTCCTTCACGGTGGGATATGGAGCTGAATGAGTCGGTGGAGACTCTGTCTGAAATTGTGATGGCAAACCCAATACGGGGAACCGATTTTATCGAGATCACAGTACGCCATGCGAATGCAGAGGATGCCAAAGATATTTCAAAAGCGATTACCAGTGCTTACATCGCGCGTCGTAACAGGACAGAACTGGAACGTGCTAAAAAGTCCCTCGAGGCGCTTGATACCGAGTTACAGAGGCATGGTGATGTCGTCAATGACAAGCAGAAGGCTCTCACGGTTCTGATTCAGCAATACGGGATTCCGTATTTCGATGGGCGGACCCGTAGTCCCGTGGGAGCGACCGAGGAGCGGATGTATCTAAATTCCCAGGCGCGTTTGGATCAACTTGAACAAGATCGGGATCGTCTTAAGATTCAGATTGATAAACTGGTGAAAACCAGCGCTGAAGAATTGATCCCGACCGCAGCAGGGCTCGAGCTTCCTCAAAACCAGGTGAGTATGCTCTACCTAGCGTTTCAGGAAACGAATCGGAATATCGATGCTCAGGGAGCGCAGGGTCTTGGGATCAACCATCCGACAATTTTAACTCTTAAGAAGCAGGCAAGCAACTTGATGAGAGATGCGGAGTCGGCAGTAACTTCGCTCAAAGATGTCCTCAGTGCCCGAATCAATCTTGTTGATCGGCAGGTGGAGCGCATGAAGGAAACAGTTGTCAGTAAAAAAGATATTACGGTCGATCTTTCGATGCGTCAGCACGAATACAATTCTGCGAAAGAAGAATATGAGCAATCTCGGTATCTTCTCCGGGAGATGAAAATGCAACAGCAGGAGCAGCGTGTTCTTCTCAGAATGCCCCGGACTCCCATTACTCTCCATGAGTTTCCAAAGCTTGCACAAAGACCTGTCTTTCCCAATGTCACTCTAAACCTTGTTCTTGGAGCTGGTATGGGTTTGATTTTCGGTATTGGTATCGCCTTCCTTTTGGAGCACTTGGATACCTCGGTTAAGAGTTTGGAGGATGTGGAGCGCTATCTTCAGGTTCCCGTTCTTGCAGTAATTCCAAAGGATGTTGGTGTCTTGCATAAGCAGAGCGGCATGAGCCCTGATGCTGAGGCTTATCGAATTCTCCGAACCAATATTGAGTTCAATAGAAAGAACCCCGAAGACAATTCCATTACGGTTGTTTCAGGTGGTGCTGGAGAGGGTAAGTCTACCACTCTGGTGAACTTGGCTTACGTTTGTGCGCAAGGTGGATATACCACTCTGATGGTCGATGCTGACCTTCGTCGCCCTCGTCTCCACACCTTCTTTGACATTAATAATTCCGTTGGTCTTACCAACTACCTTACGACCGACCTCGCTTTGGAAGACGTGATTCTACAGACTCCAGTTGATAATCTCTACTTCCTCCCTTCAGGGATCCTTCCGGCGGATGCAGCTGGAATTTTGAACTCCCGTCGTATGTCTGAGCTTCTTCAGGATGTGAAGCAGCGCTTTGACTTGGTTCTTGTGGATTCACCCCCGATTCTCGGAGTGAGTGATGCTGCTGTTCTTGCCAGTGAAGTTGACCTCACCATGGTGGTGGTCCAGCACCGTAAGCTTCCGCGGAATATGCTCCTGCGGGTTAAGCAGGCCGTTGAAAATGTCGGAGGTCAGGTGATTGGAGTTGTTCTGAATAACGTGGATGTCCGCAGTGATAGTCAGTATCAGTATTACACCAGTTACTACACTTACTACGCTCCAAGTGCGATGGATGAAAATGCAGCCCCGGCAACCTCGGCACCGATTGCGCCATCTTCTAACCCAACTGGAGCAGGGCGAAATGCAAAGAAGGAAGACCTCTATTAGAGTCGCCCGACTCAAACCCCATAGATCGATGAAAAAATTACTACTATCAATCCTAGGATTAATCCTCCTCAACAGCGCTTCGGCCCAAATCAGCGTGAATCAGACTCTGCAAATCAATATCCAAGGTGTTCCTCCTGGGGAGCAGAGCCGTTTTTCGACCTATCAAGTTTCCGAAGATGGAACCATTCGCATGTGGATTATCGGTCAGGTGCGCGCATCTGGTAGAACGCAGGACCAGTTGGCCCAAGCGATTGCCGAAGCCTACAAAAGTGCAGGAATCTATACGGATCCCAATTTTACCGTTATTGTTCCTACCGATGCCCAAGTTGCGGCAAAGATGTATACTGTGGGTGGGCAGGTGAAGGTTACGGGACAAAAGCCTTGGTCAAACAACCTGACCCTGTATGCGGCGATTCAAGCTGCGGGTGGTGAGACTCCTTTTGGCGCGATCACCCGGGTGAAGCTTTTCCGCTCAGGGCGGGTGTTCAATTACAACCTCAAAGAGGATCAGGCGAAAACCGTTAATGTCCTTCCAGGAGATTTGATCGAGGTGCCTCAGAAAACTTGGAGGGGGAATTAGACTCTGGCACAACTTAAGTTTGCAGAACCACTCGTCGTTTCGACGAGTGGTTTTTTTGGTTTGGCTAAAAGGACTTGGACAGATGACTCCTTTTGGTGGACTTTCATCACGTCAGCACCAATGTGTTGATCGCCAAGATTTAATTATGAAAACGTTTCGCTGGTTCCTTGCCCCGATGGCCGCGCTGTGGCTCCTTTCTAGCTGTAGCTCCCGGGCTGCTGACTTCGACCTTGTGGGACTTGAGGTCACTCGTCTGCTACAGAATGGGCACTATGCTAGGATGAACTTTGATGAGAAGCTGAGCGAACGCATCTTCGATGACTACATCCACGATCTTGATTCTTCCAGGCTCTACTTTGTGCAAAGCGATATTGATGAATTTTCGAAGAAATACCGAAGCCAGGTGACCGACCTTCTATCGAGTAAAGAGGCGATCGCGATGGCCCGGGAAATTCATAAACGCTATCAGACCCGGGTTAAGGAGCGAGTTTCTGCGATTTCCGCATTGCTCAAGGATGGCAAATTTACCTTTGAAAGTGAGGTTTCCATTATGCGTGACCGAGAGGATGCGCCTTGGCCCAAGGATACAGCCGAAGCAAATCATCTCATGAAACTTCAGCTCGAAGCGTCTCTTCTCGCCGAGCAGCTCCGTCGGGATGATATTGCCGAAAGGGCGAAGGAGCAGGAAAAGGAGAGTCCCCTTGGCGATGAGCTTCCACCGCGGGAAAAACTGGCCCAGCGCTATGACCGTTACCTACAGGGAATTGAAAAGGCGGATGATGAGGATGTCGCAAACTATTTTTTGAGTGCGGTTGCCCGTTCGCATGATCCTCATACTGAGTATTTTAGCGCGCGTGAGCTTGATCAGTTCAATGTTGATATCAGCAACAAGCTGGTGGGGATTGGCGCGCTTCTTCGGGCGGAAGATGATGGGGCGACCAAGATCGAAGGAATTGTCAATAATGGCCCTGCGGATAGAGCGGGAGAACTTCAGCTGGGCGACCGAGTGATCGCGGTTGATTCCATCAATGACGGGAATTGGACGGACATCATGTTTCTCACCATCGACAAGGTTGTTGAGAAAATCCGTGGTGAAGAAGGTAGTGAAGTGGCTTTAAAGGTGGAGCCAGCGGATGGTGCAGCGGGAGAAACCCGGGTCATCGTGATTGAGCGGGAGTTGGTCGATATGAAGGACGAACAGTCAGCGGGTGAAATTTTTGAGTATAAGAACGGAGATGAAGTCACCAAGTTGGGTGTTATTCGAATTCCTCAGTTCTATTTTGACCGGCAGGATCGCTCTCGAAATGTTTCGGTGCACGTTGAGCGCATCGTGGAGCGGATGAAGAAAGAGGGCGTCGATGGGATTGCCCTCGATATTCGTGGCAATGGTGGCGGTGCTCTCGATGAGGTTCAGCGGATGACGGGATTTTTCAATGGCCGGAGCTCAGTAGTTCAGATCAAACGCACCGGGGGAAGTACCCAGTCTCTCAACGCTGGGTTCGGCAAGCCTTTGTATGACGGGCCACTTGTTGTTTGGACGGACAAGGGAAGCGCATCGGCGAGCGAGATCATCGCAGGAGCGCTTCAGGACTATAACCGGGCTGTTATTGTGGGGAGTGCGAGCACTTTTGGAAAAGGGACAGTGCAACAGCCCATTCCAATTGGGCGCCAACTTCCGGTGTGGAGTGACCGCGATCGGGCGGGAGCGCTGAAGCTCACGATTCAAAAATACTACCGACCATCAGGAAGTTCGACGCAGAATGATGGAGTCGTTCCAGACATCCATCTTCCAGCCCTCACTGATGTGCTTGAAGTGGGTGAAGCCTATGCGCGGCATGCCTTGGAGCATGACGTCATTCGACCCGCCTCAAACTTCAAACCCTTTCCAAAGGAGAGCCTTCCAACCGCAGTTCTAGCAGAACGAAGCGCAGCACGGATCAAGGCTAGCAAGGATTACCAATACGTTCGGGAAGACATGACTCGAGTGAAGAAGCGCATTGCAGAAAACCGTATCTCGCTGAACAAGAAGGATCGAAAGGCTGAGACCAAGGTGAACGAAGTGCAGCGTAAGGCCCGTAACCGTGAGCGTCGTGCTCGATTTGAAAAGGTGGAAAAAGAGGATGATAAAACATTTTCGGTTTATCGTCTCAACCTCGATGATCTCGAAATCGACACGCTTCCGAAAGTGAATCGCAAAGAGGATGACAAGCGGCACATGCGCAGGGCCAAGAATGATTTAGAGGACCTCGATGACACTCCTGAATGGCCAAGCGGAATTGATGCTGGGAAGCGAGAAGGACTGAACGTCTTACTCGATCTTGTTTCACTGACGTCTAAGAAAGCGCCGTGAGCCAGATCGCTGAGAGCCTCAGGGGCGTCCAAGAACGCGTTTCAGTGGCAGCCAAACGTTCGGGCCGAAAGGCGGATGAGGTCCAACTGATGGTCGTCTCTAAGACCTGGCCCGTTGAGGTGGTCCAAGAAGCCGTTGAAGCAGGGCATCACCTTTTTGGGGAGAATCGCCTTCAGGAAGGGGAGGAAAAGATTCCCGTGATGTCTCAGGATCTTGAGTGGCATTTTATCGGAACGCTGCAGAGTAATAAGGTGCGTAAAGTCCTTTCGCTGTTTTCGGTGATTCACAGTATTTCTTCGATGAAGCTCGCGCAGTTCACCGATCGGATTGCGGGAGAGCTGGGGATCTGTCCCCGTATTTTTCTCGAGTTGAATCTAGCGGATGAAGGGAGTAAAGCGGGCCTTGGAAAAGAGGAACTTCTTGAGAATCTAGATGCCCTGTGCTCCTTCGAGCATTTCGACTGGCGGGGCCTGATGTGCATCCCTCCTCGGGCCGAGACCCCAGAGGATGCGCGGCCATGGTTCGAAAAAATGCGCGAATTTCAGGATGACCTTCGTAAACGATCCGGCCGCGAGCTGCCCGAATTGAGCATGGGGATGAGTGGCGACTACGAGGTTGCCATTGAAGAAGGCTCGACCATTGTGCGGGTGGGCTCGGCAATTTTTGGAGCCCGTTCTGCTTGGAACCCAAAAAATTAATGAATCCACTTACGCTACAAAATGCCGTCGTGATCGGCGCGGAGCTCGCCCTAGCATGGGGAGATGGCTCGGAAAGTTATCTTCAGCTGGAGCCACTTCGGAGGGAATGTCCCTGTGCCGCCTGCAAGGGGGAGCCCGATGTGACAGGAAAGGTCCTGGTGCCCAAAGTGACGCACGATCCAACGCGCAGTTACACGCTCATGAAATTTGAGATTGTTGGCGGCTACGCCCTTCAGCCCTTCTGGGCGGATGGGCATAGCAGCGGGATTTATTCTTTTGATCTCCTTCGAAAGTTCGGCGCTTAATTCGAGACCGCAACCCCCAAGGCGCGGTCAACGAGACGATCGATTCCTTTTTGGGCGACAGTGCTGGTGGGGTGCAGATGCTTAGCTTGGTAGAACCATGAAAGAGCCGAACCAACCTGACCGTTTTCCTCGTGGGAATTGGCATTTCGCAGAGCGATCGTGAAGTCGGCCACGCTTGGAGCCAGTCGGGTCATGTGCTGATTGAGAACCGGATCGTCTGGGAATTTTTCATGAACGATATCGAGCTTTTCCCAGCCAGCATAAGCTTGTCCAACGCGCACCATTTCCTTGGATCCTTCAACCGCTCTTTCGATTTCGGTGATATTCCCAATGACTTGGCGGAACTTCTCTTCGCGCTCGGTGTCGCCCTGAATGGCCGGGGCGAATTCATATTGGCGCTTCATGACCTCCCGGTAATTAGACTCGGAAAAGAGACGGTCAAAATCGTTTCGTGCTGCGATCATGGAGCCACCTGATTCTACCAGCTTGTCGAACTCGGCGAGCTTGGGATTCTGGGGCCAGACTTCCATGGCTTTCTGGATTTCCTCCCGCGCTTTTTCGGTATCGCGGGCGGCGAGATGGTTCTTGGCCATCATGATATGCATGTCGCTCGCGCGGCTGAAAGTTGCCACGGCCGCTTCCGCCTTCGTGGCATCAAAGTCCTTCGCCTTATTTTTCAGAGAGGCAATTTTTTCAGTAGCGGTGGTGTAATCCTTGACGTCGATGGCATTGAGAAGGACGTAGGCTTCTCTCACGAATTCAAGCACCGTGCGCTTCTTTTCGCGCTCGAGGGTGTTGATCGTGGGCATGAATTCCCCCATGATGTAGGCTTCCGCAAGTCGTTTGGAGGCGGACTCGAGTTCTTCTTTTTCCACGAGGAAAAGGAAGGCGTCGACACCCTTGTCGACATCGCGGATCGCTTCGCTGGCGAGCGCGTCAAGCGAGGAAACAGTGGGGCTCACTCCAACCGATTCGGTGAAGAGCTTGTCGACGTCGGACTTATCGTCGAGGTAAAGGGTGCCATCTCCATCTTTCCAAATCAGGTTATAGAAGCGCGAGGCGATCAGGACGTGCTCAAAGCGACGCTGCATGAAGAACTGCACCATGAGTGCTTGATATTGCATCTTAGCGAGCTCGGTTTTGACTTCTGCTTTGATTTGCTGGGCCTTCTTGAGGACTTCGATTTCGGCGATGCGGCGAAGATACTCTGTATATTCAAGAGAGTTGACGCCTCGACCGGTGGAGGGAGGAGCCTTCCTTGCGGCCTTTCCGCCCTCGTCTCCCTCCCCCACACCTTTGGCAGTGTCACCCACTTCCGGGTCCTTGTCGGTGCGAGCCTTCCAGTCACCCTTATTGATGAGACGCCATTTTTCTTTCTCCTGGGCCTGCATCAACTCCGTAGTAAAGCGGACGTCTCTTTTGGCGAGAGTAGCGGTATAGATGGCATTGGTGAGCGAGTCGCAAAGCCGCGCATCCCCGGGGTAGGAGGCCGCTCGCGGAAGAAGATCGACCGCTTCCTTGAAAGAAGGGCCTCCTTTGTGATGGGGGGAGAGGGCATCGAGGATCTCGCGGATCGTTGCGCGATATTCCAGTGCCGCTTCTGAGCTCTCCTCGGGCTCATTTAGGAATTTTTCAAAGCGGGCCTCAAAGAGGCGGTTGTCGCTGGAAGACCAAGTGCTGCCGTTGAAGGAAATGGTGTCGTCGGAAGGATTGTAAACTCCGATTTCATTACCGAGGACCGAGCCGCTGTTGCCGCTCTTTTGGGGATTCGAGCGGGTGTTAGTATCACTAGGTGTTCCCCCGCCTTGATTGTTTCCGCCTCCGGCTGGCGGAGTGTAAACTTGTGCTGCGGTACTCAGGGAGAGCGCGAGAGAGAAAAGAGTTTTCTTCATGGAATTGAAACGGTGAGGATTACATTTGTTTTACTTCAAGCGCCACCGCGACGCCATCGTTGTTAAATTGGATCAAAAAAGAATATTGTTCCTGTAGACTGAGATTTCCACTTTGGAAGTCCTTGCCCAAGAGGATGGGAAGAATTTTGGTCATGCCATCCTCCTCAATCTTGAGGGCGACGATCTGGCCGACCTCACTTCTAATCTTTCGATCGATAAGGGTTCCAGAGACTGAATATTGGTTGCCGGCAAGGCTTCGTCCATTTTCTTGGGCTTGGGTCACATTGACGGGTTTGGCATCAAAGGCGCTAGGGCTCCTATTGAGAACCCAGTAAGCCCCGCCGAGTACGACGACAAGGATCAGCGCTCCGATAAGGAGACCTTGGGTGTTAACACCAGAACTTGCGCGACGAGCCATGAAAATAGTTATAAGGTATAAGAGATTAAAAATCAATCCCACTGGTGCCGGCTGGTGCCGACCCATGAAGTAATAAGACCGAGAAAAATATGAATCAAGAGAACGACGAAGCAGACATTCACCCCCGAAAGGCCGGTTTCTACAACCGAGTTGACTGCAGTGAGATGTTCGCCCGCCAGTGATTTTACGCTACCGGACCAAGCCCAGTAGGCGGAAATGAAGGGCCGAGTGAGGATCTCGATATTTGCGGGGAGCGCAAGAACCGCCCCCGAAAGCGGGAGCTGAAAACCCACGAGGTAGACCGAAAGAAGAGAGGCCTGCTCGGCGGTGCGCATGAGACTGGAGATTCCGAGGCAGACCGAAGTCATCGCGCCATTGACGAGAACCAAGAAGATGAGGTGCTGGGTAAAGTCGCCCCTGAAGGGCCAAAAGAACTCGACAAAGAGAGCCATCCATACCGATTGGATGACAATGAGGGTGCTTAAAAATGCAACCTTACTGAGCAGGTAGGCGGAGGGCCTGACCCCTCCGAATTTTTCCTTCTCCAAAATCTTTCGCTCACCAGCAATTTCCCGAGCCGAGTTGTTCGATCCCATGAGCGAGAGCAGCACGACTTGGAACATAATGATGCCAGAGACGGCGGATCCGACCTTCATGCGATCAGACTGCACTGCGGCCTGGTTCTCATATTGGGCCTGAAGATTGGAAGAGTTTCCATCGATGAATCGTTGCATTGGTTCATTGCCGCGTTCCTCAAAAAGAATGACGAGAAGCGGGAAGCAGACGAGAATGGCGAGCTGGAGGATGACTTGACCGCGGTCGCGCAGGAAAATTTTCCAACGTCGGGCCAACAAAGTGGCAAATTGGCTCAACATTCCCGGTGCTCTGTCCTTGGGTGCAGCTTCCTGAACGATTTCCTCGTCTTCGTCTGCGCTGATCTTTTGGGTCGCAGCATCCGTGGGCTGGGCGAGTCGACCTTCAGTAATCAGCTTATCGCGGGTTTTATTGAGCTTCGCGTAGTAGGTGTCCTGGTGCTTGAGCCAGGAAGTACGCCACTTTTCGGGGTTCTGTTTCGCGAGCTGAGGATAGACGAGCTCGGTGTGGTCGACCGCGAAGTAGTGCGTGAGCATCTCGGGCGGTCCGTGGTAGGCCACGCGGCCCTCGTGGAGCACGAGAATGGAGTCGTAGAGCTCAAGGTGGGCCAGCGAGTGAGTCACCGAAAGGACGATGCGCCCTTCCTTGCGGGAAATTTCGTGCAGCAAGTGGACGATTTCGCGCTCGGAGCGTGGGTCGAGGCCACTGGTGACCTCGTCGCAGAGGAGAAGCTTAGGATCGGAGACCAGCTCCATGGCGAGGCCGAGGCGCCGTTTTTGCCCACCTGAGAGAACGCTGACGGCGCGGTCGGCGATAGGGGTGAGGCCGGATTCT
Organism: Akkermansiaceae bacterium; assembly: GCA_028822935.1. Lineage (GTDB taxonomy): Bacteria > Verrucomicrobiota > Verrucomicrobiia > Verrucomicrobiales > Akkermansiaceae > SW10. The sequence goes on from JAPKCM010000020.1 coordinate 50,408, forward strand.
TCGAGAACGCGGTCGATGTGGAGGTCGAGATCCTCTGCACTGCGTGTTTTTACCCGCAGTTTGGTGGCCGTTTCCACGGATTCATCGACGGTGAGTTCGTCGTAGGCGATGGAGAATTGGGGGACGTAGCCGATTTCCCAGGGCTCGAGATCGCCTTCTTCTGAAAGGTTTCTGCCGTTCCACCAAAGTGATCCGTCGGACTCGGGGTTCAGGCCAGCGATTGTCTTTAAAAGAGTCGTTTTTCCGCAACCAGAAGGTCCCACGATGGCCATGAAATGCCCGCGAGGGATTTCGAGACTTGCGCGGTCCACGAGGTTTACGGGTTCACCATCTTTCTGGATGGTGAAACAGACATCTTTCAGTTCGAGCACTAGGGAGAAAATGTGACCTTTCTGAAAGAATGTGGGAAGTCTGAAAGGAATTTCCCTTAACGATCTTATCAGAAAGATCGACTGAGGCCTTTGCAGCGCCCTTAAGATGCCTACACACTCAAAAAAATGCCAAAAATCACCATGTTCCTAGGCCTCTGTGCCTTACTCGTTTCCTCGTCGTTCGCTGAGTGGAAGCAATTCCGCGGACCCACTAATGACGGGATCTATCCCGCACCTTCTGGCGGGGGGAAGCACGGATTCGTGACCGAGTGGAGGGAGGACAAGAACGTCCTTTGGAAAACGCCCGTTCCCGGTCGCGCCTGGTCTACGCCGGTGGTGATCGATGACGAAGTGTGGCTTTCTAATGCTACCGAAGACGGGAGTGAGATGTCGGCGATCTGCCTCGATCGCAAGACTGGGAAGAAGATTCACGAGCTCCTCCTTTTCAAGAACGACGCCCCCGAAGCTCTCAGCAACTCGGTCAACGGCTACGGATCTTGTTCGCCCACGATTGATGGGGAGCGGGTTTATTTCCACTTTGGGAGCTATGGCACGGCAGCGCTGGACCGAAAAACGGCCAAGGTGATTTGGGAGCGTCGCGATCTGCCCTGTCGGCACTTCCGGGGACCGGGCTCCTCGGTTGTCCTCTACAAGGAGACCCTGATTCTTACGATGGATGGGATTGATGTGCAATATCTCGCCGCGCTCAATCGCAAGACGGGTAAAACGATCTGGCGGACAGATCGCACGACTGATTACGGCGATGTCGAAGCCAATGGCAAGATCCGCGGCGACGGGGATTTTCGGAAGGCTTACACGACGCCCAATTTTGTCACCGTTGGAGGCGTGACCCAGTTGGTGAGCTGCGGAGCCAAGGCCTGCTACGGCTACAATGCCGACACCGGGAAAGAATTGTGGAAAGTAACCTACAAGGGTTTTTCAAACGCGCCCACCCCCGCCTTTGTCGGAAATGAATTAGCCATTATCAACACCGGTCTCGGAAAGGCGCGGGTGCAAGCGATACGTCTCGATGGCAAGATGGAAGGGGACATCACCAAGTCACACGTCGAGTGGGACACCTTCAAGCGCATGCCGGCCCGATCCTCTCCTTTGGTGGTCAACGGAAAACTCTACCTACTCTCCGAGTCGGGAATCCTCAGTTTGGTCGACGCCAAAACAGGAGAGATCGAAAAGTTCGTGAGCCTCAAGGGCGGCTTTTCAAGCTCCGGGGTTTATGCCGACGGACTCCTTTATTTCCCAAGTGAAGAAGGGAAAATCGTCGTGGTGAAACCAGGTCCCGATTTAGAAGTTGTCGCCACCAACGAGCTTGACGACGGCTTCATGGCCTCGCCGGCTCTCGCGGGGAGTTCGATTTTCCTCCGGAGCAAGTCGCATGTCTACTGCATTGGGCGGCCTTGATTTTAGTTAAAAATGACCAAGTCATCTCCTGAAGAAGACATTCTGCTATTTGGAGAGCATGCGACAAAGGGGGTCTGGATTTCGATTTTATTACTTGCCGCAGAAGTCGAATGACTCAGAGAAAAGTAAGGATGGATCGAGTGCGCTTCAATTAAGAAGCGGAGGATGAACCCGCTTAAAGGAGGATGTCCTTGATGACATGCCCGTGGATGTCGGTGAGGCGGAAGTCGCGGCCTTGATAGCGGTAGGTGAGCTTTCGGTGGTCGATTCCGAGGAGGTGAAGAATGGTGGCGTTGAGATCGTGGATGTGAACACTGCCGGGGGTCCAGCTGTCCTTGTCCGGTTGTGAGACCATTGGTGTTCCGTCGGCTTGCACGATGTTGTAGCCGTAGTCATCGGTTCGGCCGTAGGTGATGCCAGGTTTGATTCCTCCGCCTGCCATCCAGGTGGTAAAGCAACGGGGGTGGTGATCACGTCCGTAGTTTTTTTCGGTGAGCTTTCCCTGGCAATAGGCGGTGCGTCCGAATTCGCCTCCCCAGACGACGAGAGTGTCATCAAGTAAACCTCGATCCTTGAGGTCTGTGATGAGGGCGGCACAGGCTTGGTCGATGTCCTTGCACTGTGATTCGTGTTCCTTGGGCAGATTACCGTGAGCGTCCCAACCGCGATGGAAAATTTGGATATTGCGGACTCCGCGCTCGGCGAGGCGTCGGGCATTGAGACAGCAAGCGGCAAAGGTTCCCGCCTTTCGGGCTTCCTCGCCGTAGAGGGTAAAGGTAGCGTCTTTTTCATCCGAAAGATCCATCAATTCGGGGACGGAAGTTTGCATCCGATAGGCCATCTCGTGTTGCTTGATTCTTGCGAGGATTTCGGGATCGCCAAACTGGTCGTGCTGCGTCTCGTCTAGAGCTGCGAGGGCATTGAGCTGGGCGCGCCGGTCGGTGCGGGAGACCCCCTTGGGGTTGTTAAGATAGAGGACGGGGTCGCCTTGGCTGCGCAGGAGTACTCCCTGGTGCTCCGAGGAAAGGAAACCGGGACCCCAGAGGCGATTGAAGAGACTTTGCTCGCCGAAGTTTGTCTTGGCGTGCATGACGACGTAGCCGGGCAGGTCTTCGTTCATGCGACCTAAGCCGTAGCTCAGCCACGAACCGAGACTGGGGCGCCCGGGGATTTGGCTTCCGGTTTGGATATAGGTGACGGCGGGATCATGATTGATGGCCTCGGTGAAGGTGCTGTGAACGACGCAGAGTTCCTTGGCTACTTTTGCGGTGTGTGGGAGGAGTTCACTGACCCAAACACCTTGGTCGTTGTTGTCGTATTTTTGAAAATCATACTTCGAGGGGCAGAGCGGCAGCTTTTTTTGTCCGGCCGTCATTCCAGTGATTCGTTGACCATCACGGACGTGTTCGGGGAGGTCCTTACCAAACATCTCCCTCATCTTGGGTTTGTGGTCCCACATGTCTTGTTGGCTGGGACCACCGCTCATAAAAAGGTAGATGACCCGCTTGGCTTTGGCCGGATGGTGAAGTCCGTCGGGGGAGGCGGGCGTCTGGGCAAGAGCTTCCGAGCCGAGGAGCTGGGCCATCGTGGCTGTTCCCAGTCCAAGGGCACCCCGGCCAAAGAGCTGGCGTCGGGTGAGGTTGAGTTCGTAGTCGCGAAGTGGATTCATGGGGAAATTAAGGTGGGGAATTTAAAATACGGCGAGGGCAATGTCGCTGGCGAGCACGGTGGTGACCACTTGAGCCCAGGCGGCGAGTTGGGCGGCGGGCAGAGCGTCATCAATGGGGGCCTCGCCGGCAGTGAGAAGGGCTTGGGCATCGGCAGGAGCGGATTGGTAACGCTTTGTCAGGTCTTGAAGTAACTTCAGGCAAACCGTGCGCTCCCGGTCTCTCGCTGGACGACAGGCGAGCAGTTTATAGAGGTGATCGAGGCGCTCCTTATCATCCGGTGCGGAAGTGATGATGCGTTCCGCCAGTTTACGTCCCATTTCGATGCGCTGGGTTTCGTTGAAAAGCGCGAGAGATTGGAGGGCGGTACTGGTCCGTGAACGTTTGACGCAACTGGCCTCCCGGTTGGGAGCGTCAAATAAAGTCATCATGGGATGGGGGCTGGTGCGTTTCCAATAAACGTAGAGGCTGCGGCGGTAGCGCTTGGCTCCTTTGTCCGCGACGTAGTCTTTGGTGTTGCTGCCTGGATGCATGAGGGTCTTCCAGAGCCCTGCAGGCTGATAGGGTTTCACTCCTTCTCCGCCCATCGTGGGGTCGAGTAGTCCGCTGGACCAGAGCCCGATGTCGCGGATGACTTCGGCATCGAGTCGGAAGGCGGGGCCTTGCGCAAAGAAGCGGTTTTGCGGGTCGTCTAGATCACCCCGGCGTTTGGAGCTTTGCTGAAATGTCCGGCTGCTCACCATGAGGCGAAGGAGGTGCTTCAAGTCCCAGTTTTTTTCCTGGAGTTCGACTGCCAACCAATCGAGGAGCTCGGGGTGGGTGGGCTGTTCTCCCTGAAGTCCGAAGTCTTCGGGCGTGCGAACCAAGCCGTATCCGAAGATCCGCTGCCACATCCGATTGACAAGAACCCGGGCGACGAGTGGTTGGTCATCGGACGTTAGCCACTGGGCGAGCCCGAGGCGATTGCGAGGGGCATCATTGGGCAAGGTCCCCATCACGGCGGGAATATTGGGAATTAAGGCTTCTCCGGAAGGGCTGTGGTATTCGCCCCGTTGCAGGACCTTTGTGACCCGTGGTTTGGGAAGTTCCTGGGCAATGAGAGTGGTGGTGGTAAAGGATGCTGCCGGATCAGGGGCATCCTTTTTCTTGTTTTCGAAGGCTTGCAGAAGCTTCCACTCGTCGGAATTTGCGGGTGCTTTGATGACCGGGCCGTGGTCATATTTATTTCCGTCCATCGGTTGGTCGGCCGTGCTGTTAAAGAATGCGAAAAGACTAAAATACTCGTCGTGCGTGATGGGGTCATACTTGTGGGTATGACAGCGGCAGCAGGTAAAGGTCATTCCCAACATGACCGTTCCAAAGGTTTCGGTGCGGTCGAAGGTATTCTTGGCCTGGAACTCAGCGGCGATGGCTCCACCCTCGGCGGTGGTGGGGTTCATCCTGACGAAACCAGTCGCGATTTTTTGAGTAGTGGTGGGGTTTGGGAGAAGGTCACCAGCGAGTTGCCAGGTGATGAAATCATCAAGCGGGAGGTTTTCATTGAAGGCGCGAACGACCCAGTCACGGTAGGGGAAGATTCCCCGGCGATTGTCGAGATGAAGTCCGTGGGTGTCGCCGTAGCGGACGGCATCGAGCCAGTAGCGGGCCTGATGTTCGCCGTAGTGTGAGGAGCTAAGGAGGGCGTCGATGAACTTCTGGTAGCCTTCGGGAGATTGGTCGGATAAAAGAGGATCAAGTACCTTGGGCTCTGGTGGGAGGCCGGTGAGAACGAGAGCGGCACGACGGGCCAAAACCGGGAGGTCTGCTTTGGGCGCAAACGAGATGGCCGGCTTGTGTTGTTGATGGCGGGCTTCGATATAAAAATCGATGGCATTCGTTTTGGGAGCGTTTTTCTCCTTTCGAGGCGGGATAAAGGACCAGTGGGAGGCATATTTGCCACCTTGTTTCACCCACTTGGTGAGAGTTTCTCTTTCGGCGGCGGTGAGAGGTTTGCCATCCTCCTCGGGGGGCATGGGGTCATCCTCATCGTGAATACGAAAGATAAGTTCGCTGCCTTCCAGGTCATCGGGGTCGATCGCGCTAGTTCCTTTTCGATCCTTAATGGCGGCGGCGTAGCTGTCGAGGCGAAGGTCCTTGGCTTTTTTAGTGTCCGGCCCGTGACAGGCGAAGCACTTGTTGGAGAGGATGGGGAGAACTTCGCGGGCAAAGTCGATTTTTTCCTCGGCAAGGAGCAAGCCGGGAAGAGCGGCTGTGATGAGCGTGGCGTAGAGTGCTATGCGGAAAGTCATGTGTCTTGGTGAAGGGGCGGAGGTCGAACTATTACAATACGCAAGGCCGAAGGTCGATTCATCAGAATTGGGTCATTTAAAAAGGACAATACCCATCCAGGTCCTTTGAGCGAGGGATGCACCCAATGCTGAAGGTGTGCTGATTCCGGGTGAAAACTGTGACATCCCCATAAACGGGCGGCGATTTCCCTGGAGTCAGGAAAAGGAAAAGTTAAGAATTATGATTCTTTAGAGTCATCGGACCAGTATTGTTTCTAGAGAAGAGCACAAAGGTGTTCATATCCGGACCGCCCCGACACCATGCTTCACCGTATCCTTGCCTCCCTTTATTGCTTCGCCGGACTCGCCCCCAGTTTTCTTGGCGGGAACGAAACGGCAAAACCGGTCAGCTATTACAAAGATATTCGGCCCATTTTCCAGGCGAATTGTGTCGGCTGCCACCAGCCCTCAAAGGATAGTGGCGACTACGTCATGACCGATTTTAATCGCCTTCTCAAGGGTGGCGAAGATGCCGTCGCGATCGTTCCCGGAAAACCGGAGGAAAGCTCCCTCATCGAGGAAATCACTCCCGATGCCGAAGGCAAAGTGGAGATGCCCAAGAAAAAAGACCCGCTCCACGAAATCGAGGTCGCCTTGGTTCGTCGCTGGATCACGGAAGGGGCGATAGACGACACTCCCGCAAACGCACGCCAGCGCTACGATCAGGATCATCCGCCCGTTTACACCAAGCCTCCCGTCATCACCTCCCTCGATTATTCTCCCGATGGCTCCTTGCTCGCTATCTCGGGCTTTCACGAAGTTCTCCTCCAAAAAACAGACGGCACCGGCCCGGTTGCCCGTTTAGTAGGTCTTTCCGAGAGGATCGAGTCCGTGCGCTTCTCTCCCGATGGCAAGAAACTCGCGGTCACCGGCGGACTTCCCGGCCGCATGGGTGAAGTCCAGGTGTGGGACGTCGCTAAAAGGGAACTCACGCTCTCCGCTCCGGTCACCTTCGACACCATCTACGGCGCGGCATGGTCACCGGACGGGACCAAAATTTCCTTCGGTTGTTCCGACAACACGGTCCGGGCCATCGATGCCAAATCCGGCAAACAAGTTCTCTTTCAGGGAGGCCACAGCGACTGGGTCTTTGACACCGCCTTTAACCCGAAAGGCGATCATGTCGTCTCGGTCAGTCGCGACATGACGGCCAAGCTGACCGAACTGGAAACCCAACGCCTCATCGACAACATCACTTCGATCACTCCAAACGCTCTCAAAGGAGGAATAGGCGCCGTGGTCATGCACCCCATGCGCGACGAAATCGTGGTCGGGGGCTCCGACGGGGTCCCCAAACTCTACCGCATCTTCCGAAACACCGACCGCAAGATTGGCGACGACGCCAACCTTCTTCTTGAGTTTCCTCCCCTGGAAGGGCGCATCTTCGCGGTCGACATCTCAAAAGATGCCCGTCGAATTGCCGCTGGAAGCAGTCTCAATGGCAAGGGAGCGATCCACATCTACGAAGTCGACCCGAATGCCCAGATCACCGCAGAAATCGCCGAGATCATCAAAAAGCCCACTCACGAGCGCAACGCCGACATGCGCAACAAGTTGCAAAAGTACTTCGATGAAAGCGTCACGACTCTCGCAACCGTCCCCGTGGCCGAATGCGGAATCTTCGCCGTCTCATTCAATCCAGACGGCTCACGACTGGCCGCTTCTGGAGCCGATGGAAAAATCCGCATTCTCGATGCCTCGAACGGTCATATCGTGCAATCATTTATCCCTGTCGAAATCAGCTCGGATTCCAAGATCGCGAGAGTTCACACCGACGGTGCAGGCACCTTGGACAAGCGCACTCCGCTTGATGCCGAACAAATTCCCACAGGACGCTCCATTACAAATCTCACGATCGTCTCGGAGGGAATCAAAGGAGCTATCCAAATTGACAACCCCTACCGATACGCTCAAATCATTGTCGCTGCCGAGCTCGATTCCGGCGACACCATCGACGTCACCCGCATCGCGGAAAAGAAGATCGAAGGCAATCATATCACGATCTCAAAAACCGGTGTGGTCCGCGGAAAATCCGATGGAGACTCCAGGATCACATTCTCGATCGGAGGAAAAAATGCGACCATCGCGGTGAACGTTTCGGGCATACAAAAGGAATTTATCCCCGCGTGGACTAAAGATGTCAACCCGGTCATCTCAAGCATGGGTTGCAACACCGGCACCTGTCATGGTTCCAAAGACGGGAAAAACGGCTTTAAACTTTCTCTTCGAGGCTACGACCCGATCTACGACATCCGCGCTTTCACCGATGACATTGCCTCACGTCGCACCAACCTGGCCTCACCGGATTACAGCCTCATGCTTCTCAAGGCCACTTCCGGAGTGGCTCACGAAGGCGGCCAATTGACCAAGCCGGGTGATGATTACTACGAAATCTTGCGCGCTTGGATCACCAACGGTGCCAAGCTTGAGAAAAAGCAAATCAAGGCGATCAAAATCGACGTTTTCCCTCTCAATCCTGTCGTGCAAAACATCGGATCGATGCAGCAGATGCGAGTGATTGCGACCTACCCTGGGGGCGAAACGCGCGATGTCACCTCCGAAGCGGTTCTCACCAGTGGTAATGGTGAGGTTGCGGAAATGGTGAAAGGCTATCCCGCTCTCGTTAAAGTGATCCGCCGTGGCGAAGCCCCCATTCTGGTCCGCTACGAAGGCGCTTACGCCGCCACCACCGTCACCGCGATGGGTAACCGCGATGGTTTCGTGTGGGTTGACCCGCCCAAGTTTAACGCGATCGATCACCTGGTGGCCGAAAAGTGGAAACGCATGAAAACCTCGTCGTCGGAAATCTGCACCGACCTCGACTTCGTTCGCCGCGTCTATCTCGACCTCACGGGCCTCCCTCCCTCCGTCGAGCAAGTGACGTCATTTCTCGCCGACACCCGTCACTCCCAAGTGAAGCGCGATGCGTTGACCGATTCCTTGGTGGGCAACCCCGAGTTCATCGAATTCTGGACCAACAAGTGGGCCGATATGCTGCAGGTGAATCGAAAGTTCCTCGCTCCTCAAGGCGCCAAGCTCTTCCGGGAGTGGATTCGCAAGGAGGTCGCCGACAACACCCCTTACGACGAATTTGCCCGCAAGGTCATCACCGCAACCGGTTCCAACAAAGACAATCCTCCCGCGTCCTATTTCAAAATCCTTCGGACCCCCGAGGACACGATGGAAAACACGACCCACCTTTTCCTTGCGACACGCTTCAATTGCAACAAGTGCCACGACCATCCCTTTGAGCGGTGGACCCAGGACAACTACTACGAAATGGCCGCGCACTTCGCCCAAGTGGGACTGAAGGCGGATCCCGCAAGTGGGACGGGCAAGATCGGCGGCACCGCAGTCGAAGGGGCCAAGCCACTCTACGAAATTGTCTTCAAGAAAAACGAAGGCGAGGTGAAGCACGAACGCACCGGCGAAGTGACTCCCCCGGCCTTCCCTTACGAAGTCGACCACACCGCAAAGAAGGACGCGAGCCGTCGCGACAGATTGGCGGAGTGGATCACCTCGCCCGACAACCGCTATTTTGCTTCCAGCTACGCCAACCGCGTCTGGGGATACATGATGGGCACCGGCATCATCGAACCACTCGATGACATCCGCGCGGGCAACCCGCCCTCCAACCCCGAGCTTCTCAACTGGCTTACCAAACATTTCATCGAAGGCGGGTTCAACGTCCGGGAACTCATGCGCGTCATTTGCAAATCGCGCACCTACCAGCTCTCCATCAAGACCAACAAGTGGAACGAGGACGACACCATCAATTTCTCCCACGGCAAGGCCCGCCGCCTTCCTGCCGAAGTTCTCTACGACACCATTCATTCCGTCACTGGAGCCAGCAGCCGATTCCCCGGAGTCCCCAAAGGCACCCGCGCGGCTTCCCTTCCTGATGTTGGCGTCAAACTCCCCGATAGCTTCCTCGCCAATTTCGGTCGCCCGGTGCGGGAAAGCTCGTGCGAATGCGAACGAAACAGCGACATGCAACTGGGCCCAATCATGGCCCTCCTGAGTGGACCCACGGTGGGTGATGCCATCATCGATCCCAATAATGCGATTTCAAAACTGGCCAAGGAATCAAAAGACGACCGCGAGCTCATTGCGGGACTCTTCTACCGCATCCTTAACCGACCACCCTCGGAAGCCGAAATCAAGGTCACCCTCGAAGCATTCAGCACCGGAATCGATCAAGACCACACTACTCTCGCAAAGGCCTTGGCCGCACATCTCAAAAACCGTCCTCCCGCTCTCGCCGCCGCCGAGCAAAAGCGCCAATCCGAACTCGCCACCGCCAAGTCAGCGACCACGGCACATGAACAAGCGATCAAACCCCGCGTTGATGCCGAGGAAAAAAAACGCAAGGATCAGCTCGCCAAATTCGAAAGCGCAAAGAAGGCCTACGACGACGCCCTTCCCGCCAAAATTTCGGCATGGGAAAAGGACATGACCGCGGGCAAGACACTTTGGACTCCTCTTCAAGCGACCGACCTTAAATCGACCAACGGAGCGACTCTGACCGTCGAAGCCGACCAATCCGTGATCGCCACCGGTAACAATGGCAAGACCGACTACACCCTCTCTGCCTCGACGGGCTTGAGTGGCATCACCGCCGTCCGGCTCGAAATGCTTGCTGATGATCGTCTCCCCGGAAAGGGCCCCGGCCGTCAGGAAGGGAACTTCGTCCTTGGCGAGATCGAATTGGAAATTGCTCCGGCGCAGGATCCAACGAACTTCAAACGGGTCAAATTTAGCTCCGCCAAGGCCAGCTTTAGCCAGAAGAATTACGAAGTCGCGAAGGCCATCGACGGAAAACCCGGGGGACCAAATGCAGGCTGGGCAATTTCTCCAGAGGTCGGCAAAAACCAAACCGCCATCTTTGGTATCGGAGAACCTTTCGGCCACGGAGAAGGGAGTATCCTTCGCTTCACGCTCAAGCAGCCCTTCGACACCGTTCACACCCTTGGGAAATTCCGCCTCTCGGTCACCACGAAGCAAGGCCCACTGCCCTTCGGAATTCCGGAGAACATCAACAAGGTTCTCGCCCTCGCCAAAGAGAAACGGAACGAGAAGCAAGCGGGAGAACTTACTAAGTATTTCCGCGAAAATGACGCCTCACTCAAGACCTTGGATCAAAGCCTCGCCCAAGCGAAGAAGCCTCTCCCCGGTGATGCAAAACTACAGGAACTCCGCGACAAACTTGCGGCATTTGAAAAATCTCCCCGTGCCGACCCAAGGCACGATCAACTCAAACAGGATTTCGACCTCAGTGCGCAGCAACTCACCCAACGCCGACTCACCGGTGCCCAGGACCTCACTTGGGCCTTGATCAACACCCCCGCCTTCCTCTTCAACCGCTAATCTCCAACCACCAAAACCAAAGCCATGTTTAGAATTCCAGGACAAGCAGGAAAAGACGTCTGTGACCCCACCGCCGGCCCCAGTCGTCGTGACGTATTAAGAGTGGGAGGGGCGGGCATGCTGGGCATGTCCCTGGGCACGATGTTTCAAGCGAAAGCCCTCGCCGAAGAGAAAAAGGAATCCGGCGCTCCCGGCTGGGGAAAAGCGAAGAGCATCATCTTGGTCTACCTTCAGGGCGGCCCCAGCCATCTTGATCTCTGGGACCCGAAGGAAAATGTCCCCGACAATGTCCGGAGTTCCTTCAAATCCATCCCGACCAAAATTCCGGGGATCAACTTCACCGAAGTTCTTCCAAATCTTGCCAAGATTAACGATAAATTCACGATGATCCGGTCGATGAGCTACACGCCCAACGGCCTCTTCAATCACACTGCCGCAATCTATCAAATGATGACCGGCTACACCACGGACAAGGTAAGCCCATCCGGTCAACTCGAGCCACCCAGCCCAAAGGATTTTCCAAATTTCGGCTCCAACCTCGTTAAGATGCGCCCGATGGAGGAGCCAATGCTTCCCTTCGTGATGCTCCCTCGCCCGCTTCAGGAGAGTAATGTCGTTGGCAAAGGTGGTAGCGCCGGTTTCCTCGGAAAATCCTACGATCCCTACACCCTCTATCCGGGAGGCGATGACATGGACATGGCGAAAATGGCCCGCATTAAAATCGACGACCTCCAGTTGCGTCCCGACGTCTTTTCGCTGCGGCTCAAACGGCGCGCCACCCTGCGCAGCGCAATCAATTCCCAGATGCCCGTCATTGACAAAGCGGTCGAAGAATACTCGCTCGATGAAAATTACGAGCGAGCTCTCAATCTCATCATCAGTGGTCGGGCGCGCGAAGCTTTTGCCCTTGAACAGGAAAGTGACAAAACCCGCGAAGCCTACGGCAAGAACACCTTCGGTGACAGCTGCCTTCTCGCGCGCCGCTTGGTGGAAGCTGGCACCCGCGTGGTCGAAGTCATCTGGCCGAAAGTCGCCAACTCCGACAACCACTCGTGGGATACGCACAAGGATCTCACTAAACGGATCAAGAACCAAGGCGGTCCCATGCTCGACAAGGGACTCTCCACCCTCATTTCAGATCTTGATGACCGAGGCCTCCTCGACGAGACCCTCGTCGTTGCGGTGGGCGAATTTGGGCGTAGTCCACAAAAAGGAGTGAGCACATCGGGCAACGGCAATAGCGCCGATGGCCGCGACCATTGGCCTTACTGCTACACCAGCGTCGTTGCGGGTGCCGGAATTAAGCAAGGCTACGTGCACGGGAAATCCGACAAGACCGGTTCCGCTCCGGTAGAAGATCCCGTTCATCCCGGCGAGCTCCTCGCCACGATTTACCACGCCTTTGGTATCGATCCCGAGACCATGGTCATGAACCATCTCAACCAGCCTCGCGAACTCGTGAAAGCGAAGCCCGTGCTCAAGCTCTTCAGCTAAGCCCAGACAGTGCAATGAATGATCGCGACGGAATCATGACAGGATTAGCACCATAAAAATAAGCAATAAACGAGAAGGGATACCCGAGTAACTCTTGGATAATTCGGACATTCACTCCTCCTTCGAGCAAGTGCGTTGTGAATGAATACCGGAGAGCGTGGCTCGTCACCCGTTTGGCAATTCCCACCCGCTCCGCCGCTCTTGTAATTACCGCGCTGGGTTGCCCTCCTATCGACGTAGCAAGGAAATGGAGGCTCTTGTGCCATCTGAAAAATATGAATGGCTTGGCTGAGGCTGGCTGGTATTCGCAATCTGAAGGGCGTGTAGATCGTGGCTATTCCGCGAGGGTGCGCAATGCTCGGCAAGATCAAGGATGGTGGGGAAAAGAGGGCGGTGCTGGTTACTGGCGTGCTGCACCCCAGCTCATAGGCTGAGAGAGAGCGGAAAGCAGTTATTTGCGAGTCTTGCTTTAATTACACCCTATTTGGGGCATTTTAGGCAAGCAACCGATGTTCGACGAACTGCAAGCAACCTATAACCCACACCGAAGAAGTGTCAGGCTTGTGCGGATTTTCGTAACTGTGGCAGCGATTGGAGTTGGTCTCCTTTTCGCGTTAGTGGGTAGTTTTCGGATCCTAAGTTTGCGCAAAGATTTTCAGGGGCGTGCTGATCAATTCAGCAGCTGGGACAGCTTAAGAGTTAGCATTTTAAAGAGAGATATGTTGGGGTGTTCAATCATACCAATTTTTATTCTCCCGGTGATTGCCGTTGCTTGCCTGAGCGCTTCCGTCTTCGGGCAAGCCAACGAAATCCAAGCTCAAGCTGATGAGCTGGAAAAACAGGGAACTCTTCTGAATAAGGAATCCGAGCAAGATTCTCATTCTTTTACCCTGATCGTTTTACCCGACACTCAAGGTTACGCCGATATCAGGCACAAAGAGACGCAGAAACACTGGCCGGACATTGGTGATCAGCGCTCCTGTTTTTTAAGGCAGACCGCGTGGATCAAGAAAAATAAGCGGGAGATGAATATCGTCATGACGGTACATGTGGGAGACATCACCCAGACTGAACACGAAGAAGAATGGGAGATAGCAGATACGGCGTTCAAGACAATTGATAACCACGTTCCCTACGTAATGTGCTCAGGAAATCATGACATGGGATATTCGGCACAACGCCGAAAGACGAGCCAATCGCGCAAGAGTCATTTCAGTTCCTATTTCCCCCCTTCGCGTTTCACAAATAACCCTCTGTATGACCCGCATTTCGGAAAAGATAAGAAACTACATTTTCGAGAAGAAGGGAAAATTGAGAACTACTTCCTCTTTCTAAGGGAACGAGGGATGAAGTTCCTGATCCTCACCCTGGAATTCAAGCCCCGCGATGAAACCCTAGCATGGGCGAATAGGATTGTTGCGGAGCATCCTGATTACCGGACGATCGTCGTCACACATGGTTATCTCACGAGAAAAAAGGGGCAACGGTCAGAGGTTGATCAATATTTGGTAGAGGGGAACTCAGGAGAATCAATTTGGGAGAAATTTGTCAGCCGCCACAAGAACATCTTCCTGGTCCTTTCAGGACATGACATGGAGAACCTGCTGACCAGTAAAGGCAAGAATGGGAACATTGTGCACCAGGTTCAGGCAGATTATTGGTATTGGGACAAGGCCGAGATTAAGGCGGGAAGTGGTTACTTACGGATCATGACTTTCCGCCCTGACAGAGACATTATTGAGGTTCAGACCTATTCACCGGTACTGGATGAATTCCTCACACGACCCAAAAGCAAATTCTCATTGGATTATCTCATGCATGACAAAGAACTTAAACTCGACTCGGCACCCATAGAACAATCGAAATAAGATGAATGGATCGTCGAGTTTTTTGAGAATGAGGGTGTGGTCCCTCATTTGCGTGTTTGTCGTGGGCTTTGTCATTCCTACTTTTGCGGATGATCTCAAGGAGGAAAAGTTAAAGGCCCAGGTTCTTCCTGAGGCAATGGCATTGCTTTGTGCCGATCAGTCAGATTATCGCATTCGGCTCATTGATCCCTTTGCTGAGGGTGATCGGAAGCCCAATCTGTGGAGCTATCCGGCGGAGGATGAAAAGCCGCTAAAATACATGCCGACGGATGCCAAGCGCGTCGAGATGGGCGGGGTGGTTTACGTTCTTGCCTCGTATCATGGGCGAGTTCAGTTGGTGCGTTTCAGCGATCGGGAAGTGGTGAAGGATTTCCCTTCTTACAGCAGCTGCCATTCGGCGGAGCTCTTGCCGGGGGGATTGATTGTTTCTGCCAATAGCAATCATGGGATCCTGCGCCTGCATCGATCTGCCGATGATTTTACGGATCTGAAATTGCCCTATGCGCATGGGTTGACTTGGGATAAGGAACGTCAGTGCCTTTGGGCGGTGGGGGATTTTCTTTATCGGATCAAGTTGGCCGAGGGGGAGCTGACGATCGGGAAGAAGTTTCCCTTGCCTCAGAGTCCGACCGGGCATGATTTATTTCCGCTGCGCAAGGAGGCGAAGCTTCTTGTGAGCAACAATGAAGCGCTCTTTCTCTTCGAGATCTCGACGGAGAAGTTCGAATTGGTTTCCAATCTAAGAGAG
The DNA here is from genome assembly GCA_028822935.1 of Akkermansiaceae bacterium. GTDB lineage: Bacteria > Verrucomicrobiota > Verrucomicrobiia > Verrucomicrobiales > Akkermansiaceae > SW10. The sequence goes on from JAPKCM010000020.1 coordinate 65,669, forward strand.
ATTAAGAGCGCGAGCGAACATCGAGATGGCACGATTTGGGTGACCGATCCGAAGGAGTTGGAAGGAGGCGCGAGTTGGCAGAGCGATTCGGTGATTCGAGTAAAGCCGAAGTCGCCAGAGATTCGTTACCGAAATAAGGGCTCGAAATTCTACAAGGCCCGGTGGTGGCAGAAGGTGGACTTCAGCTATTAGTGCTCCCATCGTTTTAAGGAATTCGAAGCGCTAGCGGTCCCTCCCAGAGGTCTTCATTCGCGATTCTTTAGTCTGTCGCAAGGGTGCCGGCGACGCGGTTGGCCTTGGTGATGATGACGAGATCGCGGAGGACGCTGAGGCCTTCGCGTTCGACGGGGTCGATGCCGCTGGGCCATTCCGGGGTGTCGTCAAGATCGGCGATTTTACTCTTCTCGCTGCGCATGTAAGCTTGGTCGTCGTTTTTCAGATCGACGAGAGGGAGGCTTTCTTCATCGACGTCATCGAGAGTCAGGCGGAAGGACTTGAGGTTCTTTTGGTCGGCTTCTGCCATCTTTTCGAAGCGCGCACGGCGTTCGGAATTGCGGCTGTTGCGGCGCTCTTCGCCCTCGGTCAATTCGGAACGTCGTTTCTCGATGTTGAGGCTTTCGGTGGCTTCCTCATATTTCTTTTTGAGACGGGCAATGTCTTCCTGGAGGTAGCTGAAGTCCTCGTCCGCGTTGATGCGGGTTTTGCTCTTCTCAATGAGGAGGGGGAGGAAGAGGTTACGGCGGTTAAGCGGCTCAAGACCAGCGGCCTTTCGGATCATGTCGTAAGGGAGGGCATACTCGGCGAAGGCTTCGCCGTATTCACTGGCATCACTCGTGCCGGGAAGGAGGACATCGGGGATGACGCCGCGTTGCTGGACGGAGCCACCGGTGACACGGTAGTATTTTCCGGTGGTGAACTTGATGTAGCCGGCGTGCTGGCGGTCCGAGATGATGGGCATTTGCTCGGAGATATCGAAGTTCCGCTGGATGGTGCCTTTTCCGTAGGTGGAGGATTCACCGACGATGACGGCGCGGTTGTAGTCCTGGAGGGCTGCGGCGAGAATCTCGGTGGCGGAGGCGCTGCTCTTATTGGTGAGCATGATGAGGGGGCCGGTGTAAATAGGGCGGCGGGCGGAGGACTTGAGGGACTCGGTGTAGCCGCTGGTGCTCTTGGCCTGAACGACGGGGCCACGGGGGACGAAGAAGCCGGTGAGGCGGGCGACTTCATCGAGAGAGCCGCCGCCGTTGTTCCGAAGGTCGAGGACGATGCCGTCGACGTTTTCTTTCTTAAGGCGATTTAGGATGCGGTCAAGATCGACTGAAACGCTGCTCTTGCCTTGCCCGTAGGGAAAGTAGAAGGAGGGGATGTCGATGATGCCGAGCTTCTTGCCATCTTGATATTGAAGGAGCTTGGCGGTGACGAGTTCGTCCTTGATGGTGACTTTTCCACGCGTGATGACGACGACGTGACCGGGGGCGTCGGGCACGCTGCCTTCGCTGATTTTGAGTCCAACTTCGGTTCCTTCTTCACCGAGGATCATTTCGACGACCTTGCCGATGGGGAGGAACATGACGCTGCGGAAGTTGCCATCGTTGAGCGAGTCGACGGCGATGATGCGGTCGCCGAGGAGAAGGTCGCCTTGGCTGTCTGCGGGGCCGCCATTGACGATGCCACGGATCTTGGTGGCGCCGTCATCTTCAGCAGTAAGAGATGCGCCGATGCCGACGAGTTGATTGCTGACGCCGATGCGGAATTGCTCGTGCTCGCGCGGGCTCTGGTATTCGCAGTGGGGGTCGTGGGAGCGGGCAACGGCGGAGAAAAGGTAGTTGGCGACGTCTTCCGGGGAGGATTCGTTGACGGCCTTGAGGAAGCGCTCGTAGCGGAGGGAGATCTTTTTAGAGGGAGTGGGATCGTTGACGAAGGGGCTTTCTTTTTCCTGCGCCTTGGCAAGGTGGTCGAGTTGTTCGCGACGGATGATTTCGCTGAGAAGGACGTCTTCGAGATCGAGACGCCAGAGGGCCTTCATCTCAACGAGATCTTTGGGCCAAGGAAGGTCATCGCGGTCGGTGGTGATGGAGCGGTCGCTATCGAAGGTGAACTTTTCCGTCTTCAGGATTTGCTGGAAGCTAGCGACTTGTTCCTTAACGCGGGAGCGGTAGAGGTCGAAGACTTGGTTGGCAATGGGAAGAGCCTCTCCGGCGGTGAGGAGATCGTGGAAACTGGTGCCGTATTTTTCGTTGAGGTCATCGATTTCCTCTTGGGTGAAGTAGACCTTTTGGGGGTCGACTCCTTCGAGGTATTCGTTGAGGAAGCGACTGCCGAGTTTTTCGTCGTAGGCGAGTCTGCCGTAATGTCCATTTTGGAGCATGCGGACCATTTCACTTCCGACGAGATTGAGATCGGCGGCAGGAGCGCTGAAGCTGGTGAGCAAAATGGAAGCCAGGAGGGGGGCGAAAAGAGAGCTGAAGCGATCGAACATAAATTAAGGGGAAGAGGCGGGTCAACGCCTTATATCGAGTAAGCGAAGTAAAAGTAGCCGTTTTTGTTGAAATTTCGAGAATGTTCTAGGGAGAATTTAACCTTTGTGAGGAACTGTGGTGTTGAAGCGAGGCCGCTTTACAAAGAGGCATACGCGAGGATGAAGGTTTTTGTACCATTTTTTCATCAAGCCCTTTTTCGGTTCTCTAAATGATCGAGCCTGTAGACAAAAAATCCAGGGAAGCCGGAGCGACCCTGGATGGATTTGAGAGGAGGGAGTTATTCTCCTGCGGGCTCCGGAGCGGGCTCCTTCTTTTCGAGGGCGTCCTTGAGGGCCTTTTCGATCTCAACTTTGGGGAGGTCCGCGGGTTTGGGTTCCTCCTTTTTCGGCATTTGAGGAATGGCGATGGGAGGGGTGACGGCTTCGATGCGTTTACGAACGTTTGCGTTGTCCTTAGTAGGATTTCCGGTGGGAATTCCAGGGCCCGGAGGAGTGCTGTTTGGTCTTGTAGCACCTGGGATGGTAGCACCCGGGATCGTTACAGGATTGGAGACGGCAGCGGGCTTTGGGG
>JAPKCM010000064.1 GCA_028822935.1 Akkermansiaceae bacterium
AGGAGCGCAAGGTCGTCATGGAGAACGTGGTCGGTGTCAACAGGGTGGTGCCCCAGGAAACGCTGGACCACGTGCCAAACCTGCTGAAGATCAAACCCGACTACGTATTCCACCGCCACGACTGGAGCACTGGCGTGCTGCGAAAGACCCGCCAGCGCGTCATCGATACGCTTAAGGAATGGGGAGGGAAGCTGGTCGAGCCGGAGCATATGCCCGGCATCTCATCGATGTCGCTCAGTTTGGCGATTCGGGAAGTCGGCACCACGCCGCAGATGCGCCTTGGGATGCTCAAGCGACTGTTGGAAGCCAAGCCGTTGATTCGCGTGATCGAAGCACACAGTGGCCTGACTGGATTGATCGCGGAGACTGTGGCCGTCGAAAGCGACGACCAGGTTCGGGAGTTCGATGCGATCTGGCTGAGCAGCCTCACCGACTCGGCCCTCAAGGCCAAGCCGGACATCGAGTATGTCGACCGCATGAATGCTGTCGGCGACATTCTTGAGACCACGACCAAGCCCATCATTTTTGACGGCGATACCGGTGGCGTCACGGAGCATTTCGTGTTCATGGTCCGCACCCTGGAGCGCCTTGGCGTCTCGGCAGTAATCATTGAAGACAAGAAAGGGCTGAAGAGAAACTCGCTGTTCGGCACCGACGCCGGGCAGGTCCAGGATACCATCGAGGACTTCGCCCTCAAGATTTCCTCAGGGAAGCAAGCGCAAGTGACCGATGACTTCATGATCATCGCCCGCATCGAGAGTCTCATTCTCAAGGTCGGCATGGACGACGCGCTGGCTCGCGCCAAGGGCTACATCGCGGCCGGCGCGAACGGCATTATGATTCACAGCAAGGAGAAAACTGCCGATGAGGTTCTCACCTTCTGTAAGGAATACGCAAAGTTCACTGATCGCGTGCCGCTAGTGGTGGTGCCGTCGACGTATTCCCAAACGACCGAGGATGAACTGGCTGCTGCTGGTGTGAGCATCGTGATCTACGCCAACCAACTTCTACGTAGCGCCTATCCGGCCATGGTTCAGGTTGCCGAGAGCATTCTTCGAAACGGCCGGGCGTCTGAGGCCGAGGATCTCTGCATGCCTATCAAGGAAATCATCAGCCTCATTCCTGAAAGGTCGTGAACAAAGCCATGATTCCATGTGAAGATTTTCTCGAATGGCTGGCGGCTGGCGGTGTCGATTTCTATGCAGGTGTGCCTGATTCATTGCTCAAACCGGTTTGCTTTTACCTGGCAGACCACGCCGGCGACAAACACGTCGTGGCGGCAAATGAAGGCGGCGCGGTGGCCCTGGCGTGTGGATACCATTTGGCCACGGGGAAAGTGCCACTCGTCTACCTGCAAAACTCCGGCCAAGGCAACACGATCAATCCGCTCCTTTCCTTAGCCGACCCTGAAGTCTACAGCATCCCTATGCTGTTGCTGATCGGCTGGCGGGGCGAGCCCGGAACGAAAGACGAACCACAGCACGTCAAGCAGGGCAAAGTCACTGTCGATTTTCTCGAATCAATGGGCATCCCCTGGCGCGTCCTGGAGGCGGAGCCCGATGCGGCTCGGCGTAGTGTGGATGAGTTGGTAGCGATCGCTGCCGCTGAGAATCGGCCGGTCGCCTTGCTGGTCCAAAAGGGCACCTTCGCGTCCTACACCGCAAAAGATCAGCCCTCCGGGGACTTCGAGATAAGCCGCGAGAAAGCCATCGAGTTGGTCGCTGCGCAACTGGGCGAACGCGACGCGATCGTTGCCACCACCGGGCACATTTCGCGCGAACTTTACGAATACCGGGCGCTCAGCGGTCAAGGCCACCAGCGGGAGTTCCTGACGGTTGGCGGGATGGGGCACGCCTCGCAGATCGCGATGGGTATTGCTCTGGCCAAACCCGAACGACAGGTGTTTTGCCTAGACGGCGATGGCGCGATGCTGATGCACATGGGCGGCACCGCGATTGTCGGTGCCGCCGGCGTGGCAAACTTCAAGCACGTCATCTTAAATAATGGCGTGCACGATTCCGTCGGCGGGATGGCGACAGCTGGTTTGCGAGTCTCGTTCACGGAGATCGCGAAGTCGTGCGGCTACTCCGAAGCGTGGCGCGTCGAACGTGCTGACGACATCGTGGAAAAGGTCTCTGAACTTCGCGCCGCGAAGGGACCCGCGATGCTTGAAATCATGGTCAAGAAGGGCGCACGTGCTGACTTGGGCCGGCCCCTAACCACGCCGATCGAAAACAAGACAGCCTTCACTGAGTTCCTGTCCGATTGATCCCACATTCGAGACCGCCCTTCCCGAAAATCACCCAAGCATTCCGCTCTTTTGGAACTCTAGGTGGCCTTTATTCCGGTAGGAGATCCCGTCACCCTGACCCGTCGCTCGCAGTCGGGATCCCCATCGATCACTGGGGCGACCCGGTGACCGCATCGGTGGCGGATGTCATCACCGGTTTGACGAAATGCGAATGCCCCGGATGGACAGTAATTAGCGATGATTTGGGGTGGGGCATTTCCCCAAATACAGCTGCGTCAGTAGCCGAAGTGACTCCTTCCGATGGGTCGTTTTTCTCGATCTAAAAAGGGACGTGGCCAGAGGTGGGGTCAAACGCTCTCAGAATTGACGGGTCCGCTTGAAAAATCATTTACTGAGCTTTGAGCAGTTCAGCCATCGCTTTGCCCATAGCGTCGCCGACGTTCATATAAGTCTCGGCGTTGCCGTTGTAGTGGCCACCGGAATTTCCGCCTTTCGACAAGGGGTGCGTGTAAACGGCGGCGACATTTCCTTTGAACTCCGGGTATTTTCCGGACTTACCATCGACTGCGAGCATGGCGTCGAGGATCTTTCCGCCGCCATCGGTCGCGCCCTTTTCAGTCTGACCAAGCGAGGCGGTGACGAATTTGGCATTGGGTGCGTTGAAATCTTTTCTAAGGGCTTTGATGAGGTTCACGAGGTTGTGCTCGTAGCGGCTTGAGAGTGCTTCGCTCCGGCGGTCGCGGTCACCCTGCCACCACAAGAACCCGGCGACTTCATACTCTTTTGCCCCGGGGTAATATTTGTCGAGTTCGGCCAAGACCTTCTTCGCGCGATCAACATCACCATCGTATTGCAAACCGGCATACCAACCGATCTTCTTGGGCTCCTCGCCTTTCTTCCACTTTTCGGGTGATCCCTTGTAGCCAGGGTGAACCCAGGTGACGCCCTTGGAGTCGGTATGCTCAAAACCCTCGCTACCCGGAGGAAGCAGGTCCCAACCGAGGCCGCGGTTTCCGATACAGCTTTTCAAAATCATCACGGGGGCATCAACGGCATTTCCGATATGATGGCCGATGCCAAATTCAGGGCCAATCTTACCCTTCCCGATGGTCATCCACTCGTTATTGAAAAGCCTCGTTTTACCCGGGCCGCCACTTCCCATCACGCGCACATTGCGGACGTCCTGACGCTCGGCCCACTTGCCCTCTTTATCGACGAGATAGGGATAGAGGTTCTTTTCCTTCACCGCGTGTTCGAGCGAGCCTTCTCCTCCACTCACCTTGCCAAAGCCGAGCATGTTGGATTGGCCCATCAGGATGTAAACCTGCACCGGCTTGCTCTCGGCACTCGCGCCACCGGTAATGGCCAGACTCATTACAGTCAAGAGGCTCGTGACTTTCATTGCTTTGTAATTTTTCATCAATAGGGAATTTTAAAGATTTTCACGGGACCACAAAAAGTGACCCGCAGCCCAGTCTCATACGGCTTCAACACCGCCCACTCTTACGACAAGTGTGGGCTAATTTTCGAATAACGTTCGCCGAAACGAGGATAGGCTCACTCTGAGAAGCTTGGTTCCAAACGATCACCTTCGATTCTCTCGACCCACTCCAGGTCATTTACGCCGAAGCCTTGGGCGCAGAAGGAAGCCCTGCAACCTAATCGGCGGAATCTGCGAAGAGCCTCCTCAACCAAGCTCTCCCGTTTAGATCGGGCACCATTCACGGCAGGCGTCAATAAAGGACCCACGGCATGCCTTGATTGAGGAGATGACTTAAGGCTTAGGCGCCATTTTCGATAGGTGACGGCATGCTAGCACGTAATCATTCTCAATGAAACCAACCACGGCGAAACGACTGATCTCTTTTTGCGCTGCCTTCTCACTGATGGGGGCGGCTGCGAACGCAAAGGCACCCGAAGATCAGGCGGGATACGACAAAGCCAAGGACCAAGGCGTCAAAGCACCGGAAGGCGCTGATATGCCCTTTGATGGAACGATGGAGTCAGTCAAAGAGAATTGGGAAATGTGGCCCAAGCAGGACATGGCCGTCACTTGGAAGGTGGTGAAAAGTCCGACCGACGACAGCAAGGTGCTCATGACCGATGGCGGCAAGAAGTGGGGAACTCACGACCTCGTCACCAAGAAAAAGTATCACGATTTCGAAGGGCACGTGGAGTTTGTCTTGATGGGCGGCCGAGGCGATGACAAGGCGGAAGGTTATGCCAACAGCGGAGTTTACATGCAGAACCGTCATGAGTTACAGATCGAATCGCCCAAGGGCAAAAACATCGCCGATCCATATGGTTGGAAGATAGGGCCCCACGGAATCGGGGCGGTCTGCATGGAGCATGTTCCCAAGGGCAACGCCTGGCGTCCCAATGGCGAGTGGCATTCCTTCCACTTCATCTTCAAGGCTGCTAAGTGGGACGGTGAAAAAAGGACAGAGCCCGCTCGTCTCACCCTCTGGTGGAATGGGATCAAGGTCCACGACAACGTCCCCGTGAAACACGCCAATGGCGGAGTTAAAAACGGACCCACTGACGAGCCGCTCAAACTCCAGGAACATGGACAAGACGTCCGCTTCCGCAATATTTGGATCAAGGACCTCAAGTAGAGGGCCTAAGATACTTGCTTTGGTGGAACCAAGAGAGTCCTCGCCACAAAAAGTGTCTTCTCATTGCGTAATTTCACATGAAGGCTTGGGCTGTCTGAGTTAGAAGAAAAAGCTCGAATGAAACCTGCGCTGGAATGTTAAATTCAGGCACGGCACGACGAGGAAGTTGGGCCAGCCGTGCGTGCCGCCGATGGACCAGACGGCATTCATGACGGAGGTCGTCTGTATTCTATCTACTATTCAGCTTCGGCAACCCGGTAAAAGAGACGCGTGGCACCATCCGGAAGTTCGGAATCAGTGTAGGAGGTCACTGCTCCTTCGCTCGGGTGGTTATCGGTGATCTCTTCCCAATCTTCCAAATTGAGCGAATAGAAGATGAGGTAGTTGCGGTTGGGCTTGGATTGCCACGTGATCTTGACTGAGGGTTCTCCCTCGACTTCGAGGGTTTCGATGTCGGTAAACTCAAGAGGGACTGTTTTTTCGAAAATCGCGGATTCCCAAAGTGCGGCGACTTCATTATCGGTAAGAACTCGATCTAGCCATATCGCAACCTCATCTTGCGCGCCCGAGTGCGTGGTCGAATCCGTGGGATCTGCACGGCGTCCACCGATCTTTGCCAATCCGGTGTCGGTTCCCCAGCCGGTGGTATCAGGTTGGAGATTTTTGGTTCGATCAACGCCGTTAATCCATAACTTGAAGTTGGCGGCCCGCTCGGTCCCCGTGGACCCTTGGGTTGAGGCGACGACATGGAACCAACCAGATTCAGGGTCAATGAGACGGCGGTCAGGTTCGCTGTCATCCTCACGGTAGAGTGTGCGTTCGGCTACTTCTCCGGAATTACCGGGATCAACGGCCAGGACGAGGCCGTTGTTGGCGGTGACGACCTGGAAGCTCTTGGTCGGGTCCGTGATGTTGTTTGTAAAAAGGCGGTCGCCTCCTTGCGCGGGTCCCGCTTTAAAGAAAAAGGCCACCGTGATTGAGCTGGAGGCATAGAGGTTGCCAGCGCCAAGGGTGACGTGCCCTTGGTCGTTACTATAGTGAGCTAGATTGTCCTCACCTCCGAGGCCCGGCACCGCGACCCCTTCAAAGAGTTCCAAGGCTCCGGGTCCGCCTACCATCGGACCATTGGCGTAGGATCCGTTGAACACGCCGGGAGCGGGCGCATTGCCCATGGTGTCGATGGCACCACCCACGGTGTCCGTTTCATTCAGTTCATAGTAGTAGGTTGGCGATAGCCCCACCACGGTGTTCTGGTAGTTTGCAGCCTGGGCGGCTCCGACAGTGAAAAATCCGAAAGCGATGGCCAGCCGGGGAATGACCGACCCTGCGGGCAAGGTGGGAAGAGAGAAATTTCTTTTCATCGCCTGATATTGTAAGAATAAAAAACAGAAATGCCAAGGACGGAAGAGATTTGGCTTTTTCGGTGACAGTGTGGTCGTTCTAGAAACGGAGGAATCGGGGGAGAATGCGAGCTCCTTCGTGAGCGAAATATCTACTCCGCCTGAGAGCTTGCCCTGGAGGCTCTCTTCTATTCATAACCTTTCGGAAACCAATCAAAGGTCTGTTCTTTTTCCGTGAAGTTTCTCCCCTCGACCTGAGCTCATCTTTTCAATACCTTCCCGGCGAAATTCATTCTTTAAGTCACATTTCCATTCGCATGCTTCACTCAAAAAAATTCCCGGCAGCCACGGTTATGATTTTTCTTGTGATGATCATTTCCGGACAACTGACTCGGGCAGATGAGACCGCAGGCCTCGAGTATTTCGAAACCCATATTCGGCCCCTGTTCGCCGAGCATTGCTACAAGTGCCACTCGGCCGATGCCAAGAAGCTCAAAGCCAACCTCTATCTTGACTCCCGTGCGGGTTGGCAAAGCGGCGGTGATTCCGGCCCCGCCATTGTTCCCGGTAAAACGGAAAAATCCCTCCTCATCCACGCCGTTTCTCATACCGATGACGACCTCAAAATGCCGCCGGAAACACGGCTTCCCGATTCTGCGATTGAAAAATTCTCCACTTGGATCGCGATGGGAGCGCCTGACCCACGCGAAGGCGAGGTGAAAGAAAGATTACCCAAGATTGACCTCGAGAAAGGCCGCGAGTTCTGGTCCTTCAAGCCACCCGTCGCCCACCCTGTTCCCAAGGTCAAAGATCCCTCTTGGCCCACAAGCGAGATGGACCGCTTCATCCTCGCCCGCCTCGAATCCGAAAACCTCACCCCGTCTGGCGACGCCTCAAAGCACACCCTTCTTCGTCGGGTATTCTACGATCTCATTGGCCTGCCACCCTCACCAGAGGAGATGAAATCCTTCCTCGATGATACATCGCGCAGCGCTTTTGAATCCGTTGTCGATGACCTCCTCGCTCGCCCCGAATTCGGCGAGCGCTGGGGCCGCCATTGGCTCGATGTCACCCGCTTCGCCGAGTCCAGCGGTGGCGGCCGCTCCCTCGTCTTTCCCGATGCCTGGCGCTTCCGCGACTACGTCATCGACTCCTTCAATCAGGATAAACCCTACAACCAACTTGTTCGCGAACACCTCGCCGGCGACCTCCTTTCGCACTCATCCGTCGAGCAAAGAAACACCCAGCTTATCGGCTCCGGATACCTCGTTCTCGGAGCCCTCAACTACGAATTGCAGGACCACGAACTGCTCAAAATGGAATTTGTCGATGAACAAATCGACACCCTCGGCCGGACCTTCCTCGGCATGACCCTCGGCTGCGCCCGCTGCCACGACCACAAGTTCGACCCCATCCCTACTGCCGACTACTACGCCCTCGCCGGCATCTTCCAGAGCACCGAGTCCATGGGCAAGGGCAGCGCCGCTTCCGGCGTGACCTCCTTCGCCACCACCAAACTCGAAGTCACCAACTCAGGCGAGATTGAGCAAGCCCGTGAGTCGCTCGCAAAACTCTCGACCCAAATCTCCACCTTCAAGAGCCAACTCGGAAAGGAGCTTTCGCAAGGCTCTCTCAATCCCGCTGACCTTCCCGGCATCGTCATTGACTCGGCCGAGGCCAAGCTCATTGGTGACTGGAAAAAATCGAGCCAAACCAGCCCATGGGTCGGCGAAGGCTACCTTCACGACGAAAACCTCCTCAAAGGAAAGAAGCAGGTCGAGTTCTCCACCACTCTGCCCGAGACCAAAAGCTACGAAGTCCTCGTCGCCTATGGTGCGGGAAGCAACCGCGCCACCAACGTCCCCGTCATCATCCGCCACGCCGATGGCGAAACCACGATCTCGATCGACCAAAGTAAACCGGCTCTCATTCACGGCTGCTTCATCAGCGTCGGCACCTTCCCCTTCAGTAAAGACCAGCCCGCTTCCGTCACCATCTCCACCCAAGGCACCACCAACCACGTCATTGCCGATGCCGTCAGCTTTGTGGCCCCGGGCTCATTCAAAATGCCGCCCGGTGATCGCCAGAAAATCGCAGCTAAGCTCAAAAATCTCGAAAAAGAACACAAATCCCTCACCGCCAATCTCAAGAAGCTCCAACCCGTTACCATGGCGGTCTCTGAAGCAGATATCATCGACGATGGCCATATTCATATCCGCGGTCAGGTCCGCAACAAAGGCCCGAAAGTCCCGCGTGGTTTCATCACCGTCGCGATGAAACCCGAGACCTCCGCCAATATTCCAGCGAAACACTCCGGCCGACTCGAACTCGCTCACTGGATCGCTGATCCCGAAAATCCGCTGACCGCCCGCGTCATGGCCAACCGCATTTGGAAATACCTCCTCGGCGAAGGCATCGTCCGCACACCCGACAACTTCGGCCAAACCGGCGAGCTTCCCAGCCACCCCGAACTCCTCGACTACCTTGCCCTTCGCTTTATCGAGGACGGCTGGTCCATTAAGTCTCTCATTCGCGAAATCACCCTCAGCCGCACTTACCAACTTTCCTCACAGACCACTCACCACCGCGATCCCGAGAATCGTCTCTTCGGCCGCGCGCCTCGTAAACGCCTCGAAGCCGAACTCATCCGCGACACCGCCCTTTTCGTCAGCGGGCAATTTAACCCCGCCCGCGGCGGACCCACCATCCGCAAGGCCGGACAATACGACCTCAACTACACTTTCGACTCCACCCGCCGCAGTGTCTATCTTCCTTGGTTCCGCAACTCCATGCTGGATCTCTTTGAAGTCTTCGATGCGCCCAATCCCAACCTCGTCGTCGGAAAACGCACCGTCACCAACCTCCCTACTCAGGCGCTCTTCCTGATGAATAGCTCCTTCATCCGCGAACAAGCCAATCTCACCGCCCAACGCCTCTTGAGCGAAAAGGCCACCATCACCGGCGCCTACCAACTCATTCTCTCCCGTCCACCGAGCCAGAGCGAAGAGGCCTCCACTCAATCCTTTCTTGACCAGTTCAAACCTGATCAAGAGGAAGAAGCTTGGACTCAAGTGTGCCAGACCCTCTTCGCCTGCATTGACTTCCGCTTCCTCGATTAAAAAGCCATGAGCCACCATCGCCGCCAATTTCTCAAATCCGCCGGATGCGGCTTCGGTTCCCTTGCGCTCTCCTCCCTCCTTGGCCAAGCCGCCCAAAATAATCAGCTCTCTCCGAAACTTCCCGTCCTTCCCGGCCGCGCCAAGCGCATCATCTTCCTCTTCATGGCCGGGGGCCCCAGCCATGTCGATTCCTTCGACTACAAACCCGAACTCATCAAAAGCGACGGACAAACCTTCGACTTCGTCGGCGTCCGCAAAGACACCTTTGGAAAAAAGAGCCAACGCAAGCTCCTTAAGCCCCTCTGGGATTTCAAACAACACGGCCAATCCGGTCGTTGGGTCAGCAGCCTCTTTCCTCACATTGCCAAGCACGTCGATGACCTTTGCTTCATCCACTCCATGCACACCGAGGGAGTGGCCCACGGCCCTTCGACTCTCTTCCTCCACACCGGCGCCACCAATCTCGTCCGCCCGTCGATGGGAAGCTGGGTCACTTACGGACTCGGCTCTGAAAATGAAAACCTCCCCGGCTTTGTCACCATCATGCCCTCCGCCAGCAAAGGCGGACCGCGCAACTACTCCAACGCCTTCCTTCCCGCCATCCATCAAGGCACCTGCGTCGGCCGCGCCGGACTCCCGGCGTCCCAAGCCACCATCCGCAATCTCAAAAATCCCCACCTTCCCCTCAATTCACAGAAGGAACAATTCGACTTCCTCCAACAACTCAACCGGCAACAAGCGCAAAGCAAAGGCGACCAAAATCTCAACGCTGCCATCGACTCCTTCGACCTCGCCTTTCGCATGCAGATGAATGCGCCCGACATTCTTGATCTCTCCGGCGAATCCGAAACCACCAAGACGATGTATGGCATCGGCGAAAAAGTGACCGAGGACTACGGTCGCCAATGCCTCATGGCTCGCCGCCTCGCCGAGCGCGGCGTCCGCTTCATCCAGGTCAACTACTCCGACGAATCCGTCAACCCGCGCTGGGATCAACATTCCAACATGCCCAAGCACGAGGATCACGCCCGCGCCACCGACCAACCCGTGGCCGCTCTTCTACAGGATCTCAAACAACGCGGTCTCCTCGAAGACACCCTCGTCTGGTGGGGCGGCGAATTCGGGCGCACTCCCTTTTCTCAAGGCAAGGACGGCCGCGACCACAATCCGCGCGGCTTTACCACCTGGCTCGCCGGCGGGGGCACCAAACCCGGCTACGCCCATGGCGCAACCGATGAAGTCGGCGACACCGCCGTAACCGGCCGCCTCCACATGCACGACCTCCACGCCACCATGCTCCACCTCCTCGGCCTCGACCACGAGCGCCTCACCTACAACTACGCCGGCCGTGACTTCCGCCTCACCGACATCGCCGGGAACGTCGAGAAAGCCATCATCGCCTAGTTGGCGCGTCCCCCATAGAGGTGGACAAATAATAATGGGACATTTTCTTTTGGGACTCGGAGTGGTATTCTCCTGAAAGCTGGAAGGGAATCTTCTCGTAGTCCTATTTCTTCATTTTATGAAAAAGCCACTCTTCCTTACCCTCCTCTGCCTCCTCTCCATCGGCCTCTATGCGGCTTCGAATGAGAAGCCGAGTGAACGTGAACTGGTAACTCAAAATATGCCGGAGATCGAAGCTCCTTCGAAAAAATACAAGGTGCTCTGTTTTTCAAAGCCCTATGGATTTAGGCATTCTTCGATTGAGATTGGAAAAACGATGATGGAAGTCATGGCGGAAAAGACCGGCTTGTTTGATGTCACCTTTTCCGACGATCTCACCGAATTCGCGCCCGATAAGATTAAGCAGTATGATGCGATCTGTTTGAACAATAACACGCACCTTGAAAACGGGATGAAGGATCCCAAAATGCGCGAGACCTTCATCAACTACGTCAAGAAGGGCGGCGGGATTTTTGCCATTCATTCCGCAACCGACGGTGGGTGGCCTGAGTATGTTGATATGATTGGCGGCAACTTCGCCGGCCATCCCTGGGGAGCCGGCGGCACTTGGGGGATCGCTAACGAAGATTCCAAGCATCCCGTGGTGAAGGACGTTTTTGGGGGGAAGAATTTCACGATTAAAGATGAGCTCTATCAGTATAAGGATTTTGATCGCGTCAAGAATCGCGTCCTTTTGGCGCTCGACATGTCTCACGAGGAAAACCTCAAGCGAAAGGGCAATCGCGCCGACAATGATTACGCGCTCGCCTGGTTGAAAAAATATGGTGAAGGCCGGGTTTTCGTGAGTTCATTTGGTCACAATAAGGAGGTCTTTTATAACCCGGAAATTCTTAAGATGTGGACTGAAGGGTTTCGATATGTGCTGGGCGAGGTGGACGTTGATACCATGTCCATTCCCAAGCCCGCGGCGCAATAGCCGGCCTTACCTGCGAGCCATTTGGGACAGGAATATTATTGAGTCATTGTGATTCATACTTGAGAAGAAATTTTAAGATCTCAATTCTTGTTGTTATGATGCAAAATCATGCAATAAAAATCATGCAATAATATTTCTGATCCCAATGATTCCTCGCGTTTTTCTTCATCTCGTCGTCACGGTTCTGCTGTTTGCTAAAACTGATCTCCAAGCAGAGACTCCACCTTCCACGGGAAACTTCATCCCGCTCTTTAGTGCGCACACCGCGCTGCAACCGCCCACCCAGGAAGAAACGACAACCGCACTGGTCACCCACATCGCGGATCGTGCGCGTGATCGCCATGCCCGGGAGTCGCAGTTTCATTCTTATGATCACTACCTCTCCTGGTATTGGGAAGAGCGCACGATTACTGTTGAGATTGTTGATGAGGTCGCCAAGGGCGGCACGGACATCACGTTCAACTACACCACTCTGACCCCGCTGGGCGCGGCGGAGTTCCGGACCTTCTTTCGAGGAATTGGCACCGTGGCGGAGTATCACAATAACGAAATCGCGGAACTTGTCGGGCCCAATCAATACAGAGCGACCGTTTCCCAACGTTATCCCAATGGGGGTGCTTTGCAGGCGGGAGATCGGATCGAGATTGAGATCAGCATGTTTCTGACCGCTGCCACGAACGGACGGAATAATTACTACGGCACGACCATGCTCTATATTGTGGGGCAGGGGATTGTCCCTTGGGAAGGCCGCACGATCGCTCCCGGACCAGTGCTGGATTCTTACCCTCTTCCCGAGACGGCTTGGCTCGGAGGCCTAACGACTCTTCCTTATCAATATTCGGACGAGCCAGAGGATCATTTTAAACAATTGGCAGGCAATATTGCCCCCATCAACGCCCAGCCCTTCATGCTCGGTCGCCGTCTCCACCATACTGATTTTGAAAATGGCGCTCATTCAGAACCGGGAAATCCCAACTTCGCCATTCACGCCAACAAGATTGGGCCCTCCTACATCGCCACTAGTTGTGTCGCTTGCCACATCAACAATGGTCGCGCTCTGGCTCCGGCACTCAATGCGGACATGCTCCAATCCGTCGTAAGGGTTGGGAGCGATTCTTCCGGATCACCCGATCCTACCCTGGGATCTGTTTTGCAACCGCAGAACAACAGCCCGAGCGCCGAAGGCGACGCGATGATCTCGAGCTACACCACGATCAACGGAACGTACGGAGACGGAACGTCGTATTCTCTGCGTAAGCCGAATTATTCCTTCACTGGAACGATTCCCTCTCACTTCTCGACTCGTGTTGCCCCGCCTCTTGTTGGGATGGGGCTCCTCGAAGCGATCGAGGAAAGGGCGATCATCGCCTTGGCTGATCCGGGTGATGATGATGTCGATGGCATCTCCGGGCGAATCCAAACCGTTACTGATCCTGAGACCGGGGAGTTGCGAGTTGGGCGCTTCACTTACAAAGCAAGCCAGGCAAAGCTAAGCCACCAAATCGCGGGCGCTCTTAATACGGACATGGGAGTGACGACCTCGCTCTATCCCACATTGGATGGCGAAACGACCCCGCAGAGCCCGGAGATTTCCGACAGTGATCTAGATCTTATGTCCCGCTACGTTGGCCTCTTGGGAGTGAGTGCTCGTCGTGACCACTCGGATGACCAAGCGCTTGCGGGAGAGCAACTCTTTCTCGCGGCCCAATGTGCCAAGTGTCATACTTCTGAATTCACCACTAGCGCCTATCATCCCCTGGCGGAATTACGGAGCCAGACCATCCGTCCTTTTACCGACCTCCTTCTCCACGACATGGGTCCCGGATTGGCGGATAACATGGGAGAGCTCGACGCGAGCGGAGCGGAGTGGCGCACCAGCCCTCTTTGGAACATCGGGCTTACGGTCCGAGTGAGTGGCGGCGAAGCCTTCCTGCATGACGGGCGCGCCCGTAATCTCTCCGAAGCGATCCTCTGGCATGGCGGCGAAGCCGAAGCTTCCAAAGAAAATTTCCGCACCATGCCGGTAGCGGATCGCGAGGCGCTTCTCAAGTTTTTGAAGTCTCTCTAAATGAGTCGATTTTGGAAAATGCGCTCATTGTTGAGAAGCTTCCTTCAATGGAGCAGCGGCAATCCTTATTCCTCAGCCATTACCGTGAGCATTTGTCCGGCTTCGTGGGGGGCGCTTCCTTTGCTGTGAAGAAAGGCGGTGAAGACGAGGAGCTGGTTTCCTTGGGCGTCTTTTACCCGAGAGATTGCGGGGTTGGAAAATGCCGAGGATTTTTTTGGCGTACTTGGGCGGATTCTTCCAAGGGGAAGGCCGTTCTCATCACAGAGAAAAATCCCCCAGGAGCCCCAGTCAAGGCGAGTGCTTTGCACTTCCTGGAGGTAGTAGGTCTTTCCCTTCCATGGAAACTTGCTCCGATCTCCGAGATTGCCATTGCCGCCGAGTTCTTTGATGGCGGCGTTGATCTTCGTTGCTGGGGCGGCTTTCCATTCCTTGAAGTCGGTTAAGGTGGCGTGGGCGAGTTGATCGACCCGGACGTTTTGGAAGTAGTGGAAGCGCAGCTCGATTTCAGATTTGGAAAAATCCTTGGTGCTCGTTTTAACTTCTTCGAAGCTTGGCGTTCCTTCTGCGGTTGGGGCAAGGGTTCGGGGAATGTCGATCTCACGAGAAAATTGCCCCACTTTTAAGTCGTTGAGACTTTCATAGAGTCGGAGCCGAATCCAGCAGGAATTGGGCGCGTCTTTTTCATAGGCGAGAAGGAAGGCTCCATCCCTAGTTTCATGGATCGTGGCTTGCGAAGCATGTTGGTCGAGTTCCTTCAAATGGCGCCAATTTTTGAAATCAAGCGAGTGAGTCAAGTGGATGGCGAAAGCGCCATTCTTCAAGGAATGCGAGACCCCGTAGTAGCCTTCCTTGTGTTTGTTTTTTGGCTGAAAAACTTCCAGGCAATCCATGCCCCGACCTTCGTGATCGCGGAGCTTGAAGATTCGGATTTGGGCTTTGTCGGTGTTTTCGAGTTTGCCGCGAAGAGACTTCCAGGGCTTGTTTTCTCCTGCCGCGGGGGCAACCAAGAGGACCAAGAAAGAGAGGAGTATTTTTGAGAATGAAGAGATCAATTTGACGAGGGACTAAGATTCCTTGAATCGTGACTTACCTCTGATCAAGAGGCAAGGAGTAGGTCATTGGTGCTCGCGAGGAGCTAATTGGAGTATCTCAGAGCACGCTGACTATTTCGGCTGCCCGCCCCGCAAACTCCCCGGGGTGATTCCTAGCTGCTTCTTGAAGACATGGCCCAGGTAACTTTGACGGTTAAATCCTACGATTTCGGAGATTTCGGTGAGGCTTAAGTTGGAATTTTGAAGCAGGGCTTTTGCCTTGGTGAGACGGACTTCGATTAGGAACTCCCGAATGGTCATTCCTGTTTCCTTCCGAAATCGCCGTTGAAAGAGGCTGCGCGAAATTCCAGCCTCACGCGCTAAGTCGTCGTTGCCCAGTTTGCTGTCAGAAATATTTTCGTAGATAAAATGGATCCCCAGGGCAACTGCGGGATCGGTGATCGCGCGGGTGTTTGAAGAGCGCCTCGTAACCAATTTGATGGGCGAGATAAGCAGCGGTTGGCTTGGCGGCTTGGAGCCTGCCATCATCTGATCGAGCAAGCGTCCTGCTTCGTAGCCAACCTTATGGTGATCTAAGCGGACGCTGCTGAGGGGAGGCGCGGAAAGATCGCAGAGAGGGCGATCATTATCGACTCCGACAACTGCCACTTGCTCCGGAACGATCATGTTCTCTTCGCGACATGCATCCAAAACCATCAATCCCCCATCATCTCGCGCAACCATAATCCCCACTGGCTTTGGTAAGTCGCGGATCCAAGTTCGCACCGCGTGACGCGCCGCCTTTGAACCGAGCGGTTGATCGACGGGCGGTTCAAAGATATGAAAAGTTGCCCTTTCCACGCACTCTTCACGCAAGAATTTGCAGCGGCGCTGAGACCAACCTTGGTCTCCGCTTTCGTGAGGATAGAAACCGATGTGCTTGAATCCGTGATCAAAAAAATGGCCTGCCACCAGGGCGGAAATTCCCTCGTCATCGGCGTCAATCTGTGGAATGCCGAAATCCAGGACGGATCTGTTGACATCGACAACTGGTAATCCGGTGGCGCGTAGAATCCGTGCCATCGCATGATCGCCGACTCGGGCGATAATAGCCTCTGCTCCTGAATCCAGGAGCCACTCTGAAATCGAAATATGATCACCTTTCGGAACGTGAAGTAACCGCCAATTATCAAGCTCGTGAGCAAATTTAGCGATGCCGCGAAGCGTCTCGCGTCCCGGTTCGAAAGAGGTGTAAACAATTAGCGCAATAAGTTTTCGAGCACTCGATTCGGTAATTTTCATGAGATATTCTAGTCGCAAAAAGAGTGCTTGGGGCCTAATCAAGAGTCCTACCCGATTTCGACAAAAATATATCCAGTTTCGACAGAATAGACGAGGAATATTCTTGCCTGAGCGTCTCATTTTTTCGGAGCGTGTGGCTCGCAAATCGATTAGTATGAACACCATTGATAAAACATCGAAGTCCTCAGCCCTCACCATTGCCATTTTGACCGGTGTGACCAACCTCATGGCCCTCGCCACCTCCGCCAATGCCACGATCGTCGGCATCAATGGGATCGGGGATATCAGCAACGTCAAGCTGCCGACCACCTTTGCCAGCAACCTGTCCAGTGACATCGGCGGCGCGACGGTATCCAATGGTGCGACACCGGACATCGCGCTGACATGGGCATTGTCGGGCAACGGCTGGGAAAGGCACAGCTCGGATGTCTGGAATGCCCTGGATCCCGCCACCGGCACCCCTGACATCGCCCAGATCGACTACGATAATAGCAATGGCACTGACGAGCCGACCATCACCTTTGCGGCCGGGGCGGGAGTGGCCCTCCAGCTCAACTCGCTGGATATCGGCCACGCCTCCGACCAGAGCGAAGCCGCCTTTGCCTGGACGATCACGATTACGGAGGACGGTGGGCCCCAGGTGTTCAGTCACACCACGGCAGCCATGGGCCCCGGGGATACCGAGGCGGTGGTCTTCAATTTCACCGGCCGTCCCGGGGTGGATTACATCCTTGAGTTCGATGGCGCAGACCGCACGAACCGTGGAGCGCTCGACAACCTGAGTTTCAATCAGGTGGTGCCCGCGGCTGATGTCCCCGCTGCCATCCTCGCCGCAGTCCCCGGTTCTCTTCAGTATTCCCTAATCTACGAGGCCTCGATTCCCGAATTGACGCCAGCTTGGGGAGCGGGAGCCACCTATACCATCGATAACTCAGCTACAGGTCCCGCTAGCTTCGACCGAGTCGCCTACATCATGGAACTCGATGACACATGGGTGTGGGTGTCCTACGATACCCCTTTGCAAGCTAATACCCTTGCAACCGTTGGAGTCCCAACGGTGGCTACCGTCGATGGCACTCCCATCCAAACCACGGTTGTTAATATGGATGTCTTTTCTAGCATCACAGATGCCAATGTCATCACAACCGGCACCGGCTTAAGCAGTGGCAACATCGAATTCTGGCCCGGCAACTATAACCAAGGAAATGACGCGAACATCCCGAACGCAGATCCAGAGACCCTCGATTTCGGAGATGGTGGAGCGGCTACCGATGTTGGTTATGGCTCGATGCAGGTGCACAACCACGCTGCCAGTCAAACGATCTTCGCTTTCAATCGCTGGGGCGGTGCGTTTACAGGAACGACTGATATTGGTATCGGCACTAATGGCACTGGCGTAGGCGAACCGGACTACACGTTCTCTGAGAACGCTCGAAACTACACCACGCGAAACCTCTACGTGCTCGTGCGTGAAGGAGCACCCACGTTTCCACCTCCGGAAGCGACCATGGCCTTATCATCGGTGGCTGGGGATAAAATTATGCTGACGTTCAGCGAAGAAGTTAGCAGTGATTCCGTTGATGTCGCCAATTTCTCAATCGCAGGTGGACCCGCACTCACGGCTGCCACTTCCTCTGGTAACATCGTCACCCTGACCACTTCAGGCTTGGTGGGGGGCACGACTTACACCGTGAATTACACCGGCGTTTCCGGACTGCCAGGACGTGGACCGGCTCTGATTGCTACGGTCACCATTGACTTTTCCGCTCCTATCCTTCCCGCGATTTTAGCCTCCATTCCAGCGGCGGCGGGATACGACCTCATCTATCATGCGGAGATTCCGGAAGCGGCTCCACGCTGGGGAAATGGCGCGCCTTATCTCGTCGACCAATCGTCAATCACGGATGTGACTGCCTTTGATCGCGTTGCTTATGTCATGGAATTGGACGGCGACTGGGTCTTCGTTTCCTTCGAGACCCTCTCTCAAGGTAGCACCTTCGCGACGATCGGCATCCCGACGGTTGATGTGGTCGCGGGCACACCGATCCAAACCATCCTCTCAAACATGGACGTGTCTTCCAGCATTGCCGGTATCACCGAGGGCACAGGCCTGAGCGGTGGCAATATCGAATTCTGGCCGGGCAACTTCATCCCGAATAACGTCGACAGTATCCCGAACGCCGATGACACGACGTTCGACTGGGGCGACGGTGGTGGGTCGGGCGACCTTGGCTATGGCACAATGCAGATTCATAACCACGATGCCAGCGAGGTGCTCTTTGCCTTCAACCGCTGGGGTGGCGGTGGGGGAACGACGGATATCGGGATCGGCAACAACCCCAACGGAGCTGGCAACCCGGACTACGTCTTCGCGGAGAACGCAGCCAGCTTTGAGTCACGCAACATCTATGTTCTCGTGCGTGAAGGGATACCCATGTTACCAGCTCCAGAAGTGACCAGGTCTAGTTCATCGCTCGCTGGAAATCAGATTCAGCTGACGTTCAGCGAAGAGATCAGTAGAGATTCAGTAGATCTTGCGAACTTTTCAATCGTAGGGGGACCCGCTATTACGGATATCGTTACTTCCGGAAACGTCGTGATCTTGACCACTTCAGGCTTGGTGGCAGGCACGACTTACACCGTGAATTACACCGGCGTTGCGGGACTGCCAGGAGCTGGAATTGCTCTGGCCGAGACACTCACGCAAGAGTTCACCGCTCCTGCCATTCCTACTCTCCTCGGGACCATTCCGGCGGCGGAGGGATACGAACTTATTTATCATGCGGAGATTCCGGAAGCGGCTCCAGCCTGGGGAAATGGCGCGCCTTATCTCGTCGACCAATCGGGATTCACGGAGTCGACTAATTTTGACCGCGTGGCCTACATCATGGAGTTGGATGGCGAGTGGGTCTTCGTTTCTTACGATACTCTCGAGCAGGCAAATCGCCTTTCGACGATCGGCATCCCGACGGTTGATGTGGTCGCGGGCACACCGATCCAAACCATCCTCTCAAACATGGACGTGTCTTCCAGCATTGCCGGTATCACCGAGGGCACAGGCCTGAGCGGTGGCAATATCGAATTCTGGCCGGGCAACTTCATCCCGAATAACGTCGACAGTATCCCGAACGCCGATGACACGACGTTCGACTGGGGCGACGGTGGTGGGTCGGGCGACCTTGGCTATGGCACAATGCAGATTCATAACCACGATGCCAGCGAGGTGCTCTTTGCCTTCAACCGCTGGGGTGGCGGTGGGGGAACGACGGATATCGGGATCGGCAACAACCCCGACGGAGCTGGCAACCCGGACTACGTCTTCGCGGAGAACGCAGCCAGCTTTGCGTCACGTAACATCTACGTCCTCGTGCGTCCCACTCTCCTGACGCTCCCCGCGGCCATTGCCAGTTCCGTCCCGGAGGCAAGAGGCTATAACCTCGTCTATCAGATGGACCTACCCGGAGTGAATGAATTCAGCGGTGATGCCCAAAACATCGCTGAGGCATACGCCGCAGATTACTCCGCTACCGTGGAGCCCGGGTCCAGAGTTGCCTACGTTCTGCAGTTGGATGATGAATGGGTCTGGGTCTCCTTTGATGCCCCCACTGATGATTTAACCAAGATCGGCATTCCTCACTTGGGAGTCGCGCCGACTGCCATACAGCAGATCGTCACGGATATGAATGTGGCCTCAAATGCGCCGCAAATCACGCGAGGAACCTTTGCCGAAGGTAATATCGAGTTCTGGAGCGGGAACTACGGTCCAGAGAACGCACTGGGAATCGCGAACGCAGACGAAGGCACTTTCGATTTTGGCGACACCATGGCTGGCGGCGGACATGGCTCCATGCAGATCCACAACTTCATGGAGAGTGAGACTGTCTTTAGCTACAACAACTGGGGCTCCAACAACCCCGGGCAGGCCGGTGGTCTTGGGATAGGCACTAATAACACTGGCGAAGGCGAACCAGATTGGACCTTCGCAGGCACCAGTGACGCCTACACTTCACGCACGCTCTATGTGCTGACAGGGGAACCTATGCCATTCCAGATCACCAGTATTGAAGTCAACTCCGGTAACAACGAAGTCACCGTCATCTGGCCATCAGTTGAAGGCGAGATCTTTAGCATTTCGTGGAGTGACGATTTGGAGATATTCACCGAGATCGATGATTCAGTTCCAGGCGGAGCAGGAAGCACCTCGTTTATCGACATTGTGCCCGCCGGAACACCGAAGCGGTTCTATCGCGTCACCAAAGAAAACTAAAACCAAGGCCTAGCCTCGTTATCTAGCCTCTCTACGGGCACTGCGGAAATTTCCAAAGTGCCCGTTTTTTATGCCGCTCCGCATGTGTTCATGATCTCTCACGCCACCGTAAAAACGGCATTCCTCCTACTCACTGTCCTCGTTGCCAATTTTTTCACCTTCAAGGCATCGGCAAAATTGGTCGTCTATCCCGTTGGCGATTCCATTACCTGGGGTGCAACTGTTGCGGGTGGTTACCGCTCGCCGCTTTACCAGAAACTCACCGCGGCGGGTTACGATGTCGATATGGTGGGGAGCACCACGAGTTTTTCTGATCAAGTACTCCGAGATGCGGGAGAAGAACACCATGATGGTCACGGCGGATGGACCATTCTTCAGATTGACCAGCAGATCGAACGTTGGCTACAGCTTTTCGAGGTGCCAGATGTTATCCTCATTCACATCGGAACAAATGATTTTGGTAGTGGGAATTCTAACACCAACGCGATTAACCAGTTGGACAACTTGATGACCAAGATTGCTCTCGCGACCCCGACCTCGCACATGATTGTCACGAACTTACTAGAGCGTGATGGGATTGCAAATACTCGTATCCAAACCGACTTTAACCCGTTCATTATAGATAAAATTTTCAGACAACTTTCCCTCGGTCGTAAGGTATCGTTTCTCGATATGCGTGCCGTCGTGCCGCTATCAGATATGCCTGATGGAGTCCATCCAAACCTGGCCGGTCTTACGAAAATGGCTGATGCCTATTTTGGAGCGATTCAAAACGTAGTGAGTCCTTTAAAAATCACTTCGATTGACGTTCAGGCCGTGGAGGGCCAAAGACAGGCATCACTGACTTGGAGCTCAAGTCTAGGGCCCACCTATGCGATCCAAGTTTCAAAAGATGCTTCCGAGTGGAGCGATTTACCATTCTCCTTTCCAAGCGCCGGCAGAACCACTTCTCGAACGATCCCAATTCCCGAAGGAATTCGTTTCTTCAGAATTCGAGAGGGACTGCCCACGGCAGATTTCCTCGCAGAAACGAACGTCCAATGGCTCGTGCCCAGTGACGGATCTCTGGAAATGACATGGTCTGCTCTCACTTTGCCAGAGGACGCAGGATTCATCGATGGCGAAGGCCTGGGAGCCGGCTTCGAAACACGATCGGGACCATTCGATCCACTCATCAGCATAAACGTGATCGATGCCATGTTATCGATAAACCCATCAATCTACCTAAGGTATCACTTCGAAGTTCCTGCGGGCCCACAATTTAAAACGCTCACTCTCGGCATGCGCTACGACGACGGCTACGTCGCCTACCTGAATGGAACTGAAATCGCCAGACGCAATGCTCCATCAATCGTCGCGTGGGATGCCATCGCGACAAAGTCCCATCTCGATCTCGAGGGAGTTGAGTTTGAAAATCTCGATCTTTCCGAGTTTCTCGGATTGTTGCAACTCGGAGAAAACGTGCTGGCCATCCACGGCATGAACAGGACTAAGGGAGGGTCAGATCTTTTGATTGAGCCCTTGTTAACGAGCGACTTCGAGCAAGCTCCCTGACGGCCACCTTGGAAGAGCGGTGTCTTTGTTATAAACTCAAAAATTTTTCCTCCCTGCAAGGGATGAAGCGTCATCAAAAATCTGTGAAAAACTCTATAGATCAGGGGGTTAAAGCGCTCGTTCTAAAAAAATCCTGATATTTTATTTCGAAGAATTTATCACTTCACAGCGAGTAGATATCCCGATATCTTCTTTGAAGATGTCTAAAAATATTCCCAAACTCCGTCGTTCTATTCTCGTTCTCACTGGTTTCGCTGCACTTGCGTTCACCGGGCTGACCACTCCCGCCCAAGGTACGGATCTGGGAGAGGCTCTCGATCATGTCAACTGGAAGGGGATTGTTGGAACTTGGGTGGATTCCGAGACCAAGGGCGAGCGTGTCAAAATTGCGTATGCCTGGAAGTTTGAAAATAAGCTCATCGAAGTGAATTCCACGATGGGTGACACCAAGGGGATTTCGCTCATGGGTTACAACCCGGATTCTGAAGAGGTCTTCATGATGGGCGGAAATAGTGAGGGTGGGGGAAACCTTGGCAAGTGGAGCATGGATGGAGAAGATGCCGTTCTCGACCTCTCCTTCGTTCGGGCGGATGGTGAGAAGGGTGAGATGAACCTCAAGCATCACTGGGTGAACGATGACACCATCGAGGTGTCAGGAACCGCCGAAGAAGGTGGTGAGAGCTTCACCTTGACTCTGGTGCGTTCCAAGTAATCAGCGGATCATTTTTTCATCGGCCTTTTCTCTGTTGTGGGGAGAGGGTCTTTTTTTAGACGGTTTTGCCTGATTGACGGCCATCGCAGTGCCAGGCAGACTACTTCGCTCGCAATAGGGCCCGCCGATGAAACGCCGTCTTAATTCTGCCCTCACGCTGCTCCTTCTTTTGATCGCAAATCATGGCATCGCTCAAAATCTGAGATCCGACATTCCCTACGTGGAGTCAGGGCACGACCGTCAGGTTCTCGACATCTACTCTCCTGAATCTGCGGGAGGGAAGAATCTGCCCGTGATGTTTTGGATCCATGGAGGGGGAGGCAGGTTGGGGATAAAACCGATGTCGGACTGAAGCCCGGGGTGCTGTGCAAGCGGGGCTTTGTTTTTGTCTCGATCAATTATCGCCTCCTTCCCGAGGTAGAGATTGGTGCCTTGGTCGGAGACGTCGCCAAGTCGCTCGGCTGGATGCATCGTCATATCGCGAAGTATGGCGGGGACCCTAAAAAGATCTTTGTCGGCGGACACTCGGCTGGAGCCCAACTCGCGGCCTTGATCTGTACCGATGATCGATACCTCCGAAAAGAAGGCGTGTCTTTTGAGGTCCTCAAGGGCTGTGTGCCGGTGGATGGCGACACCTACGATATTCCCAAGATTATCATGACGGCGGAATACCGGCAGATGCTCTATGGAGGAAAAATGCATCCCTTCGGTCACCGGCAGAAGTTTGGAAACAGTCCTAAGAAACATCTCGATTTTTCAGCGGTCACGCATGTCGCCCAGGGGAAGGAGATTTCTCCCTTTCTCCTCCTCTATTTTCCCGGCAACCCGGATACACATGCGCAGGCGCTACGCCTTGAAGAGGTGCTCCGGGAGGCCAAAATCCCCGTCAGATCCTATGGCAAGCGGGACAGTAATCACAGCGCCTTGAACAACGATCTCGGCAAACCCGAAGATCCGGCGACGGAGGAGCTTTTCAATTTTCTCGATCCGCTGGTTGGCAAGTGAATGAAGCGTGTTTTCTAAAAAGTGAATTTCTGGCAGTGCTTCTCTGATTGAGACCCGCCCCTCTGAGACAAGTCCAAAGAACGCGTCGGCCAGTCGCACTACTTTGTAAAAGACTTTAAGCCCCTCTCTGATCCTCCCAATGGAGTCACGCTTCTCCCGCTCGACAAGTCTTTCCCGCTTCTCTAGCCTTCGGAAATGAAGATCCTCTTATTCCTTCTAATTCCTCTCGTTGCGATCAGCCACGCGAAGAAACCCAACATCGTCTTCTTCTTCACCGACGACCACGCCCCCCACGCCATCGGGGCCTACAACGGCTGGCTCAAACCCGTCAATCCCACCCCAGAAATCGACAAGCTCGCCGCCGATGGCATGCTCTTTGAAAACTCCTTCTGCACCAACTCGATCTGCGGCCCTTCCCGCGCCGTCATCATGAGTGGTAAACACAGCCACATCAATGGCTTCATGAACAACGGGAATAACTTTGATTGGAACCAACAAATTTTTCCCAAAATTCTTCGCGCCGCCGGCTACCATACCGCTCTTTACGGCAAGTCCCACCTCAAAGGTGAGCCCCAAGGCTTCGACTCCTGGGCCGTCCTCCCTGGACAAGGCGATTACTACAACCCCGCCATGATCACCCCCGAAGGCCGCAAAACCGTCCCCGGATACTGCACCGACATCGTCACCGACATGGCCATTGATTTCGTCAAAGAATCAAAAGCTCTCGGCAAGCCCTTCATGCTCATGTGTCAGCACAAAGCTCCCCACCGCACGTGGATGCCCGCCTTGCGCCACCTGCATCTTTACGACGATATCGAGATCCCCGAGCCGGCGACTCTCTTCGACCAATACGAAGGCCGCATTCCCGCCCAGCATCAGGAGATGGAAATCGAGCGCCACATGTATCTCGACCACGACCTCTTCACCGACCTCACTCCCGATCTCAAGATCCCGAAACAACGCCGCCCCAGCGAAGACCGCTCGGCTTACCTGAACATGAAGCGCATGACTCCGGAGCAACTTAAAATCTGGCGCGCGGCCTACGGCCCCAAGGACAAGGCCTTCCGCGAAGCTAAACTCACCGGCCGCGACCTCGTTCGCTGGAAGTTCCAACGCTACGCCAAGAACTACCTCCGCAGTATTAAAGGAGTCG
>JAPKCM010000021.1 GCA_028822935.1 Akkermansiaceae bacterium
CTTTTGCTTTTGCTTTTGCTTTTGCCATGTAGTCCTTATTGACACCGATTTAGGTATGGTCAATAAAAAATCAATCAAATTGAATGTAGTAGTCGAAAGTTACCAGCTATTTTGGATGAGAGAACATGGATGAGTGGATTACTTTGTAATCACTCAAGTGCTCGGAAGTCGTAGCAAATAAGGCGTTGTTTTGAACCATCTATTCCCTTTGAGTTCTGGGCGATATATAGGAGTCCGCGATGAATAACCGGAGGGGTCCACGCTTCTCTCGCAGTGAATAAGCGGTTGCTGGAAAGTGTTTTCGCTTCTTTTGGGTTAAGCTCGATTTCGGCAAAGATACCATCTTCGCCCAGAGTGAAGGTGCGATTCTGGCAGTGAATGAAAGAGCCGCGGAAGAGTCCCACGTTCAGATTTCCCTCTTTCCATATCATATCATTTTCCCAGAGTAATTTCCCGGACTTTAGATCGATTGATTTGAGTTGAGTGTCGGGAGGGTTTCTTCCGGCGAAGCCATAAAGGGTTCCATCAAGAAGCTGCGGAACCATCATGTGCATCCCAAACCATCGCTCGACCCAGAGTGGCTTTGGTTGAAGTTTTTTATCGAATTGTAGGAGGACTCCTCCTTTTTCATAGCACTCTGAAATGAAGATACGGTTACCGGGAAGGGCAAGTGGAGTGGAAGCGAGAACCGATTCGTAAATCTTTGCCCGCCATGGGAATTTGGAATGAAGCTTCCCGGTATTGGGGTCGATGATCATGAGCCCGCCGACGGTGGGGCGGGATTCTCCGGCGGCCATCATGGCGACGACGGGACGATCGTGGAGTTTGGTGACAATGGGGGAGGCATAAGAGGCGCCCCACTCGTCTTTCAGGGTCCAGGCGGTTGCTCCAGTATTGATATCAAAAGCAGCAGCGCAGACTCCGAGTGCGTCCTTGGGCTTCCCTCCGATGTTGATGATGAGCTTGTCCTGAAAGAGGACGGGGTTGGGGCCGTAACCGAAAAAATACTGGGGAATATCGAATTCGGTCATGAGATCTCGTTTCCAAAGGATCTTTCCGCTCTCGAGATCGAGACAGTGGAGCATGGCGGTCACTCCAATGAGATAAACGCGCTTGTCCCGAACGACTGGGCTCGATCTCGGTCCTGCTGAGAATCCGTAGCGATCACGGTATTTAATGGGGTAGGAAAATGTCCAGAATCGACGTCCGGTCTCGGGATCGAGGCAGTCGAGAGTTTCACGGGAATCTACGGCATGGAAGTGGAGGAGCTTCCCGTCGGAAATGATGGGAGAGGCGTAGGAATCTCCACGCACGAGTTCAAAGACGGGCTTGAGTTTGGAGAGGTCCCTGAGGAGGGGGCCTTCGTTAGACGTGCAATTGTCATGAGGGCCGAAGAATCGTGGCCAATCGGAGGCGCTCGCTTTTTCGGAAAGCGGACGAGGAGCTTCATGAAAGGTCAGGCCTGGGAATGGTTCCTGAGCCAAAAGGAGGGTGGGAAAGAAGAGGGTAAGAAGAAGCTTCATTGAAATAGTCTCGGTGATCTTTGAGAAATGGCATCAAAAAAAGGCCGCTTGCGAGCAAGCGGCCTTTGAAAGGTTATTGGGTGGGGCTTCTCTTAGAGGCCCGCGAGTTTGCGACCGCGTTGGACGCTGGTCGCTTGAAGCTTGTCTGCGGTAGTGCGGATGGTGCGGCCTTTGCGAGTTTTGAAGACGAAAGTAGTTTCGTTTTCGATCGCAAGCAACTGAGCGTCAATCCGCGAACCTTTTGAGCTGCGCCAAATTTCGAACTGTGGGTCGCGGACCTTGATGCGGTCGTCGCTCTCTGCAAGTTCTTCCTTGTCGTCGGCCTTTTCAGCAGGAGCTTCAGGAAGGCCAAAGGTGTTGGCTTTGATGTCGGCTTTTACATCCTTTTTCGCTTGGCGAAAAATGGAGCTGTAATCTTGTCCCTTGAGTTGGGCATGGCCAAACGCTGCGTAGACTTTCTCGTAGGAAGGATCGATGAGCACGACAAGGGGAAGTGCGCCACCAGCGTCACGAAGGGCTTTCTGAACATTCTCGGGGAGGGCTCCTCGCTCGGATTGATCGGCAAAAACAGGCTTCGAAAAGGACTTTACTGCTTTCATAACCGTCAAACTGACGGTTCCTGAACACGTCGGTCAGGAAGGGTTGAGTGCTTTATCGCTGAGGATAAAGGTCATCGGCTGGGTCTTTTCGACTGCAAGTGCTTGAGCTTCGGCAATCTTTTCCACGGTGTAAACCCCGCGAGGAATATCCAATTCGGCCTGAGCGAAGCCCATGGTGGCGATTGAAAGTGAGAGCAATAATTTATTCATTTCTTTCCTACCTTAGTCATTTTGTTTTTTTTTGTCAAAAAGAGAAAAGAAGCAACACGCAGGGTCGGCTTTTGATTGGCGGGGGCATTTCTACCGCAGTTCTCGCGGGATCGTCATCATCCTTCGATCATCATGTGGTCGCTTGGAAACGAATACGGGAAGGGGCCGAATCACCCGGCGATGAGGGAGATTCCTGGGAACCCTTAAAACGAGGCCAAGCACCCGATCGATCTTAAGTTGAGCTTCTAATTTTCCTTTTTCAGAAAATCTACGATTTCTTTTTGTTGGCTGGCGGGTTGCGTAGAGATCCATTTTTGGACGGCATCGGGATCGTAATTTTGCCAGTTCGCTGCGAGGTTCTTCTTGGCCCAGAGCTGTTACGGTCCTTCGGGAAGGCTTTTGACCCAGGAGCTAGCGCTGCTGGGGTCTGTCTTCATGAGATCGAGGGCATGCCGGGAGGCAATTTCGACGCCACCATATCGACGTCCTTCTTTCCATCCGGCAGTTTCCTGCACTTCGGGGTTTTCCAAGAGATATTTGATGGCTTCGCCTCTGAGTTCGGGGGCCACACCGTAGCCTGCAGAAGAAGCAAATCCAGCGAGGCGTGCCTTTTCCTCTCCTACGAGATCGTTGAATGCCTCGTTGGTCTGAGCGCGATCCTCCGGTTTCCAGTTCCTCATTAGATAGGAAAAGGGATTGTTGGATGTTGCGAGTTTTCCTTCGGTGAGCGGTGATTAAGTCGTCCGGTGTTTTGATCGGTGAGGTCATCTCTAACGGGTTTTCTTTTTTGTCGATGAGTTCCTGCATGAGGGCCTGATCTTCCGGGGAGGTGAGGGTGGCGAGATATTCGCTCTGTTTCTCAGCGAAATTTGTCCGATTGACGACCATTTCGAGGATGTTTCGTTTTTTTCTCTTCGGAGAATTCCTGATCTGAAAAGAGGGGGAGCGACTGCTCCGGGTTCACTTGCACCACATAGGTGAAGGCGTATTCATTGATCTTTTTCGCCTGTTCCTTGCTGAACCCGGAAGCTTCCCAATCCATTCCGAGCCATTTACCCATATTCTTACTGTCTCCTGGAAGGAGCTGATGATGAGAACTTGCGAGAGCATCTCTCCAGGCGGGAGAGAAGTCGGGGAGCCGGGCGATGAGATCTTCCGGCTTGATTTGCCGGAAGATACTGTAGTCGCTCAAAATCAGCTTGTAAGCATCGGGTTGATCCAAGAGGGAATCGAAGATTTCGTCGAAGTTATCTTTGATGCGGTGCCCGATGAGGACCTTTTCGAGTTGAGTGCGGGAATTTCCAGTGAGCTGTTCCTTGATTGCCTCGAGATCGGCATAGTGATCTTTTGCCAGAACGCCGAAGCAGCCTTGCAGCGAGGAGAGCTCTTGGGAAGGAAGGGGCATCATCTTTTGAATCTCTGCGAGTGCGAGTGCCGGGTTTTTTCTGGAGATGGACCAAAGTAGATGTCCCTTTTTGTGGGCCTCCGTGATGGAGGAGAGCGCTTCTTGGAGCGCTTCGGGATGGTTCTTGAGAATGTTCGCGAGGTGGGCTCTGTAATCGGAGGATTGGTTTTCGCCCACCCAGGTGATGAACTCCACTGGTTCTTCCTAGGACCAGCGCTCGAAGGCGATCTTTTGAAAAAGAGTGAGGGCGTCCCCACATGACGTTTCCGATAGGCTCGGCATTCTCTTGTCCCTGATAGCGGGCGAGGACCTCCTTCAGTGCAGTTTCCGGCTCGTGACAGGCCCAGGCCCACTAGGTATTTTGCAAATTCGGTGCCTTCGGCTGCCGCGATGGCGGATTCCGGGTCGACGCGGGTCCAGCTGATGAAGACGTCGTTGAGGTGATTGGATCGATCGGTGCGGTTTTGATAGCTGCCCCAAAATTCCTGCATGTCCTGCGGGCTTGCATCGAGAAGCCAAAGCACAAGTCGGTCGTAGAGTTCGGGGGCCAAGATTTCCGCGAGTGAGGCAATGGTATCGTCGGAGCGGATGACCGATTGCACGGCACGGGCCCGATTGGTCTTCAGGCTGGCGACGCCTCCAGAGGATGTTTCCTCGTCGTTGGCGGCTTGTTGCTGGGTGCGGACAAGAGAGCCGCTTCCTGAGTAGAGCGGCGACTCGCTCACTCTCTTGGTATTCGGAATAAAATCAAACGCCAGAGTCGTGCTCTCAGACTTTGTGAGTTCACGGGTTTTGATCTCGATTTGAGCTGCCAGTCCCTAAGCCGCGTCTTCCGAGGGTCCCTTGCTCTTCCGTTTTTTCATGACGGGGGCTTTGGTTCCTTCGACCGCGGCGCGGTTGATGGTGACGGATTCGATGTCCTCACGGGATGGGATTTCGAACATGACGTCGAGCATGATGTTTTCGAAGATGGAGCGGAGGGCCCGGGCACCGGTGCCGCGCTCGATCGCTTTTTTGGCGCAGGCGGCGAGGGCGTCCTTGGTGATTTTGAGCTTCGCGCCGTTGAGGGCGAGTTGCTTTTTATACTGCTTCACGAGCGCATTTTTGGGCTCGGTAAGGATTTGGATGAGTTCCTCTTCGGTGAGTTTACGCAGGGAAGAAATGACAGGGAGACGGCCGACAAACTCGGGGATGAGTCCAAAATGAAGAAGGTCTTCCGGGCGGACTTTTCGGAGAAGGCTCACGTCATCGCGTTCTTCCTTATCAAGGTCCTGGCTGGCTTTGAACCCAAGGACGCGTGCTCCAAGGCGGCGGCGGACGATGTCCTCCATGCCGACGAAGGCTCCACCGCAGATGAAGAGGATCTTTTCGGTGTTGACCTGGATATACTCCTGCTGAGGGTGCTTACGACCGCCCTGAGGGGGGACGTTGCAAATGGATCCCTCGAGGATTTTTAGAAGGGCTTGCTGGACGCCTTCGCCCGAGACGTCGCGCGTGATGGAGACGTTTTCGGTCTTGCGGCCGATTTTGTCGATCTCATCGACGTAGATGATGCCGCGCTCGGCCTTTTCGACGTCGAAGTCGGCAGACTGGAGGAGGCGAAGAATGATGTTTTCGACGTCTTCACCAACGTAGCCGGCTTCGGTCAAGGTGGTGGCATCGACGATGCAGAAAGGGACGTCGAGGACGCGGGCGAGCGTCTTGGCGAGGAGAGTCTTTCCGGAGCCGGTGGGGCCGAGGAGGAGGACGTTGGATTTTTCGATTTCTACATCGACGAATTCGTCATCGAGGACCTCGTGCTGACGAAGGCGCTGGTAGTGATTGTAAACTGCAACGGAGAGGACTTTTTTGGCCTCTTCCTGGCCGATGACGTGGTCATTGAGATGGGCACAGAGTTCGGCTGGAGTCGGGACTTCATCGGTGAAGGATTTTTCACTGAGGTCCGGGAGCGAGGGGTCCTGGCCAGCGAGTTCCTTACGGAGGATGGTGGAGCAGACGTCGATACATTCATTGCAAATGTAGACACCGGGTCCGGCGATGAGTTTCTTAACCTCTGAGTGGCTTTTGCCACAGAAGGAACACATGGTGAGATTGGATGCGCGAGCCATTTGAAAGGGGGGCGAATGGGGTGAGGGTCGTTCGCCTAAGCGAGGCTAGCACCAGAGGGGGCTTGTGTCTCGCGATTTTTGAGGATCTGACGAAGAGGGGGACGAAGCGGTCTCTGAGGTGTTCGTTGCTGGCAATTAGCGATTCGCTCCTTGGGTTCTGAAGGCTCCGCGAGATGGTCGATCGCTCTGTTCGATGAGCGTAGCGGCGGGATGGTGGTGCCACCAGAGGGTGGGGTCCATGGCCTTGAGGGTTCGTTTGGCGAAGGCATGGGCATCGGCTGCGGGATCGAGGACGGCGAAGACGGTGGAACCGGAGCCGGACATCATGGCGGCGAGTGATTCGTCTTGGTCTTGAAGGTGGGTTCTGAGGGTGGCGAGGAAGCGGTGCTTTTCGAAGACGGGCCGTTCGAGGTCGTTGAAAAGTTGCTGATCGCCGGCTTCTTGGGCTTCGTAGGAAATGCTGGGGATTTCTTGGGAGTCTTTCCAGCGTGAGTAGGCCCAGGGGGTGGGGATATCGAAGGCGGGTTTGAAGAGAACGATGGGAAGGTCCCAGGTGAGGTCGAAGGGTTCGATGATTTCGCCCCGCCCGCTGCACCAGCAGGGTTTCTGGTAGAGGAAGAGAGGAATGTCCGAGCCGAGTTGGGCGGCCCACCCGGCCATCGTGTCGAGGGGAATTCCTGCGTCGGTCAGATCATTGAGGGCTAGGAAGGTGTGGGCGGCATCGGCGCTTCCGCCACCGAGTCCTGCGCCGTGGGGAATACGCTTGGTCAGGGTGATGTTGTAGGGGCAGGGGAGGCCGCTTTCTTTTTCAAAAAGGCGGAGGGCGCGCGAGACGAGATTGGTCTCATCGGTCGGGACGCCGGGGGTGCCGCAATAGAGGGAATGGGTGTCTGCCGCGGTGAACTCGAGTTCGTCACAGAGGCTCGTGATGGGGAGGACGAGGGTTTCGAGGCCGTGGAAGCCGTCTTCGCGTTTTCCGGTGATACGGAGGGAGAGGTTGATTTTAGCGGGGGCGAGGGTGATCACGGGAGATTTGAGATTTGAACAGGGACATTTGAACGTTGAAGGGGGGCTTGTGAACTGCAAACTTCCCCTGAAACGGTCCCGAGGAGGGCAAGCATGCGCCCGGTGTTTCCTTTTTCAATGCGATAGGAATAAAATTGGTCGAGATGAGAGGCTGTGCAGAGGCCTTCATCGTGGTAGTTCGATGCGGGGACGCCTGCTGTGAGCGCTTGTTCGCGGATGGTGGCGGCGAAGTCGATCTCGTAGTGCGGAGGTCGAATGCAGGGCGCGAGGACGACGGTGAGATCGGCGGGAGAAGTTCCGAAATGATCTCCCATTTTTAAGATGGCGCTGCCGAGGATGTTTCCTTCGGTCCCTTTTTTGCCCGAATGGAGGAGGCCCAGGGCGCCAGTGCGGGAGTCAGCGAGGTAGAGGGCTCCACAATCGGCGACATGAATTCCGAGGAGGCAATCTGCTTTGCTGGTGAGGAGCCCATCGACACCCGGGGTCATGAGCGGGGAGCCCTTTCCGACGATGGCTAAGTCAACTCCGTGGACCTGCTCGGCGAGGTGGGTTTGCTTGAAACCCAGCGCGTCTGCGGCTGCTTGGTGCGAGGGTCGGAGGAGGGAGAGGGTTTCCTCTTTATCAGTAGAAGTAGGGACCTCGGAGACCCTTCCAATAAAGGCGGCGCGCCGCCTTGGATCGGTGAGGAGGGGGGAGAGAAAAGAAAAAGACGCTTTCGTCATGGCCGAAGCCTACGAAAGCGTCTCCTATTAGCCAAGTTTCCTTGGCTAAGGTGGGGAGATTTCTAAAAAATTTTGCCAGCCATCGCCTGAGTGGCAACAGCCATTCCGGCGGTCTCGTTGTCATCAAGCTCGGCCATCGCCGACGAGAGCTCAGTGACGATGTGTCCGCGCATCTTGGCAACAAGCTCGACGCCACCAGAAGTGATGCGAACCATAATTTTACGACGGTCCTCAGCAGCGTGGACGCGCTCGACGAACCCAAGCTTCTCAAGCCGGTCGACCAAGCCAGTAGCGGCAGCGGTGGAGTGGCCCATCTTCTTGGCGATCGCAGACATCGTGAGGTAGTCTTCGCTTGAAAGATACGTCAGGAGGAAAAACTGAGGGAACGAGAGGTTGCCACGATTCAGCTCACTCGAGAGGTTGAGGATGCAGGAGCGTTGGGTAAAGAGGACAAAGTCCGCAAGGCGGTTATGGTCCACTTGCCCGTTCGCGGACTGATTGATTGGGTTCGTTTTCATTGTTATACGACTTTCGGTTTATTGGGACAACACAGGTTGCCCAGCAGCTTCGGAATGGATAATACCGTTAAACCCATAAAACTTTCAAGACGAAATTGCATAAGTTTTTAAATAAACGACCTAACTACTCACATCAAGCAGGCTGTATCTCTTATACCGCTAGGATATTAAGAGATCTTAGATTTATACAAAAAAGTGCTAAAATCTTCAAAAAATCCTGAAGGGTTACTCAGGTTGAGTGCCTTGAGGTGGTTCTTCTGTCGTTTTGGGGGCCGCTGCGGGGCTTATTTTGGGCTTTTGCCGGACAATGGGGAAGCTGGTGACGGCGTCTCCTTTCGTGGCTGAGCCGCTGACGATGTCGGCTGCGAAGAAATCGCGGACTCTTTCTCCGGTGGGGCGGAGGCTGGCCAGGCTTCCGCTGATGCCGTTCGATTGGAAAAGGGTCTCCTTTGGGAGCTTCCCGGGACCGTATTTTTGAATAAGGACGAAGTTGCCGGTGTCGGAAACCGAGGCGATTCTCCCGATCACACGGCGGCCGATCTCTTGCACGGGCGCCGGTTTTGGTGCCTCTCGAAAAAGTTTTTTAAGCAAGCCACAGGAAGATAGGATGAGTGCAACGAGTGGGAAGAGGGCCTTCATGGGGAAATAAAGAGCCGGGATTCCTTCCGACGCAAGCGGAGACCGCCGGGAAGATTGATGACAGCTGGGCCATCGGGCTCGAGGAGCGATAGGGCGGAGTCAAGCAAGGCGGTGCTGAGATCGGAGATATCCGCCTTTTTTAGGTAATCGTGGATCGCTTGGCGGCGCGGATAGGTGGGCAGATCTTTCAAGGTCGGGAGATGGAGTCGGCCTTGAGGGTCAAGAAGCCGGTGCCGGGAAAGTTGATCAGACAAGAATTGATCGGCCTCTTCTTGGTGGCGGGTGGCGCGAAGTAAGGAGGGCGAGGGGTCGAAACCCATGATGTTCTTGAGAAGGGGGAGGGCTTCGTTTCGTAGTCGGTTCCGGGTGGCGAAGGAGTCGGCATTCGAGGAGTCCTCGCAGTAGGAAATGTTGCGTTCGTTAAGGTGGGCGGTGATGTTGTGCCGGCGGATTTGAAGGAGGGGGCGCAAGAGGGTGAGGTCGTCGATTTGCTGGCTTTCTTGCATGCCCTTGAGTCCGGAAGAGCCGCGGAGGAGGCGGAAGAGAACGGTCTCGACCTGGTCATCGGCATGATGTGCGAGGAGGATTTGATGAACCCCGGTGTCCTGAGCACATTGTTTGAAAAAATGGTGCCGTGCTTCGCGAGCTGCGGTTTCGAGAGAGAGGGATTCCTTTTCCGCGAGTGCGGCGACATCGGTATGGGTGATCAGGACGGGGAGATCGAGTGAGGCGGCGAGCGTGCGAACGAAGTCTTCATCGCGCTTAGTCTCATCGCCGCGGAGGCCGTGGTTGAGGTGGCAGAGGGTGAGTTTCTTGATATCCTTTTCCAAAAGCCAATGGAGGAGGAAGACGGAGTCACGCCCGCCGGAGATTCCCAGCAAGTAGGGGCGCTCCTGATCCAGCCATTCCGGAGTCTCCATTATTTTTGGAAGATCATGAAGTGCTGCCAAGGGAGATCGTGCTTGGTGCCGGCCCATTTTAATCCTGCGGCTTCTATTTCGGCGATGGCTTGCGCCTGGCTCATTTTATGGAGTGGCTTGATTGCGACAGTGGGGTCCTCGGTGCGATACTCGAGGAGGAAAAGTCGGCCCCCGGGACGAAGTGCTTTCACGATGGAGCGCACCATTTCATAGGGGTGTGAGAATTCGTGATAGGCATCGACCATAATGGCTGCGTCGATAGAGTTTTTCGCGAGAAGGGTGTCGTCAATTTGGCCCAAGTGAGCGGAGACATTGTTGATCTTAAGGTGCTTCTTTTCCGATTCGAGATAGCTGATCATCTCGGGTTGGATATCGACGGCGATGACCTGGCCCTTCGGATGTTGGGCGGCAAGGCGGAAGGTGTAGTAGCCGGAGCCCGCTCCGATATCGGCAATGACGGCATCGGGGGCGAGCTTGAGGAGTTGGATGGCTTTCGAGGGCGCTTCCTCTTCCTCGCGATTGGCCCGCTCGAGCCAGTTGATGGCGGGGTGGCCCATGACCTGGGCGATTTCGCGGTCCATGTAATATTTGCCGGTGCCATCGCGAGTCTTTTTTCCAAGGGAGTAGTGGCCGTGATCAGGCATCTCCTTTTCTGTTTGATCGAGTGCGGTCTTCTCTGAAATAGGAGACTTGGTTTCTTCTACTTTGGAGGGGGTCGATTTTTCCTTGGTGTCAGAGGGGTTTGCGTCGTTTTCACCGCTGGGTGGTTTCCAGAGAAAAAAAATGAGGGCAGTCAATAAAACTAGGGTGGCCGTGAGTGGGAGGATTTTCATGATAGGGGGAAAGGATGGCAGCTTGCGGTGAGTGTGGGGCAGAGGAGAGGGAGGAGACGCTTAAGTTCGCTCACAGGGCCGGTGGTGTGAAGGTGAATCTGTGGATCGGCGTCTTTTGATGGATGGTGCCCGGAGACGCGACGGGCTACGGCGGGTCCGGTATCGATGAGTCGGATGTGGTCCGGGAGGGTCTCTGCGATGGTGTTTTTTAGAAAAGAATAGTGGGTGCAGCCGAGGATGAGAGTGTCGGCTCCGGCTTGGACCATGTCGTGGGTGTATTCTAAAATGGCGTCGGTGACGTCGGGGCCCGAGAGGGTTCCGGCTTCCACGAGCTGGACGAATCTGGGGCAGGGTTGGGTGATGACTTTGAGGCCTGGGGTATGGGTTTCGACGAGCTGTCGGAATTTTTCGCCGCTGAGGGAGGCCCCGGTGGCGAGGACGCCAATGGTCTTCGAGCGGGTGATTTCGGCGGCGGGTTTCACGCCGGGCTCCATCCCAATGAAGGGAATATCGTAACGATTGCGGAGGGTTCGGATGGCGGCGATGGTGGCTGAATTGCAGGCGACGACGATCATTTCTGCTCCTTGGGCG
The DNA here is from genome assembly GCA_028822935.1 of Akkermansiaceae bacterium. Taxonomy (GTDB): domain Bacteria; phylum Verrucomicrobiota; class Verrucomicrobiia; order Verrucomicrobiales; family Akkermansiaceae; genus SW10. The sequence continues at coordinate 11,095 of JAPKCM010000021.1, forward strand.
AGGAGCCAATCCGAGAGCATGAAGACGCGGGATTGGATTTCGGAATAGGATTTCGTGCCGTAGGGACACCATGCGGAGTCGCCAATGTAGGTGAGTGAATGGCCCGGGAGAAGGGTGTGGATTTCCCGAAGGACGGAAAGTCCTCCGACGCCAGAATCCAGGATGCCGATCACGAGAGGGAGCTTGGAGTTGGGGGGGGGAAGTTTGAAGCACGAAGTTTTTGGGGAAGAGGCGGAGGGCGTTGAACGCTAAAAACACTTGCAATGCAAGGTAGCTTGCTTTAGATGGTTCTCGATGGGCGATGGTTTTGACAACTGGACGGTGCAGCTGCGGAAGGGGATTCTGGAGTTTTGCGTGCTGTCGTCGATTGCCGTGGAAGAGGAAGCTTATGGCTACGAGTTGGTAAAGAAGCTCGTTAACGCGCCTGGTCTCGATGCCTCTGAGGGGAGCATTTACCCGCTTCTTTCCCGCATGAGGAAGCAGGGGCTGATTCAGTCGAGGCTTGAGGAGAGTGAAGCGGGCCCCGCCCGCAAATATTATCGGCTCACGAACGCAGGCAAGGCGCGCTCGCTGGCGATGCAATCCTACTACGATGGTCTCACCGATGCGGTGAGTTCGATTGGTAACCCCACAAAATAATTTTCATGAATAACGAGGACCCCACCTGGCTGACCGACGAAGCACGCATCGCACTCGATGCCTGGGAGCAGCAGCATCGGGGAAGTTGGATGAAAGAGTTCATCGATCCGAAAGAGGTGCGTGCTGATGTGGAGGCGCACCTTTGGCATGCGCGAGGCGAGAGCGAGGAGCCGGTCACGGTGGATCAGGTGAATGAGGCAATTCAGGAAATGGGCTTTGCTGCGCCGGTGGAGCCATACCCGTTGGTGGAAACGAAGAAAAAATCTCGAATTGGGAGTTTTCTCGATGAATTGATCACCCATCCTTTCTTTTGGGGAGTCTGGCCCTTGATCGTCGTCTTGGTGGAAATGGCGACGGGACTTCTCGCGGGGATGTTTTTCGATCCGATCTCCCGGACGCCACAGGCGGTTCTTCTTCTCTCTTTTTGCGTCCTTGGAACCTTGGGGCTGTTGAAAAAACTCAACGAGCAGCGGCCGGCTTGGCTTTCGATTCTGCGTGGCGCTGGTTTGGTGGTGGCGGGATATTGGAGTCTGCTTCTTCTTCCGGTCCTGGTGATTGGTTTTCTCGGCTACGGGCTGTGCATCGTCTACACGATCGGGATTGGCTTACTCGCCATTCCTCTTTTTCTGATCTGTATGGCGACGGCTGCTGCGCCTCTCTATCTCTTCTATGGTTTTCTTCGCTCTACCAATCTTGAGCGTCATCGCGGGCCTTGGCTTATTGGGATGCTTCTGGGACTTGGTCTTTTGCTGATCGTGGAAGGACCGTCTTACGTCACGCGTTACGCGGTTGCAAAAGAGGATCCGGGTCTTATTCGTAAATTGGGTTCAGAAGAGACGCTTCTCTCGATGTGTTACGAGGGACGGGTGGGAAAAAAATTCTTCACCGACACCACAGGATTTATTCCAAGTCTGGGAAGTCGCGAGATGTTTTGGGTAGGAGAATCGGTTGATTTGGAGGAGATCGTAAAACGAAGGGAGCTCTACTACCGCACGACCGGGAAGGCATTCAATGCGCATGATGATGGTGGTGCTTTCCCTGGTTGGTTGCCTGGTGAAAAATGGTTCAGAGGAGTGACCCTGGATGAAGATCTCGGCGGTGATGGCGTCGCGGGGCGGGTCGCTGATCTCGATCTCTCTGCCTCGCGGCTTGATGCGCATATCGATGCGGCGAGTCGGCTGGGATATTGGGAGTGGACGATGGAGTTTGGGAACTCCGGTCAGCGGAACAAGGAAGCGCGCATGCAGCTTCTTCTTCCCGCAGACGGAGTCGTTTCCCGTCTCACTCTCTGGGTCAATGACGAGCCCCAGGAGGCGGCCTTTTCCTCAACTGCAAAAGTGACGAAGGCTTACAAATCGATCGCGGTGCAAGAGCGTCGCGACCCGGTCCTCGTTCGTTGGGTGGGAGCGGATCGCGTGCTGGTGCAGTGCTTCCCGGTTTTGCCGAACAAGGACATGCGCATTCGGATCGGAATCACGGCTCCGCTTGATGCGGAGGGGCGATTTTTTCTTCCTCGGATCATCGAGAAGAATTTTGGCGTTCCGGAGGATCTGGAAAGTTCGCTTTGGATTCAGGGCGATACCGAAATGTCTCTCGATGGCTTGCAGGGAAAAGGAGCGAAGGGGAAATGGCGTGAGACCCATGGAAAGCTTCCGGCCCGGGAACTGATGGCCCGCCATACCCACGTGAAATGTGACCTTCCGGAAGAGCCCGCGATGGTCTGGGCGGAAGATCCCTTCGCGGGGAACACGCTGGTTCGAACACGGTTGCCGCTAAGGTCATCGGAAGCAAAGGATGACCTCGTGATTGTGATTGATGGCTCGAGCTACTTTTCGAAATGGACTGAAACAGCCGATGAAGCGATCGCGGAACTTCGGGAGGCGGGGCATGGGGTTCGCGTGATTGTCGCGGCACAGGAGAAGATCTTTGAAGATCCTTCCACGCTCACCGCAATCGATTTTGCAGGTGGGCAGGATTGTATTTCGGCGCTGGAAGCGGGGTTGAACCTCGCGACCTCGACGGGTTCGCGTCACCTAGTCTGGCTCCATGGCGCTCAACCGGTGACCTTTTCTACCGAAGAAGGATTTCTTCAGCTTTTGGAACGGAGATTTCATCAAGTCGACTTTAGTGTTGTTGATCTCGAGGGAGGACCGAACCGTCTTCTTGAAAAAGTTTCCAAGCGGATCGGGATCGCAGGCGCCGCTCGTCCGGTCGAGTTGGAGGAATTGATCCCGGAGTTGAAAGGTATTCTTGAAAGCAACCGGAAACGCTACGAATGGAAGAGGCAAGAGGGTGCGCCGGAAGGCGGGAAGCACGTGAGTGATCAACTCGCGCGCTGGCATGCCTGGAAGCAAGTGAAGAAGGCCTCCATCGGTTCGCCGGATCGAGACAAGCTCGCCAAGCTGGCGGCGAAGTATCAGCTCGTCACGCCGGTAAGTGGAGCAGTGGTCTTGGAAACGAAGGAGGATTACAAGCGTTTCGGGCTTAAGCAGGTGGATGTGGATACGACTCCATCGGTGCCTGGGATTCCGGAGCCATCGACAGCTCTCCTTGTTCTGATGGGGAGCCTGATGGGTTGGCGTCGAGCTAGAATTTAAGAAAAATAAATTATGGGAACTTCTCTCAGCCAGCCGCTCACCTACCTGAGTTTCTTTGGTCTCTTGGTGGCGGGCGCTCTTTTCTACTTTGGGTGTCGAAAGCGGAGATGGGCGCGGGCGGAATTGATGAGCTTGGCTTTTTTGATTGTGCTGCCATCGCTCTTCTTCACGCTTGCCCTAAATGCGTGGATCACGGATGACCGTTTTTGAACCTATCGAAACTTCTACTACGATATCGAAAAAGGGATGAGCCGCGCTGAGGTTCTCGAGGTCATGAAGGCCAATTACCCTGAAGGAGGGCTGAGGAAAGGGCCCATCGTGAGTCAGGACGAGGAGGAGAGTTTGTCGTTTTTCATGAATCCCGAGGATTCTCGAGAGCCAAACTGTGAAGGAATTTTTCTCAGTTTGTGGGATGGAAGGGTGATTAGTAAGGGCTACTCGCCTGATTGATTCTAGCGAGTTAGACTCCACCGAATGAATTGGAACCAACCACGAAATTGACGAAAGGTTGAAAACTCCGCTGATTTCGTCCCTTTCGTGGCTCTTCTCTGAATTTGAGATGGAGAGCTGGGCGTGAGCGCACAAAAAAAGCCCGGCTGCGTGATGCGACCGGGCTTTTTGAAAGTGCTGGGAGTCGCTCTTATTAAGAAGCCACAGGAGCCTCGACCGTGATGGTCAGCGAGGTGGTGACGTCAGCGTGAAGCTTGACTTCAACGTCGCTCTTACCAGAGGTCTTGATGGGCTTGTCGAGGAGGATCGCGTGGCGATCGATTACGATGCCTTTGGCCTCGAGAGCCTTATGGATGTCGATAGAGGTGACGGAGCCGAAGGCTTTTCCGTTGGCACCGATCTCGAGAGTAAACTTGGGTTTGAGGCGGGCAATCTTACCAGCGAGGTCCTGAGCGATGGTGAGCTCAGTCGCTTCACGCTTCACGCGGGATTTCTCGAGGTTCTCGATTTGACGAAGGTTTCCCTTGGTCGCCTCGTAAGCTTTTCCTGATGGGATCAGGAAATTGCGGGCATAGCCTGCCTTTACTTTGACGACTTCAGCTTCGACGCCGAGGCCATTAATTTTTTCGCGGAGAATTACTTCAGTGGCTGCCATAACAATAAAAAGATTTCGGGACGCGGGGAATACGGTTGAGAGGGTGTGGAGTCAAGAATTTAAGTGCGTGGGGACGACCTTCAGCGGAAGTGAGATCCCTTAACTACCTAAGTTTGATAGACTATTAATTTGGTCAAACAGCCCCTCCAAGATTTTCGGGTTTGGAAAAAGAGCTTCCGGGCCGCCGGCATGGACGGCGAGAAAGGGTTGTTCGTAAAGTGCGCTGGGGGAGAGAATTCCGGTTTCGGTCAGCTGGTCGATAATGAGTTCGACGAAGCCAATCCCCTTGGCGTTCGGCATACCGCTCACTTGATACTCTCCGCAAGGAGGAGCCTTGGAGCCCCAGTCGCTGCGGATGAGGTCGGCATCGATGAGATGGGTGCGGGTCTCCGCTTCTGAATAATCGTGAAGATCGGGAACAGCCTCGTTGGCGGTTTTGGTGCGTGATCTGTGGTTGAGCGACTCCAGTGCTGACCTTTGAGGATGTGGACAAGAAACTGCTGATCTACTTTTTCTCCATCCAGATCATCGAGAGCCATAGCGTTCCCCGTAACATACGACTTCGGAGTGCAGATGTTGATGGAGCCACATGTTGCCCCACGACATGTGATGAGGATGTCTCTGCTACTCGGGCTTTTCGACCTGAATTCTGGGGAAGACGGGCTTGGGTTTTCCGGTCAGGTGGCCGGCTTCGAGGAGCCCCCATTTGAGGTCATCGAGGTTGAGTTCGGCGAAGCCTGGTTTGCTAAGTTGGCCGTAGATTTTTGCAGCGGCGGCTGGGAGGATGGGAGAAAGGAGGACGGCGAGGTGGGCGCAGGACTCGGCAGTGTGACTCAGGATTTCGCCAACTCGGGGGAGCAGGCTCTCGTCTTTTTTCATCGTCCAGGGTTGGCTGCGCTCAAGGTAGCCGTTGCAGTGGGTGACGTGGTCGTTGATGGCCTGGAGGGCAACGCTAATCTCGCAGTTTTCCATGGCGGCGCGGTAGGCTGCGGTGGACTTTGCGAGGGATTCGCGGAGGGCGATGTCCTCCTCTTCCGAGGTGTCGGTGGAGGCGACTGTGGAAGCGCAAGCGCCCTTGAGGAGGTTGATGGAGCGGTTGAGGAGGTTTCCAAGGTCGTTGGCGAGCTCGGTGTTGAAGATCATGACGAGGCGCTCGATATCGAAGTCGCTGTCCTTGCCGGAGTGGATGTCGCGGCAGAGGTAGTAGCGGACAGTGTCGGGGCCGAACTTATCGGCGAGCTCGTCTGGGTCGACGATGTTGCCGAGGGACTTGGACATTTTATCGCCGCGGATGTTCCAGAATCCATGGACTAAAAGAGTGGGCATTTTTGCAGCTTCAAAGCCCATGGCGTGGAGCATGCAGGGCCAGTAGATGGCGTGCGCAGGGACGAGGATGTCTTTTCCGATGATCTGGAGATCGGCGGGCCACAAGGTATCGAAGTCGGGGAGGTCGGAGCTTTCGGGCTTCTTATATCCGGCGAAGGAGATGTAGTTAATGAGGGCGTCGAACCAGACGTAGGTGACAAAGTCTGGGTCGAAGGGAAGGGGGATGCCCCAGGACATGCGCTCTTTCGGGCGGGAGATGCAGAGGTCGGTTTCGCCAGCGCGCTCGATGGCGTTGAGTACTTCGTTTTTGCGAAATTCGGGGATGATTTTCAGGTCATCTTTTTCGACGGTCGACTTGAGCCACTCGGCGTGCTCGGAGAGTTTGAAATACCAGTTCTCTTCTTCGCGTTCTTCGACGTCGCCCCACTCGGGTCCGAATTCACCCGCTTCGTTGCGGTCGCGGTCGGTGAGATATTGCTCCTGACGGACGGAGTAGAATCCGTCGTAGGACTTTTTGTAGAGGGAGCCTTTGGCTTCGAGCTCGGTGAGGATGTTTTGGACGCAGGTCTTGTGGCGGTCGTCGGTTGTTTCGGCCCAGCCGTCGTATTTGACGTCGAGTTTCTCCCAAAGCTTGATGAAGCGCTTGGTGTTGCGCTTGGTGAGGGTGGCGACGTTGACGCCTTCGACCTCGGCCGTTTTCACCATCTTTTGGCCATGCTGATCGACGCCGGTGAGGTAGTAGGCCTCTTCACCTTTGAGACGCTCATAGCGGGTGAGGACATCGGCGATGATCTTCTCGTAGGCATGGCCGATGTGGGGCTTGCCGTTGGGGTAGTCGATGGCGGTGGTGATGAATTTCATGTGGGTGAGAAAACTCTAAATTTTAGAAATTAGGATTTCCCAAGCTTGGTAACCTTTCCTCCCATCGAAAGAATACGGGCATTTCCTTTGGCGAGCTCGGCTTCGGCGATTTGGCCGTCGCGGACATACATTTGGGAGAGGCCGGTCCAGGCGAGGAGGTCGTCGGGCTCGAGGAGGGTGGCTTTGATGCCGCAGCCGATGGCTTCTTTCACTTTTTCGAGCTTCAGAAGAATCATACCGAGGGCCTGCCAGCCATCGAAGAAATCGTCATCGAATCCCACGGCTTCCCGGTAGGAAGCTTCGGCTTCTTCAAGCTCGCCGAGGGCGAGATGGGTGTGACCTTGGTCAAAGGCGGCGTCCCTGGCGGCAGGATCGGACATCTGAATTAGCGCTCCTCGGTGCTGCCCATGTATTCGGCTTCGTTCTCAGTGTAGCGATCCTTGAGCCAGTTTTGGAAGGTGGCGAGTCGGAGGCCGTTGTTCTGAGATTTGATGAACTGCTCGAGCTTGTCGTTGAAGGCGTCGTCGACGGTGATTTCACGTTTTTCGACGAAGATGATCAGAGCACGCTCGGGGTTCTCGTCGTTTGGGAGATACTTGATCTCAGCGATGGTGCCGGGGTTGGTGTAGCGACCGGCATCGAATGCAGGCGGGACATTGGGCTGGCCAAAACTGGAGGCTTGGATGGCGAGTTCCTTGAGTTCCTGAACCTTGAGCTCGGAATCCTTGGTAGCCTCGGCGAAGGACTTCTTCTCGCCAAGGGCGGCGACGAGCTTGGCGTGGGTGGCTTCTGCTTCGACTTTAAGTTTATCGCGAGCGAGCTTCTTCTTGAGGTCGACAGTGGCTTTTACCTTAGCTTCCTCGTAGGTGAGGGGGCGAGAGGCTTCGACTTCATCGAGGCGGCCGATGAACCAGCCATCGGAGGTGTTGTAGGGCTCGGAGATGAGCTGGTCGTCCTTGGCCTCGGCGTCGATGGCGAAGGCGATGTCGGAGAGCTTTCCGATGGGACTGTCGAGTGCGTCTAGGTCGAGTCCTTTTGGTGGATCGCTTTGGGCGAAAAAATCGGTAAAGATGACCTTGTGGCCTTGCTCTGCGGCGAGTTCATCGTAGGTCGCGCCGGAGAGATCGACGAGAGGATTGAAGAAATCGGTGGCTGTTTTATTGAGGCCATCAACGGCGGCTTTTTTCTGCTGTGGGCTGAGCTTGTCCTTGGCGGACTTCTCGATGATGGGAGCGACGGGCTTCACAACAGGAGCGGGCTGCGGCTCAGACTTCACCACGGGGGCTGGAATTTCTGTGATATCAACAGGAGGCAGCGCGGGGATAGGCACTTCTTGATCAGGCTTGGGGGCTGGATCGCCTTGGGCTCCGATATCTCCTTCAGCACCTTCAGTGGGAATCTCAACGGGCGCTTCGGTGGGAGCGGGAACTTCGACGGGAGTTTCGGTAGGAGCAGGCTTCTCAGTGGTTTTTGCTTTTTCGGCAGCGTCCTTGTTGGCCTTGGCGGCGGCTTCTTCAGCCTTCTTGGCTTGATCTTCCTGCGCCTTGCGCGCGGTCTCGGCGGCTTTCTTGTCGTTCTCGGCTTTTAGGAGGACCGCGTCCCAATCGGGTTCGATGAAGACGTAGGAAATTTTCCGGCGTTCGTCGGTGTTATACTTTTCCTGATTCTCTTCCCAGTAAGCTTTGATCTCTTCCTCAGTGGGATTTTGCTCGCCCTCGTAGTCTGTCGATTCGAGGGTGACTTGTTGGGCGCTGATTTTCTGCTCCTGATTGCTGAAGATCTGGCGGGCGGCAGCGCGGTCGATGGAGACGGCTCCGCTGACGAGTTTGGCGAGATTCTGGGCGGTAAGGAGATCGCGGACATATTCGTTAAATCCGCGGGTGCCGATTCCGAGTGATCCGATTTTCTCATCGAGGAATTCGGAGTAAGCGGCTTGGTCGAAGTTTCCATCAGGTGCGGCGAAGAGAACTCCTTCGATGAACTCCTCGATTTCGACGGGTCCGGGAGTGGCTCCGTAATCGAGACCGGCTTTTTGCACGGCGATGCGGTTGGCGAGGAAAAGGTGTGGTTCATCACCCTGGAGAGTGATGTTCATGTAGCGGAGAAGACCAGTCCGGGTTCCGAGGAAAGGATTGCCTTCGATGATGTTGCCCACATAGCGGGTGGCGAGCTTGCGGGCTTCGTCCGGCAACATGCTTCCGAAGGGATTGCGAGGATCACCGATGCGGTCGGAGATCTCCAGAGGATTGAGTGCCATGCGGCGGAAGTCCTTTTCGGAGTATTTTTTTCCGTCGATGGACGCGACTGGCTTGCCTACGGCAACATTGGCAGCGGTGTCTCCAAGGAAGACGAGGCCGATGAAGAGAAGGACCAGCACGACGATCATGAGGCCGGTGTATTTGCGGATGTTTTCAATCATATCGAAAATGAAGTGGTCGAGGAAATGTCTGCCTCGGTTTGGGAGTGCAGAGTTAAGGGGGAACCGAGGGAGGGAGCAAGTCTGATGGCCGACATTTTAACACTCTTTTTCAGGCCGCGCTTGCACCGGTGGTATAAAAAAAGACAGCAGAAGGTCCTAAGACCTCCTGCGGCTGAGTTAATCAACCTCAAAACGAACGTTTGGAAGCTGACAACTGCTATTCACCCTTACATGAAAACTGCGACTAAGTTGCGGTTTATCAAATAGATAAACCATAAACCTCGATATTTGTTCAAACAAAAGTTGATCTTTTTCAATGGAAACACAAAACGCTAATCAGTAATGAGTTACGGGAAATATTTTTCCTGAGTTTTTGAAGGGTTGTCAGAAAGAAATGAGGGCTTAGCCTGAAATCATGAAAGTAATTATAGCGATGATGCTCATTTTTCTGGGCGTAGCGATGGGGAAGGAAGCCACGGAGGGCAAAAAGGCGAATCGGCTTGCTCAGGAAAAGTCACCCTATTTACTTCAGCACGCATACAATCCGGTCGATTGGTATCCTTGGGGGGAGGAGGCCTTTAAGAAAGCGAGAGATGAAAAAAAATTAATTTTGCTCAGTGTGGGCTACTCGACCTGCCACTGGTGCCACGTGATGGAGCGGGAATCTTTTGAGAATCCCGAGATTGCGAAGTATCTCAACGAGCATTTCGTCGCGATCAAGCTGGACCGGGAAGAGCGTCCGGATGTGGATCAGATTTACATGACGGCCTTTCAGGCGATGACGGGTCAGAGTGGCGGGTGGCCGCTCAATATGTTTCTCACTCCCAATCTAGAGCCTCTGACGGGCGGGACTTATTTTCCGCCCAAGGATCAGGGTGGGCGGATAGGTTTCCCCACGGTGCTCAAGAGGGTGCATGGAGTGTGGCAGGAAAATCCTGATGAAACGGCCAAGAATGCGGCGGCGGGTTTTGTTGAGCTTAAAAAATACTTTGAGGGGCTCCACGTTCTTGAGGCGGGAAAAGGTGAGCTCCAGCGAGAGTTGATCACGGAGGCGGCGACGCAAACTGCTGGGATGATGGATCTGGTCTGGGGGGGGATGGGGACCGATAACAAATTTCCGCAAGTGAGTGTGCTGCGGTTTCTTCTTCAGCAAGGGGATAAAAAGGCGAAAGAGGCCGCTTTACTGACGTGTCGTCGGATGCTCGATGGCGGGATTCACGATCAGGTGAGCGGAGGGTTTCATCGCTACGCAGTGGATCGTGAGTGGCTCGTGCCGCACTTTGAAAAGATGCTCTATGATCAGGCGCAGCTGGTGGAGCTTTATTTGGACGCTTGGCTCATGACGGGTGAAGAGGATTTTGCGGCGGCTGTTCGTTCGACGACGGCCTATGTCCTTCGTGACCTGACGCATCCGGAGGGTGGATTTTTCTGCGCTCAGGACGCGCAGAGTGAGGGGAAGGAAGGGAAGTGCTTTTGTTGGACGCTGGCGGAGTTGAAGAAAATTTTAAGCGAAGAAGAGCTGGCGCTGGCTCAGGAAGTTCTTGGGGTGACGGAGAAGGGGAACTTTTTTGACCACAGTGATCCGGAAGCTCTCCCTGATCAGAATGTGCTTCACTTTAAGGTGCGTCGGGAGGATCTCGACGCAGGGAAACGGGCGAAGGTTTCGGCCTTGCTGGCTAAGCTTGAAGTGGTGAAAGCAAAGCGAGTTCCACCGGCGACGGACGACAAGGTTCTCGCTTCATGGAATGGTCTCATGATTGGGGCGCTGGCGAGAGCCAGTCATGTATTGGGTGAGCCTGAATATCTGAAGGCTGCGGAAAAGGCGCATCGTTTTATTAAAGCGAAACTTTGGGACGGCGAGGGGACCTTGTATCATCGTTGGAGAGAAGGGGAGCGCGATGCTTCGAAGCAATCGGGGAGTTACCTTCATTTTCTGAGGGGAAGCCGGATGCTTTATGAGGTTACTTTAGACCCGGCCTACCTGGGTTTCGCGATCGAGCTAGCGGATCAGGCGAAGGTGCTATTTTACGACGATAAGAATGGTGGGTTTTTCCAGGGTGAGACTCGGGATGATTTGGTGTTGCGCCTCAAAGGGCAGTTCGATGGAGCGCTTCCGACGGAGAGTTCGGTGGCGGCGCGGGAGTATGCCGTGCTTGCCGCGATGACGGGTCGAAAGGACTTTCGTGAGATCGCGGAGAAGACCTTGCGTTCTTATGTGCCGATGATGCGTGAGAGCGGATCGGGAATGGGGGAGATGATGCGGGCGCTTGATTTCTTTCTCGATAAGCCGGCGCGTCTGGTGATTGCGGGGGACGCGGGAAAAGAGAATCTTTTAAAGGTAAGCGCGACGCATTGGGATCCTACCATGATCACCTTGGGGAATCTCGGGAAGGTCGATGAGTTCACGCTTGGGTTGAAGCCGATGGATGAAAAGGCGACGGCTTATTATTGCGTGGGGGAGACCTGTCAGTTGCCGGTGAATACGGTGAAGGGATTGAAGAAGTTGTTTAAGCGGATGGCAAAGAAGCCCTAATTACTTCGTTCAAATCCAAAATTCTAGAATTTAAGGTTCTAAACGGGGATTGGGTGGGTGAAGGGCTTCGGGTTGCGGATCATTGTGTCGCGATCGAATTTCTCGCCCGCTATTCCTGTCATTTTTTAATCCCAGCCCGATGGGCTGGGGAGATATCTTTTTTTAGCAGAGGGAGGTGGTGGAGTTGGGAGCGGAGAGTGTTTTCGTTTTTGACGGTCTTTGTAGACGGTTCCGATGCCGCGGCCGACCCAGAGTTGGGCGTCGTTTTTTTTGAAGTCGCCGTAGATGTAATTTTTACCGTAGCGGACTTTCGCCGGGGCGTAGCCGATGAGGGGGATGCGGCATTGTCCGCCGTGGGTGTGGCCGGAGAGTTGGAGTGAGATGGGCCGCTCGGGATGAAGTTGGTCGAAGACGTCGGGTTCGTGGACGAGGGCGATGACGGGGTCGTCTTTTCGATGGCCTCGCCAGGCGCGGGCGGGATCAAGGTGTCCGCCCCAGATGGAGTCGAGTCCGGGAATGAAGACGCGCTCGCCCTTGATGGTGAGATTGGTGCCATCGTTCTGGAGGTAGTTGATGCCCGCGTTTTCCAGGTGGCGGAGAAGATGGCCAGGAGGGCAGTGCCATCGGTCGTGATTTCCGGGGCTGGCGATGATGCCGTGGGTCGCGGAAAGAGGACGGAGTTTGGTGCAGAGTTCGGAGAGTGAGGAGGGGTTCTTGATGACGAAGTCACCGGTGATGAGGATGAGATCGGGCGCTTCTTTCTTCACGGCGACGATCATTTTTTGGCAGAGTTCCTCATCGGAGCCGGGGCGGTAGTGAATGTCGGTGAGGTGGACGATGCGGAAGCCATCGAGCGCCTTGGGCCAATTGTGGAGCGTGAAGTCCTTCCGGGTGATGCTCAGGGAATCCGGTTCGCCAAGGAAGGCCCAGCCGGTGCTTGGGATTCCGGCGGCGATCATGCCGAGGGCGGCGCGGCGGGAGTAGGTCTTGATTCGGCTGGGAGCAGGCATGGGAGGTTTCATTTAGAGAAACGACAGCGAGGAGGAGATTGGTGAAACTATTTCGGGATTTGAGGATACCGGGGAGACCCTGACTGGACAGGCGATCTTTTCCCCCGCTATGATGCTTTCAGTGAGCGAGAGCAGATTAACGATTCCCCAATATGCGATGGCCTTGGCTGAGGTGGCGAGCCTGCGATCAGAGGATCCTTTTCGAAAAGTGGGCGCGGCAGCGCTGGACTGGGATAACCGGGTGATCGCGACGGCTTACAACGGACTTGCGCCCGGGTTTGAGGCTCCAGAGGGTTTCTGGGATGACCGAGATGGACGGCAAAAGTTCATGCTCCACGCGGAAGTGAACTTGTGCAGTCTCTTTAAGAGAGGGGAGGCCAAGATTGTTGCCACCACTACGATGCCCTGCACGGCGTGCATGCAAACGCTCTGTGCTTACGGGATCAAAGAGATCTACTATCGCGTCACCTACCTCGAATCGGATGCGCCAGAGATCGCGAAGATCTATGGGATCATTTTGGAACAAGTAGAAGATAAGGGCGCCTAGAAGGCGGCCGCTTACTCGGCGACCTCAAGGTCGCCTCCGTAGAAGCTCTTGATGTAGCCGAACTCGATGAGGGTGTCCTGCCAAGGGGCGGTTATTCCTGGCAGGTTGAAGATGCGGCCGGCACGTGCAAGCCAGACTTCGGCAACGGCCGTGCGCTCTTCAGAGTAGGCGATGGCGGCGGTGCCATAGTAATACAAGGGAGTGTCACTTAGAAAAGTAGTGTCTTTAAGAAGACCTTCGGCTCCTGCTTTGTCGTCCAGCTTCAATTTGCAAAGGAGAATTTTAAAGATGATCAAGTCCTTCATGTCCTCCTGATTTCCTTTATATTTAGGGAGGAGCTTCACTAGCTGGTCGTGAGCGGCCTGCCAGTTCTGAGTGACGAAATCGATTTCTGCTTTGTTGAAGAGAACGTTGATGTTTCCGGGATCTGCGACGAGGGCGGTATCGAACGCAGTCGCTGCTTTTTTGAAAGCGCGAAACTCAACGTAGCAAGCACCTTTAAGGTTCAGGGCCGAGGGATTGTTTTTGTAGATGAGCTCGGCCTTGTGGATGCTTTCTAGACATTCGAAGATGCGCTTTTGGCTGAAGACCTGTTCGGCGCGCACCAAGGCGTTCCAGTAAACCTTCTTTTGTTCAAGGGGGAGGTTGTCGAGGTCGATCCTATATTGCGCGACTTCTTTCTCCGCCTTGTCTTGCTCAAGTGTTTCCTTTGCGGTATTTGCAGGAGCAGGGATTTCCTCTTTGGGAGCTACCTGAGCTGTCAAAGAGAACAGGGGAAGGAAAAGACCAATGAGACACAGTTTCATAAGGACAGAGGTTAGTATAATGGGGAGGGGGACGCAAGTCAGGGATCCGATTTGTAGAGATCTTTTTTTGAAATGAAATTGAACACTTTTTTAGGAAGCCAGTGCGGTCTTTTGTTTTCTGCAAGATCCTTTCGGATTTCGGACGCGGATGCCGGGTGATTGCCTGGGAGGAAATGAGAGCGGTAGCCCGAGCGGCTGCCGGGCTCACCGTCTCTGCCAACCACAATGAATTCCAAAGCTGCTGCCAGTTTTTCCGGATGGGTCCAGCGGGGAAGGGCCTGCCACTGGTCAAGGCCGATGAGGAGAAAGAGCTGCGCTTTGGGGGGGAGGGTTGGCTTGAGGGCTTCCACGGTTTGCCATGTATAGGATGGGAGCTGGAGCTGGAGCTCGAAATCGCTGACTGAGGCCCAGTCTAATTCCTGGGTGGCCAGCTTGATCATTTGGAGGCGATCCTCGTCCGAAGCGAGGGGCCCGCTTTTCTTGTGAGGGGACTGGCGGCAGGGGAGAAAAAGAACCTGATCGAGAGAAAGAGCGGCATGGGCCTTTTCGGCAATCTCGAGGTGCCCCTCATGGATGGGGTCAAAGGTGCCGCCAAAGAGCGCGATGCGAAAGGGGACGGACATGGGCTTCGCTAGGGAATTTCTTTTCGCTCGATTTCAATCTGTCCGAGTAAGCTATCCTGGCGGGCCTTAAATTGATTCATTTTCATCAATTCGAGCAAGGCGAGGAAGGTGACAATGACTTCGATCTTGGAAGAAGCCTCCTGGAAGAGGGACTGGAGGCTGAGCGATTCCCCGGGAGGGATGAGATTCAGGAGGTAGTCAATTTTGTCGCTGACGGTGTAGCGGTCATCGATGATGTCGCCAAAGTCACGCGTTTCTTCAAAGCGCTTGATGACATTTTGAAAAGCGCGGATGAGATCGAAAATGGAGACTTCCGCGAGAGGAACGGGCTCCGAGTCGTCCGGACGAGCCTTTTTTTCCGGAGAGTGGGCGAAGACTTGTTCTTGGGCTACTTCGCACTGAGCAAGAAAACCGGCGGCGTCTTTGAATTTTTTGTATTCGATGAGTTGACGGATCAGCTCCCAACGGGGGTCGTCCTCGTCTGCTTCATCCTCAGGCGGTTGCACCTGCTTTGGGAGGAGAGTGCGGCTTTTGATATACATCAAATTTGCCGCCATGGAGATGAATTCGGAAGCAAGGTCGATATTGAGCATTTTGAAGCTCTCGACGTATTCGAGATATTGGGAGGTAATCCGTTGGATGGAAATATCATAGATATCCACCTCGTCCCGACGGATGAGATAGAGAAGCAAGTCCAGCGGGCCTTCGAAGAATTCGAGGCTCACCTTATAATCGGCATCTTCCATGGGGAAGGCAATATCGAAGCAATGAGGCTTGGGCGAGTGAAATTCAGGCGACCTTCTGATTATTTACTTTGTCAAGAGTGACGATCCTTCGCTAGGCTCTTCCTGTGCACCAGTCCGTCGATAAAGAACGATTGAAAGAATACAATAATCGGGTTTCTTTGTGGATCGGTGAACAGGGAATGTTTTTCCAGTTGAGGTATGCCGGAATCGTCGCGAATTCCTCGCTTATTAAGCAGATTTGGATCTTTTTGATGAAGTTGCTGATCCTCATCGTTGCGTTGGTCAGTATTTCTTATATTTTCCTCAACAGGCACTTTTCCGCTGGTAACTACAGTGAGAGGATCGGTGAACAGATCGGTGAGGTTCTTGGTGCGGAAGAAATTGAGGCCACCGGCTTTTCGCGAGCACGCGGGCAGGGTCTGTTTCGGAATGTGGAGCTGATCGGAGGCGATGATAGCTTCTATATTGAAGCCGAGTTGAAATCTCTTTCTGGCCCATTTACTTTTCTTGCAGGCATTACCGAAGATTGGATCCCAGAGAAGATTCGCATCGATGAGGCGTCCTTCCAATTGAAAGCGGGCGGAGAAGACGAAGAAATGGAGCAAGCCTTCGCGGCAGTGATCGATACTTTTTCCGGTTCCAAGCTTCAGTCCATTAGCATTGAGCATCTCGACTTTGATTGGGGCTATACCAAGCTGACCTATGGCGCGATCACCGACACAGCATTCATCGCAAATTATGTCGATGGCTCCTGGGAAATCTCTTTGACTGGAGGACTGTTCACTCAAAATTGGCTGAAAGACCTTGAGTTGATCTCAGCAAAAATCGTCTGTGGACCAGATGGAATTACTATTGAATCGATGGACTTGAAGCTCGGCGAAGGAAGCATGAGCTTCTCTGGCGGGATTCGTGGCACCTTGGCGATGCCGGAGTTTCAGATTGTCGGAGAGTTCGTTTCTCTTCCGGTAGATCGTCTTATTAACCAGGCCGGGGTGCAGATGAGGGAATTTATTTCGGGTGCGATTTCAGGAGAGCTCAACATCGAGGGTTCCACGAATCGCAAGATTTTGACTCATGGCAAAGCGAGAATCAAGGAAGGTGATGTCATCACCGTCCGCGAAAAATGGGCCATCCTTAGGATGCTGTCGATTCTTGACTCGAATAATAGCTTTCGCCGTGTCGATTTTAACACTGGATCGTTCAACTTTTCGTCTGGAGGTGGTGGACTTGAGATCAGTGATATCGTCCTTCAGTCCAGTAATCAATTGAGGTTGGAGGGGGAACTTTCAACCCGTCTTCCGACTCAGAAGGAAGCTGCCGAAGCTCTCGGGATTACGCTGAGCAAGGGATTTGGAAAAGGTCTCGTCAATGATCCCACCGATGTTTCCAGCGCTTCCTCCTTAGAGGAGGAAAGAATAAGCCTAAAGAAAGCGGCGAATGGAGGTAAGGTGAGCGACTTAGACCTAGATTTGTCGAATTTAGAATCTTCGAAAGATGGTAAAAAGGTCCGAGAGAGTCCGCAAGAGCTTGAAGAAAAGCGTCTGAGGCTCGCGATGAATGTCCTCCGGGTCGAGGGAGACTTAAAACTGGGTGTTTATGCTGGGGCCTTTTCAGGATACGTTTCCCTGAAGGAAAAATATCCTAGCGATAATGAGAACTGGCGTTGGATTCCTTTGGGCTTTAAAAGCACTTTTTCCACGATTTCAGAAGAGGAAGCTAAACAACTCAAGCTTGAGAGCCGGCCAAACCGAATTACGCCCACTGAGTAATTTAGAAGGAGAGAGACTCCGCGATCTCAATCGTGCCTCTGCTCTTATTAAGAGTGTAAAGGTGGATTCCTGAGGTTCCTTGATCGATTAGCCCCTGGCACTGCGTTTTTGCGTAATCAATCCCAGCCTGTCGGATTAACATGGCATCGTCTCCTGCGGCATTCAAGACTCGCAAAAGGGAGGCGGGAAAGCGGCTTCCCTCTGCCAGCTCGGCCATGCGCCGCATCCCTGAAATGGTGGTGATCGGCATGACTCCGGCTACGATAGGAAGGTAGATACCCGCCAGCTCACAGCGCTCGCGGTAGTCGGAAAAGTCATGATTATCGAAGAAAAGCTGCGTGCAGATATAATCGGCCCCTGCATCGATTTTCTTCTTAAAATGATCCATTTCCATCAAGCGGTTTTGAGTCGTGGGATGCCCCTCGGGAAATCCCGCGACGCCGATGGTGAAGTCGGCAGAATGCTCTTTGATAAATTTGACGAGATCGCCAGCATACTGGAAGTGGTCTTTACTTCGATCGTAATCAGGTTGGTTGCGAGGGGGATCACCTCGCAGGGCAAGAATGGTTTTTACGCCATCTTCGGCATAGCGATCGAGGATTTCCATCATCTCTTCCTTAGAATGGCCGATGCAGGTGAGGTGAGGAATGGTGGGGACGCACGTCTCTTTCATGATGCGCTGAACCACTGAGCGGGTGCGCTCTCGTGTCGTTCCTCCTGCTCCGTAGGTGACACTGACAAATGCAGGGTTCAGGCGATCCAGCTCATGGACTGTTTCCAACAAGGTGTCTGAGGCAGATTCGTCTTTTGGCGGAAAAAACTCGAAAGAGAGGGTTGTGCGCTCTGCGTGCAGAAGGGAGATGATGTTCATCTAGGAGGGAAGATAAGGTGCGTGGCAACCGAGCGTCCACGGAAAATGCTTCTTTTTACGCAACCTTTGGGCTGATTCGTGCTTTCATCACTCAAGTTCGATCATGAAGTCATCCATCCTCCTCTTATTAATTCTCTCCATTGGGTCTGGAATCGCGCAAGAAAAGGGGCGTAACAAGAAAGGTTCCAAGCGTTCTGGGGGAGGGAGAGATCATCAAGCGAGCTTCTTTCATCACTTTGATTCCGATAAGAATAGGAAGGTCACTCGGGCGGAATTTGACGCTGGTGAGCGGATTAAGGATTTGAGTCAGGAGGTCAGGGATAAGCTCTTTGGCCGCCTTGATAAGGACAAAGACGGAGTCATCACTAAGAAGGAGATGAAACCTCCTTCGGGCGAGCGCCCTCCGGGTTTTGAGGATATGCGCCACTTTTTAAAAGAAGCGGACGCCAATCAGGATGGGAAGATCACGGCGGAGGAGTTTGCGGCACACCCTCGCTTTGCAGAAATGCCTAAAAAGCGCAGTAAGAATGTTTTCGAGATGATCGACCGAAATCACGATGGCGTAATCACTCGGGAAGATCATCGCCGTCCGGGCAACGAGCGGAACATGGTGAAGGACTTCGATCTCGATAAGAGCGGCGCTCTTTCTTGGGCGGAGTTCAAAAATATTCCTCATGTGATGGCCACGGGAGAGAAAAAAAGTCGTCGCCGGTTCGAGGAGCTCGATTCAGACAATAACGGGGAACTCTCGAAGGAAGAGGTCAGGAAGGCCGGTCCTCCTCAGCATCCTCGACGTGACGGGCCGTCCAGGCCTAAAAAATAACCTCGAAGAGAAGGCCTCCTTGGACAGAATCGGATGCGGTGCTGTCATCGAGCTGGATGCTCCAACCGACGAAGGGCGTAAAGGCTACTGAGTCGGATACGGCGTAAGTGAGGGAAAAACGGCCGTAGAGGTCGTTGAACCCGTCCCGGGTCAGGTAGTCATCCACGTAGCTGATGCCATTTTCCAGAGCAATGAAGGCGGAATCGGAAATGGACTTACTCCAGCGAATATCCAGAGCGGTGTAAAATGCTTCATTACCGAAGTCGTAATAGGTCCCGGCTTTCCCGTCCCAGTCGTCACTCGCTTGGTAGGTGACGAAGAATCCGAGATCGAGGCCACTTTCGAGGATGCTGCTTCCAAAATGGCGGTAGGTGAGGGAGGAGCCAACGACTGTCTTTGTGTCAAGTTCATGGCGGTAATCAACGAAGGCTCCGGTCTCGGAAAAGTTCCCGTCGCCTTCTCCTAAATACCAGCTCCCGACACTAATGGTATCGAAATTAGAAAGAGCGATCTCGGCTTCGATTTGGAAATCGAGAGACGTTTCCGCGAGTTCGAAACCGCGGTAGGCGTATCCAGTACGGAATCCGGTGACTGCCTCAATCCCCAGGGGGATATCATTCTCGATTTCGGCCCATGCGGGCAGGCAAAGAGAGGCGGCGAGGCAGGAGGAGATCGCGTTCTTCATGGCTGTGACTGTGTGGTTTAAGGTCTGCGTGGTCAACCAAGCAGAAAACCACACCTATATAATACCGCTTACTCGGATTTTTGTTTCTCGACGTAGGTTGATTTGATTCGGAGGTCACGGAGGGCGATCGGAGTGGCGCTTCCTGGCGACGAGGTCATGATTTCCATGCCCTTGTTGTTTTTCGGGAAGGCAATTACTTCGCGGATGGAATCCTCGCGGCAAGCGAGCATGACGACCCGGTCGAGACCGAGAGCGAGACCGCCGTGGGGAGGGGCGCCGAATTTGAAGGCATCGAGGATGTGCGCAAATTCAACTGCGGCTTCCTCTTCGGAAATACCAAGCGCTTTAAACATCGAGCTCTGAAGGTCGGCTTCGTGGATACGAATCGATCCGCCGCCAAGTTCGTAGCCATTGAGAACGACGTCGTAAGCTTGAGCGCGGAGTCCATCGAGATCGCCATTGCGAAGCTTCTCTTCATCCTCCTTAAGGGGACGGGTGAAGGGGTGGTGCACGGCGACGTGGCGGTCCTCTTCCTCGTCATAGGCGAGAAGGGGAAATTCGGTAACCCAGAGGAAATCGAGGTCGTCATTTCCTTCAAGGAGGTTCTGGAGTGAGCAAACTTCCATGCGGATGCGGCCGAGGACTTCGCAAGCGGGCTCCCATTGGTCGGCAGCGAAAAGAATGAGGTCGCCGGCTTCGATGTTGAGCTTGGTGCGGAGGGCTTCGACTTCGGTCTCGGTAAGACGTTTGGCAAAAGGTGAACGCCATTTGGAGACGTCGTCGCCGCGGACTTGAATGTAAGCGAGACCCTTAGCGCCCGCTTCCTGGGCCAGCTTGGTGAGCTTGTCGATTTGTCCGGTGGAGATATCGGCGAAGCCTTTGGCGTTGATCGCTTTGACGACTCCGCCGCTTGCGACGGTGCCGGAGAAGACGCGGAATTCGCAATCCTTGAGGTCTTCGCTGAGTTCGACGAGTTCCATGCCGACGCGGCGCTCGGGCTTATCGGAGCCGAAACGGTTCATCGCTTCCTTCCAGGTGAGGCGCTCAAAAGGAGTGGGCACTTCGACACCACGAGATTTTGAGAACATCGAGGCGAGGAGTTTTTCAACGATGCCGATGATGTCATCCTGCTCAACGAAGGAAGCTTCGATATCGATCTGAGTGAATTCCGGCTGGCGATCGGAGCGGAGGTCCTCGTCACGGAAGCACTTCGCAATTTGGAAATAGCGCTCAATTCCGGCAACCATGAGCATTTGTTTGTATTGCTGGGGGGCTTGGGGAAGGGCGTAGAATTTTCCAGGATTGATCCGGGAAGGAACCAGGAAATCGCGGGCACCTTCAGGGGTCGCTTTGGAAAGAATAGGGGTCTCCACCTCGATGAAGCCTTCATCGGAGAGGAAATCGCGAGCAGCCTTGGTGATGAGGTGGCGCTGGCGCAGGTTGTTAGTCAGGCGCGGGCGGCGCAGGTCAAGATAGCGGTGCTTGAGACGGAGGTCCTCGTTGGAGAGTTCTTTATCGAGCTGGAAGGGGAGGACCTCCGCTTTGTTGACGATGGTGAGGGTGGTAGCGACGATCTCGATCTCGCCGGTGGCGAGCTCGGCATTGGTGGAGTCGGTCTCCTCTGTCTTGAGTCGGGCTGCCACTTTTCCGGTGATCTGAATGACGTCTTCATTACGGAGGGTGTGAGAAAGCTTGGCAGCTTCTTGGGAATCATCCGGGCGGAAGATCACCTGGGTGAGGCCTTCGCGGTCGCGCATGTCGATGAAGATCACGCCGCCGTGGTCGCGGGTCGAATTCACCCAACCGATGAGGGTGACAGTTTCGCCGATGTGCTCAGAGCGGATTTCGTTACAGTGGTGCGTTCTCATTGATTCAGGATGTTGGAAATAGTTTCGACGATGTCTTGATCGGCGGAAATGGTTTCTTCGCTGCGGGTCGCGAGGATTTTGAGGGAAAGTTCGGGGAACTCCGAGCCCACCACGAGTGCGAGGGGGGCGCCTGCTTGCTCGGCCTGCTTGAATTGTTTTCCGACCTTTGCGGGAGTGAGTGAAAAGGTGGTCGCGATCCCCGCGCTTCGGAGCTGGGCGGCTAGAGCGAGCGCGTTCGCTTGCTTGCTGTCGTCAGCGAGCACGAGGTAAACATCACAGCCAGAGCTCGCCTTGATGGCGGCCTGCATTTTTTCGGCAGCGTGCGGAGTTTCTTCGATGAGGTGGCGGATGACGACATCGCCGATCGCGAATCCGGCGGCGGGAAGGTCCACGCTGCCATTTGAGAGGGCCGAAATGAGAGAGTCGTAGCGACCGCCACCGGCGACGGCGCGGAGGGACTTTTTGGCATCGAAGACTTCGAAAACGACCCCGGTGTAGTAGGCGAGTCCACGCACGATCGAGAGGTCGACCTCGATGAAGTCTCCCATGCCGCGTGCTTCCAAATTGGCGAGGACGGTGTCGAGATTTTCGCCGAGCGAAGCGGGATTGGAAATGGCCTCTTGAACTTCAGCGGTCGTTAAACCAAGAACGTTCAGTTTCCCTTCGGTGACTTCTGGCTTCTCGCGCTCGAGCTTATCGACGATCTGCAAGAGTGAGGCGCATTGTTCGGATGAAAGGCTTTTAGTGTCTCCAAATTTTTGCCAGTAGGCGCGGTCCGAGAGGCGGATGACGTAGTCGCCTGGCACGAATCCCAACTCGCTCATCAGGTCGATCGAAAGTGCGATGAGTTCGGCATCGGCTCCGGCGCAGGACTCGCCGATAAGATCGACGTTGAACTGGTAGAACTCGCGGGTGCGGCCCTTTTGGGGCTTTTCGTAGCGGAAACACTGGCCGATTTCGAACCAGCGAAGGGGCTTGGGATAGTCGCGCTGGACGGTGCTGACGAGTCGTCCGAGTGAGGCGGTGACCTCGGGGCGGAGGGTGACACTACGATCTCCCTTATCGATGAAGTTGAAAAGTTGGCTGTTGAGTTCGCCACCTGCTTTCTTCTCGTAAAGCTCGGTGGGTTCCAGAATGGGGGTTTCGTATTCCACGAAGCCATAGCGTTTTGCCACTTCGCGGAAGCTTGCGAAGAGGTAGTTGCGCACCGCGCAGTCTTCGGGTCGGAAGTCGCGAAAACCGGGAAGAGTTTGGAAACCTTTGGCCATAGCAGGAAATCCCGCGGTAGATCACGGGCGCGCGAGGATAGGACCCACTTTCTCAATGTCGAGACGGGATTCTCAGGCCTTTTGTTTGCGGAAAGCCTTTCGAGCGATCTGAAAAATGCGGTCCCGGTGCCACCAAGTAAGAAATCCCAAGGCCACTCCGGAGAGGTTCCGGGAGAGATCAACGCCATCCTTCCAATCTAATCCATAGAAGGTGAAGTGAGCAAGCATTTCGGGAAGTGCGGCAAGAGCCACGACAAAGGGCCAGCTTTTGACGCTTCGTGTGAGGATGAACCAGAACAAGGAAAGCAGCGCAAAGATAAGAAAATGGAATCGAGACAAGACGATCATTACTTTTCTGAGCAGTGTGGAGATGACTCCTGAATTCGCTCCCTTCTTAGGAGAGGTGTTCTCTTTTAGAATCGGGGTGGGCGCGGATAGCGCATCATTAGGTGACTCACGTTCCGGGAGCGTAGTGTTGCGAGGCTGGTCTTCGGCGGGATCTGACTTTTTAGGGGATGCAGAGGCTTGAGAAATAGCAGTGTCTAAATCGAGAGATGGGCTTTTGGGAACATCCGGCAGATCGAGGGAAAAGGCGTCAGAGAGAGGCGCGAGTAGAGTGATGGTTGTGGGAAAGGCTCCTACCCAAAGCAACGAGAGCATCATGAGAGCAGCGCTCGCTGCCCTCACCGGATTACGGACATCGCATTTCCAAAGCAGACGGAAGATCAGGCTCAGCCAGCCGAGCGCGAGAGCGATCGAGACGAATCGAACCCAAGAGCGTTCCGCGACTTTCGAAAAGCGAAGGTTCCTAAGGTCAAGAGATCCGCTTTTTCCTCCGACTGAGAAATAGAAATGAGTGTCTATAATTGCTCCAGTGAGTTTCCTAACCACTTCGAGCTTCGTCCAGTCTTGAGTTCCGGATCCTTCAAAAAGGACAAAGTCAGAGGGCTGGCGAGAGCTCCCATCTTCCATCTTGTCAGAGAAAATTCCCTTCGCCGTCATCCAGCTTTGTTCTCCGGGGACAACGTCTTGCCAGCGGTAGTCACAGCTGATGTAGATGAATTGCACATCTTCTAAGTCGTGCAGTATAATCTGGATCGCGGGAGTTCCTTTCTCTCCCTCTCGCTCGAGGTGGGTCACCGGACCTTCCTCTGTTTCTTGAATTGAGCAGTGCGTCCGCCTGGGCGCGGGGATCGTTTTCAGAAACTTCTCATCAATCACCGTCGCATTTAGCGGGTGATCGGAAACCTCGAAGCGATGATTCCACGCCAGAAATGTCGCGAGTGCCAAAAGAACTCCGGTAATCCACGAATTAAAGAGCCACTTCACAACTAAGGGCGATCATCACTCTCATTCGGTTTCTGTCCAGATAACCTAGAAAGTGAAGCTATAAGCCATTCCCGGGAGCTTGAGGTCGAACATCAGGAAGGTCACAGTGTGGCTGCCCAATCTGCGGGAAATCGAGACGTGTTCATCGACTCCGCTATACATGAGGAGGCCGGACCAGGCTCCCCGGCTCCAGTGGATTCCTCCGACCGGGCGAATCTCGTCCAATTCCCGAACGAAAGTTCCACCGCCGTAGACCGAGACGTTCACTTTTTCGACGACGAAAGCGTGCTTGGACAGAGTCGCATAATAGCTATCACTGTTGATGTTTCCGAAGTCATCGTTGCTCATGCCCAGAATTAGGGCGGGTCTCCAGCCGTCGTCTTCGGAGATCGCACGGAAATTGATAAGCGGGCTGACATCGCCTGTCAGCGGTCGCCAATCAAGGCCAGCGCGGAGGCTATCAGTGACCTGATAGCTGAGGTTCATGTAAACCTTGCCGTGATCGGGTTTCTCGGGAATCCAGCGGGAGTAAAAGGCGAACCCTTTTTTGTCTTCCGGCTTCTTCAAAAATCCACCCAGATTTCTCAGCATGGGGCTGCTGCTTTCTTCAAGGAATGCGAGGTCTTCAAAGACGTCTCCTCCACCTGATCGGCCACGCACGGTGCCCGCTTCGCCTGGTCACATTACTCAGGCAGGAACCTCGGAGACGGGCTGCTGGGCCTCGGCCGCTTGCACGGCAAAGATGAGAGTCATGAGGGTTTTTGTGATGGCTTGCATTAGTTTATTGGAGAGTAAGCTTTTGGACATATTTCGCAAGAAGATCAGCTTCGAGATTTACGGTTTGTCCAATTTGGGCTTCGCCGAGGTGGGTTTCGGCGAAGGTGTGCGGGGTGATCCAGAAGACGGCGGACTCGTCTTTGAGTTCGGCGATGGTGAGCGAAATGCCGTCGAT
Organism: Akkermansiaceae bacterium; assembly: GCA_028822935.1. Classification (GTDB taxonomy): domain Bacteria; phylum Verrucomicrobiota; class Verrucomicrobiia; order Verrucomicrobiales; family Akkermansiaceae; genus SW10. The sequence goes on from JAPKCM010000021.1 coordinate 35,872, forward strand.
GGTCAGTGATCCCTTATCAAGGCAGAGGGCGTGAATCGATTCGGGGAGCTTTACCTCGAAGAGGTAATCTTGGCCCATGGGGGAGAGATCGAGGATTTCGCCGATGTCGTCGACGTGTCCCTGGACAAAATGCCCACCCAAGCGATCGCCGATGGCGAGCGCTCGTTCGAGATTGACGATTTTCCCAGCGCTCAGTTGTCCTAGTGAGGTGACTTTGAGGGTCTGGGCGAGGAGGTCAAAGCTCACCGTTTCTCCGATCTCGGTCACGGTGAGGCAGCAGCCATTCACGGCGACGGATTCGCCCAAGGCCAATTCACCGGAGAAGGGGATCTCAAGACTAAGGCGCGCTTGCTCTCCACGGTTTTCCATGAGGGCGACGCGACCCTTGGCTTCGATGAGTCCGGTGAACATGGTTTTTATTCGGCGGGTTTTGCTTCTTCGAAGGTTCCTTCGCCGGTGAAGGTTCCTGTTCCTTCAATACGGCCCGAGCCTTCGAAGGTGCCCGAGCCTTCAAAAACTCCGGTGCCCTCGAAGTGTTCTGCGTCATGGGCATCTTCGACAGGTTGAGGGTCTTGGGTCATCCCGGGGGTTTTAAGAAGCATGAAGCAAGCACCCATAATGACCGTAGGAACCAAAGCGGCCTTCAGGAGACCTAAGGGAGCTACGCCCCCCTTGAAGTAGCGGTTGAGCAATGATTGACCGGCTGGGTTAGGCGCGTTGGCAATGACGGTGAGGCCTCCACCAGTCACGGCACCTGCGACTACGGCATACTTTGCCCCGATACTCAGGCCTGGAGCCTGCGACGCGAGGTAGGTGATGGCGGCGTTGTCATTGAAGGCCGTGAGGACAGTGGAGCCGATCATGAGGACCCATTCGTTTTCGATGGAAGTTAAGAGGACGGAAATCCACCAACCCTGGCAGCCTCCGTGAATGACGAGACCAGCAAGGAAGAAGCCCACAAGAATGGGGCCCTTCATGTTGACATCGTTTTGGTGATGCCCGGTGGCCTGGGTGAAGCCGAGGAAGAAAAGGAAGCCGCCGACGAAAAGGACGGGATCGTGAGCAAAGACGACGGTCCAAGCGAGGAAGAGGACGTGGACGATGGTGATCCAAAGGGGGATCGGGTCTTCACGGTCGACCCACTTCATCGGGATGTGCATGTCCTGACTCACCTGCTTCTTGAGACCAGAGAATTCCTTCCTGAAATAGTAGAAGTAAGCGGTGTTTGAGAGAATAATACCGATAGCAGCTTTCCAGCCGAAGTTGATAAACATGAAGCTCATTCCAAAGGACCATTTCTGGGCAATCATGAGGACGGGTGGAGCGGCGAAGTGAGTGAGCGTTCCTCCCACCGAGATGTTTACGAAGAGGAGGCCCAGGGTGGCATAGGCGAACTTAGGAGAGGGGTTGAGGTCGAAGAATTTCTTCGCCAGAAGAAGCGCGGCAATCGTCATGGCGGCCGGCTCGGTGATGAATGAACCGAGTAGCGGCGTGATGGTGAGAGCGGAGAACCACCAAGCGGCGGTGCTTCCGCCGAAAACCTTGGCGACCTTGTCCACGAGGAATTCCGCGAGTCGAACGACAGGGCGGGTGGCGGCAATCGCCATGATGATTACAACGAAGATGGGCTCGGTGTAGTTGACATCTTTGCCGATGTATCCCTTCAGCTGGTTGAAGCCATCGCCAATATCATTTGCTTGAATGCCGAAGAACCAAAGGATCGCTCCAGCTAGGGCAATGACCCAGATCCCAAAAATGGCTTCCACTTCTCCCAAGAAATGAAAGAAGTTCGCTTTAAAGGAAACATCATCTTTGGCCCCGTCGTGGGGTTTGGCCTCCCCGGTGAGTCCCTTTTTTTCGATCAGTTCCTTGTGGGCTTTCTCGTGATGATGCGCCATTTCGATGAAATAGCCGGCGAGGAAGGTATGAATGATCGCGCAGAGGAAAATGATGGAGGCGACGAGGTTGAAACCATTTTGAGCACCGGCGCGTTCCTTGAGCTTGTCCCAGATTCCCATCTTCTCGTTCTCCGTTTCCTCATAAACGGAGATCGGAAGGGGGAATTTGGCGTAGCGGTCCTTATCAAGACCATATTCGCTCGCTTCGTAGGTGGGAGTTGCCCCGCCGCTTGCGGCAGAGGCGGGAGAGACAAAAAGCAGAGGGAGAATCGCTAACAAAAGAAGTCGAAAAACGAGAAGTTGCTTCACTGCGCGGACCATAGCGCGGGTGATCCAGACCGCAAGCCCTCGATGACCCTTCATTAACGCCCAACTTGCATCTTTTCCCCCTATCCTTATCCTAAGTTCCATGCGCGCTGCTTTCCTCTTTCTTCCTGTCCTGTTCAGCTCTTGCGCGGAGCTCATGGAAGTGCCCACCATCCGGCCCAAGATCAGGAGATCGAATCAGGGCCAAGGCCCTTCCGCGGGAGGATTCGCGGGGCTGGGCTATGAGAAGCCAGCCGAGGGCGATGGCATCGCGGTCGGCGACGCCCCGGTGCAAGCTGCCGGGTATCTCCCCACGAGTGTTAAAGAAGGAGAGGTGAAGATTCAGGGCTTCGTTCTTCCCTCGGATGACATGATTGTCTTTTCCGATGATCGCAAACCCCTGGCGGATATCGCGTTTGATAAGGCCTTTACGAAGGTGAAAAAACCCAAGTCGGCATGGCGCACGAGCTATACCGAGGCAAAACGCGAATCTGCCGGAACTGGAAAACCAATGCTCATTTGGTTCACGCGCTCGGCGAGTTCGGGCGGAACGGGAAGCCCGCTTTGCAAGACGCTCAATCGCGAGGTCTTTGGCCTGCCCGATTTTAAGAGCTGGTCGAAAGAGGAAGTTGTCCGGTTGAAACTGGACCTTTCCGGGGCGGGAGGACCCCGAGGAAATTCAGGCGAAATTGGGGATTCCGAAACGCGTCAGCGCGCCTACCTTGAGCAGCTTAAGAAGCAATACCGCGTTTTGGGACTTCCCGCTGTCATCGTGGTGAGTCCGTCCAAGGGGGTGCTTGCGCAATACCGGGGGTATAAAAAAGGAAGCTCTTCAGAATATTTTGGTCAGCTCAAGAACCTCGTGCTTACACACGAACATAATTACGCGGTCTGGAAACGTTCAATGACGGCCAAGGGCTACCGTCAATGGAATGGCAAGAACGGCCAAAGTCTCTTCGCGAAACTTGCCCGCTATCGGAACGGGGAACTCATCCTCATCGAGCCCGATGGCAAAAAGCTCAAGACGAACGAAACCCAGCTTTCTACCGTCGACCGCAAGTGGATCGACGATGCGAAGGCACGGAGAGAAGTCAACCGGCGGTGAATTAGTGCTGGGGGCACTTCCCGTTTTTGAATGACGCGCGCCCCCCGATAAAATCCTACAAGGGCTAAGGCTTGAACGATGATTGCTGTGGGCAATTGCCTCTTGGTCCGAGAAGGAGAGACGCTAAGGTCCATCAGAAATAGTGATGGGAAATCGAATTACAAAATATTTTGACTGGGTTTTGCTCACCTGTGACGCATTGGTCTGTTTGCTCTTTTTTTACTTCGTGGCGGGTTGGGATTTCCCGAACGATCGTGATGTCCTCGGTCCTGGTTACAATGGGGGGGCTTCCAATGCTCCGATTATGCTGGGGCTTTTTGCCATTGCGGGTTCCTATCTCATCACCCGGCCTAACTCTAACCGCGAATGAAATATCTCCTCCTATTCCTTCTCCTTCCAATTCTCTCGGCCCACGAAGTGCTTACGCAAGGGAAGGGCAAGCTCGTGATTATCAATTCCAAAAGAGCCGTGACTTGGGAGATGAAGTGGGGTGGGATTCACGATGTGCACTTGCTTCCGTCGGGAAATATTCTCGTGCAGGAAAAGATGCGACGCTTGGTTGAGATTGATCGGAAGACCAAAAAAGTGGTTTGGAGCTACGATGCGGCGGCTTCCAATGGGAACGAAGGAAAGCGCATGGAGCTTCATTCGTTTCAACCGCTGGGAGAGGGGAAGTTCATGATCGCGGAGAGTGGACCAGCGCGCATTATCGAGATCAATCGCGAAGGAAAATTGTTGAAGGAATTCGCTCTTACGGTGGATCATCCCAATGCGCATACGGACACCCGCCTCGTGCGGAAGTTGGCAAACGGTCATTATCTGGTGTGCCATGAAGCCGATGGAAAGCTGCGCGAATACGATGGTGGGGGAAAGGTCGTTTGGGAGTATGAGGTGCCCCTTTTTGGAAAAGAGAACAAGGGAGGGCATGGCCTTGAGGCTTTTGGAAATCGCCTGTTTGGGGCCCTTCGTTTGAAGAATGGCAACACCCTTATCGCGACCGGAAACGGACACAGTGTCATCGAAGTGACTCCCTTGAAGAAAGTTGTGTGGAAGCTCACGCAGGATGAACTTCCGGAAATTCGACTCGCTTGGGTGACGACTCTTGAGGTGCTTCCAACTGGAAATTATGTCATCGGAAACTGCCATGCGGGTCCCGGGAACCCACTTCTCATTGAGATTGAGCCAAAGTCAAAAAAGGTGGTTTGGACCTTTGATGAATTCGAGCGTTTGGGAAACGCCGTTTCCAATTCCCTGCTCTTGGATCTGGCGGGAAAAACGAATCGTTAATCCTCGGTGACATCGTGTCTTCGGTCGCGGAGGCAGAGGCCAATCGTTCCAACGAAAAGGAGGTAGCAGGCCAGAAGTTCGAGGTAACCTTGGACGGTGCTTGGGACGTCGGGGTGGTAGTTTGACTTGAGGGTCGCTTTCCAAAGGTGAGGGGTGCCGAGAAGGCGAGCGAGGACGTAGATCATCATGAAGGCCGAGGCGAAGAATCCCGCGGCGGGATGAGAGGTGAATTCGGTGTAGAAATCCGGGAACTGCCGGCGATATTTCAGGGAAAGAAAGAGAATGTAGAGCGCGGGGATGACGAACAGGATCCAAGAGGGAATATTTAGGTTGTCGTTTACGAGATAGTCAGCTTCTCCTAACGCTGCGGCGATTCCTCCAGCTCCCATGACGCGATAGAAGGGGCCGATTTCTCCGGCGGACTTGGCTGCTCCGAACCAAAAGGCGGCGCTTCCCAGAAGGAGGAGAAGTTGGAGTCCTTCAACGGCGCTTTCCTCGGTCGGGAGGCTGAATCCTTTGGAGGTCGTTTCTTCAAGCTGACCGCCTTCGGCAGTCCTTTCATCAGTCGAAGGGAATCCGGAATCTGGAAGCCAGGCGGGGAAAAGAATGAGGATGGAGCCTAACACGATTAAGATCGCAACGAGGAGGCGCCTTTTCCAAAATCCTTTTGCCATGATCATCGTAAGGGAGTCTCTGAATTGATCGGCGATGGGGCAAGCTCTCAGTAATTCACTTCAAGCAACGTCAGACCATCGGCCGGAGCGCAAAGGGGTGATTTAGCGCCACTTGGGGCTTCGACGAGATCCTTAAGATCGTCGATCCGGAGGTAGCCCTGGGAAGTATTGACGGCGGCGCCAGTGAGGAGCCGGACCATTTTATAAAGGAATCCGTTTCCCGTGAAGCGCAGCAGGATGCCGTCATCGGTATGGACAAAGGACGCTTCCGTGATGGTGCGCAGGTAGTTGGTCTCGGCGGTTTCATTTCCACGATTGGCGGCAAAGGATCGGAAGTCGTGCGTGCCACGGAAAAGAGCGAGGGCTTCTTCTAGGGTTTCGGGATTGAGAAGGCGGGGGAGGTGCCATGCCCGGCCCGCGTCGAAGGGCGGAAGAATAGGAAGGGTGCAGAGACGATAAGCGTAAGTTTTCCCCAAAGCCCCGAAGCGGGAATGGAAGTCATCGGCGACTTCCTGGCAGCTCATGATACGGATGGCGGCGGGGAGTTTCGTGTTGAGCGCTGGCACCCAATTAAAAGGGTTCATCGTCAGATGTCCGGGAGGGTCGAAATGAGCGATTTGCCCCAGCGCGTGCACGCCGGCATCAGTCCGTCCGGAGCCGTGGAGCCTGATTTTTTCACCTGCAGTGGTGGCGATGGCGGCTTCGATAAGATCCTGCACGGTCTTACCGTTGGGTTGCGATTGCCAACCGCTAAAAGTGGAGCCGTCGTAGGAAATGGTGAGCTTGAGACGCATGATGAAAAAACTACCAGCCAATGTAGTCGTTGAGGATTTCTAGGGCGGCGGCTTGGTCGATGATGCCCTTTTGGTTCTTCGCCTTTTTGCCAGCGGCTCGGAGTTTTTCGGAGGCTGTCACGGTGGTGAAGCGTTCGTCGAAATAAGCGAGCGGGATTTCGCCGAGTCTGGAGACGAGGACGTCGCCAAACTTACGAACCTTTTCGGAGCTTCGGCCCTCTGAGCCATCCATCCGAAGCGGGAGGCCGAGAACGACCGAGCGAATCTTCCGCTCCGCGATGATCTCAATGATTCGCTCAAGAGGATCGCTCTTTCGACAGTCGACCGTCTCGACTGGATGAGCGCCGATACCGAACTCATCGGTCGCCGCGAGGCCAATGCGGGCTTCGCCGTGATCGATTGCCAGGATGGGATGTTCGGACATTAGAGGAGATGGTCGGGAAGGGCGTCGACGATCTTCTTGATGTCATCGGCTTGATGGCGGTTCGCCACGAGGACGGCGTCATCGGTTTGCACTACAATGAGATCATTGACGCCGAGCAGGGCGATTTTGGAACCCTTGCGAGCGTTGAAGACGATGTTGTTTTGGCAGTCGATTTCGGTGAGGTCGGTGTTGGTGCGATTGTCCTCTCCCTGTAGGTCGAGATACTTGGCAACGGAGATCCAGGAGCCGACATCATCCCAGTCAAAGGTGGCCTCGATGTTGAGAACGCGGGCCGCTTTTTCCATCAGCGCGTAGTCGATAGAGATCGGAGTGAGCCCGGCGAATTTATCGGCGATGGTGGCGAGGACGTCGGAGGAATTCTTAAGTTCCTCGATGAACTCAGCGAGCTGGGGGGTGTGCTTCTGAAGCTCTGCGGTGACAGTGGCGACTGACCAGATAAACATTCCGGCATTCCAGGCAAAGTTGCCTTCTCGCAGGAAGGTTTCGGCGAGTTCTGGGCTGGGCTTTTCACGGAAACGAACGACTTCCACGGCTTCGTGAGTGAGTTTGAGGTCGCCAAGGTCCGCTGTTTTGCCACGCTCGATGTAGCCGTAAGACGGGCAGGGCCAGGTGGGCTTGATTCCAATGGTGACCAGTCCATCGCTCCCCTCGGCTGCGGCGAGAGTGTCTTTCAGGACCGATTGGAAGGCTTCCTCATCCTGAATGAGTTGATCTGAAGGAAGAACGGCCATGACGGCATCCGGATTGCGGGCTGCGACTAGTCCGATGCCAAGAGCAACGGCGGGAGCGGTGTCACGCTTGGCGGGCTCGGCAAAAATATTTTCGGGCGGCAGCATGTGAGCCACTTTGCGCACTTCTTCCTCTTGGAGGGTATTGGTGAGAATGAGAATGTTCTCCTTAGGGATGAGTCCATCGAGGCGGGAAATGGTCTGATCGAGGAGGGTGGATTTATCGAAGAGATTGAGAAGTTGTTTCGGTTTGGCGTTTCGGCTCAGGGGCCAAAAACGGGTTCCACTTCCTCCGGCAAGAATCAAGGCATAGGCATTACTCATCTGGGGATGATTGAAGGGACTAGGGGGACACTTGTCAAAACCGACACGCGATCCTTTTTCATTTTGAAAATAGAGCGTTTCTGGGGTAAGCTTCGTCTATGAACGATTCTTACGAAGAAAAAGACTGGGTCGACACCACTTCGGCATTTGCTCCTGCAATCTTGGGTGCCGCCGCGGGCGTTCTCATGGCCGAGGTCCTCAGTGACAGCGCCCGTCGCCCTATCGGCCTTTCTCTTGCCTGCCTCGGTTTGGCTGCTCTCGCTCCTGCCCTAGTGGAAACAGTCGTTCACAAGGTGAGTGGCCCGGGAACTCGTCGTGGCTCTCAGCGCACCCTTCAAGGAATTCGTGATGGCGGACTTCCGGTCCGCGACATCAGCTACATCGAGGAGGAGCTGGGAGTTGGTTAAACAATTCGAAGCACTAGCTGGGTCGAAGTTGCGAGGCCAGCTCTCGCACGACCGCTTCGAAGCCAGCGCGAAAAGGGATGCGTGCTTTCCATTGAAGGGTCTGCAAAGACCGACTGACGTTGAGCGCGTAGCGCACGTCGTGTCCCGGACGGTCTTGGACGTGGGTAATGAGGGATTCCGGTTTGTGAAGGAGTTTTAAAAGTCGACGTGCGATTCCGAGATTTGTGCTCTCGCAGCTTGCTCCCAGGTGATAAATGTTTCCTTGAGTTCCCCGTTCGAAAACCGCGATGAGTCCGAGGGCGCAATCGTCGACGTGCATCCAATCGCGAATCTGTTGTCCGCTCCCATAGAGCGAAAGCGGCTGGTTACGGAGTGCCTGATGAATGAGCTTGGGAATGAGCTTTTCGTGGTGTTGGCGAGGCCCGTAGCTGTTTGTGCAGCGGGCAATGACGATGTCTTGGAGGTGAGTCGTGACGGCCGCGAGGGCCAGGAGATCGGCTGAAGCCTTGCTGGCGGAGTAGGGAGACGAAGGGCGAAGGGGCTGGCTTTCCGTAAACTTATAGTGGACGGGCGTGGAGCCATAAACCTCGTCGCTCGAGCAAATGAGCAGGGGGAGCTTGCCGGAGCGGGCGCACTCAATTAAGCATGAGGTACCTCCAATATTGGTGTGGACGAAGTTTGAGGGATCGATGATCGAGCGATCGACGTGACTTTCGGCGGCCAAGTGAAAGATACCGCTGACCTGGTAGTCATCCAGAGTCTTCTGGACGAGGGTCGCATCGTTGATCGAGCCTTCTACGAGATGGAATCGCGGGTCCTGATCCGGGCCAGTGAGGTTTCCACGATCTCCAGCATAGGTGAAGGCATCAAGAACGACGACGCGGTGGACATCGGGCCGCTCGAGGAGTTTCCTCAAAAGAGTGGATCCAATGAAGCCAGCCCCTCCGGTGAGCAAAATTGATTTGAAGCTTCGCATTGGCGAAACGTTAATTGGCAGAAGAACGGTTGGAAATGATGGAATCTAGAGGAATTCTGCGAGCTCTTCTAAATCGTATTGACCCGTGCCCTCCCCTCTGCTCGAATATGTAAGTCAATGAACATTTCTCATTACCTTCTCCTCGGCGGAGCGACTGTTCTCTTAAACTCCTGTGGTGCACTGAAAAATGTGCAGCAGCCTTTGAGTTCAGACGGAAGCTTTGATCCTCTTAGTGCTCCTGGAAGCCAGTCTTCACAAGGTGTAGGTTCCTATGCGGCGCCTTCTACCTCATCTTACACCCCCGGGCAGTGGATCGAGACATCAATGCCCAATTCCACTTTCTTCCGCGTTATTCCCAAAGGAAATGCTACTGCTGATAAGGTGCTTCAAGCAGGAGTTCCGCTGAAATATATTTCTTCCGAAGGTTCTTACACCAAAGTCGAACTCGATTCTGGAGCAGTGGGTTTCGTTCCGGAAATCATGGTGATCGAACGTGCGACAGGCAGTGGAACCTTGGTTACTGGGGCTACGGCTCCTCCGCTTCCTTCAGGTGATATGGCTGTCCCGAGCAGCGATCCTTTCATCCCGCCCAGTAGTTTTCCCGCGCCCGATGCCCCGGCTGACTCGGTTCTTCCCGAGATTCCTACTCTGCCAAACGCTCCTGTGACGCCTCCTGGAACTCCGGTTCCTCCGATCACCCCTGCTGTTCCTGTTCCGGGATCTGTGGATGTTCCCGAGCCTACTTCCGTTGAAGCTCTGGTTCCACCCCACGTCTCTGGAATCACCGAGCCTAGCGCGACGGACTAGTTGTTCGACTCTTCCATTTTTTTTAAACGGTCTTTGGTTTCACTAGGGCCGTTTTTCTTTTTGGCAAAGAGGCGGGAGTTGCTAGGATCCGCACATGCCCTTCGTTGATTCTCTCATCACGCTTGTTCTTCTCGTGATGCTGCAAGCAGTCCTCGGTTTTGATAACCTGCTCTATATCTCCCTTGAATCGCAGCGCGCTCCGGAGGCGGATCAGAGCAGGGTTCGCAAGCTCGGAATTGGGATTGCGGTGGGATTACGGATCGTTCTTCTCTTTGTCCTGATCAAGCTCGTTGTTGTCCTTCAGGATCCCTTTTTCACGACGGTTGGGGGGTGGGTCGAAGGCTCGTTCAATTTCCACAGTGTCATCGTGCTCTTTGGCGGAGCCTTCATCCTTTACACCGCGACCAAGGAGATTGCCCACATGATGTCCCTTGAGGATGAAGGGCACGCGGCTAATCGTCAGCCGTCTTCTTCCAAGAAGGTCATCGGGCTCATCGTGTTCATGAACGTCATTTTCTCCTTCGACTCGATCCTGAGCGCGATGGCGTTGGCTGGCATCAAGGATCCAGTTACCGGAGCCCACCTGGGCTACCAAATGGTCGTCATGGTGATTGCCATTTTAATCGGCGGGGCAATCATGATCCTTCTAGCAGATAAGGTGACAAGTTTTCTCCAGCGCAACCGAATGTATGAAGTCCTCGGGCTCTTCGTTCTCTTCGTGGTCGGAATTATGTTGCTCACGGAAGGAGCCCATTTGGCGCATCTCAAGTTCTTCGGAAATGAAATTCACGCCATGACCAAGACTACCTTCTACTTCGTCATCGGAGTGCTTTTGCTCACTGATGTTGTCCAAGGGCGCTATCAGAAAAAACTGACTCAAGAAAAGATGCGAAAGGCTAAAATCGCTGGAACTTCGGTTTAAGGAAATTTCTGATGAAAAAATCCAATATCGTTATTCTGATCCTGCGCGTCGCGCTGGGCGGGTACTTCATTTATTATGGGGCTACGAAATTGATGGATCTTAGTGATTTCGTCGATTCGGTTGGGAATTATCAGATTGTTGATCGCCCTTGGGATGCGGTCTTTGGCTACTTTGTGCCCTGGTTAGAAGTCGTGCTCGGCTTCGCGATCGCGACTGGGATTTGTTTCAGAAGTGGCCTCGCAATCACGATCGTGATGCTACTGGGCTTCTCGATCGCCATTGCCTGGGTTTGGAGTCAGGGGCTCAATATCAATTGTGGTTGTCATGGGAAGAGCGATGAGCCAACCAATTATCCTTTATCCATCGCCCGGAATTTGGGGTTAATTACTTTAGCCGCAGGGCTTTTCTGGACGAGTCTACGACGGTCCGCTAAAACTCCTGCGTGACTTACGCTGAGAGACTCAAGCAACGCATGCACGACACCGGCTCCGGCCTTTGTGTCGGACTCGATCCCCGCCCCGAGCTGACCGACGGAGGAATCGAGGCGATTCCTGAATTTTTGCGCCGTATCGTCGGTGAGACCGCGGAGTTCACGGCCGCCTTTAAGCCGAACATGGCTTACTTTGAGGCGATGGGGCTTCGGGGGATCGAGATTCTGCAAGATCTCCTCGGAGAAATGCCCAAGGAGGTGCCCATCATTCTCGATGCCAAGCGCAGTGACATTGGTGAAACGCAGAAATATTACGCGCGCTCCTATTTCGAAAACTGGGGCGTCGATGCCGTCACTCTGAATCCCTTTCTGGGCTACGACACTTTGGAACCCTTTCTCGATTGGGAGGGAAAAGGCGTCTATCTTTTGGCGGTGACTTCCAATCCCGGGAGCGTTGATTTTCAACGACGGGATTGTGAAGGGAAAGCGCTCTTCGAACGAGTGGGCGACCTTTGTGACCGGGCCGCTGACGAGGGACGAAAGACTTCGACCGGTTTGGTGGTGGGGCTTACGAATGCCGATCAAGATGTGCTGGGAAAATTACCCGATGTTCCCTTGTTGATTCCGGGTTTAGGCGCTCAGGGGGGAAGTTTGGATGCTCTTAAGGACTCGGGTCGGAGCGCGCCCAGTGTGGTCAACGTTTCGCGCGGAATCACCTACGCGGATTCTAAAGATTATGGAGCGTTGGCAAAAAATTGGGCGCAAAAAATAGCGGAGGGGCTAAGCTAACAGATGCCTTCTGACGAAACATCCAACGAGGGTTACTCCGGGCTCCTTCCCAAGAAGGGATGGCCGCAGCGGAACTATCGTTTTTGGCGTTATCGTCTCCTTCCCCAGATTCTTAAAAAGCGCGAGGGAGAATCTCGGCCCGCAGTGATGACGCCGCCCGAAGAGGGAAAGGTGCGCACGACGTGGATTGGTCATGCCTCCGTGCTGGTTCAGTTTGGCCAGCATGCGGTCATTTTTGATCCCAATTGGGCCAATTGGCACGGCCCGGTGAAGCGTCAGCGCGAGCCTGGTTTGAACCTTCGTCAACTTCCCAATCTCGATCTCGTCCTCGTTTCCCACGCGCATTTTGATCATCTCCACAAACCATCTCTTCGGGTGATCGAAGCAGCCCACGGGATCGTAGTGCCCAAGGGGAGCGGGAATCTTGTTAAGCGGTTGGATTTTTTAAGTATTCGGGAAATGGCGGAGTGGGAAGAGTGCGAAATCGGAGGGATGCGCGTGGTTCATACTCCGAGTCACCACTGGGGCGCGCGCTACGGAGCCGATACCAAGCGCGATTATGGCGGCTTCCTTGTTGGTTCCGGCGAACGTAAAGTTTTTCATGCCGGCGACAGCGCCTACTTTCCCGGTTTTAAGGAAATTGGGAGGCGCGAGGATATCTGCATCGCCCTTCTTCCCATCGGGGCTTACGAGGCACCGAGCGGGCGTGACGTTCACATGAATCCGGAAGAGGCTCTGCAAGCCTTTGAGGATCTTGGGGCTGAGTTCATGCTTCCGATGCATTACGGTACCTTTCCTCTCGGAAACGAGCATCCCGATGAACCCATCGAACGGCTGATTGCCGAAGCGGAACGTCGTGGAATTGCCGACCGGGTGATCATTTCCGCTGCTGGCGAAGGCGTGGAAATATAGGGGGAATTCTAACAAAGCTGTTTCTGGTTCTCTGCCGGAGAAGATGTTACGCTTCCTACGTGCCTGAGAAAGATGTCATCGATGGAGTTTATGAGACTACCAAAATGTATGTGGAAGTGGGGGGCGAGACTGTCACGAAGACTTTTAAGAAAGCGCGTAATTCCGAGACCCGCTATGCGCGGGAAAAGAGGGCCTTTGAATGTTTTAAGGGCCTGGAGGGATTCCCTCAGTTGATTTCATTTGATGACGAAACGTTCACCCTTGTGATGAGCCGTCTTCCGGGGAAAATGCCAACGTCGCTCGATGAGGATCAAGTGATCCAGCTCCGTCGCTTAGTCGGAGGAATGCTCGCTCAAGGAGTGGCACGTCACGCCATTCCGGTGCGGGATTTATTGCTCTCGGATGCGGGCAAGCTCGGGATGGTCGACTTTGAACGGGTCTCGTTTCGATTGTTCGAAATCTCTCCGATTTGGAAGATCGGCAAGATCGTTTCCCGCTATCATCTGTATCGACTGATCAACGGGTATCAGCCCCAAATGCTGTCGGGCTCCGAGAAGATTCTACTGAAGATCGTGAACGGGATTAGCGGCGCGGGTCGTCCGATTAAGGCATTGAAGAAAAGGGTGCGCGGTCTATTTCGTTGAGTCTGGCTTCGCCGGAGGGGTCAGGGGCATTTCCCATTGGCTCCTTTTGAGGTCTTTTCGAAGCTGATCTATGAGGAAAGGGGATTGATGAGATCTCCGAATTGGAATCGAATGTCAGCACTTTCATGGCCAAGACGACACTTGGAGCGACGAATTTTTAGAAATCGAGGTAGATCTCGGTCCGGCGATTCGCACGGCGACCGCTCGGATTATCCTCTCCATCATTTTTAACGTTTGGACGACGTGGTTTCGTCTCTCCTTCGGCCTGGGCAATCATTTGGCTTTCAGGAACGCCTACCGTGAGGAGATATCTGCGCACCGCATCGGCCCGGTTTACCGAGAGCTTATTGTTGTATTCATTCGAGCCGAGGGCGTCGGTATGGCCTGAGAGAGTGAGCTTTTTATTGGAGTCGGTGAGAAGGAGGGAGGCGACGATATCGAGCTGTCGCTCGGTGCGCGGGGTAAGCCCGTTTTCATCGAATCCAAAGTAGAGAATGAGGGTGTCGCCTCCGGCGGGGTTCTTCACGAGGGGAGTGAAGTGGACATTGCCTCCAGCAACGCGGGTGGCATAGTCGGCGAGGAGCTGGTCAAGGTTCACCTCGGTCACGCGCCAAGGTTGGGTGATATCGGCGCGCTGCACCGTGAGTCCGAACTCGGCGGCCCGCTCGCCTTTGTCATCAGCAACATTCGCTTTGAAACCGGCGGTGGTTTCGCGATTGAACATGGCGCGAAGCGGCTTCTGATCGCGGAGTTGGTATTTCGCTTCCTCGAAAATGATGCAGAGGCCTGCTATTTTGGCGTCCGATACTTTTTCGGAATCGACGAAGGATTTGGCATCGTCGAATTCCTGACGGAGGGCGGCGTTGAGGAAGGAGTCCGTGATTCCCAATGCGTCGACGAAGATCGCGCGCGGGGGCACTTTTCCTTCACCGACAACAGGAGGGAGGGTGACTTTTTCGATGGTCCATTTTCCAGTGTCCTGGCGGTTGAGGTCGAAGTAAATGCGAGAGCCGAAATCGTCATCGAGATTGATGGCCCAACGGGCACGGCGGTTGGCTTCAAGCTCGCCAATTTCGCTGATGGGGCGAGCCGGGTGAATGCGGAGTTTGTTGGAGTCGGAAAGGGCCTGAAGTCCAGAGAGGTGGCTTTCGGTCAGTGCGTTTTTTCCGATGAGAGAGGCGGCTTTTTGGATTTCACCTGCTTGTAGAGAGTCTCCGATTTTTTGCAGGAGGGAAATGGGGTCGAGTTCGGCCGCTCCAAGATCGAGGCCGGTTAAGACTTCAGCCGGGGTGAGGGGAGTCGGAACTTCGGGGGTGGGTTCCGGTTCCGGCATCGCTTCGAAGGGATCGGGAGTTTCTTTGACCTCGGGATCAGGGGGGACATCTACCGCTTCTTCTTTTTGGGTGTCGATTTTGACGACTTCTGGGTCGGTGGGGCTGCATTGTGTAGCCATCAGGCCGGTTACTACCAAGCCGACAGCGATGAAGGCGAGGAAAACGTAGAGAGCGAAGTTCGAGCGAGGCTCGTCGGAGTAGTAGGAACTCATGGCGGTAGAAAGAAAGGGAGGATTTTTAAAGTCTAGTCTGAGGGGGTTCTTGGGACCTGTTTTAGAGTAACGATGGAACTATGATTGCCACGGATCACGCGCAAGCGAGTTTCTTGCACGGCGGCCGCGGCGACGAGTTTTAGGTAGAAGTCCTCTTGATTTCTGACGCGTTCCCCATTGATTTCAAGGAGGATGTCTCCCGCTTTAATGCTGGCAACCGCGCCGAAGCTTTTTGGAACCACGCGTGTGACTTGTACTCCTCCGTAGCCGCGCTGACGGTAGATGATGGGGAGGTCTCTGACTTCGAGTCCGACGGACTGCACGATCGCGTCATCGGAGGCGAGGCGCCCGCCTCCGGTGATATTTTGAGGAAGAGCGAAGGGATCTGCCTCCGCGATGGTGGCCTTGAGAACCTTGAAAGCATCTCCACGCCATACGCTGAGGGAGACTTCCTCGCCAACGTCGGAACGTTGAACGCTACTGATGAGAGAAGTGGCGGCTTCTATTCCTTCGCCCTTGAACTCATTGATGATGTCGTAGCGCTTAATGCCGGCGAGATCTGCGGGAGATCCCTGGGTGACATCCCAGATCAGTGCTCCCTTACCGGAGTAGGCGAAAATATTCTTCAGATTCTGATCAAGATCGCGCGCTTGAATCCCAAGAAATCCGTAGATGGGGCGACCTTTTTCAAGAATATGGGTCATGGTACGGACCACATCATTTGAAGGGATTGAGAAACTAATGCCCTCAAAACTCGGGTTCTCGCGGTTGGTCGAATAGATCGAGGCGTTGATCCCAATGATCTCGCCGAGGTGATTAACGAGCGGGCCACCGGAGTTCCCGGGATTGATCGCGGCGTCGGTCTGAAACATGTCGCGTTGACCGTCGGAGAGCGAGCGGTCACGAGCTGAAATCAAACCGGTGGAAACCGAGGGTCCGAGGCCAAAGGGATTTCCCAAAGCGATGGCGAGTTGGCCGACTTTGACCTGGTCTGAGTCTGCGAATTTCAACGGAGCAAAGATTTCGTCAGGTTGTCCCTTGATGCGCAGAACAGCGATGTCAGAGAGGCGGTCGGAATCGATGAGGATAGCCGGGAGGTTCCGGCCGTCTTTTAGGGTGATACGGATTTCCTGGTGCCCATCGATCACGTGGTGATTGGTGATGACGTGCCCTTCTTCTGAAATGATGACGCCGGATCCGAGTCCGTGATTTGCGCGGCTACGCTCGTAAATACGATTCCGGAGCGGATCGAGGATCCGTTCTTTGTGAATGATCTTGGTGTCGATGCTGACGATTGAAGGGGTCACTTTCTCCAAGAGCGTGATCATCTCGTCGTTCGCGCGCGCGAGGCCCGGGACCTCGCTGGGAACAAGAGGAGCCTCGGTGGCGAGGGTGGCATTTTCGGGCGAGAACTGCTGGGTCTTTGGCTTTTCACCAAAGCCGAAGATCGGATGCCCTCCTTGCCAAGCGCGAAAGGCATAGACCCCTGCAAAGGCAAAAGCGAAGACTAGGCCAAGGACGAAAACTCGTTTAATCGTATCAATCATCAGTAAGGGTGGGGCAATTGAAGAATGAAAGGGGGAATATCTCTCAGGTATTGGAGAAGCGACAGTGAGAAACTCTTTTTTTTAGAATCCAATAAGTAGGAAATTCCCCTTGGAAAGCACTTTTCCTAGGGGCCTGCTCCTTTTGGAGCAGATTTCCGTCTCAGTCCAAAAATGGAGAGTATTGAGCATAGAGCGATATTGACGGCATGATTTTCGAAGATATTGGCGGAGGTGCCCTGTAGAAAGGGTGTTTTCCGATCAGGAGAACAACGGTAGGTGGGAAAAATCTCCTGCGAGGTGGGATAAGTTCGAGAGAGAGGCATATTGGCTATTTTGAGCAAAAAGTTCAAGCGTTGGCGAACGTGGATTCGAGTGTTTGGTAGCTGTTGAGTTCCAGTTGTGAGTTGAAAATCGGCGTTCGACGAGACCACCGGAGGGATCCGATCCCTCCGTGGTCCATAGGAACAGCGGCGTTTTTAGGTAAATTGGACTTCCTTCGGGTGAGATTATTTTGATCTCTCGATGGTTAGAGATTGTGTCAAGAAACATCGTTCTTGATATTCCGGTAAAATTAAGTAATTTAGAAATTCTTAAGGTGTTTACGAACTTTTGTTATAGGGTTTTGTGTACTTTGGGCTTTAAAATTGACCGTCAAGAGTGTTTTGGTGTACTTTGGTGCCCGTCGAGATACTTTGACGATTCATTTGATGGCAATCCAGATTCAGGCACAGCGCGGCATCATCGAGCACAAGCTCGATGCGAAGGGCCGCGTCTCGGTGCCAGTGACGTGGAGACCTGCTCAGGGCGGGTCGGTCTTCTTGCTGCGTGCCGATTCCTACGGTCAGCCTACTCTTCGTGTTCTCAGCGAGGCGGCATTTTCCAAAAAACTCGAGCAAATCGAGGAATCGGAAAATCTTACCCCGCGCCAGAAGGACAACGCGGCCGGAATGATGTATGCCAATTCGATCGAGGCCTCGGTGAACGAGCAGGGCAAACTACTCATTCCGAAGGCCTGGGCGGAGGAACGTCAACTCAAACTTCCCGGAGCGGTGACCTTGGTCGGTCGAGGCAATCATTTCGAAATGCTCAGCCCCGTGAATGCGGAAGCGATGCTCTCCGCCGAGAAGGCGGAGAACGAGAGACTCAACCAAATGCTCAACCTGTTTTAACTGATATCCTTTCTGAAAATGCAGATAAGATGAGACTTTTTTCAGCCCCGGTGCCGCCCGACTTTTGGGTGTCCAGCAGCTTCAATTCCTGGCTCTTGCCTTGTGGAGCGGCACCGGAGATGGAAGGTCTCGTAATTCACGCCGAAGGAAATGAGAAAACTCCATTTTATCACGAGTCGGTCTTGCTCGACGAAGTAGTCGAGCATCTCGCACCAGTCGAAGGAAATTTTTTTATCGACGGCACCTTGGGAGGTGGCGGTCATACTGAAGCCCTTCTGCGTGGAAATGCCACCGTGAAGGGGATCGATCGTGATGCGCAAGCTCGCGCCTACGCGAGCGAGCGACTCAGGGAATTCGGCGATCGCTTCGAAGCGGTGGCTGGACGATTCGGAGAAATAGCACGGCTGGCCTCTGAAAATGACTGGCCAAAGGCCGATGGCATCCTTCTCGATATCGGAGTTTCCTCTTGGCAGATCGATGCTGCCGAGCGGGGATTTTCGTTCCGCTCTGATGGTCCTCTCGACATGCGCATGGGCGAGAGCGAGCTCACCGCCGCCGATATTGTGAACCAGTGGGGCGAGGATGAATTGGCAAAAATTTTCAGGGAGTTTGGCGAAGAGAAATCAGCTTGGCGCATCACTCAATGGATTATCGAAGCGCGCGTCTTGAAACCATTTGAGACGACCCTTCAGCTCGCCGATGGGATTGAAAATCTTCTCGGTCGCAGAGGTCGAATTCATCCAGCAACCAAGGTTTTTCAAGCCCTCCGCATGGCGGTCAACGATGAGCTTGGTGAGCTCGCCCGTTTTTTGGAAAGCGCCGCGGATCTGCTTAAGCCCGGTGGCCGTTTGGGAATCATTACTTTTCATAGCCTCGAGGATCGCATGGTTAAGCAGCATTTCCGTGACGCCTCCCGAACAGAGCTCGACCGTCCGGAATGGCCCGCTCCACGCCCCAATCCCGATTATCGCTATCAACTTTTAACCCGAAAAGGCGTCGCTCCCGGCGGCGTCGAGGTAGAGCGTAACGCACGCTCACGCAGCTCCAGACTCCGCGTAGTAGAACGCATTTGAACCATGAATCATCGTCGATATAACTCCAATCTCAGCATTCCGACCCTTATCGTTCTTTTGGTCGTCCTCGTCATCGTGTCGGTAGGAGGCGTTTCCTACGTCATGGTGAAGAATAAGCAGGTCACGATGCTTCGTGAGATTGCCAAGACTCAGCAGCGCATGGTGGAACATAATTTGGCGATCACGATGCATCAGTCCGATATCGAACGTGAGTTGGATGTCTTTGCTCTCCGTGAGAAGCTAGATAAGAGGGGGTCAGATCTCCAGTCCATCCCGACCGGATTACCGGAAGTTTACCATCCCAAGCAGGAGGTGCTGGCCCGCCGCTAGAAAGATTACACATGGATACCGCATTTAGAAATCGTGCTTTTGCAGTCAGCCTGGTCCTTGTGGCCGGGCTCAGTGCGCTTTCGTTCCGTCTTCTTTCGGTGCAATCGTGGAACCGCAACTTTTCTAGTAAAGCGCAACTGGGTCGATTTAAAATGAAGGAAACGATCCCCGCTTCTCGTGGCTGGATCGTCGATCGTCACCGTCAACCTCTCGCGCAGAATCGCCCGGAAGCCGCTCTCATTGCGGATGCCAATCACCTGCGTTTCGAGGATAATCTCACAAGTGCGGTAGCCCATTGTAATCTCAACGCCCAAGCGGGTTGGGATGATCTTTCGGAGGAGGATCAACGCAAGGCTTTCAGGAAAATGAAGTCCCGTGTTAAGAAGATGGTTCCGGAGCTTCTACGCGAAGAACACTTGAACTACGCCTTGGCAGTTCTCAGCCGTGAGCTGCGCGTGCCCAAAAAGACTCTTTTCGAGAAAATCCAAAATGGCCGGAAGCGCATCGTGGTGATGAAAAAGATCCGTGAGGATCAAGCCCGCCGCATTGAGTCCGAACTCCAAGCGCGCTACATTCAGGGATTCTCTTTTGAGCGAAGTGAAGCTCGGGTTTATCCCATGGATTCCTTTGCCTCTCATCTGATCGGAATGATGGGCCAAGATGGTAAAAAGAGTTCTAAAGGGATTTCTAAAGGGATTTCTGGAGTCGAGAAAGCGATGGATTCCTATTTGCAAGGACGTCCCGGTGAACGGGAACTCAAGCGCGATGTCAATGGCTTGGTGAAATTGACTGAGGCTGCTTCGTTCACCCCCCCGATGCTAGGCAAGCACGTGCAGCTCACTCTTGACACCGGAGTGCAGGCAATCGCCGAAGAAGAACTTCAAGCGGCCATGAATCATTGCCAGGCTGAGCGGGGAACCATTATCATCGTGGAGCCTCAGACGGGAGATCTTCTGGCGATGGCAACCCGTCCCCATTTCGATCTCAACACACGTGAGAAGTCTCTGGAGAATGGCCGGAACTTTGCCACCCAGGATCAGGTCGAGGCCGGTTCGGTAATGAAAATTATCGCGATGTCTGCCGCGCTCGATCGAGGCGTCGCAAATCGCAGGACGATGGTGAATTGTGGATGGGGGAAAATTACACGTCCCCATATCGTGGTGAGAGATCACCACAGCTATGGAGACCTCACCTTTGATCAGGTCCTCATGAAGTCCAGTAACCCGGGTGCCTTTCTCTTTGCGGAAATGGTCGGAAGCCAGGGCTTTTATGAAACCCTCGATGCCTTTGGATTCGGAAAACGCACTGGGTTCCCGCTTTCTGGCGAGGCTTCCGGTAGAATTTCCAATCGGAGCAATCCGCAAAACTTTGCCACGGCATCATACGGCTATGGAGTGAGTGCGAGTCCGCTTCAAATCGCAATGGCTTACGCTGCTCTCGCAAATAAGGGGGTCCTGATGAAGCCTCGGCTCATTCAGTCGATCATCGCCAAAAACGGTGATATCCTTGAGGAACGCAACCCGGAGGTGGTCCGCCAGGTGGTTAGCCGAAATACGGCGCGTGAGATGTGCTTGACTCTGGAGACGGTGGTCGGCGATGGCACTCTCGGTCCTACCGGTTGGCGCGCATTTGTTCCCGGACATCGCATCGGAGGAAAAACAGGCACGGCCTGGCGCTATATTGATGGCGTGGGATACGACATGGATAGCTTCCTCGTTTCCTTTGCTGGAATCGTCCCTGTTCAGAATCCGCGTTTCGTGGCTTACATCATGATCGATGATCCCAAATTTGACGACCCCGAGGCAAGTGTCGGTGGTGGTTCAGTCGCCGCACCAGTTTTCAAACGTGTTGCCGAGCGCGTAATCCACCTTCTTGATATCAAGCCCAGTGAACCGATCGAGCTGAAAGTTCCTGATATTGTTTTATCGCATGAATAATCCCATAAAACTCTCCGATCTTTTACAAGTCATCCCCGAGGCCGCCCGCCTTCGGATCGAGGATGTCGATGTCTCGTCGGTGACTGATCACAGCGGGCAGCTCGAGCAAGGCTCTATCTTTGTCGCCGTGCGTGGAAGCGAAGTTGATGGGCACGATTTTCTTGATCAAGTGATCGAAATAAAACCGGCTGCCATCATCGCGGAGCGAATTGCTCCTGCAGATTATCCTGGGCTTTGGATTAAGGTCGATAGCTCGCGCAAGGCGCTTGGAAGACTTGCCGCCCAGCTCAAGGGAAACCCGAGTGCCAAGATGCGCTGTGTGGCTGTGACCGGGACGAACGGCAAAACAACCGTGACTCATTTTATCCACTATTTGCTCAATGAGTCGATGGTGAAGACGGGAATGATTGGCACCGTCAAGGTTCACGATGGAAGCCAGTATCAAGATGCCACGCTCACCACGCCGGGTGCCCTTGAGATGCAGGAAATTCTCTCCACGATGGTGAAAAATGGCTGCAAGGCAGTCGCAATGGAGACGTCCTCTCACGGATTGGAGCAAGCTCGCACCGAGGGGATTCCCTTCTGTGTCGGCGTCTTCATGAACCTCACGCAAGATCACCTCAACTACCATGGCACGATGGAGGAATACTTCGATGCGAAGAAGCTCCTCTTTGAGCAAATGGCGGAAGAGGGGAGTGATGGAGTTGCGGTTATCAATATCGACGATCCATACGGCGAGAAGCTCGCGGCAGAATTTGACGGTCGTCTTAAGATCATTACCTTTGGTTTCAGCCTGGGCGCTGATTTTAAGATCGGGGATGTTCACCCCAGTTTTAAAGGGCAGGAATTTTCGCTCGAAGCAAAGGGGCGTCAGTATCTGGTCCGCTTTCCCTTCGCGGGTCGCTTCAACGCGCAGAATGCCATTGCGGCAGTTGCGGCGGTATCGGCTCTTGGAATGCGGGTGCGCGATATCGTAAAGCACCTCATCCATACGCCACAGACTCCGGGTCGTATGGAGCATGTCGGTGGTGAACGCTTCGCGGTGTTTGTCGATTACGCCCACACCCCGGATGCGGTGGCCAAGGCTTGCGAGACTCTCCGCGAGCTGAATCCAGGGCGGCTTATCACGGTCTTTGGTTGTGGTGGTGATCGTGATGTCACAAAACGTCCCCTCATGGGAGAGGCCGCTGCAAAATACAGCGACTACCTTTTCGTCACTTCGGACAATCCCCGAAGCGAAGTTCCCTTTTCTATTCTCAACGATATCCTTCCCGGTATCGGCGAAACGACTCACGAACTGGTGGTGGATCGTCGAGAGGCGATTAATTGTGCCATTGAGATGGCTCGTCCCTTCGATATCATTTTGATTGCAGGGAAAGGGCACGAAACCTACCAGGAAATCAATGGAGTGAAGAGGCACTTTGATGACCGGGTAGAAGCCCGTAAGGCGATCATCGTTTATTCGAAGAAGCGTGAGGCGGAATACTTGGCGCGTCAAAACGAGAGGGATGATGGTGATCGCCGTCGCCCCCGTGATAACGACGAGATCGCTCCCCGTGAGTCGGGCGACCTCAGAATTTACCGCCGTCAGGACGACGACTCCAAAGAAAGAGAATGACCACCTATCCGCTTCATATCCTCGCGCAAGCGATGAATGGCCAGCTCCTGCACGCGCAGGAGAGCGGAGGACTCTTGGTCACTGCCGGAGTCTCGACTGATACCCGAGCGATTGAAGAAGGCTCTCTTTTCTTTGCGCTCAGAGGCGAGAATTTCGATGCCCATGATTTACTCGATCAAGCTGGAGCCGCTGTGGCTCTCGTCATCGATGTTCCCGAGAAAGCACTAGCCGGGCGTCCTGCGATTGTGGTGGAGGATGTTCTTTCCGCACTCCAGCGTTTGGCCCGATGGTATCTCGCCGGGCTCGATATTCCGGTGATTGCGATCACGGGTTCCAATGGCAAGACTTCGACGAAGGATTTTACCCGCTCGGTTCTTGCTCAGAAATCCCGCGTGAATGCCACTCTCGGTAACTTTAATAACCACATCGGTCTCCCGCTCACGGTGCTGGCCACGGAAAAGGATCACGAGGTCGCCATTTTGGAAATGGGGATGAATCACTCCGGTGAACTTTCGACCTTGTGCAAGATTGCCCCACCTGACATTTCGATCATCACCAATGTTGGCAGCGCTCACATCGAAAACCTGGGCAGCATCGAGGCCATTGCGGAAGAAAAGGGGACGGTTGCTCGTGAGCTTCAAGCAGAGGGCACCTTGCTGATTCCTGCCGACTGTCAATTCGTAGAGCACTATCGTCGATGCACCAAAGGTCGCATCGTGATCGTTGGAAATGATCGCGGTTCGATCCGCGCTGAGAATCTTATCACTGATGCCGAGGGTTCTCGCTTTGATCTCGTCATCGATGATCTCGGACGTATCGCCACAAGCATCCCGGTCACCGGAAAGCACATGGTGAGCAATGCTCTTCTTGCGGCCGGAGCAGGAGTGACGATGGGGCTGACCCTTGAAGAAATCGCCTACGGACTCTCCCAAACCCAGCTGACCAGCGGACGTTTGCGTCAGTATGATCACGCTGGAATCACGATTATCGATGATACCTACAACGCGAACCCGGAATCAGTCTTCGCGGCCCTAGAAACCCTCGCGGCTCTTCCGGGTGAAGGCCGAAAGCTTGCGGTCCTCGGAATGATGGCCGAGCTGGGTGATTACGCCGAGAGTTCTTACCAACGCGTAGGCCGACTAGCTGCTGAAAAGAATCTTGCCTTGGTGGTCGTCGGCGAGGCTGCCGAGACCATCGCTACTTCGACTCGCGAGGCGGGTGGAAGTGCTGAATTTTTCCCCACGGCGGATGCTGCGGCATCCTTTCTTCCCCAACATTGCGCCTCAGGTGATCTGGTCCTCTTTAAGGGATCACGAGCTGCCGCCATGGAGCGCGTGATGCAAACTGCTTTCCCTCCAAACTAGATGCTCTACTGGATTTACACACTTTGGAAAGATGCGCAGGCCAACGGTGCCGAGTGGGCTGAGACCTTTTCGTTTTTACGACTTCTGGGTTACATTACCTTTCGGGCCGGACTCGCGGCGACTCTCGCGTTTGCCCTCACCTTGGCGCTCGGCGGCCGAGTGATTCGTAAGCTCATTTCGCTTAAAGTAGGGCAGCCTATCCGCACTGCGGCAGAGGTCCATAAACTCGCTGAGCTCCATGGCGGAAAAGCCGGAACTCCCACCATGGGTGGTATCATGATCCTTGGAACCATGTTGATCGCCGTTCTTGTTTGCGGCGACATCACCAATCCATTTCTCCTGGTGACTCTTGCGGTGACCTTCGCGCTCGGCGTTCTCGGTTTCCTTGATGACTACAAAAAGATCGTGGAAAAAAGTTCCGATGGTGTCAGTGGAAAGATGAAGATCCTCTGGCAAGCCGCCGTTGGGCTTGGTGCGACGGTCTTCCTTCTTAATAATCCACTCACGAGCGAGTATCTCTTTTACTCCGGAGGGGAAATGGTCGAACCGACCACGGCCAAGGTAACATCGGTCAGCTTCCCGTTGTTGACCTTCGTCATTCCTCTTGGGCTTTTGGCTATTCCTTTCTTCGTTGCATTGCTGATTGGAACTTCCAATGCCGTAAACCTCACCGATGGCCTCGATGGTCTTGCGACCGGTGTTACGATCACGGTGGCGATGGCTTATGCCATCATTTGCTATCTCAGTGGCACTCAGCCCGCCGCTGAGTATCTTAATATTTTCTACAACGCCCACCTCGCCGAACTTTCCATTCTAATGATGGCGCTTGTCGGGGCAGGCCTCGGCTTCCTCTGGTTCAATTGCCATCCCGCAAAAGTCTTCATGGGCGATACCGGATCACTGGCAATTGGTGGCGCGATTGGCATGACGGCGATCTGCGCCAAGCAGGAGCTGCTCCTCGTGATCATCGGTGGCGTTTTCGTGATGGAAGCAATGTCGGTCATCCTGCAAGTCGGTTCCTTCAAGCTCCGGGGAAAGCGCATCTTCGCGATGGCTCCCATTCATCATCATTTCGAACTCCGGGGCTGGCATGAGAACCAGGTCATCATGCGCTTCTGGATTATCTCAATCCTCCTCAGTCTCTTCGGAATTGCTCTCTTAAAAGTCATCTAATGCTCGATCTTACCAGTCAGAATGTCGCCATTTTAGGCGCGGGACGCAGTGGCCTTGCCGCTGCGAAACTCGCGTCTCGTTGTGGTGCTTTGGTTACGGTGTTCGATTCGCGCGGGCCGGAAGTCTTCGCCTCGTTTCCTGAGGAATTAAAGACCCATGCCAATGCCAATGCTGAAACCGGTGCGGCCACGCTTTCTGATCTCGTCATTATCAGCCCGGGAATCGAAACCCAGGGAGAATTTGCGCAGTCCTTCGCCGTCAATAGCGGTGGACTCTGGGGGGAAATCGAACTCTCCTGGCGCTGTTACGCTGGCAAGACCATCGGGATCACCGGAACCAATGGAAAAACGACGACTGCCGAACTTGTCAACATTCTCGTGCGTGCAACCAGTAAGAGCTGTCAGCCCTGCGGAAACTACGGAGTGCCCTTTGCGGAGGTTGTTCTGCAAGACGAGGTTCCCGAGGTGGTTGCTCTTGAGCTGAGTTCCTTCCAGCTGGAAACGACGGTCGATTTTAAACCCGACGCCGTCATTTGGCTCAATTTCTCAGCGGACCACATGGATCGCTACCACGATCTCATGGAATACTTTGAGGCCAAGCAACGCATTTTTGCCAAAGTCGATGACGAGACTCTCGTTGTGATTCGAGAAGGAGAGACGCTCCTTGCTCTTCCTGGATTACTAGGAAAAATTACGACCTTCTCGACCGAAGAAGAAGCCGATTGGTTCCTGCGGGGCGACGACATTTTCTGCGGAGGCTCTCACTTCATTGACGTGAGTAAAACCCGCCTCCGTGGTCTCCATAATGCGGAGAATCTTATGGCTGCTTGCGCTGTGGTCGAGGGACTCACTCCCGAAGTCGCGCAAGCTGCGCTCGCTGATTATGCGCCTCCCGTTCATCGCTGCGAGCTGGTGGGAATTCTTGATCAAGTTGAATGGCTCAATGATTCCAAGGCGACCAATCTCCATGCCTTGGAAGCCGCGCTCCGTTCGCAAAACCGCCCGACCATTTTGATCGCAGGAGGAAAGGAAAAGGGGCTCGACTATCAGCTGCTAGCACCCCTCCTCGCTGAAAAGGTCACTCAAGCGATTTTCTTTGGCGAGATTGGGGCTTCCTTGGCCGGCACCTTCTTCGATATCGTGCCCTGCGAAACGGTCGACACTCTCAAAGAAGCGGTGAAGTTTGCCGCCCAAAAAACGAAGCCCGGAGACACCGTGCTTTTTTCCCCAGGCACCTCTTCCTTTGATCAATTTACCGGCTACGAAGCGCGTGGAGACGCCTTTAAATCTGCCGTCCTTTCTCTTCCATAATTCTCTCATCAAAAACCCAACCAACCGATGAAACTTAACCCAGAACTCCAGAAAAAAAGAAAAGCTCCGAAAGGCCCCGGCTTGCGCATCTTGAATGCTTCGACCGGAAATCATAAGCGCCGTAAGCAACGTGCCGCGACTGCCACCGCCGATGATCTTGGCGAAGTGCCCGGCGTCGGTGTTGCCCGTGCCTTGATTGTTATTTTGCTCCTGCACGTTGTCGCGATCGGCGGCATCGCCTGGCACAGCAAGTGGAGCAAAGAGAATGTTCTCAAGGCCACTCCATCGGCTGCTACGAAACCAAGTGAAAGCGAAAAGCCCAGGCTGGTCCCAGGAGGGAAGCATGGCTTCGTCGAGCGCGGCGACAACTACCTCATCATTGCTGGCAAGCACGGGGTCGATGTCGATGCCTTGAAAGCGGCGAATAATTCGGCGGCCCTCTCTCCCGGACTGCGGATCAATATTCCACCACGGCGGGTGGAGGCTACCACGCCTTCCGAGTTGGTTATTGGTGATCGGACTCCAGCCGTTTCTATTCCTCGGGTTAGTCTCCTGGAGCCTTCCCTCATTCAGTCTGGCCCGAACGAGACTCAGCAAGGAAGCCGTCCCGGTCCTCTTGTAGCTGTCGAGTCGACTCTTCCTTCTCGACCGGCTCCTGAAAGTGAACCTGTCCTGATCAAACCTCGTATTCGTCACCTCGAAGCGCCGACGCCCAAGGTGGCTCCTCGTGCCATTCCTGTTGATGAGCCTCTTTCGGGTAAGACTCATTTTGTTGTCAAGGGCGATAGCATCTGGGGGCTTTCCAAGAAGTTTGGCGTGTCTGAGGAGAGCCTCATGTCGACCAATGGGATCTCAGATCCCACCAGACTCCGCCTCGGAGTCACCCTCAAGATTCCCGTTCGTTAGTCCCCATGGGAAAAGGTGCCTCCATCTTCCTTTGTTTCGCTGTAGCCGCTCTCATCACCGTGGGCTTGGTGATGCTGGCGAGTGCGAGCGCGAAGTGGGACACCAATGATGAGCAATACGTTTACCTCACTCGTCAAGCCCGTTGGTTGGTCGTCGGCATGGTGGGGCTAGGGCTGATTGCTTTCATGGACTACCGCTTTCTTAAGAAGGGTGCCCCTTACTTCTTCGGAATAGCCGTTCTGGCTCTCATCGGTTGTTACATTCCTGGGATTGGGGATGCCGCGAAAGGAGAGAGTCGCTGGATTGTTCTTCCCTTGCTGGGTCGTTTTCAGCCATCCGAACCCGCCAAATTAGTGGTGATGATTGCGCTGGCCGCTTGGTTTGCCAAGCATCAGGCAGAGACGAAAACTCTGATCAAAGGTTTCATTGCCCCCGGTCTCATTCTGGGAATTCCGCTTCTTCTCATCCTCTTTGAGAAGGACATGGGAACTGCGGTCGGTCTCGGTGCCGCAGGTTTGATAGTCCTCTTTATCGCCGGAACGCGCATCTGGTATCTCGCACCCACGATTGCTGCTGGTGCCGTGGGATTTGTCCTGATGGTTCAAAACAGCCCCAACCGCATGGAGCGTTGGAAAGCATTTCTTGAGCCCGAAAAATACCGCGAAGGTGCCGGATGGCAGCAAGCGATGGCGCTTGAAGCCTTCGGGAATGGCGGCCCTTCGGGAGTGGGACTCGGCAATGGCATCGTCAAGCAGATGAACTTTCCGGAGCATCATACCGACTTTATTTTCCCGGTCATCGGTGAGGAATTGGGTCTCATCGTGACTTTGGGGATCGTCTTTTGTTTCGTTGTCATCTTTCTCGTGGGCGTTGGGATTTCCCTCCATGCCTCTGATCTCTTCGGTCGCATTCTGGGCTTGGGGGTCACCGGAATCATCGTCGTTCCAGCGATGATGAATATCGGAGTAACCACCTCCATGATTCCCAACACCGGACTCCCGCTTCCCTTCGTGAGTTATGGTGGATCGAACCTCGTCTTCACCCTCGCGATGGTCGGCGTCCTCTTGAGCATTCTCAGGCGATCTGTCATCGTCGACCGACGAGAGATCCCGGCGGTGAAGGAGAAGAAGGTGGAGCTGCGTCTCTGAGGGAGAGTTGCAGTCAGTTTCCCCTGAGGTGCTGATCATGGACAGGGAGTCCGTGCGATAGCGCGGCGCTACTTCACCGCAGCCGGCCCCCAGACTTCCTTCATGACAGCGAAGGCCTTGGGGTCGAATTCCTTCAGCTCGGCAGCGACGAAGGGGTAGAAATCATTGTGGTAAAGATAGGCCTCGGTGGCTTCGGCGAAGTATTCCTTGTGATTGGTGGCGGCGTAGTGGCGCACGGTGCGCCCCGTGTAGAGTTTTACTTTTTCAAGGATCCCTTTTTCCATGGCAGCGTCGTAAGCAGCGATGATCTTCTTGTCATCAAAGCTCAGGATCTGGTCGTGGTAGGCGTGGGCCAATTCGTGGAGGATGACGGCCGGATGCTTGAGCAGTTGGTCGCGCGAGAAAAGGGCGGCGGCGCGGGTGATGTGGACTTTTTTAGCCAAGCGGGTGTCGTATCCGCGGCTTTCCAGCCAGTCTGCTCCGGGATGGTATTGCATGCCCGTGAGTTCAGGATGTTGATGTTCGAGCCAGATCTCCATCTTTTTCATCTTGGTCAGGGGCTCTTCCGGGAGGAGGATGGAAATTCGCTGAAGATGGTTGGCTAACATCTTGATCGCCTTCACGCCTTCTTCCTCGTTTTTGCCACCTTTGAGAAGGGAGGCATCGACATGGACGGTCCAACCTTCGATGTTTTTCTGCACGGGTTCGATCCAGCCGATTTTCTTAGGTGGGGTCTCGTGCTTCTTATCGCCTAAGGCAAACCAGGCGGAAGAAGCAAGGACGACGAGTGGGGCGGTGAGACGAATGAGACGTCGCGAAAAAGAGCGCGGACGCGAAAGGGAAGTAGATTTGGAAAACATAGGATCAAGGGAGTTTACGGATTACCGACCCGCAGTATTGCATCCTGTTCTGGGAATCTATTGACTGCCACTTATGAAACATCTTCAGATTGCTTTTGCGATGATCATGAATCTGTCGCTCGGCGCGGCAGAAAAGAAACCGAACATTCTCCTGCTCTTTGCTGATGATCTGGGGCGCTATGCTTCAGCCTATTCGAGCGATTCACAACCTTCGGTCAACGACATCATCTCAACGCCGACCTTTGATCGTCTCGCAGCTGAGGGAGTGCTCGCGACGAATGTATTTGTTTCCGCGCCATCGTGTTCGCCTTGTCGTGCGTCTTTGATTTCCGGGAGACATTTCTTCACAAATGGTTCCTGTTCGCAGTTGCATCACCGGTGGCACGGGCCTGATGAGACTGATCCTTGGAATGAGATCACCGGTTATGCCGAGATCCTTCAGAAAAATGGCTACCACATTGGGCTGACGCATAAGGATCATGTTCGCGGCAAGCGCTTTGGACCGCAGTTCAACAAGGCCGGCCGCAAGGTGAATTCGTTTTCGCAGAATGTCAGCAAATCCAAGGATGTGCCGAAGGGTAAGGAAGCGCTTTATGAAGAATGCCGTGCGAACTTCCGCAACTTCCTCGCGAAGCGTAAAAAAGATCAACCGTTTCTTTATCACTTTCATCCCACCAATCCCCATCGTTCGTGGACGAGAGGTTCTGGAAAAAATCTCTGGAATCTCGATCCGGAAAAATTGAAGGGCAAGATGCCGACCTTCCTTCCCGACGTTCCGGTGGTGCGTGAGGACTTGGCCGACTACCTCGGCGAGGCAATGGCCTTTGATGAATGCTGCCGCGTTCTCCTCGAGGTCCTTAAGGCGACGGGCGAATATGATAACACGCTCATTGTGATCTCCGGTGATCACGGAGCCCCCGGATTTCCGCGTGGTAAAACCAATTGTTACGACTTCGGCGCGAGGGTTCTTTTTGCGGCTCGCTGGCCGGAGAAGATCCAGGCGGCCCAGACTTTAAAAAAGCCGATCTCGCTCATCGATCTTGCTCCGACTTTCCTCGCGGCGGCCGGGCTTGAGAAAGCTGATACCATGCATGGTGAAAATCTTCTCCCTGCTCTGGGTTCAGGCGATCACTCCGGCCTCCGCTCATGGGCACTCATTGGTCGGGAAGTTCATGTCGAGTCCGCCCGGGCCCGCCAGTTGCCTTATTCCATGCGGTCGATCCGGACCGCTGATCACCTCTACATTATCAATTTCACCCCGGATCGCGAACCCATGGGTGATCTTCTGGCACTTACGAAAGGACCTCTTGATTTTGATGCTCTCGCAAAAAACACCCGTCTCACCTACGCTGATGTTGATGCCGGTCCGACCAAGGCTTTTATGGTGCTTAACCGCGATAAGCCCGAGTTTAAAACCCAATGGGATCTTGGCTTCGGACCACGTCCTGCCGAGGAGCTCTACGAACTCAAGAATGATCCCCACCAAATCAAGAATCTCGCGGGCGATGCGAAGCATGACGAAATTAGAGTAGTTCTCCGTGCGAAGCTAATGGCTGAACTGACAAAGCACAACGACCCCCGTTTGAATGGCAATCAGTTTGATTACCCACCCTACTGCAAGCAGGGGTTGGAGAAGAAGTGATCAAGAGAGATCTCGTTTCTTTACCTGGCTTTCCTCATGTTTTTTGTCGTCCCAATCGATTTTTAACAACGATCTTGCAAAAATTATTGCCTCTAAAATTAGTGATATCTCGAATCAAAATCATCCTTAAAAAAGTTCCTCTTCTCGTTGGATCCTTAGCCTTCGTGTCATGCACAGCGCCCGCTCCTTTGAGTCCTTTTGTGGACGGAGTTCCCATCATGTCTCGCGACAAGTCGACCTCCTTTCAGCGTTCCTGGATGAAGCCGGGAGTCTCCTTTGACAAGTATCGGCAGGTCTATATTGCACCGACAAATACCGACTACACGAAGATAAAGTTGGCCGTCTTAAATTCCCGGCGACTCTTAAACGGGGGATACCAAAAGGACATTGTGCGGGAAGGGGTCAATTTCCAGAAGAATTTTTCGAATGCTTTTGAGCAGTCGAAGAAGCGAAATTGGGTCGTTGTTGATCAGTTCACGAAAGATCGCCGAACACTCAAGGTCGAGACTGCTCTCGTGCAGATGACTCCTTCGCGTGTTGAGTTGGAAGCAGCCGGTTATGTCGTGCCTGGAGTGAGCCTTCTCAACACTGTTGCCGTGGCCTCTGAGGTGAAGATCTCCGATGCCCGGACCGGAGACCTCCTTGCGGTGTTCGCAGACCGACAAAAATCTCCCTTTGCCCTGATTGATCTTTCAAAATTTAGCTACTACAAAGCAGATCGAAATATCATCCGTGACTGGGCAAGGCAGACGGAGCGATGGATTGAGCGCGGTGGGTCGGGGGCGCAGATTTACGAATCACTCCCGTTTTTACCCGTGGCTTGGTAGAGGGCCCCCTCAACGGAAGTGGCCTGCTGTCTTGAATCAGTGGTGGTGTAATAAAGTTCGCGGAGACTGGCGGGATGGTCGCGGAGGAATCCGGTGAATTCTACGGCCTTTTGTCCGGGAGATTCGGGGAGGATCTGGTTCACGAGTGCCACCCCTAGCGCGGGTTCAGGCGTCTCTCGATGAGACAGTTGCGCAGGGAGCGAGAAAGAAATGTTTAGTGAGTTCGGAAAGCCGAAATTTGCCCATGTAGGATCCTGCTAGGCACCAGTTCCTACGACTCCTCTTCAAGTGCGGCTCGCAGATCGTTGGCCGCGGAAGATGCGCTGTCAGAGGAATCCTCGATGGTGAAGCCTTCGAATTTCTCTTCTTCCAATTCGTCGGTGATTCGCGGCTGGCTCGCGAGCGAGGAAATATCGACGGGTGATTCCAAGGTTGTCTTTGATTCTGCTTTTTCTGCTTTTTCTGCTTCCTCTGCTTCCTCT
>JAPKCM010000065.1 GCA_028822935.1 Akkermansiaceae bacterium
GTTTTCATCGTTTTCATCTTTTTTATGCAAATTTCCTGTCCCCATTGTTCTACCGCTCTTGATGTCACCCAGGATCACTTGGGCCAGCAGGTCCAGTGCCCGGCCTGTCAGAATCGCCTTACCGTGCCCACTGAGATTGAGCCGACTGGTGGCGCCGCGCCGAAGAATCCCGAGCGGGCGGGTTGGGAGGAAGGGGATCATGCCAATGTCAGCTTTGGGAAAAGCCTGCTCATCGGCGCAGGAATCACAGTGCTCTACCTGATGCTGATGGTTCCCTTCAAAGGATCTCGATTTGGAGATCTCTTCCTCGATCGTGGTTGGGTGAACTATGCCGAAACCTTTTTCTTTTTCTGGGGCATCGTGATCCTTTTCATGAAGTGGAAGAAGAATCAAAGCCAAGCGCGCGCGGCTCTGCTTAACCTCTTCCCGGAACATCTGGGCAAGGAAATCCACTCAGGAAATGTCGGTAATTTCATCGACAATATTTACAATGTGCCTCTTTCTTTGCGTGATAGCCTCATCGTAAATCGTATTCGTAAGGCACTCGAACTCTTCGAATCCCGCGTAAATAATGGGGAGACGGCCGCCTTTTTGAACACGCAGTCGGATATCGATGCCAATCGCTCCAGTAGTTCGTTTTCCCTCGTGAAGGTCTTTTTGTGGGCCATTCCAATCCTTGGATTTATTGGGACGGTGATGGGACTTTCAGTGGCAGTGGGATCGCTGGCGATGGGGGATGCCAATGATGCCGAGGCCCTCAAGGAATCGATCAACAGTCTCACAGGAGGATTAGGAGTGGCCTTCGATACCACTTTGTTGGGCTTGATTTTGAGTATTCTCATGAGCTTTCCGCTGTCCGTGGTTCAGAAGAAGGAAGACGAAACACTCACGATGATCGACGCCTTTTGCGTGGAGAAACTTTTGCCCAAGCTCAATGACAGCAGAACCCTGGTCGGCGAAGAATTGATGGAGCAAGCTGATAGCATTCCGCAGTTGGTCAGCTCGCTCGCGCGGGCCCATGAGACTTTCCTCGTGAATCTTAACGAAGCATCACGCCTGCTGAGTCAGACGGGAGAGAATCTCCAGAAGCGCTTGGACGTGCATCAGTCGCTCGTGGAAACATCCTTCACCGAAGCGGTGACCAAGATGTCGGATACCAGCAGCGAGGTCTTCCTGAAATCGCACATGCAGTTGGAGCGAACCTTCGAAAATATCGCGCACGGCGTCGATACCATCAACCGCTCGCTCAAGGATTTGGGCGAAAACAAAATCCCCAACGAGGCCAAGAAAAAGCGGGGCTTTTTTTCAAAGTCCTAGAGCACCGTGGCGCGCCGACCTCAAGACAAAGAAAACGGGGTTTCCCTGTTTCCCTTCATGAGCATCCTTGCGTGTCTCATCGGGATTCTCACGCTCATGATCAGCGTGATGTTGCAGGTTCAGCAGATGGAGAAGAGTGGGCGCACCGAAGAGGAAATGGAACGCGCGTTTAGAAATCGCGATCTCCTTGCTCAAGCCGATGATCAGAAAAAGGTCATCGAAGAACTGAAAAAGGAGTTGGTGAAGGAAAAAGCGACCGTTTCCGAAATGGCGAAAGTTGAGGACGCCAAGATCGTAATCACGATGAAATTAGAGAATCTTCAAAAGGCGAAGGCCCCCAAGCTCACCGATGTCGCATTGCAGAAACAGGTTGAGAACCTGATCAAGGAAACGAAGGCGATTCGCCTAGAACGTCCACCGCTTTCAAAGCGCCTGAAGGCGCTGCAAGATGAACTCAAATCCCGGAAGGAAGCCCCCAAACCGAAGGGATCAGTCGTGGTGCAACCGCGGGGGATCGGCGAGCGCGGGCCTGACGAGATTTTCTTTGTGGAATGCAATTCAACCGGAATCGTTCTTCTTGATGCCGAGGGTGGGCCCAAGACGATTTCCACCGCCGCCATTCGCAATAGCGGGGTCTACCATGAATATCTCGATCAGGTGAAAAAGACGCGCGAATCGATGGTCCTCTTTCTCATCCGTAAGTCCGGAAATCCGTCGTATGGCTGGGCCGTGAGTACTGCGGAACTCAAGTATAAGTTACCCACCGGAAAGCTTCCGATTCCGAATGACGGGAATATCGATCTTTCGAATTTTAAACGCTAGCAAGCCATGGCCCGCCGACGCAAATCCAACTCAAATGAGGGAGTCAATCTTGACTCGCTCATGGATGCGCTGACCAATGTGGTAGCGGTTCTCATTCTCGTCCTCATCTTGGTGCAGGCCGATGTCAGTCAGAAGGTCGTGCAATTTCTCGAAGATCTCCAACCCGCCACCTCCGAGCAAGTCATCGCCTCGGAGAAAAAGACGCAAGAGTTGGAGAAGCAAGTGGTGAAGTTCGAGAAACTTCTTACGAAAGAAGCTCCCACTCCCGAAGCGGTGGAAGCCGAAATACGTCAGCTGGCTCTTCTCGAAAAGAACCTCAAGGAGAACGAGGATTTGTTGGTCGACCTCGATGAACTCAAGAAGTTGGAGGAAAAGGCGCGGATAGACCGGGATAGGGAGGCCGAAACAAGCAAGAAAGTTCAAGATGAGATCGCCCGTCTGGAAGCGCTTCTCGATGAAACTCCGGTCCTCGAGGTGGATCCCACGGTGGTGAGCATTCCGACCAGCCGGGCCATTCCCAGAAATGCGGAGATCTACCACGCCCTGGTAATCAATGATCGGGTGCACTTTATTGATCCTTTCACTCCGCTGAAGCTCTTTGAAGAGGAGTTCAAAAAGAACCGCCGGGACTTTCCGAACGAGCGGATCAAGAGGCCGGGTGCCGATGGATACATCTTTCAGTCAGGACCGATCCTGGAGCACTTCAAGGACTTTGACTTCCAGAACTCGCGCAAGCAGAAGGTGGTGCTCGTCGCTTACCCTACTGCAACGAGGATGCACATCGTGGTGACTCCTGACCACAAGTTGGGAGGAACCTCTCTTGCGGACCTTGCTGACTCGAACACTCCCTTCGCCAGCATTTTAAAAAAGGTGTCCCGTAATTCGCGCGCCGTTCTTTATTTCCATGTGCATCCAAACTCCTTCAACACCTACCTGCAGGCGCGGCGGCTTACCGACAAGGCAGATCTCGCTGCGGGTTGGGAAGTGAAGCCGATGGGTTCTTACACCATCCGAATCGACGAGGTGGAGATCAAGAGGCAGCAGGAACCGCCGGCGCTTCCGCCGAAGCCGGGACCCGATCGGCCTCCGGTCCTCCCTCCGAAGATCGACTAAACCGAGTTGCGCTCGATTTTGAAACGGCTAGGCTCCCACCATGAAAAGAGCCATTTTTAGCCTCTCTCTCCTTCTCCTATCCCACTCCACGCTTTCTGCTGAGACTTGGCCTCAGTTCCGGGGATCCGATGGAGTGGCCGCGATCGATGGCTCCGGGATCCCTCTGAAATGGGGAGCCAATGAAAATGTGAAGTGGAAGACGGACCTTCCCGGACCCGGAAGCTCCAGCCCCATTTATTGGGAGAACAAGCTCTTCGTCACCTGTTACACGGGCTACGGCATCGATCAGAAAAACATCGGTGAACCCGAGAATTTGGGCCGTTCCCTTCTCTGTCTCGATCGAGCGAGCGGAAAAATTCTTTGGGAGAAGAAAATCCCGCTGGCGAACCCCGACGATGACTATCGCGGCTATCTCACTGAGCATGGCTATGCCAGTCCCACCCCGGTGACCGATGGAAAGCACGTTTTCGCCTTTTTCGGGAAGTCGGGCGTGCATGCCTTCACGCTCGAGGGCGAAAAGGTCTGGAGTAAAGATGTGGGAGATTCCTCGAGCAATCGTCGCTGGGGCTCTGCGGCCAGTCCCATCCTTTATGGAGATCTCCTCATCGTGAATGCCTCGGACGAATCCAAGGCGATCATCGCCTTGGAAAAAACGACGGGTCAAGAAAAGTGGCGCTATGAGTCGAAACAGCTCGAGCTCACTTACAACACGCCGACGCTTCACGCGCCGAAGGACGGGAGAAGCGAACTGGTGATTGCCGCTCCCGACGAACTTTTCGCCCTTGATCCCAAGACGGGCAAAAAACTCTGGTGGGCAAAGTCCGAAATTCCAGGAAACATTACCCCCAGTGTCATTAGCGCCGGGGACGTTCTCTTCACGACAGGTGGATATCCTCGCAAGGGCGCCATCGCGATCAAAGGTGGCGGATCAGGTGACGTGACGGACAAGATTCTCTGGCGCAGCAAGACCTTCTCTTACGTCCCGAGTTCGGTGTATCAAGACGGCTTACTCCA
Organism: Akkermansiaceae bacterium; assembly: GCA_028822935.1. Taxonomy (GTDB): domain Bacteria; phylum Verrucomicrobiota; class Verrucomicrobiia; order Verrucomicrobiales; family Akkermansiaceae; genus SW10. Next base: position 4,267 of record JAPKCM010000065.1, read on the forward strand.
CTGGGTCAATGATGAGGCGACCGTGATTGTCATGGATTTGAAGACCGGTGAAACACTGACGAAGCGGACGATTGAGAGCATCAAGAAGCGGAAGAAGTTCAGCTTCTATGCCTCGCTCCTGCGAATCGGCGACAAGCTCGTGGCAGTGAGCCGGAGAGACGGCACTTTCATCTTCGAGGCCAATAAAGAGATGAAGCAGGTCGGAGTGAACTCCCTCGGGGACGAATCCGACTTCAATGCCACTCCGGCTCTCGCGAAGGACGCAATCTACCTGCGGTCCAATAAGGCGATCTACTGCATCGCCAAGTAAGCTTCATCGAGGGCTCAACAATCCATGAAATTTTTCCTTTTTCTCTTCCTTTTCACGGCCTTGGTTCGTGCTGAAATTACGTTCGAAATTTCGGGAGTCAGGAATGAGGGCGGCCGGATCGCGCTTCTCGTTTATGAGAAAGCCGAGGGCTTCCCAGATGACAGTGAGAAGGCTCTCCATCGATTGACCCAGAAAGCCCGGAAGGGAAAAATCTTGTTCAAGATTCAGGATCTCAAGCCGGGCAATTACGCCGTGGTGGTCTTGCATGACGAGAATAAGAACAACAAGATCGACAAGAACTTCTTTGGCTACCCCAAGGAAGGATTTGTGATTTCGAACTACTCCAAGATTGCCCGGCCCAAGTTTTCCAAGGCGGTGGTGAAAATTTCTAAGTCTCCCGTGAAGCTCAAGATGCTTTACCCCTAGGCTTAATCTGTTAATTCTCCGCCGTGGGTTACGAAGATCGCGATTACATGAGACCGGATGGGCTTGGCCCCCAGCGGCCTGCTTTTTTCGAGGGTGCACCGATCACCAAGCAACTGATCATTGCGAATGTCGTGATTTTCTTTATCGGGGCCTTGATGACGCCTTCGGGTGCTCCTCTCCACTATATGACTAGTTTGGACATCTGGGGACACTTTTCCATCACTGAAGGTCTCTACCACTTTCAAATCTGGCGCCTTTTCACCTTCCAGTTTCTCCATGGTGATGGCGGGCACCTTCTTGGGAATATGATTGGGATGGTCTTTTTCGCGCCGCACGTGGAGCGCTGGATGGGAAGCCGACCCTTCGTCTTCTACTACCTTCTTTGCGGCATCGCGGGAGCTCTCTTTTATACCATCCTCTTTTTTGTCCCGGGCATGTTCGATTATCCTGCGACGGTCCCTTTGGTCGGGGCCTCGGCGGGACTTTTCGGCATTCTTGCGGCGTTCTACAAGATCGCGCCGAATGCCAGGATCCTTCTCTTTTTCTGTATCCCGATGAAGATGAAGACTTTCGCGATCGCCTACTTTGCCCTCCAGGTGATTACGGTCATCTTTGGTCTCGATAACGCAGGAGGAGCTGCGGGCCACCTCGGAGGCGCTCTTTTAGGCCTCTCCTTCATCAAGTATAAACCTCTGCGCACTTGGCTGATCAACGTTTCTGAGATTGGGACCGGCTCGTCCTCTTCGCCGAAGGTGAGGCAGGCAAAGGAGGTGCGGGAAATTGAGCAATCTCCCATCGAGCTCAACAAAGAGGTTGATCGCATTCTCGAAAAAATCAGCGATCACGGGATTCAGTCGCTCAACGACAAGGAGCGGCAAACCCTCGATAAAGCCCGAAAACGATGACCGATGAGGAAATGATGACCTGCGCCGAGCCGGGTCGACAAATTGAGAGACTCCGGGCCATCATGCATCGCTTGCGGGCTCCGGGTGGATGTCCCTGGGATGCGGAGCAGTCGCACGGATCGTTGGTATCGAATCTCATCGAGGAAACCTACGAAACGGTGGCCGCAATCAAGGCAGGCGATGATAGAAATCTTGAAGAGGAACTCGGGGATGTCCTCCTCCAGGTGGTCTTTCATGCCGAGATCGCGCAAGAGGATGATCGTTTTGATTTCGACAGCATAGCGCGTGGTATTTCCGAGAAGCTCGTTCGTCGGCATCCTCATGTTTACGGATCGTCCGATGTTTCTTCGACCGATGGCGTCTTGATGCAGTGGGAGGAAATCAAACGAGCGGAGAAGGGCGACGAAGAGAAACCTTACCTCCACGGCGTGGGAAAGGGTCTTCCTGCATTACTGCGCTCCGCCAAGCTTCAGAAGAAGGCCAGCAAAGTGGGCTTCGACTGGCCCGCGACCGATGGGATCGTGGAAAAGATCGAGGAAGAATTTGGCGAGGTGAAAGAAGAGCTTGCGAAGCATCAGGTGGGAGATCCCGCGAGTACCGAACTTCAATCTGAGATCGGAGACCTTCTTTTTATTGTCACTAATCTTGCCCGGAAACTGGGAGTCGATCCCGAGATTGCTCTTGAGGGAACGAATCAGAAATTTCTCGATCGTTTTGGCCACATCGAGAAGGGCCTCAAGAAGGCCGGAGTTTCTCTGGAAGACGCCACGCTTAAGCAGATGGATGCTTTCTGGAACGAGAAGCGCGCGGAGGGTTAGGGTTTGCTGCCGGGTGAGCGGAAGCCATCCAGGGAATGAGTTAATTTTAAGGTTGAGAAAACGGCTTGTTAGAATTGGGTTAGCTCTCTTTATGAGCGTTTTCTTTACCAAGGGAAGATCGTGAGAGCAGAAGGGCGATTGTCGCTACCGAAGTCCTCTTAGTTAGCGGAGTAGTAAGCGGTGTAGGTCACGGTCTTTTTACTATCGGCGGGGACAACGACTTTGAACTCAATCGTGTTCGCGTTGATCTTGGTGAATTCCATGGAAGGCTTTTCAATCTTGCAGTTGGACCAGCGCCAGAGCGGCTCGCGGATGGTGATTGTTTTTTCTTCTTCGGAACGGTTGGTGAGAGTGATCTCGAAGCTTTCCCGTGCCCATTTTTTGTCGGAGCTGGCTTTGAAATCGGTCGTCTTGTGTTCACCGAGGAGGTCAAAGGCGGTTCCCGTTTGCACGGAAATGATTTCGTTCTTCGGGGTGTGTTTGATCTTGTTTTCACCGACAAACTCGAGATTTCCATCGGCTTCATCGCTGCGGTAAAAGCGCATCGTTCCGGCGGGGAAGGGGACGCCGAGGCCGTTCTCTTTCGAGTTCTTAAATTCCCAAGAAGTAACGACGTCCTTGGAGTATTCTTGGGTCATGGGATTGACGTTCCAGCCGCCGTAGAAGCGGTGGCGGACAGGGGCGTAGAGATAGACTTTTTTCGCCTTCACTTTCGATGATCCGAGAAACTCGACTTGCTTGGATTCCTGGTCACGCAGGGTGAGAGGGCGAGGGAGGCCGTAAAGGTGGAAGTCATCGAATGATTTTTCGGTGACTTTTTTGCCCTCGCCCTTGGACCTCTTCGAAAAGGAACTCGCAGATGACATCATCATCGGCTGAGGTCGATTGACGTTCACATCGCCGGCGACAAGTTTGACGGTTGCATCGCGGAAGGCCGTGCCGCTCTTGTTACTGAGGGTGACCCAGCCATTGATGGTGACGGTTTCTCCTTTTTCGGGGGCGATGACATTGTAGGTCGCTTCCCAGCTGAACCCACCGCTCATGTAGGAGAGTTGGGCGTCGAACTTGGCTTCCGCATCGCTGTCGATTTGCCAATTTAAGGTGGGGCGGAGAATGGAGTCGTTTCCGAGGGCGGGGAAGAGGGGCTCGCCGGGTAGGGAGAACTGCATCTGGCTGCCGATCTTGATGATGGGGGATTGGTGGCGGCCTCCGGGGACGTAGCCCGAGCGGACGATTTCTCCTTTGATTAAGTCGAAGGTGCCATCCTGGTTTTGCCGTTTAAAGGTGATCTCCTTTCCCTCGAAGTGCTGGAGGAGGAGGGACTGGGACACGGGATCGTTTCGGTAGCCTTGCTCGAGGACGGAGAAGGCGATTTTTCCGGAGGGATCACGGAGGACGACGGAGTCGGGGCGGACTTGGGCGGTCGCTTGATCAAAAGAGACTTCGGTGACGCCCGCTTTTAGGTTCAGTGGGATGGTTTCGCGGACGACTGCGATTCCTTGATTGTAAATGGTGAGGCCTGGGTTGGCGAAGGCCTGGGAGGCGAGAAGGGGGAGGAGATAGGATTTTTTCATGAGCTTAAAGGAGGTTAGTGAAGTTAGCATTCACTGTTATTGGTGTCGCGGGCCAATTTTGTGACATCTTTTTTCGGCTCGTTAATTTGTCGTTGCCCTTTTCGGCTTCCTCACTTACCTCCTCTCCTTGTCAGGAACCGCGGAGTGTGGGCTGGTGGACCGGGTCAGGTCGGAAACGAAGCAGCCCCAGCTTGTCCTCCATTGCCGTGGTTTCCTGGCATTTTTTTTGCCTGAATTTCAAAGGAGGCTGGCATCCTTTTCACGAGGTCATAATCTCCGCACGTGTCCGCTCATTTGCTTCCCGATGGCTCCGCCTTTCCGTCTCCTGGTCTTGGCACTTGGAAAATTGCCGATGAGTTGGCGCCCTCGGTCATTCACGAAGCGATCGAAGTCGGCTACCGCCATCTCGATTGTGCGGCAGACTACGGCAACGAGAAACTCGTTGGAAAAGGGATCGCTTCGGCGCTTAAAGCGGGCCTTTGCAGTCGGGAAGACCTTTGGGTGACCTCGAAGCTCTGGAATACCGACCACGAACCGCAGCATGTGCGCGCGGCGTGCGAGCGATCGCTGAAGGACCTGGGGCTTGAGTATTTGGACCTCTATCTCATCCATTTTCCGATCGCGCTGGAATACGTGGATCCCGCAGAGCGCTACCCTGCAGGTTGGGTGAATCCAGCCGAAGAGAATGCCGCGATGAAGCCGATCCAAGTCTCTTACGCGGATACCTGGGCCGCGATGGAAGAACTTGTTGAGGCGGGATTGGTGAAGCGCATTGGTGTTTGCAACCTCACTGCTGCCGGACTCCGAGATGTCCTCAGCTATGCGCGGATCAAGCCCTCGGTTCTTCAGGTGGAGATGCATCCTTACCTCTGCCAAGATGCTCTCCTTCGCTACGCGCAGTCCGAGGATATTGCGGTCACCGCCTTTTCTCCCTTCGGTGCTGATTCCTACCTCACTCTGGGAATGGCGGAAGAATGCGATCGTCTTTTGGATCACGAGACCATCGTCAGTATCGCCAGTGCCCATGATCGTACTCCGGCTCAGATTCTCATTCGCTGGGCGATGCAGCGGGGGACGATTCCGATTCCCAAGACGCAGAATCCCGAGCGTCTTCGCGAGAACCTTCATCTCGATTTCGTGCTCAGCACGGAGGAACTGGCGACCATTTCAGCTCTCGATCAACGCCGGCGCTTCAACGACCCCGGCGTTTTCGGGGAAGTCGCTTTCAATACCTTTTACCCTATTTTCGACTAAATGAACTCACTCTCAGGAAAATCAGTCCTCGTCACCGGTGGTGGCAGCGGTGTCGGTCTTGGTGCCGCGCGGGCTCTTCAAGCAGCCGGATGCGAGGTCACGATCTGTGGTCGCAATGAAGCCAAGCTCCGCGAAGTGGCCGGAGATTCTCTCAACGTGGTGGCATGTGATATTTCCGATCGCGATGACGTGGCCGCGCTCTTTGCGAAGATCAAGGCTCCTGAAATCGTGGTTAATGCGGCGGGGATCAATATCGCGAATCGGCGCATGGAGGTTCTCACGCCCGAGGACTTTGATAAAGTGATGGCGATCAACTGCACGGGTTTTTTCAACATTCTTCATGCTTCCTTACCTGCGATGAGGGAGAAAAAGGACGGCCTCATTTTCAATATCTCCTCGATTGCAGGACTCCGGGCCTATCCGCTCGCGGGCGCTGCTTATGCCGCCTCGAAATTTGGCGTTACCGGTCTCGCTTCAGGAGTGGGTGCCGAGGAACAAGAGAATGGGATTCGTATCACGAGCATCTGCCCCGGTGAAATCAACACGCCCATTCTCAATGACCGTCCGGTCCCGGTTCCCGATGAGCAGAAAGCGCGCATGGTGCATCCCGAGGACATCGCTTCTTTGATCGTGACGATTGCTCAATTGCCGCCAACCGTAGTGGTGCCGGAGCTCGTGATTAAGCCGCTCTACCAAGAGCACATTTAGGCCTGGATCTGGGGCTCGGAGTGCCATTCGTGGGGAATGTCTCGCATCAGGAGGGCGTGATCGAAGGTGATGCTGCCTGCGGGGAAACGTTCCGAGTCATCGAAGTAGCGGGACCGGATCTTCGAGACGGACAGGGCGGAAGCTTTCCAGTCAGGAACCTTTAGGAGAAGCCCGTCGAGCACACAAGAATCGGGCCGAGCCGAGTAGCCGATGCAACCGGCTTCGAAGAAGTCCGATGATTCTGCGAGCGATGAAAATATTGAGGTGTCGGGCAACTCGTTCGCCGGGTGAACTTCGAGATCTATCAGCGGGGAGTCTTTTCCATCCCGAACGACCATTTTTACGAGATCCTGTTGATCCTCCACTTCGAAGCGGGAGAGATGATGAACGCCCGGAAAGATGCGTCCACCCGCGAGTGAGTTGAGCCGTGAATCGGTGTCCCGACGGGGAACAAACACGCCTTCCTTCGAGTCGTGGCCATCATGCCATTCTACCGCGAAGCGATGGGCGGAGTTCTCACTGGAGATCCCGAGAAATTCAGGGAGGCCTTTAGGACGAACCTTCTCTAAACGAATGAGGCAGATTCCGGCAATTGAATACCCCTGCACCAGTTTGGGCCGAAAGCCTTTTGGAAGGAGGGGGTTCACGAACTCGGGAGCGATGCGATAGTTCAGGAGGAGACGGCGTCGGATGATGCCGCTGAGGGTTGGGATATTCATTTAAGCTCAGGTCACAATAGCCCTGATGGAAGAATCGGCAATGAAGCAGAAATATTCCAGCGTGCGCTCGCGTTCTCTAGTGCAGATGAATCTCTCCAAACGTTTTGTGATTTTGATGCTCATGGTGATGAGTCCGGTAATTTCGGCTCTTGCGGACGAAGCTCCCTGGCCCGGAAAGAAGGGGAATTTTCATGGCTTTGAGCAATATGATTTTAAGGTCGGTGATCTTAATTGTAAAATGGTGGTTCCGAAAAAGGGAGCTGCGGGGAAACCGTGGATCATCCGGGCTCGGTTTTTCGGGCACGAACCTCAGACCGATGTCGCCTTATTGAAGGCAGGGTTTCATGTGGCCTTCTGCGATATCGCCGGTCTTTACGGAGCGCCTGAGGCGGTGGCCCGATGGGATCGTTTTTATGCGCACCTGACCGAAAAGAAAGGGTTCGCGAAGAAAGTGAACCTTGAGGGCATGTCCCGGGGCGGACTCATCGTTTACAATTGGGCGGCCAAGAATCCCGAGAAGGTGAATTGCATTTATGGCGATGCGCCGGTCTGCGATTTTAAAAGCTGGCCCAAGATCAATCCGGCCATCTTGAAGGCCTATAAACTCACCGAGGAAGAGGCGAGGGCTTACTCAAAAAATCCCGTCGATAATCTCGCTCCGCTTGCCAGGCATAAGGTCGCCTTGATCCACGTCGTCGGGGAAGCCGACAAGATCGTTCCGGTGGCAGAAAACTCTGATGTGATCGAGAAGCGCTATCGTGAGCTTGGAGGCGAGATCAAGGTCATCCGAAAGCCGGGCGTGGGTCATCACCCTCATAGCTTGAAGGATCCGAAGCCCATTGTGGACTTTATCTTGGCCCACCAGAAGTAGGTCACGGAGTTTGCATGATGCGCACGCGCACAAACTTCTTCGGCGATGCCTGATCGACGGAGTAGCGGTCCAAAGCGCGACCATCATCGAGCGCACTACTTGCTTGCGCGGTGATGGAAGTCGGGTCCTCCTCCCAAGTGATGAGGTCATCTGAGAGTTCAATGACGGCTTGGGCGGCAGATGCCGCGGGATCGCGAGGGAAGGTGAGGAGAACCTCGCCGTCAACGAAGGTCGCTAAGACGGGATTTTCGTTTTCGGAATCATCAGAAGTCCCAAAGAAGTATTCTGCGAGCGCATTGAGGCCATCGCTATCGAGGTCTTCGTCGGGATTGGCGGGAAATGGTTTCTCAACTCCGGTGCCCGGGGTCCCACCACTGTTCGCTGAGGCTTCCCAATTGCTCCCGAGCGAGGGGTCAGGATTGCTGAGAGGATCTACCAGGACCATGGAAGGCCCGAAACCATCCGGCGTCGTGGGCCATCCGGCGGTGCCATCGGCAAAATACTTAAAGCTCTGAATGGGGCTGCCATCGTTTGCGTTCAGAATCAGATCCTCACCACTATTCGAGAGGCTGCTGGAGAAAGTTCCGGGCGCGATGACGATTCCATTGGTGGGATAGTTGGCGGCAAAGGCGATTTGGTCTTTCACGATCACGACTCGGCCTCCCGAGGGGATGACAAAGCCAGTGGGGAAGTCATAGCCGATGCCATCGGCGAATGAGACGTTGGTGAGGTCGAGGGCTTGCTCGCTGATGTTGAAGAGTTCGATGAACTCGAGGTCTTCGTCAGGTCCCTGCGGGTTATACATGATCTCGGAAATTACGAGGTTTCCGGTTGCTGCTGGAATCCCGACAATGAAATCGACTTCCCGGAGCGCAGACCATTCTCCGCCGGTAGTGCGGGTCCGGCTTTTCACGGTGCCGGTGGAGGCGAGATTCAGGGTGTTTCCAGCCGTCGCTGATTTGAGGGCGTCGAGTTTCATGTCGATCCCCAAGTCGCCGCTGGTGGCACTGCGGTTGTGGAGTTCTACTGCGATGACGTTGACGCCATTCAGGAGTTGGCCTGCCAGGAGGGTGTGCTCGCTATCGGTGGCATTATTTTCGTCGCCGTTTGCGATGGCAAAGTCGGTGAAAGCGACCGTCCCGCCGGCCATGTTGAGTCGGTAGAGTTCGTGTCCGTTGAGATAGACGATGATGCCGTCGTCGTGGATTGAGGAGAACTTCAGACTGAGGTAGTTGGAGGCATCAGTGATCGTGATTTCTTTTCGCAAATAGACAGTAGAGCCGATCGTGATCTCTTGATTTTTGGTGAGTGCGTTGACTCGTCCACCGCCTAGAGGGGCCTGGCCATTGCCCCAACTGGAATCATCGAAGGATGGATGCTTCCAATCACCGGTGCCGTAGGCGGCATTTCCCACCACGATATTGCTGGACGATTGTGCGACGGCGGTGTCTAGGAAGTTCCAATCAAGGGCATCGTAGCCAAAGATGCCCTCGAAGCTCGGAGCGCCGAAGCTTCCAGCGGTAGCGCCGATGTCTCCGCCGACTGCGCGCGGATCCGAGCCATCCGTGGTGTAGTAAACCCCACCGTTTTCGGAGGTGAGGCTGAGTTCAAAATTCACGGGGACCACTCCACCCAATTGGGAGTAGACTGGTGGGTTGATGGAGGGATAGAGGTTTTCGGCTCTCAGTTCGCGAACGATAGAGCGTCTATCGCTTTGATCGTGGAGAACCGGGAGGTAGTGATTGAGGATGTTGTCGCGCTCGACGACCCAGTGCTGTTCCCGGGTGAAGTAGACCGGGTTATTGAGCAGAGGCGGGTGGCTGTCCTGATCGACTCCAGTCTGAGATCCGGGATTATTTCCGTAAGGAGTGGTTTCCTGGACATCTCCCCAGCGGGCGGATTCGGCCACGATCGCTTTGTCGATTTCATTGGCTCGTCTCAAGTAGTTCCGGCCTGCGGTTGCGACCGAGAGGGCTCCGCCATTGAACATGTGCTTGTAGACCCGGTCGGCGAAGAGCATACGGAATTCTTCATTTTGACGCAGTCTCTGGAAAGGGGCACCTCCGCCGCGGCTGTCGTCGTATCGATTCCAGGAAAACTTATCGAGGGCGATTTCCTGGTCCCAGACCTGAAAGCGAAACTTACCGTCACCGCTGTCTACGTTTGCGGCAGCGTAGCCGTTGTGGTGGGGCCAATCTTCCGAGTCGGCGAAAAAGTGGAGGAGCATGTAGTCCGCGTAGTTTTCGACGTCGAGGAAATCTTTGACCGTTTCATAGGCCGCGTTGTCGGTTCGAGCGGTGGCTGCCAGACCTAACATCTGGTTCCAGCGAGTCGGTGGAGAATCGAGATCCTTATTGATGATCCAGTCTTCTTTTTCTCCGCCAATGTGCTCGGAATACCAATCGTCTTCGATGCGCTCAGCGAGGTTGTGAACGCCAAAATAGACGCCGTTTAAATAGAGGTGGACGAAATTTCCGTGACCCGAAGCGTGGCCCATTTCCTTCATGGAATCCTTCATCCAGACGTCGCGAATGTATTGCGCATCGTTGGGACGATAGCGGGCGGAGGACCAGGAATTGAGAGCCCATGAATCGGTGAAGCAGGCGCGGAGGACGAGCTTGTTGAATTCATCGACGGGAGAGTCGGGGAAGAGATCGTAGTTCAGTTTTCCAATTCCCACGGTGGAAGAAAAGGTGAGGCGGAGGGAATGCTTCTGCATCCGCCATGGGGTACGGGAGGAGTTTCCGTGGGTCTCGATTTTACAGTCTTCCTGAAAGCCCTTCGATCCATCCGGGAGGATATATTCGACCGAGCAGATTTTCTCAAAGCGGAGCTTAGGCGTTCCGTAAAGACTCCGGGTGGCTCCGGCTCGGCGTTGGGCCTCGGAGGCGACGATTTCGAGTTGCTCCATCGAGACTGATACGCTGGGAATGTCGAGGAGAGCATTACGCATGCTGTGATCCGCGTCCCGGAGACCGAGGGTGTCGTTCACCACGCGCGGGTCCATTTCGTAATCGGCAGTGACGATGCCATTTCGGCCGCCATCGTTGGAATCAATCTGACTATCGTAGCCCCAATCGGTGGCCCAGCCTGCTGGGTTGGCAGGTTGCTGGGCGACGTGATCGACAAAGAGGTATGTGTGGGTGTCGACATTGGTCGGAAGCCAATCCGTTCCGGGGAGCGAGGCGATCGCGCGGACGTTGGTCGTGGTGGAGATGCCGATCGGGCCGCTGTAGATGGTGCCGCTGGTGGGGGTGGGGAGTGATCCGTTGAGGGTGTAGCGGATCTGGGCATTGGGCGTGTCCGAGAGGATCTCGAGCTGGAAGGGATTGTCGTAGAAGCCGCGGTCTGCCGTGAACCTCGTATCCTTAACGACACCGGGAGCGCCGGAGCTATTTGCCGAACCAGGGCTTGGGTTTGCGAAGTAAGCAAAGCCACCGCTATTGATACGGCCGTAGGAAATGTTGGTAAATTGTTCCGGGTAAGCGGGAGAAAAGAGGTCGTCGATGGTGCTGCCATTCGGGCTGACGAGGGCGAGGAATTCACCGGAACTTCCGAGTCGGAAGTTGGCATGCGGGTGGCCCGTTGGATCTTGCACGCCATCTCCGGAGGCGAAGACGATGAGGTATCCATTTCCTCCAATCTCGATGGAGGGGAAGCTCCATTTGGTGAGGTTGGTGGGGTCGTCGGTGAGATAGAAGTCGTCCAGATTGAGAGCCTGCGCGTTCGGGTTGAAGATCTCGACCCAGTCTGTGCGCTTTTCGTTTCCGTCTTCGATGCCCGTTACGTTGTCCGTCACGATTTCGTTGAGGACGAGCGGCAGGAGTCCGGTCGGGAAGTCGCTTGAAAGGGTGGGGTCGTGGCCGCGCGTGATTTCGTTTTGGTCAAAAAAGCCATCGCTGTCGGTATCCGCGAGATTGGGATTGGTGACGAAGCCATTTGCCGAATCGACTTCGACGCCATCGTTGAGGCCGTCACCATCGGAATCGGGATTGAGAGGATTGGAGCCAGTGTCGGTTGGAGAGTTGTAGACGTCGGTGTTGGTTTCGACATTGTCATCGAGCCCATCGGTATCGGTGTCGGAGAGGGTGGGATCGGTGCCCGCTGCTTGCTCGGCTAGGTTGTCCAGCGTGTCACTGTCGCTGTTATCCGATCCGCTGACAGTAGTGAGATCTGGAAAATAGCTGAGTTCCCAGGAGTCATCGAGGCCGTCGGCATCAGAGTCGTTGACGATCTGGAGGTTGAACTCTTTTTCGAAAAAATTCGAAGAAGCGTCCGTGGTGCGCACGCGGATGGTGAGGAAGCTTTCGCTCGGTAAGGAGGAGAGATCGCGATCGACGAAGAGCTGGTCGTTTTGGATGTCGAATCGGCCATTATGCGTGTCTCCTGAACCAGTAACGAAGGAGTAAGTGAAGGCGTCTCCAGCGGTGGGATCAGTTGTGGTGAAGGACCCCGCGAGAGAGCCGACATTTGCGGCTCCGCTTACGGTGCTGCCCGAGAAGCTAATGTCGGTAGGACTCTGCGCGCTAGCGAAGCCGGCAAAGGAAATGAAGCCCCAGAAGGCGGAAAAGTAAGCAAAATGTGTCATACAGTGTACCTGAAAAGTGGCCCCTTCATCGGCATCTTGCAACGACAAGATTTTGAAAGATTTCTAAGGAAGGGCTACCGTTAACCTCCAATAATGATTGGCTTCGCTTGTAGGGTCAAAATTGACGAAGCGATTTTGCAGCGCGCCTTGAGTCGCTCCTTCAGAAGTCGTTGTGTTGGTCCAGGTTTCCAGATCAGGAGACGATTCCAAGATGAGTGCGACGCCCTCGGCTTGAAGATTGCGGTTAAAGGTGACGACATTTCCATTTCCGAAACCCAGAGGAAGGCTGGCGGAATCAGAGGGGTTCGAACCGGTGGCGAACTCGATGATATTGGCCGAGCCGTCGCCATCGTCATCATCCAGCGGTCCACCCAATCCATTGCTGGCGGCATAGGTGGTGTAGTCGATTCCGCTTGAGCTGTAGCTGCCGGGATTTGGTGCAAGAGCAAACCATGAGGTGGGAAGATTGCCAAAGGCGAGTGGGGCATTGCGCTGGAGCGAGTTGCCGGTGGCAGCGAGAAGGGGCCATGGGTTGGTCGAGAGGTAGTCAATTTCATCGACGGTTACCTGCGGATTCGCGGTCGCGTGGACCAAGCCTTCCTGAAGGCGCACGGTGCCGGAAGTGGAGTCGAGCGGGCCATCGGTCGCGGGACCGATGAGGATCACTGCAGCATCGATATTGAACGTGCTGCGGAAGGAGGCAGCGGTGGCTGGATCGGAAGCAGGGTCGAAGGAAACGATGAGGGCCTGTCCACCTGCGGGAATGCTGTGGGTTGCGGTGAAGTCGAAGTCCAAGCCGCCGCGGAGTCTCCAGCGGCTCAGGTTCAAGGCGGATTCAGAATCGTTAGTGAGCTCGACAAACTGCTGGCTTAACGCTCCGAGTGGCTTGTAATGCACTTCAGAAATGAAGGCAGGTCCGAGGAGTGGGCCGCTGTTGGTATTTCCGAGGGTGGGAGAGACCATGGTGAAGAGCGAGCCGTCACCATCGCCATCGGGCCAGCGACCTAGGGTTTCATTTTCGCGGGCGGCAGCAAAGTCGACCCGGTCGACAAAGGAAATGGGGCCGGAGCGATCGGCTTCGACGAGCCAAATATCGTCGCCTTTCACACTGCTCAGACCAAAGGCGCGACCTGAAACCCACTCGCCTTTTGTGGCGGCGTTGTCGAGGAAAGGCGTGTCGATCTGGAAGGCATTAGCGCTCGTGACGATAATTTCGAAGCTCTGATTGTAGTTCGAAATTCCGGGGTATCCTGAAATGGTGATCGTCTCTCCGGTGGCGAGGCCATGGCCATCACTCACGATGGTGACAGGGGAGACGCCCGGGCTTCCCTGGTAATCGGAGACGGCGGTGGCCGCCTTGTTTTGGAAGGCCGACGAAGGCACTGTGAGGTAGCTCAGAGCAGGGATGGTCGTCGTGCCGAAACGGTAGGAGGAATAGACACCCTTCGAGTCTGAAAGGAGCCAGTCGCTGATTTCGATATCGCTGGCAGTCGTATTGAAAAGCTCGATGCTGTCCCCACCAGATGATGGGTTGGTGCTGACTTCGTTGATGACGATCCAGCCTGTTTTCGCGGCATCCTCACTGCCGGGACTTCCGTGGAAGGTGCCACTAGAGCGCCAGTTGTTGGGGTCGTCGGGGCTTGCCGAGGGGTCGATGATTTGGAGGGTGGATCCTCCTTCGTCGGGTCGAGAGGGCCACGAACCGGAATCATTGTAAGTGAGAGTCTTGATGATCGAGCCACTGGAATCTGAGAGCGCCAAAAGCTCGCCGTCATTGTCGAGACTGCTGGAAAAGGTTCCCACGATGCGAGGGCCGCTTCCGTAGCGCGCGGTGAAGGCGTCGGTGTCACGCACGACGACTCCACGTTCGCCGGGCGCGAGAGCCTGGAATTCGAACGCGAGATCAATCCCTGCGGTGAAGAAGGCTTGCGAGAGATTGAGCGGCTCGTTGCTCGTGTTCATCACCTCGATGAATTCGAAGAGGTCGCGGTTCTCGAGACTCAGGGGAGCGGCGGCCGCTTTTTCAGCGAGGGTCGCTTCGCGTGGGTGGTAGTTGATTTCCGTGATGGCAAGATTTTCGAAGGAAGCTGCTTGCTCGAGAAGGAAGATTCCTTGAGTGGGCGCGGACCAATCCGAACCATCGAAAATACGTGCGGTGATTAGTGAAGATTCAGTGATGGAAATGGAATTGTTCCCGGCAATTGGGCGGGTACCGATCAAGGCGACATCCACTCCGAGATCGCCACTGGTGCCGGAGGAATTATGGATTTCAATGGCGATGATATTGGAGCCTTCCACGAGGTCACCCGGGACCGTGTTGTGGACGTGGGTAATGGGCGTTCCCTCGGGGCTGGCATTTGCTTGTGCGAAATCACTATAAGAAATAGTGCCGTTTCCCAAGTTATCGCGGAAGATTTCGCGGCCATTGAGGTAGACCACGGCTCCATCGTCGCGGATGAGAGAGAAGGAAAGTTGCGTGACCGAGGCGGCGCCGGTGACTTCAATTTCTTTTCGAAAATAAAGAGTTGGGTAACGTCCGGTGCTGGGTCCGATATTGATGATGGTGGAGGCAGAGTATCCGTTGATGCTGCTCGCAGTTATACCAGCGAGTAGTCCTGAAAGTCCTGACGGTTCTAAACCTCCTTCCCATGTGTTGACGTTGAAGTCGGGATGCTTCCAGTCGTTCTCGTTGTAAGAAGGGTGGCCCTCGACGACGTTGCTATCGGATTGCTGAGCAAGGGGATCACTCAGGTAAACCCAGCCATCGGTCCCGAATGCGGTGATGTCGAAGTCTTCCGTTCCTGAACCGATGAAAAGGGCGGACGGATTGACGCGGCCATCGGGAAGCGAAGGGTCGGAGCCATCGGAGGTGTAGTAAATCGTGCCTGTTTGGCCGGTCGCGGAAAGGGTGCTGCCGGTAGAGACGTAGCCCCCGGAGCTGACGCCGCCGCCGATGGTGAAGCTGGGAGGCTCGAGATCGGAATAGAGCCCGGCAGTCCTGAGCCTGTTGATGACGTTGTTGGTGCGCAC
Source organism: Akkermansiaceae bacterium (assembly GCA_028822935.1). Lineage (GTDB taxonomy): Bacteria > Verrucomicrobiota > Verrucomicrobiia > Verrucomicrobiales > Akkermansiaceae > SW10. Next base: position 19,470 of record JAPKCM010000065.1, read on the forward strand.
GGGAAAGTAGCGCGTCAAAAGGCGGTTTTGCTCGGTGAGCCAGTTGTTTCGATCATAAGGCGAGCTTCTCCGATGGTCTCCCCAGCGGGCGGACTCGGCGATGATGGCCTTATCGATGTTATTGGCATACTTCATCCAGCGTTCGGCACATTTTACCGGAGTGAGGGCGCCGTCGCCGGTGAGGTGCATGCGGGCACGGTCGGCAAAGCGCAGGCGGTATTCCGGAAGCGCTTCGATGCTGCTACGGATGTTCATTGGGTCGAGCGGGACAATGTTAGCAGTGGGCGATTCGAGAACTCGCTCGCCATCCCAAGAGAACAGTTTCCAGGGCTCCATGTCGGTGGGGGAGGAAAAGGGACCTCCACCGGCGGCGCGCCAATTGCCGCTTGTTTTTAGATCCTGATTTGCTCCGAAGCGTTGAAGGAGATGGTAGTCGATGTAGGTATCGACATCGAGAACCTGCTGGATGTCGTCCCAATTTCCTCCGGCCACGGTGCTGCGCATTCGGTTCCAGGCGGTGGAGTTTCCGTTGATGAAATCCGAGCCATTGCGGGCATCGATGAGATCTTCATCGCCGCCATTGTGGTTTGCGTAATGGCCGCTGTCCTGGCGTTCGGCGATATTGTGGAGACCCCAGTAGAGGCCATTGATAAAGACGTGGGCAAGGAACCCTTCACCTGCATCGGCGTGGCCCATGTCCTTCACCGATTCACGCATCCACTGGTCGCGGATCATGGAGCCGACGGCGCGCTGGGATGAGCTTGAGTGAATCCAAGAATTGTTATAACCGGCACGCAGTGCAATGGAGTTGAACTCGGTGACATCCGATCCGGGAAAGAGGGCCTCTCTCAGCTTTCCTGCGCCGTATCGTTTCCGGAAACGGAAGCTCAGTGAGTGCTTCGGGCTCTTGCTCGGAGTCCGACTGGCTCCGCCCTGGACTCGCAGGCCACAGTTTTCCTGGAAGTCGCTCCGGGTGTCATTTTCGGCAGGGATAAACTCGGCGGAGCAGGCTTTCTCCCAGGTGAATTGTCCAGCCTGACTCTTGGATTGCGGGTTGCTGTAAATGCCACTGCCGCCGGCAAAATCATTTTTCGGTAAAGAAATCGAAATGGTGGGAACGTCGCGCATTCCTTGAAGCATCGCTTGCGCCACGCTGAGTCCGCCGTGGTTCGCGGAACTCGAGGTCGAGTTTGTGATGTCGGGGTCCATGTTGTAGTCCCCCGTTGCGAGAGCGCCATAACCAGCGGGTCGAGTTTGGCCGAGGAAGCTTGAGTTCAGGCCGGCGGGGTCGGTGCCATTTGAGTTGGCTCCGGAGATGTCGAGGAGGACGTAACTGTGACTGGCGATGTCACTGGCGGTGAAGTTGGTGAGCGTCGCGGCACTGCGAATGACGGCGGTGGAGGAAACGGTGATCGGGCCACTGTAGGCGGTCGCGGTTCCCGAAGGGTTTCCGGTCGAGGTGAGGGGCGGTGAGCCATCGGTGGTGTAATAGATCTGAGCGCCTGCGGTGGCGGTGGAAAGGGTCACTGTTTGTGCCGCTTCGTAGTAGCCCCGGCTGGGGGAGGCGACGATGGCGCTGACGGCAGCCACTCCAGCAGGGTCGTTTGCTGCTCCCGGAGTGGGAGTGCTAAAGTAGACGAAAGCGCCCGTGTTTGGATGAATGCCATAGGAAATATCGGTGGTCTGACCGGGATAGTTGCTTCGTCCCTGATCGAATTCGCTGCCGATCGTTCCATCGGGCCGGACCAAGGCAAGGAAGTCGCCTTCGGAAGAGAGTTTAAAATTGGTGGTAGGGCTTCCATTGGCATCGGGTTCGCCGGAACCATTGGCAATCATCACGAGATATTCGCCTGTGCCCAAGATCGCCCCGGCAGGGAAGGTCCACTGAGTGAGGTCGTTGGGATCATCGGTGAGGTGCCAGCCGCCCAAGTCGAGGGCTGGCCCGCTATTGTAGATCTCGATCCAGTCGTCGAAGATTCCGGCCGATGCGTTCGGCACGGCAATGGTGTCGTTGCTCGATAGGAACTCATTGATGAAGACGTCCGAGCTCGTTCCGGTGGTGAATGTTTCCGCGGAAGCGGACCAGCTGGTGCCGGATGAATTGATGGCACGAGCGCGATAGAAGTAAGGAGTCGTTTCCTGAAGGTTGATGAGGGTGGCCTCGAAGCCTCCGCTTTGGGCTCCTAGATCGATATTTTCATTCCAAGAAGCGGGGTTCATTCCGCCATCGGTGTTCCCATAGAAAATGGTGACGTTAGGAGCTTCTCCGCCGGTGTTGGTGACTTGGCCATTGGCCTCGGCCCGGGTGAAGGAGATCTTGGAAGCCGATTGGACTTCGAGATTAGCGACGGCTCCCCAGGAGGAGCCTATGAGAGAAAGGAAGAAAATTGTGCGTGCGAACATGACCTAAGTTTGTCCCACAAGCTAGTCTCTCCAGATTAATCGGAAACAAAAAAGATCCGGCCGGGGCCCTCTATGGGGAACAAAGGGGAGAGGCTAGGGCATCCGGGATGATTTGGGTCTTTCCAAATCGGAGTTTTTTGATTGCCTATTTCGAGTTTAGGTATTTTGAAAGAGGTAATTGCTGGATTGCAGGGATTTTGGCACGAAAAGATCGGCTTCAAAGTGCGATGGGGATGAAAAGGGTGGAAATATTTCTTCAGGAACGCCTCATCCTCGACGTAACCTTTCCAACCATGAAGTTTACGATTTCCCTGTTTGCTGCGTTGCTTTGTCCGATCTCCGCAATTGCGGAGAAGAAGTTGATTTTTGAAGATGATTTTGAGCGGAGCGAGTCGGATGATTCGAAGGAGGAGATTGGGAATGGTTGGACTTCGAATAGCGCAAAGCGTGCGAAGGGAAATAAGCAGGTCGATCTCAAGGATGGGGCGATGCACATCACCTTTCATCCGGCGGCGGATCACGCGGTGTCGGTGGTGCATCCGGTAGAGTTTCAGAACGGGAAAGTGTCGCTTCGCTTTCGGTTGCCAAGCGAGAAGGACAGCCTGGGGCTCAACTTTGCGGATATGAAATTCAAGGAGGTGCATGCGGGTCACCTTTGCATGACGAAAATTAGCACGACATCGGTTCAGATCAATGACTTGAAGACGGGCGTGATGGCGAACGCAATGCGCAAAGCGAAGCTGGATAAAACGGTGACTCCGGAGCAGCAGAAGATGCTCAAGACGAAGACGAAGCGTTTTAAGAACAAGCTGGAAGCTGGGAAATGGTATTCGCTCGAGGTCACGATCAAGAGGGATGCAATGACGGTGACGATCGATGGGAAGGAAGTGGGAACGTTTTCGTCGGAAGGGATTGCGCATCCGACGAAGCGGGCTCTGCGAGTTGCCATTCCAAAGAAGGCGATCATTGATGATTTGAAAATTTACTCTCTCTAAGATCGCTGAAGCAGATCGCTCTTTTACTGACTTTGTCGTCGGTGCCTTATGGTGAGAATCCCTTCACGCGTCTTCTTGAGGAGAATTACTTTCACTCACAGATGCATGGCATCTTGATCGAGGGCGATAGTAAGTCGCGGTATGAGTCCGCCGGGGTGGGCGATATTACCATCAATTTTTTTAACGAACTTTTCGTCGATTGCTCGGCTGTGGCGAGGAGGTCGAGCGAGACCGCGCCGGGGCCGATTTTACGGTTGGTCGACTCTGGGCGCGTGAGGGAGTCGGCGGTCGTGGCGTTGGAGCGCTTCGTTGCACAGTTGGGGTGCGTCGTTGCACCGTAGGAGTGCTGCGTTGTTGCACACGTTGAGGAGCGCGCTGCACGGTAGGTTGGCTCCGGGTCGTCGAGGGAGTCCGGTGAATGACAACGGGCATTGTCTTGCTTTGTTGACGGGAAGAGCTGGATCCGGAACTTGACCCTCTGTCACTCGAATTGCGGGAGCCTGAAGTTTGGCTAATCCGATCCGGGCGATATGAGGAGGAAGAAGAAGGGCGGGAGTTGCTTGAACCGCGGGATCCATAAGATGATTCATAGGAACTGTGGGACCCATGTGAGGCATGAGATCCGTGTCCGTAACTGGATCCATGCGAACTCCGGTGAGGACTCCGAACCCGGGCGATCGGGGTAGGGCAGGAGAGGGTGTGGCCGCGGCGATAGTGGCTGGGGTAAACGGCGGCGGTGTAACGGCGAGGAGGCGCGCTGCAGTAGCGGTTGTTATGAATGTCGTAGTAACGGCTCGAACGGTAGTCGTAATAAGAACGGCGATAGGGATCATATCCCCAGTAGCTATTACTGGTGTGAATTATGCCGACGCTGGCTCCGGAGTTGTAGCTGGAGCTGTAGCCGGCGCTACCGTAGTAATCGGTAGAGTAGTCCGTGCAGGACGAGAGAAAGAAGGCCAGGCCAGCGCCTGAGAGGAGAGCAAGAAGTCTTTTCATCACACTAGCTTTAACGCATGGAGGGAGCTTTGTATTCAACGAAAACCGCTATTTTCTGACCGCTTCGTAGATTAAGGGCTTCAGGGGCGTTAGAATTTTCTCCTGAATGACTGTTTCGAAAGGTTGATCTACGGCCTCGCCGCGATGCAGCACCAGGACAGATCCGCTGGTGTATTTTCCATCGGCAATAAGAATCTCTACCGTAGGTTTGATTTTGGAAAAATCGGAGCGAGGGAAAGACCAGCGGTGACGAGGGAAACGAGGAGGGCGCGCATTTCCCAAAAATTAGAATAAATTATCTCGCTCGTCAGTCGAAATTCGAGAGACCTTTCTCACTGACGGGAGCGTTATTCTCCTGTAGGTCTCCTG
>JAPKCM010000116.1 GCA_028822935.1 Akkermansiaceae bacterium
GGAGGGCTTTGAAGCCGCTCGTGGACCGGAGCGGAGGGGGGAGAAAGGGGGTTGCAACACGCCACAGAATGGCCTCGTTGCGCGCGACGCTGAAGCTGAGCGGAGCATTGCCCTCGACAATAAAATTGCCATTCGGACCGGCTACTTGAACCCAGTCATCGCATCGGGCTGTGCTGGTCAGCAGGTGGACTACCAGCAGGCCGATAAGGGGGTAAAGAATGGCATGGGGTTAAATCATTTACAAAGAGGAAGGCCGTCCTACCCGAGAATCTCCGAGACCACTTTGCCATAGACATCGGTCAGGCGGTAGTCGCGGCCGGAATGGTGGTAGGTCAGGCGTTCGTGATCGATCCCCATGAGGTGCAGGATGGTGGCGTGCAGGTCGTGGATGGAGACTTTGTTTTGGGTGGCGTAGAAGCCGTAGTCGTCGGTGGCGCCGTGATGGTATCCGGGTTTGGTGCCGCCGCCGGCCATCCACATCGTGAAGCCGTGTGGATTGTGATCGCGGCCGTTGTCGCTGCGCCCCATCTGGCCGTCGAAGAGTTCGCGACTCGGAGTGCGGCCGAACTCGCTGCCGCAGAGCACGAGGGTATCGTCCAAGAGGCCGCGTGCTTCGAGGTCACTCAAAAGGGCGGCGATAGGTTGATCAACGGCATGGGCATTGCCACGGTGCCCTTTTTCCAGGTTGGCATGTTGGTCCCAGAGGTTGCCGTAGCGTGAGGTCGAGTGGGTCGCGGTGATGTAGCGTACCCCTGATTCGGCAAAGCGTCGGGCGAGCAAGAGGGTCCGCCCAAATTCGTCGGTGTGGCCCTCGCCGATGCCGTATCGCTTACGGGTCGCTTCCGATTCCTGATCGAGATCCATAATTTCGGGCGCAACGCTCTGCATGCGAAAGGCCAGTTCGCGGTTGCGGAGTTCGCTCTCGAGCGGGTTGGCGTCACTGTTCAACCTGCGGATGAAGTCGAGATGGTCACGTTGTCCCTGAAAGCCCGCGGTCAGGTTGTCCCACTTCAAGCCCTTGACTTTGTTGTCCGGTTTGATGATCGGCGTACCGGAGTAGACGGAGGGAAGAAATCCGGAGGGAAAAGTGCGGCCGTCTTTTGGAGTGAGATCAATGTAGCCGGGCAGGTTTCCGTTATCGGATCCGAGCCCGTAGAGAAGCCAACTTCCCATCGCTGGCCGGATTTCCCGAGGCATTCCGGTGTTGAGCATCGACATCGCGGTGGTGTGGTCCTCGTTATCGTGGTGCAGGGAATGGAGGAAGCAGAGCTTGTCGATCCACTTGCGGTTGACCTCCGGAAAGAGGTCGCTGGCCCAGTGTCCGGTCTCACCCCATTGTTTAAAATCGAAGGGCGAGCCAATGATGCGTCCCCGCTGCGCAAAGGTGAATTTCGGAGCGCGAATGGACTCCGGCAGCGCTTGGCCATGTTCCTTTTGGAGGCGCGGCTTATAGTCGTAGGAATCCACTTGGGAGAGCCCGCCATCCAACAAGATGAAGATCATCCGTTTGGCACGAGCCGGAAAATGGGGCTCCAGCAGCGAGGCGCTTCCCGTCGTGTTGGCCCAAGCCTGACGCGTAAGCATGTCCGCAAGAGCCAGCCCGCTCATACCCATGAGATTGCGGCGCGAGAGGGTCGGAAGGGAATCTGTAAAGAGGGGGTTCATTCGAGGTAGCTGAAAGTATCGGAGGAGAAAATGCCGAGGCAGACACGGCTCCATGATTCCCGTTCATCGAGGGATGCGACCGCACGGCAGTGTTCGAGGTAGGCCCGCGTGTGTGCCATGACTTCGGGCGTGGGTGGACGCCCGATGGCGATTCGAAAGGCCATCGTGAGTCGCGCTTCCTCGGTCAACTCGGGTATTGCGAGCAAGCGTTCGGCCAACTTCGTCGCGTAGTAGTCCGGCAATTTGTTGTTCAGCCAGAAGAGCGACTGTGCGGTGGTAGGGGCATGGTCGCGCTGGTGGACCGGCACGCCGGAAGGATCGTAGCCAAAGAGCGAGAGCATTTTGCGAATTTCGATCCCCATTCCGAGCGGCGAGCGGCTCGAGGTGAGGATGTAGAGAGCGCGGTCTTTCGAGCGGCTGCTATCGAGCACTTGTCCGCTAGTCTGGCGCGGAACCTTGCCGCCGGCGGTCAGCATCCCGTCGTAGATTGCCTCCGCCTCGAGTCGGCGACGCGGGTAACTCCAGTGGAGTTTGTTATCAGGATCGAGAGCCAGGGCAGGAGAGTTCGAGGCGCTGCTCATGCGGTAGGTCGCGGAGTTTACAATGATGCGATGGACCGCCTTGAGGGACCATTCTTCATCGATGAGGGTCGCTGCGAGCCAATCCAACAAGGGTTGATTGGTGGGTCTCATCCCCTGAACACCGAGGTCGCCGGGAGTGGCGACGATGCCGCGGCCGAAGTGTCCTTGCCAAAGCCGATTCGCGATCACGCGGGCGGTCAGAGGATTTCTGGCATCGACGATCCATTCTGCCAATTGCAGACGACCGCTCGCTCCTGCTGGAACTCCTGGACTCGGCAGGAGCGATTCCGCGAAGGTCGGCACGTGGCGCGGGACCGCTTCGGCTTCGACATTGTAGACGTCGCCGGCAACGTGGACCGGCTCGTCTCCCACGACCGCTTGGTCAGTGACGGCGAGCATGCGGGGCAGCTTCGGGGACTCATTCTGGAGCGTCGCGATCTTGCGGTCTAGGTCCTCGAGGGTGGGGATCGTGACGAAGCGTTCGGTGTCGGCAATGTTCGGAGGCCAGGCGGAGCGATCAATCTGTAATTCGGAGAGGATCTGGCGCTCGACGCGGTGTTCCTTCGCGGGGCCGTCGATCAGGTGCCAGCGATTGGGAGGGGTGCGGACAAAACGGATCTTGTCGAGGCGGGGCAATGAGGAATGCTCTTGCGCCCAGAGACGCACATCGGTGGTGCCTTTGCGAAATTGAAACGAACCGAGACTCACCCAGCGGAAGTGTTCCATCTCCCAGCCCCCGGTGGCCGGAATGAGCTGGTCTTTGAGGACCGATTTTCCGTCCAGCTTGAGCTCGACGGGGAAGGACTCGGGTGCTGCACAGCGAAGGTAGACGGTGTAGGTCCCGGCTACCGGCAGGGTCGGCCGGTACTGCACCCATTGGAGACGGGCCCGTTGCGTCTCGACGAGCATTTCGCCATCGAGCTCCACCCGCCGAACATTATTCTGCCCGTGGTAATCTTCCGCCTCGAGTTCGACAATCGGCATGTCGGGAAGGGCCGCGAGAGCTCGATCGTAGTCCGCAAGACGAGGTTGCACTTTTGCGAGGAGTTCTTTGCGCGTATTCTTGAGAGCAAACCAACGGGCCTCGCGCAGGTTGGTGATGCGATCGGCGACCTGCCGGGCTGCGGTAATTTCTTCCGGCGTGGCTTGGGGACGGGTCAGACGATACCTCCCGTCTCGCCAGTTTTCGTTCATCGTTTCGACGATACGGGTGCTGCCAAAAATTCCGGCAAGGGCGTAGTAGTCCCGCGTGGGGATCGGATCGAAGAGGTGGTCATGACACCGTGCGCACGCGAAGTTCACGCCAAGAAAGGCCTGCGAGGTCGCCGAGATCTGTTCGTCGATGATGTCCATCCGCAGCGTGTTCGGATCTGCACAATCAGAGAACCACGGACCGATTGAGAGGAAACCCGGGGCGGCAATGCGGTCGAGAGAGGCGAGGGGATCTTTTGAAACTGGCAGCAAGTCTCCCGCGAGCTGTTCGGTGACGAAGCGATCGTATCGCTTGTCGGCATTCAGGGCTCGGATCACGTAGTCGCGATACGGTTCCGCCATATCGACCCGATCGACGCTGGCCACCTTGGTCTTGCCTTGCACGTAGCGTACGACGTCGAGCCAATGCCGTCCCCAGCGCTCGCCGTAGTGCGGAGAGGCCAAAAGCCGGTCAACGAGCTGAGCGTATGCGTCGGGTGATTGGTCGGCGAGGTAGGCATCTATTTCCTCGATGGTGGGCGGCAAACCGGTGAGATCGATGGTGAGGCGACGGATGAGGGTCAGCCTGTCCGCCTCGGGGTTCGGCTGCAATTTCGCGGCGAGGAGGCCGGCTTGGACGAAGGCATCGACGGGGTTACGGACCCAGCTTCGGTCCGGAAGGACCGGCTCGGCAGGCCTTTCGAGGACTTGGAAGGACCAATGGGGAGTATTTTCGCCCGAAAACGCAGGAGCTGAAATAATCAGTCCAACAACCAGGAGCAACAGATGGATGGGACGATTCATCAGGAAAACTCGGGAAAAATCTCAATAATTTGGAAGGTAATCACCTTTGTCTACGTGTATGAGTCTATCGCGTGCGGGATTTTCCGCACGCCGCTTCGTACCACTTAACGACGATTTTGGCATCAATTTTTCACTACGACCATTCATGAACCATTCCCTACTTCCCCAAGTTGCTCCCTGTTTTGTGAGTCACAACATGGCCCTCGGTGGCGCCCAGACGGCGGTGCTGCGTTATATCCAGGCTCTTCCCGAGTGGGTGCGCGACCGGACCACACTCTACAGCCAGTCCAGCGACACCCCCTTACTCGATCAAGCTGTCGAGGGAGGGTTTGATTGTGGCAAAATCACGCGGCAGGCACCGGGAGACCCGAGTATGTGGTTTCTGAGCTACGGAAACCTCGATGGATTGCCGGAACGGCCGACCTCCCTCGTGCTGCATTCGTGGGACGATGCCGGTTGGCGCTATTTCACCAAAGCCTACGCGGGTCGCCGTGGCATGACAGTGGCGGGTGTTTCCCAACAAGTCATGAACCGCTACGGCGATTGGATTCGTGAGAATGGCCACACTGCAGGCGGGATTCTCCCCCCACCAGTGACCGAGTTTTGCATGGCGAAAGGGAAGCTCGATCCCAAAGGACGCCTCGTGGTCGCTTGGATGGGTCGTCCGCTCAAGGACAAAGGCTTGATGAGCCTGCCCTATCTTTTGCAAGAAAATCCGCACATTGTGGTGCGGGCATGGACCGGAGCGGAGACCGCTGGACTCGACTATACTTTGCGGGTGCAAAGCGAAGCGATGGAGGAGGTCTTTAAGTTGGCGCGGAAACTCGGCGTGGCGGATCGTCTCGATGTGCGGCCGCTCGATTTCAACGCTTTCAGCTATCGTCATCGTCTCGAGGGCTGTCACGTCCTCCTCGGCAACAGTAAGCGGGAAGGCTTTCTGCTCACTGCCGCAGAAGCGCTCAGCTGTGGGATCCCAGTCGTGGTGACGAAAGACTGCGGGATCGCCAGCTTCATCAAGAACGGACAGAACGGCGTGCTTATCGACTGGCACGACAACCCCAAGCGTCTCGCCAAAGTTGCGAACCGTGCCATCCTGAAGGCCGTGAAGCTCGACCCCGTGAAGTGCTTGGCCTCCGTGGACGAACTTTCGCTCGGCTCAAACTATGTGCGAGCCTACGGTCCCGCCCTCGGCGAACTGACCCACACCTCGCTACACCATCAGGACGCGAATGTGACTTTTGGAGTGCGGATTCATGCTGGTGCGGACCCGTCTTATCTCGACAATGCCATCAACAGTATTGCCACGCAAACCTACCGAAAATTCAAGGTAGTCCTCCTCGTGGACGGACCATGGTCGCTGGGCGAACGGCTGGCCAAGCGCTACGGCTTACCGCTGATTTGCACGGGGATGGAGGCAGATATTGAGCACTGCAGCTGGCTGCATCGCCAGGCGATCGAGCAGTGTGATACGGAATTTTACAAGCCGCTCGACTACGACGACCAACTTCTTCCTAACTACCTCGAACGCGCCGTGCAGACTCTCGAGCAGAAGAAAGCCGATGTCTACGGCTGCCTTCTCCACACTTTACAGGATGGGGAAATCACACCGCGCTTGCACTGGCCGAACAAGCCACTCGAGACGATGTTCACCGGAAATTCGGACGACAACATGTTGGCCCACTCAACTGTCCTGATGCGCACCCGCATCGCACGGAAGGCCGGCAACTACCAAGCGCGCGCGGTGGGACTCGGAGCCGACGACTATCATCTCTGGTATCGCATCTTCAAAGCGGGCGGCGAGTTCTTCCGCGACGACGAAGTCCGCAACGTGGTCTACCGCATTCACGAAAAGAATTCGCTCAATATCCGTCGTGAGCGCTTCGGGCATTCCCATAAGGCTCAGCGACTTTTGGCCAGCGCCGCCGCTGCGGGAATCGCGCTTTCCGTTGCTGCTTGTGATACCGACGACGCGAGTGCCAGTGCAGACAGTGACACGCCCAAGGTGGCCCCAGCCAACCCGAGTCCCATCGATCCTCCGCATTCTTAGGAACGGCGATGTCTTTATTTATTTGCGAGTCGTTCCTTAGGGAGAGGCTGGTGTTCTTTGGCTTGTGGCTCCTCCCCGAACGGGCAGGAGGTTGGACTGCTGGGAGCCTGTCGGAGTTAGCGCACGTTCCGCGGAGAATTCGGCGAGCAAGCGAAGTGACCGCGGAGAGATGGAATGGACAATTTCACCAAGCCAGTCGCTTACCAGTGGAATTCCAGAGGGTTTTCTGGCCATAGAGGGCGATTTCGGGCCGCCTGCTCCGTTCGTCACACTTCCCACCATCCCGTGGAGGC
>JAPKCM010000117.1 GCA_028822935.1 Akkermansiaceae bacterium
ATGTCTGGCAACACTTCGTCTTCCAACGCGATGAGTTCGGCGAACGGCAAATCTGGATTGATGGGGTTCTGAGCGCGTCTGCGGGTGGTGCCGATCCTCTTGATTCGTTTAACGGTATCATCACGATCGGTGCAGAGGGTCCAACTTTGGCCAACAGCTTTGCCGGTCGGATCGACGATTTCGCGATCTTCGCCAATATTTTGAATCCCGAACAGATCATGGAACTCGCCACAGGAGCGAATCCACCGGATCTAATCGCTCCTCCAGTGCCCTTCATTATCACGGCGATCAATCATGCCGCGGCCACCGGCACGACGATGATCACGTGGAACTCACGGGCGAACAGGACCTACGCGGTCGATGCCTCAGATGATCTCATCACATGGGAAGAGCTCGATGATGGTGTCAATAGCGAGGGTAAATCGACTTCCTTCAGCGGCACCTTCCCGGTAGGGACATCGCACAAATTCTACCGTGTCCGCGAGATCCAGTAGCAGCGTGGTTCGACGAATCGTTCAAGCCGCTCTCGCGGCTTTCCTGCTCGCATCCTGTAACCGCAGCGATGAACTGGAATCGTCGTCGGGGGACAAGCCCCCGATCGTAGACCCTCAGCCTCAGCCGACCTCAACCGCAGCCATCGTTGCCGAGCGCCAAGAGCTCGACTCCACCGTGTTCGCTGGTGAGGTCGAGGCGCAGCGGCACGAGAAAACCTTCGTCGCCCTGTGGGACGATCTTCGCGACAACGCAGGCTTCGACGTCCTTAAACGTTTCCAGTTTGGGACCCTGCGGCTCAACGCCGCCGAGCCAGCGCCCTCTCCAGATTGGGGCGTCCCCGGCCTCAAATTTGCGCCGCTCTCTGGGCCCGCCACCGAGCTCGACCAAACCGCGTTTGCCGACCTGTTGGAAAAACTTAAATCCGGCGGCTGGCGCATTGCCCAGAGCGAGTGGCACCACTCGAAATTTCAACCCGCGAGCGCGGTGGAACCCGCGCGCTCCACCGTCGCGTTCGAGATCCACGCCCTGTTTCGCCAGGGCGACCAGCGCGTCATCGTGCGCGGCGATCTGCTTGTGCGCTGGAGCGGCCGCGACTCCTCAGGCGGCAACCCGATTCCCTCCGAGATCGCTACCAGCGGCGTGCAGATCATCGCGCGCAAGGGTAAACCAATGTTCGTTGAACGCCTCCTCATCGATCCAAAACAGGACGCCCCGGGGCGTTTCCCACGCACCAGCCCGATCATCGTCCGCGACCTCGATGGCGACGGGCTTGCCGAGATCATCACTGCCGGTTGCAACCTCCTTCATCACAACCGCGGCACTTTCCAATTCGAACCGCGCCCATTTCTCGACCACCCGATCATTCGCCCCGCCGAGGCAGGTATCCTCGCTGACTTCACTGGCGACGGTCTTCCCGATTACATTGGCGGCAATGCCTTAGACGGCTCCCTGCTCCTCTTCCATGGTGCCGCCGGCGGGCGCTTCCCCGACCCGCCCATCCACTGCTCCGATCTTAAATTCCCCCAGCTCCATGCCCTCAGCGCCGGCGACATCGACGGCGACGGCGACCTCGACCTGTTTGCCGGCCAGTGGAAGGCTCCCTATGTTGGTGGCACCATGCCGACCCCGTTCTACGATGCCAACGACGGTCTCCCCGACTCACTGCTTCGCAACGATGGTAACGGAAAATTCACCGATATCACTGCGCCTGCTGGCCTCGCGAAAAAACGCAACCGCCGCACCTTCAGCGCCACTCTGATCGACCTAGACCAGGATGACGACCTCGACCTCGTCGTTACCGCCGACTTCTCCGGGCTCGACTTCTACACGAATAACGGCGACGGCACTTTCACCGATTCCACCAACACGAGTCTCAAGCAACGCCTCGGTTTCGGCATGTCTCACACCTTCGGCGACTGGGATTCAGACGGACAACTCGACCTCTACATGGTCGGAATGAGCTCGACCACCGCCCGCCGCCTCGACCAGCTCGGTGCCGCCCGCGACACCCACCCCGATTACACTAAAAACCGTGCGCCGATGGCCTTCGGCAACCGCCTGCTGCTCGCCCGCGCCGATCACTTCGAACAACCTGATTACGCAGACACTGCCGCCCGCACCGGCTGGTCCTGGGGATGCACCAGCGCCGACTTTGACCTCGATGGCGACAGTGATCTCTACATCTCCAACGGCCACCTCAGCGGCGACTCGTGCAAAGATTACTGCTCGCAGTTCTGGCGCCATGATCTCTACACCGGCAACTCCAAGCCCGACCTGGTGCTCGACCAATTCTACGCCACCCAACTCGGCACTAAGCTTGGTACCGAGTTTTCATGGAACGGCTTCGAACACAACGTCCTCTACCTCAACCGCCCTGGTGAGGGATTCTTCAATGCTGCGTTCCTCCTCGGCACCGCCTTCGAGTTCGATTCGCGTGCGGTCACGAGCGAAGATCTCGACGCCGATGGCCGACCAGACTTGCTCGTCGCCGAATTTCGCACCAACCAACAATACCAACGTCTGCATATTCTCCAAAATCGTCTCGAAACCGATCATCACTGGATCGCGATCCACCTCAAACCCTCTGCGGGTGGCGAACCGATCCAGGGGGCAACCATCACCGTGCGATCCGGAGATCGCACCTGGATCCAAGCCATCACCAGCGGCGATTCTTTCACCACTCAGCACTCGAATACCGCCCATTTCGGCCTCGGGAAGACGGAGAAGGTCGACCAGGTTCTCGTACGATGGCCTTCTGGTAAAGAAACCGTCGCCAAAATACCAGAAATCGACCAATTCCACATTATTTCAGCACCAATCGTCCAATCTCCTTGACGACAGAGATTTATCCCGATACACGGGCGACTAATCTTAACCTAATACCATAACCTGATTCCATGAAACTATCCTCAATTATCACCCTTGCTGCGGCATGTGCCTTCGGCACCTCCGCTCAGGCCGCCCTCACGGCTGGCAACTTGCTCGCCTACTACAATATGAATGGGCAGAGCGCCAACCAGTTCGGCCCAGCGCCCGATGCTTCACTCGGAGGCGCAGCTGCAATCACGACAGGAAATCAGGGATTCAGTGGTGCCGCCGGAGATGAATCACTAGATCTTATGGCGGGAGGCGACGGATCCTACGCTCAGACGGCCGCTGGCTCCCACTTTGATTCCCTCCACGTTAACAATGCCTTCTCCGTGAGCTTCTGGCAGTATAACAACGCCTTCAGCAACAGTAGTGCCTTCTGGCTGGGCGCTCCAACGGCAAGTGGTGGCGAGCGCGGTGCCCAAGCTCACACCCCTTGGGGCAACGGCACGGTCTACTTCGACCAGTCCGGTTGCTGCGCTGGTGGAGAGCGCCTTACTGTCGGCGGCGTCGCAACTGCTGACGTATGGCAGCACTTCGTCTTCCAGAAGGACGATCTCGGCAACCGCGAGATCTGGATTGACGGCGTATTGGGCGCCTCTGCTGGCGGTGGTGAGGCATCCGATCCATTCGACGGCATTCTTACGATCGGAGCTGAGGGACCGACCCTCGCCAACAGCTTTGGCGGTCGGATCGACGAAATGGCCGTCTGGAACACTGCCCTTAGCCCCGGTGAAGTCGGCGCTCTCGCTGGTGGTGCTTCGGCCGTCTCGCTCCTCGCAGTCCCAGAGCCATCCAGCGTCCTCCTAGGGCTGCTCGGTCTCACTCTCGGACTCCGCCGTCGCAGGTAGGGTAAAGAAGCAAGATACCTTTGATTAGCGAGAAGCCGACCCTCAAAAAGGGTCGGTTTTTCTATGACCTTTAGCCCGGAAAACTCACCGGAAAATCGATCGAAAAAACGGGTGCGAAGTCCGAAAGCCCAGGAAAGTCGGCGAAATTAATAGGAAGCACGGAGGAGAGTGGAATTTTCATGAGAATTTGAGGCCCAAAGCCTAGGCGAATTCGAATCGGTGATCGCTCCGGACTAATTAAGCGCTCGCGTCAGGTCGCAGTCACAATTCGATGTTGCTTAAGCAATATTCACCATCCTGTATTTGCAACTTGCGTCGATGTGGTAGCGCCTGTTATTGCTCGAGGTAATATGAAACTTACGAGTTTTTCTTTCGCCGTTGCTGTATCCTTGGGGTTCAGTTTCACTGCCGCCATTGCCCAGGATCCTGTGACCATCCCCGATGGAATTGCCGGAGCGATTGACAGTGGTGAAAATCGAGGGTTCCGAGTCATTTCAGCACAGGCACCAGACTTTACTGAGATCCCGAATTCCTATTCACGTGCGCTTCAACAGTTGAATGGTACGCTTGAACTCGATGATGGTGACGCGGTCGAGGACGAGGCCGCGAAAGGTCCGAATGCGGACGGCAGCTTCGATGTCGAGTTCATCAATTTCGAAAAGGATGGCAATCCCGAAATTAGCGATTTGACTAATTTTGCGGATGATATGGAGTTTCCTGGTATTCCAGGCTCTGGTGGACATACCTCATTGTTCACGACTGAAATATTGGCATTTCTGGAATTGGCGGCAGGTGAGCACACCTTGAATGCGCAACTGTTCGTTGGGAGAGTCGATGCTGCCATAAGTAATGACAATGGGTTCCGCGTGTTTACGGGAACCAATCCTCGTGACTTTTTTGCGACCGAACTCACTACATTCGTTCGCCCGGCAGATGCTCCTGCGTTTTCGTCGACGCCTTGGAACTATGAGTTCAAAATCATTGCTCCGGAAACAGGTATTTATCCGATTCGAATTGTTTACTGGGCGCAAGCAGGGGATGCCGCACTTGAGTTCTATAAGGGGGGAGACCTAGTTAATGACGAAGGCGGCATTGCTGCGTTTAGAGATAGTAATGATGCAAAATATGGGAACGCCTATGTCGCTGAGATCTCGCCGCTGCCTGGTGTCGCCGATATTTCGGCCAGCGATCCAATCGAGATTTTGCTGCTTGATGATAAGACCACGGTGATGGATGGGTCTGTCAATTTCAGCTTCAATGACGTCGATGTAACCGGGCAGGTGGAGGTGGAGACGAACGCTGGGCGCACAACGATTTTTTACCAACCTCCAACGGGCCGCCAGAGCGAGCGCAATGAAATCTCATTGGAGTACATGGATTCTGCAGGGGAGACCTTTACTAATGCGTGGGACTTCAAGAATGCGCTTGGCGACAAGCCGCCCAAGGTCACCGGACAATGGGATTTTTCTGATGGGCTCAAGGCAACGGTTGGTCAGGATTTACAATTTAATGACGCAGTTTCTGAATCCGATACGGAATTTGGGACGACGACCTCATTCGATATTCCCGATATTGGCGGGGAACCCGCAGACGTCATGTTCGTGCCAGAGGGCTCGCAAGTTGGATACCTCATGAATCATGGCATTGCCCCAAATGGTGGTGGACTTCATGTCAATCGCTACACGCTGATTATGGATGTTTTGCAAGTCGGTGGCGGCGGGGCATCCGCGATTATTCAAGCTTCTCCGACGAAGAATCCGGGAGATGCGACTTTCTTTTGGCAGGACGGAAATATGGGGCAAGGAGGGGGAGGCTACAATGGTGACGGATCATTCTTTCCTTGGATTGAGGGAGGTACACCTAATGAAGACGCGTGGCACCGAATCGCATTTGCGGTGGATCTTGCTGATGAGAAAGTGATCACAAAGTGGGTGGACGGCGTATTACAGGATGAATGGATGCCACAATCGACGGATCACATCCGACGTTCCATGGAGCAGGAAGTGATTCTTTTCTATGATGTTGATGAGCGCAGTCCTTGGTATGTGAACTCAATCCAAATTCTTGATGGAAAGTTGTCTAATGAGGAAATGGAAGCACTCGGTGGCCCAACTGCTGATGGATTTGAGGCGCCAAATGCCAATGGTCTTCAGATTAGTGATCTTGTTGTGCAAGAAGATGGGAGCGTCACGCTCACATGGAATTCACGCGCAGGCCGGAGCTACATAATCGACGCTAGCCCGGATCTTCAAACATGGTTGGAGTTGAACGATAGTCATCCATCTCAAGGGGATACAACAGAGTTTACCGAAAGCGCGGGGGACGTAGGGGGCACAACCACTCGTTACTATCGCGTGACTGAAGAATAAGACTCCTAGGAATTTTCTTTTGGCGCGAGGGGTGTGTGACTGAAAGTTGTCGTTAAGCGGCTCCTTGTTGCCAGAGTTCGTCCTCAAGGAAAACGGAGTAACGAAGGCAAGCAAAGTGGCTGATCGGGACCATGTTTTACTGGAACCGGGAGACTTAAGGACGGTTTTCATTGAAAGAGAGGGTAGAATTCGAGGCCGGCTGCCAAATTCTTCTTTGGCAGCGATTTTTTAGGTCACCAAGATTCTTGCCTGTCAGCTGTCGTCAAGGACGAGAGTCCGGTCGTCGCTGAGCGGGATCTCTTTGGGCTTCCAGGCGGCCCTTACAGGTGAAGGCGCTCGTGGCCACAGACGATGCCCATCGGGATCTGGTGGAAGGCTGTTCGGCTTATGCTGAAGCCTACTCCCGTTGGGAAGTGGAAGAAGCGAACAAGATTTCCGTTGTTCGGTAAATTATTGTTCGCATTT
>JAPKCM010000022.1 GCA_028822935.1 Akkermansiaceae bacterium
CCAGGCAGATCAAGCTACGCGATTTCCTGCTCTTGGTCCTCCGCTGCCTCGCGCTGCTCCTCCTCGTGTTTGCCCTCGCCCGCCCAGCGTGGCGGGATGATGTGGCGAGCTGGATCCCCGGCGAGTCGCGGGCCGGAATCGTCATCGGGCTCGACGCCTCCTTCAGCATGGAGCACGGCGGCGAAGACTCAACCCGCTTCGACCGCGCTTTGGATCAAGTCAAGGTGATCAGCGAGCACATCCAAGCCGGTGACCCGGTCTCAGTCATCCTCCTCGGCGGCGAAGACAAAGTCCTCATCCATAACATGGCTTTCGACCGCGAACGCTTCGCCGACCTCCTCCAGGAGGCCAAGGCGGTGCCGGCGGGGCTCGATCTCGATCGCGTTCCCAAGCGGCTCAAAGAACTGGTCGACGACATGGAGGCACCCAAGAAGGAGGTCTACTTCATCACCGATGTCCAGGAGCGGGACTGGAGGCGCACCTCGGCGCGTTTCCAAGAGGCGCTCGCCGACCTGCGCAGCGATGCGGAGGTCTTCTTGGTTCCCGTGCCCGGCGAACCCGCAAACCTCGCCGTCACCGAACTCGATCTCGTGTCCGGTGTGCTGCGCAAAGGCACCACCGCCCGCTACCAGGCCACGGTCAAAAACTGCGGCACGGCCCCGGTCGCCAACGTCGAGGTCCAGTGCCGCGTCGAGGGTGTGCAGATCGATACCAAGAGGATTCCCGTTATCGCCGCGGGAGCATCCGAGACGGTGTCCTTGTTTGTCCCGTTCCACAATGCGGGTGCCACTCGTATCACCGCCGAGATCAGCGGCGACCTTCTCCCGACCGATAACGTGCGGCGTGTCGTTGCGGTTGTCCGCAACCGCGTTTCGGTCCTCTGCGTGGACGGATCAAATGGCGATGCTGGCCGCCTCATCGTGTCCGCCTTGCTGGCCCGCAGCGATGGGGCGCAGGATGAGGACTACGTCGTCCGCTCGATACCGTGGCTGTCCCTGCCAACCGAGCCACTTGAGGAGGTCGATGTGCTCATACTCGCCGATGTTCCAGAGATCACCGAGCAGCAGGTCGAGCAGCTCTCGAACTACGTCCGACAGGGGAATGGTCTCGTTTGGTTCGCCGGAAAAAATGTGAAAGCAGCGGTGTGGAACGAACGCACGGCGAGCGGCCCCAACCCCTTGCTCCCGGCCAAGCTCGGTCCGCCGGTCGATACCCATACTAAGCTTGGAGCCGGCCAGCCGCTGGATCCCTCGATGCCGGACCATAGCGTCTGTCTGCCGCTACTCTCTCTTCCGGAAGACCTGTTCAGCGAGACGCATTTCCTAACGCGGCTGAACGTCGAACCCACCGCCTCAAGCTTTCCGATCCTCAGCCTGGCTGGGAGCGGAGCGCCGATCTTGTTGGAGCATTCGCTCGGCCGCGGCCACGTCTTCCAGTTCACCACCTCGGCAGATACGAGCTGGAATAATATGGCGCTGACGCCGCTCTTCCCGATGCTGATGCAGCAGATCGTGACCTATCTCTCGGGACGGGAGTTCGAGCAGCCACGCGTCGTCGGCGATTCGCTCTCACTGTCCTACGTCGAACAGCCAGATGCCAGCGACGCGGTCTTCGACACGCCTTCGGGGGAATCGATCACCGTCTCAGTCCACGAACACCGCGGCCAGTTTTTCGCTATGTTAGAAAATGCAGCGGAGGCTGGCTTCTACGAAGCGAAGGTCAGCGTGCAGGCCCCGGGCATGCCGGTGCCGGTCAATATTGACCAGGCCGAGTCGGACGTCGCATCGCTCACGCCTTCAGATTTGAATACGAACCTCGAGGGGCTCGATATCACGCTGGCCAATTCTGAGGCAGAGCTCAGCGCGGCGATCGAAGCTTCCCGCACCGGCCGCTCGTCGTGGCGGCAATTCATGATCGCGGGGCTCGTTTTGCTCTTGATCGAGAGCCTCCTTGCCGACCGCCTCCGCGGGCGGAAACAGAAGCGCAACAAGCAAGTATCAGCTATGCCCGAAACCCTTCCCGAAGCACAAGATGCCTGAAGCGATCTTCATCATTAGCCAGATCGAGCAGGTCTTCTGGGCTCGCCCGCTGTCCACCGGAACTCTCGTGGCGATCTTCGCCGCGATCGTCTTGTTGAGCATCTACCTCTACCGCCGCCCGTGGGGGTTACCGCTGTGGCTGCGCGCATCCCTGGCAATTGCCAGGGTGCTGGTTCTCGTTTTGATCGTGGCCACTCTGCTCGAGCCAACTGCCGTTGTCACCGAGACCCAAACGCGGGTTCGGAGTTTGCCGGTGTTGCTTGACGTTTCGGAGAGCATGTCGATGAAGGATCAGCGCAAGCGCTCCGAAGACCTCGTCGACGCCGCGGCGGCGCTGGGTATGGTTTCACTGGAGGAGGAAGCCGAAGCCGACCGCGCGGTCATGGGGCTCGATGCGAAACAGCGCCAAGCGATCACCTTGGCCTCGCGGCTGGATCTCGGTGCGGCCATCCTCAGCCAATCGGGACGCCCAATCTTCGAATCGCTTGGCGAGTCGCTCGATCTCAGCTACCACGCGTTCGGTCAGACCCCGCGCCTGATCAGTGACGATGATGTGGTGACCCCCGAGGATCTAGCAGGTCTAAAGGCCAACAAGCCTGGCACCTCGATTGCCGCTTCACTCGAGGCGGTGGCCAATTCCGGCGGGATCCCCCCGGCGGGCATCATCTTGCTCTCCGACGGCATCGACAATGCAACCTCGCAGCGATCCGAGGCCGTCCTTCAGGATCTTGGCGCTCGCGGCATTCCGGTCTTCACCGTGCCGCTCGGTCTATCCAATCCGGATGACGTCGCGATCCGCAATATTGTCATGCAGGAGGTGGCCTTTTCGGGCGACAGCGTGCCGGTCCGGGTCCATCTCCAATCAGAGGGTTACGAGCAACGGACCGCGCGGCTGTCGGTGCTTCTCAATGATCGACGCGTCTCCTCGCGCATTGTTCGCTTTGACGGCGGACTGCAATTCGAAGAGGTCGACTTTCGCGTTGATCTTAATAAGAAAGGCGCCGCACAGATCGACGTCATCATCGAGCCATTTGAAGACGAAGTTTCGAGCGTTAACAACCGTGTCACGCGAAGTATCCGGATCGTGAATGAAAAGGTCAACGTGCTCTACATCGAGGGGAATGCCCGATGGGAGTTTCGCTACCTGCGTGCCATACTCAAACGCGACCCGCGGATCGACGCCACCTTTATCGCGTCCAATGTCGGGCCCGAAGTCGCACGGAACTCACCGGAACACATCGAGCGGTTTCCGAGCAAGCGGGAAGAGGCTTTCAAGTATGACCTGGTGATTCTTGGTGACGTCGAGGCCTCCTTTTTCAGCGATGAAGAACTTGGTCTGTTAGAAGAACTCATCCGGGACCGCGGCGCATCGCTGTTGATGCTTTGTGGACCGATGCACTCGCCCGGCTCCTATGCGGGCACGCCAGTGCAGAGCATGCTCCCAGTTCGGTTTGATGCCGATGCTAAATGGGATAAAATCGCAGATTTGGTCTACCCAGTGTTGACCCCAGAAGGCCGAACCAGCCTAGTGATGACACTGGAGAACGAGATGGATCTCAATGATCGCATCTGGAGCCGTATGGCACCGATGGATCAGCTTCCACCACTACTCTCAGCCAAGCCTGCCGCGACCGTTCTCGCCGTGCTCTCCGATAGCACAACCCGCGACCAGGGCTACCCGTTGGTCGCTTGGCAGCGCTACGGAACCGGCAAGTGCATGTCGATCGCTTCGGACCGGCTTTGGCGATTGCGTTACAAGACCGGCGATAAGTATCACTGGCGCGTCTGGTCGCAGTGCATCCAGTTCATGACGCTCTCGCGGCTGATGGGTGAACACAAACGCATCCGCTTGGAAACCGACCGCTCGGTGTATCCCGTCAACGATCAGTGCCGCTTGTATGCTCATCTTCTGGACGACAACTTTGAACCGATCGTCCAGCCAGTGTTTGAGGTTTACGTGACGAGCCTCGCTGGCGGGAAAGCCAAGGAACTCGTCAGCCTTCGGCCAGACAGCTCGCAGCCTGGTCTCTACGAGGGTTATTTCACTCCTTCGGAAGCGGGCGGATACAGGCTTGAGGCCAACGAGAATGACCAGCGAAATTCCAGCACCACGGAGTTCCAGGTGAGTGATGTCCGGCAGGAGTTGCTGGACACTGGCATGCGCCCCGACCACTTGCAACGCATTGCCGACCTGACCGGCGGCGCCAAACTCGGGGTCCGCGAACTCGACAAACTAACCGGCCTTATCAATGGCGATCCGGTCACCCTCACCCTGCGTTCCGAGCGCCCGCTGTGGGATCATTGGCTCGTTGTCCTGCTGCTCGTTGGGCTGCTGGGTGGCGAATGGATCCTGCGAAGAAGACACGACCTACCATGAGCAAAGCCCACTCAAATTCAGCCCTTGAACCGTGCCTACGCGCGGTGTGGCACCGCATGCAGCGCAAGCACATTAGCGCTGGCTTTTTGGCGCTATTCCGTTGGGGTATCCCACTCTTCTTGCTTGGGATGGCCGTCGACTGGTTGACCTACACGCCAACAGTTGGGCGGGCGATGATTTTAGCGATCCTCGTGGGGGTTTCGCTCTACAAGGCATGGCGACACGGCTGGCGGAACTTGCAGCTTTTCAACGCCACGCGCGCTGCCTTGGAGGTCGAGAAACAGCACGGCGGCCTAGAGAGCCTGCTCGTCACCGCGGTCCAGTTCAGTGAGTCAAAAACGGCACGTGGAACATCGGCAACGCTTATGGACGCAACCTGCAGCAAGGCCGAAGGCACCGCTGGGGATTTGAAACCGGGCAAGATCGTGAACTTTAAGAACCTGAAAACCCCGATCTGCGTGGCTTCAGCCTTGGCTGGCTTGGTCATCATTTTCGCCGTGGTCAACGGCCCCTTCCTCGCCGCAGGTTTGGCGCGGATCTTCAACCCTTGGGCAGAGATTGCCTACCCGACAAAAACCAAACTCGACCTCAGAGCAAAGGATCTGGTGGTGAAGGAGGGGGACAGCGCAAAGATTATCATCGACGTTTCCGGCGTCGTTCCCGACACGGCGAAGTTCTCTCTCCGCACCGGCGACGGAAAGCCTCGCGAAATAGAACTCACCATCACCGACGGCCGCTGCGAATACGCCGTCGCCTCCGCTTCGCGTGACTTCAGTTACCGGATCAAAGCCGGGGACGCGCGCAGCGACTGGTATGAGGTGCGGGTGATCGCCGCACCGCGCATCAAGAACGTGCAGGTTGGGCTCGAGTTTCCCCGCTACCTCGAGCGCGCGGCCGAGACGGTCGAAGCGTTAACCCTGACCGTGCCACAGGAAACAAAGCTCCGCTGGGAACTCACCCTCGATCGCCCCATCCGCGAGGCAACGCTCAACCGTGACGGCAAAGAACCACTACCACTACAGGTGACCAACGGCGGCCGTCAGGTTGTCATTGAAGACGAGGCGAAAGCCTCACGAGGCTACAGTTTTTCCTGGGTAGAAGACGAACACGGATACGATTTCACGAGCCCGCGTTATTACCTTCAGGTCGCCTCGGACCAGGCGCCGTGGGTCGAATTAACGGCGCCCGAATCGAACCTCGTCGCGATGATCGGTCGTCCGCTCAGCCTTGCTGTCCGCGTCCAGGACGATCACGGCATTGGCTCAACTGCCGTCGCCTATCGTGTCAATCAACGTGATGAAGTGGTCGTTGAACTCAAGCTCTCCCCTCAGAGTGGGCAGGGCGACCAGCCAATCGACTGGGACTACCGGGAGACGCTCTCCGATTTAAAAATCGGCGACACCGTATTCTTCACGATGGAAGTCAGCGACCGTTACCCGGGGCAGGACGGCCCGCATGTCGTTCGCTCGGACACCCGGCGGATGACATTCCTCTCCAAAAGAAATTATCTCAAACAGATCCAGAAGAAGAAAGACAGCCTGCTCTCGCGCGTCCAGACGATCTACCGGCAGCAGCGTTCGGCGTTTGAGAGCGTGCGTAACCTTGAACCGGACGCCGACAGCTATATGCAGACCTGCCAGATCGAAGCGATCCGGCAAGAACTGGTGCGAGACCAGCTCAAGGGAATTGCGGAACAGGTGAAGTTATTGCTTGATGACCTCGCCGTAAACAAGGTCTCGGATGCTCCCACGGGCGAGTCCCTTGAGCACGTTCGTTCAGCCTTGCTCAGCATCGCTGAGACACACCTCGCCAACGCGGCATCCCGCTTGCGACACCAGTCCGGGGTGGCAGGGGGCGATACTCAGGAATTGCCCGACCCTTCATCCGCAGCACGTGCCGTCAATACCGCCGCCCGCGAGTTGGGCAGTTTGGTTTTGCTCCGATCCATTGATACGGCGCAGGAAGTCTACGCACGGGAAGCCCGTATGCTGGCGCAGGTCCAAGCGTCCTTGCGTTGGCGGGCCGTCCAAGCCATATCGGCTGAGGCGGGAGTTGCTCTCTCCAAAGAACAAGATGAATTGGCGCAGTGGACTCATCGTCTGCTCTCCGATCTTCAAAATGGGATGCGGTATGAGAAGCGACCGTTGGCCGTTCTCCGGTTGAAGCAAAGTGTCAAGGGTTTGCAGAAGGCCCGGATTGAAGAGCGGATGCGTCAAACTGCGGTATTGATCGCACAAGGCCAAGCCGCTCAGGCGGAGCGTCTTCAGGCCGAGTTGATCACGACTTTGCTCGATGCGGAGTTCAGTGTGCGCCTCAGTGGGGCGTATACGACCCTGATCAAAACCCGAGATCAGATGCGTTTACTCGTCAAAGTTCAGGCGATGCTCCGCGAACAATGTGCCGCTATGTCAGCTCAAGCCTTTGAGGCAGGTGGTGCTGATGCCGCAAAAGCCCAAGAGAAAGTTCGCAAGCGCTTACTGACCTTGCTCTTGCCGACCGTTCCTGCTCCGCGGTCCCAGCTCTTTGATGAAACTTTCCCACAAGCGCCTCCGGTTCAAGCTCTGTTGAAGGACGCCGATCGCGCGATGGTGGAAGCGCTCAAGCAATTTACCGCCGGCCAACAGGATGCGGCCATCGCACAGCAGCGTGAAGCAGAGGAGGCGCTGACTCAGTTAGCAGAGTTCGTCGATCGTTGGTCCGTGGAACTGGGGATTCAGACCCTCGGCCTCAGTACTCTGGTGGCCGCAACAAGCGATCGCCTTGCGCTCATCGAGGAATACGAAGCGAGGGTGATCTCGCTCCTTGAGAAGACCGATATCGCTGCGGCAGAAGATCAGAAAATCGATGGCCTGGTTGAGCCTCAACTTCTCCTGGCCGAGGAACTGGCCGCATTTTGCCGCGATCTCGTGGAGCAAAGCAAGTCGAATTTGGATCAAGATATCCCGCCGCTGCTCAGCCGGATTAAGCGGGCGGAGGGAGCGATGCGTAGTGCAGGAACGTCACTGAGCGCCAACGCCGCCGACCAGGCGATCGGGCATCAGGAGCAAGCGGCCGATATCCTGGCCGAGGCTTTTGCGATTGTTACCAAGCAAAACGACCAACTCGGATTGCTGCAGAGCTTGTTGATGTTTCAGCGATCGGTCCGCTTTGCCAATGGCTACATGGGCGACATCGTCGCCGAGCAATGGGACTTGATCACAGCGACCAAGGCTTTGAAGTCTGACGACGCCTCAGAGTTACTGCCGCTGTTCGCCCACCTGAGACGCTGTATGGATGATGTTGCGCCCCTGCTGGACCTGGTGGCGCAGAGAGTGGATGTCGGCACGCCTTTGACCTTCGGGGCCTCGGACTTGGAAGACGCTTTAGATTCACTGGAAGCCGGCGACAAGCTCGACGCCCTCGATGCTCAAGACGTCGCGGCCGAATCGCTTGAGGAAGTACATACGCTGGTCAAGGCGGTGAAATCGCAGACCGGCTATGTCGCTGAGATCATTGAATTTCTGCATGCCTCCGTCGCGGATACCGCCATGCTGGAATACCAGCAAGAAGAGCTAAAGCTCAAGACCGAGTCCGCCAATCCAGATGAACTGAAAGCTTTGGCAGAGGAGCAAGGAAAGCTACTTGCCAAGGTAGAAAAAAATGGGCAGATCCTCGAGTCGGTTACGGGGGGAATCCCATCGTATAGCGTGTTCGTCAAGAGAGCGAAAGATAGTCATAAAGGTAACAGAGAGCTCGTTTTTCCTAAGGAAATGCCAGCGTATACTGAACCTGCCAAGTTGATGGGTGAGGCTTTGACCCGACTGGACTCGAAAGACCCAGCGGCGCTTGAGCTGATGGATCTCGCGGTAGCAGCGCTCAAAGAGAATACCGAATCCCTATTCACTGTCATCAGCATGCTCCACGGCCTACCGACCATCGAGATCCTGACCCATACCGATCCGGACGTTGAGCGATTGGTTGATGTCTTGGCCGTCGCCAGTGCGCACACGGTCTTGTTTCGGGATACGAACGCCGCCGAGCAGAAGGAGATCAAAGCGATGGCTCCGAGGCAAAGCGAACTCACGGCCCGTTGCCAAGAGCTTGCCCAAGTCGGTGAGCCGCACGCGATGCTGCAGGCCGCGTCGGCACAGCTTGCTGCGGCCGCCACTGCGATGCAGTCGCCCGACCGAGACGCCATCAAGCGCAGCCAGAAGGTGGCGATGCAAACGCTGCGGCATTTCATCATTGAGCAGGCCCTGATCCTCAAAACCGCCGCACCGCCAGCGTCACCCTCTCCAGGGGACCCGGACGATGGTGGAGAGGGCAGTGACTCAGAGTCGACCTTTGCCGCCGGGTTCATCTCCGACTTTGTGAGTGGTGAAGCGCCCAAAGACCAGCGAACGGGCTGGGATGTTCGGGGCGATCGAAACCGAGCGGCACTGAATCAAAACTTCGCACGTGAGCTGCCTTTGGAATATCGGGGCTTGTTGAAAAACTATTACGAGAGGGTTGCCAAATAAATATGATCAATAATAGCAAACAGCGTTATCTCACCACGGTCCTGTGCTTTGTCATGGCCTGTGTCACTGCAGCGCCACTGGCCGCGCAGAAAAAGCCTGCAGAAGCTGAGGCACCCGAGATGACCGAACAGACTGAAAAGGCCATCGCGCGCGGCCTGAAATTCCTGATCTCCAGCCAGAATAAGGACGGCTCATGGTCTTCGAAGGATGGAGCTAAGGGTGGGGGATATGCGATCGCGGGCACCAGCCTCGGGCTGATGGCGTTTATGGTCGAGGGCCACTTCCCGGGTTTCGGTCCCTACGGTAAAGCGTTGGATCGCGCGAAGGATTACCTGCTCAAGCGATCCAAGGACTCCCCAACAGGTGCCATGGGCGTGAAGATGTATGAAATCGGTCTGTACACCATCGCGATGTCCGAGCTTTGGGGGATGACTAGCGACCCTGAGGACAACAAAGAGATTCAAGTGGCGTTGGAGAGAGTCGTCCAGATCATCTTAAGATCGCAGAGCCCGCTGGGCGGGTGGCGATACGCGCCAAGGCCGGACTCTGGACAGGACACATCCGTCACCGCGATGGTCTTCGTCTCGCTCGCCTCGGCGCGTGAGGCAGGCGTCCTGGTGCCGGCCGAAACGATCGAAAGAGTGACCGGCTACCTCCGCGATCAGGCTTTCGACGAGCAGCGGGGCGGCTTCGGCTACCAGGGCAAAGGCTACACCATCGCCTGCACCGCCGGCGGCGTCTATGCTGCCCAACTCGCTGGCAACCGGGACACCGAATGGGTCTCGGCAGCGATCGACACCCTTGAAAACGACCCGAAGATGTTTTCGAGGAAAGACAACGGTCACTTCTACTATTCGCACTACTATGCAATGCAGGCGATGGTCCAGGCTGGCGAAGATCACTACGCTAATTGGTATCCCAAGATCCGTGATTCACTGATCACCTTGCAGCAGCCCAATGGCTCGTGGCAGGAGAACGAAAAGGATTACCCGCACAAGACGCCCATGTCGATCATCATCCTCGGAACCCCAAACCGGTATATCCCGGTTTACCAACGCTAAAGTGATGACCAAGCACAAGCTCGTTGCCCTAATTGCCCTGGCCCTGGGTCTGTCGGCAAGCGCTGACACAAAGAAGACGGGCAAACATTTGTTTATCCTCTCGGGTCAATCGAATATGACCGGGACGGTGAAGGGAGCGTTCGCGGCTCGTGTTGCAGAGCGATTTGGCAAGGAGAATGCCGCCGTTGTGATCCGTATGAAATCGGGCCGCGGTATCCGCTTCTGGGTTGCCGACTACCGCCAGCCCACCGGGCGCGGTCTGACCGAAAAGAAGATGGGTTCCAATGGCATGGAATACAAACCCCTGATCGAAACCGCCTTGGCCGCAGCCAAAGATCAATCCTTCGATACGGTTGGGTTCATCTGGATGCAGGGTGAGTCGGACGCCAACAACCGCCTTTCCGAGGTTTACGAAGAAAGCTTTCTCAAATTGGTCAAACAGCTTGAAAAGGATCTGGATCGCGATGATCTCTACTTTGTGATCGGCCGGATCAATGACTACGCCCTAAGCAGGCCAGACAACGAGCACTGGCACCGTGTCCGAGAGACCCAGGTCAAGCTGGGTAAGACCCCGGGCAATGCCTGGATCGATACGGATGACCTCAATGGCGGCGATGTAAACAAGCCCGACGGTGATATCCATTTTCCCAGAGAAGGAGCCGTCATCCTTGGTCAGCGATTCGCCGACAAAGCCATCGAGCTAATCACCAAACCGTAGACACTCGCTCAAACCGGTAAAACAAACCATTAACTGACGTCACATTAAAAGAACTTGCTGCCATGAATAGATTTTCTCGGATTATTATCACCTTGTTTGTCCTCGCCAGCGCAGTCGTCGGGTCGTTGCCCGCGATGGGGCAGGATCAGGAGGGCTCGATCTCCGGCGACGAGATTGTCGCGCTGAACACTAAGCTGACCGAGGCCGGTGAGGCCGCGTCTTCAGCCAGAAAGAAACTCGCGATCCGGCGTGTGATCCGTGAGGTCGAGGCGCTGATCAAAGAGCATTCGTCCGCACCCAACCGCTTCGAAGTCTGGAGCATCCTCTACCGCAGTCAGCAGGTGCTGATCGGTCTGGATAACTCGACGGCGAATCGGAAAGCCTTTCTGGCGACCTGTGCAAAGCTCGCTGCCGCGCCGAACGAATACGCGGCACTGCGCCTCGACGCCGACCTCTTGCTGACGCAGGCCGAGTCGGCACGGCAAGGGGCGGACTCCCACGCCCGGTCCGATGCGCTTCGGCCCTTGGTCGAGCGCTACCTCGACACCGAGGTCGAAGGGAAGGTGATCCGGATCGCCATGGTGATGGCGCTGGAGTTCGGCAATAACAAGCTGGTCAATGACCTGCGGAAAGTCATCGCCGAGCGCTTACCCGGCGATGCGGAAATGATCAAATTCCAACGCGACAAGCTCGCAGGTCAGGTCTTTGGCGCTCCGTTCGTGGGCACCTTTGAGCTGGCTGACAAAAGCGTGATTCGATTCCCGATGGACTATCTCGGGACGACCACCGCAGTCTATTTCTGGTCGAAGAATGACGCGGGTCTCGAAGACCTCAAGGAATTGGCCGAGGCCTGGAAAAAGGTGAGCGTAGATCCGGAGATTAGCGCTCCAGGCCGAATCCGTTTTGTGAGTATGAACGTGGATGATCTACCCGATGCGGGGGAGAGCATCCTCCGTGAACACGGGCTCGATTGGCCTGCACTGCGATTGCCAGGCGGGCGCGACCACCAGATCTATAAGTCTTATGGCCGTCACGATCCCCGAGTGGTCACGATCAGTCCGACCGGTTACGCCGCGATCTTCATGAGTAGCAGCCGTCGCAGCAGGGGCTATGAGCGAAACCTGCCATCCATGCTCGCTCGTCAATGGGCTCAGGAAAAGCACTTCAGTCCGCTCATGGCGATGTTCGCGGGCGAGTTTCTGGTCATGGACTCCCAAGGCGAGTTTGACCCCGCCGCGCCGCCGGAGTGGAAGGCGATCACGATAGACAAATTGCCCCGCAGTAGCGAATCAGTTCCGGAGGACAAGCTAGGTGCGATCCAGGCATGCTTCATCGCTCCGCCTGCGCGTTACGCCACCCCGTTTGCCGAGTTGGATGCGAACTACAAAAAGGCCGATGCTTTGTGCCGTGAGACGATCGCATCTCATCCGTCGGCCCCCGACCTCTGGGTCGTGCGAAACCGCCGCATCATCGCGTTGTTTGGTTTGTGGAAACTCAATGGTGAGTATCAACATTTTGCAGACGCCGTCGAGGAAGCCAAAGTCGCGGTCGAGGCTGGCTACCCGCCCGGCACGGATGTGATCGCACGCTTCTGTCTGGCGAGGCAGTCACTTCGCAAGGCTGATATCGATCCTGAATCGGTGATCCGTGATTTTGTGAAGGCTGGCGGGCAGCTGGCAACCGGACCATTGCTCGCGGCCGCCGCGTTGCTCGCGCTGGATGTCGCCGATCGAAAGCTTCACGAAGAATACCGCCGTGCCTATCTGGACGAATTCGCCGATCATCCCGCGATGTGGACGGCGACCAATTACTTTCTCGACCGCTATCAGCGCTACTGGATGTATCATCCGCCATTCACCGCTGGCTGGACCTACGGCCGGCGTCAGGGGTATTTCCTTGGGGCAGGGGAGCCGGAAGATGCGAAGCGCACCCTACAACTCGAGTTAAAAACGGTCGATGGCGATACCCTCCAATTTCCCAGGGACAGCGAAGGCAAATGGACCGTGATTTCCTTCGTGGCGACCGCGGAAGACGGCTTTCTGTCCCGTTATGGCAGCTTTGCCAAGGAGCGGGCGATTGATAACGTCAATCTGTTAACCGCGGTGCTCAACGATGATGCGGAAGCGACGCGTAAGGCGCTAGAGGCGAAAAAATACCCTGACCCGTTCCCCACGATGCTCGTTCCCGGCGGGATGCAGAACCCGATCGTGCGAAAGCTCGGTCTCGTCCCCGAAAAGAACAGACCGAATCTATTGTTCCTTCGACCCGATGGAAGTATCGCGCTCGCGGAGATGAACTATTCGAAGGGCGATTTAGTCCAGAACGTCATCGAATGTCATGACGAGAACGCGGTCGATGAAGCGCTGGCCCGGGGTGATCTCGAAGAGGCCAAGCGACTGGCTTTCGCACATGCGCCGGTTAAGCAGGTGCGCCCAGAGGACGCGCATAAGCACTGGAAACCCAAAAAGATCACCATCCCGCACCTGCGCAGCCGGGCCAAGATCTATCTGGCGATGGGAGATCTGAAGGCCGCCGCTGCCGACGCCGAGGAGGTCTACCTGGCAGTGAACATCAAGGCCGGTTATATCAGTATGCGGACGGACAAATTGGCACAGATCGAAGCACTCAAAGCAACTATTCTCACCGCCCTGAAAGAGGCAGAGTCAAAGTAGTTTACCAACAAGAGAGAGAAAGATGATGAACAAACGAACACACTTCAACATATTGGGTTGTCTGATAGCGGCCTTGATCGGCCTGAGCCAGAATTCTATCGCGGCTAAAAAGCCCGAGGCGCTGAGTCCGAAGGGCGAAGAGCTTCTGGCCACCTATTCGGCCACACTCGACTCGCTCAAGAAAGAGATCGCGGCGGCCATTCCCAAAATGGATGAAGCCGCGAGTAAGGCCTACTTCGCCGCCCACGGCGAGATTGCCAAACTGCCGAAATTGCCGAACCCCAATGGCCTGAAAATGGCACCGGTGTCCTTCTGTGGCGGCAATCCGGCCTATGCTGAAGCGCAAGCCAAGGCCTTGCTCGCCGCAAGGGAGGTGCTGAAAGAGGTGGGGCCATTCTTGGGAGGTGAGGAGATGCACGCCAAGCTCGCCAAGTGCGCCCTCCTGAAAGCCGGTGCTCGTGAGATGGCTGCCTTTGCCAGCCTGGGCGACGAGGAGAAGTCTTATGTCGGTGCGCTTCTCAACGACGACCAGTTGATCGTCGAGGTCATGGAGCTGGGCGGCGCCTACGAGAACAAATACGGTCAGGCGATCCGTAACTTCAAGGCCATCCAGAAGGCCAGTAAGAATGCGACGGAGAAGGACTTCTTTCGCCTCTGGGCACTGGCCAGTTCGCTGGAGCACCCTGATGGAAACCATGTGCCTGAAGGAAAGACGGCCCCGGAAGCCATCGTGGCGTTTTACCTGAACTATGAAAAAGCCTGCCTCAATGGTGAACTCGATCCTGCCTTTCCCACCCTAACCGCTTGGAACTGCCGCTTTATTTTTCCGTTTCGCCCCCTTGAATCGATGATTTGGATGAGGAAGATGGTGCGCAATTTCCGGCCCGATCATATGGGCTTGGATTACAAGTGGCGCTACTGCCGCATCACCAAGACCGATGTTCCCTACACGTCGAATGTTCCGAGGCCAGTCCGTCCTGATCTGAATCTCTTGAGCATGCAGGATTACTTCCTCGAGGGGGGAATCTGTGGCCCACGGGCCTTTACCGGCAGAGCCGCGACCCACGCTTTTGGCATTCCCTCTCGTCCCGCTCCGCAAACCGGGCATGCTGCGATCAGTCATTGGACGCCAGGTGGATGGGTGACCGTTTTTGGTGCGCATTGGACCTTCAATCATTTTCGGGGGCAGTGTGGTCTCGACTTCGAATTGGAATCTCGGGCGCGCAGCGTGCCGGAGGAGTATGCTCAGGTGCACCGTGCGAATTGGCTGGGTGATGCCTTCGGTGAACCAATCGTCGCTCGCATGCAGTTCGGTGTCGGGGGAGGGCTCTGGAAATCATTGGCCCACTACAAGAAGCTGGCCATCGTCGAGGACGCTGAACTGATAGAGCTCGAGTCCGTCGGCGCCGAGTTTGCTGAATCAAATGAAGCTGCGATCTCCCCCAATTCGGATTGGGAGGAAGACGACGGCACCCCTGAAGAGGAGGCGAACAAGTTTCCACAGGTGGAACTGACGGCCGCGGACACGACCATCACCACGGATGAGAACGGCGTCATCACCATTCCCGTTGCCGCCTGCTCCAAGCCGGAGAGCACCGAGAAAATCCGATTCATGAAAAGCTATGACGATCAGTTTGTGCAACTGCACTACAATCTGGCGGGGAATCGCCCCGAGCTACGATCCTATACGGTCAATCTTCCCGAGGCTGGAAAATACTATTTTACCGCTGGTGTGTGCACCGTCACTGTGGATAGGTCCTTCACGATCCGAGCCAACAGACGCAATATTCACGAAGTTAAGGCGCCGTTAACCCTCGGCGATTGGATGGAAACCGTGCCAGTGCCTATGGAGTTCAAGGCTGGAAGAAACAAGCTACAGCTCACTCTGAGAGCTCCCAACAAAGGGATCAGTATTAAGTGCTTCACGCTCACCCCGATCAAGTAAAACGGATGAAATTGATCACTGCCGCAGTATGGATGCTACTGACCTTGACACCCGCCATCACTATGGCGGGTGGCAAGCACTTGTTCATCCTCTCAGGCCAGTCGAACATGGCCGGAATGAAGCTGGAAGTGTCATTCACACCCGCTGTCACCAAGGCGTTTGGCAAAGAAAACATCATCGTCACTAAGAGCGCCTACAGCGGGGCGTCGATCCGCAGTTGGGCGAAGTCGAACCACGAATTTCCTCCTCCAACAACAGGCCGTGTGCCCAAGGTGAGGGGCCATTTTTACGAGACGCTGATCACCTCGGTGAAGGCCGCCATCAAGGACCAGTTGCTTAAGACCGTCACCTTCGTCTGGATGCAGGGTGAATCGGACCTCAACAACACCGCCTACGACGCCTACCTTAAGGAGCTGCTCGAACAGTTGCAGACCGATCTGGCCTTCAAGAAGATCAACCTTGTCATCGGACGGATCAGCGACGCCGGACTTGATGTTCAGAAGAGGCTGAAGGGGCGTTTGACCATCCGCCGGATTCAGCAAGAGTTCGCCGAGGCCCATCCACGAGGAGCTTGGGTCGATACCGATGATTTGAATGATCGCAAGGTGGAGGACACGGTGGTCAACGATCTTCACTACACGAGGGAAGGATATTTGACTCTGGGAGCCCGGTTTGCAGAGAAGGCGATCGCTTTGATCAAGAGCCCGGTCAAGGAGGGGGAGTGATCCTTCGATTCAAATATGAATAGGGAACCCTCGGCTGGCGAGGGGTTCTGTAGCGAGTGAGCTAGCGACCCTGCAATCAGGGATGACCGAGGGCCATCCTTTTTCGGCAGTATCTTCCTAAGATCCCGAATAATTCTCTAGATTGCAATGATAGGAGCCTTCGAGATTGATCATCAGAGCAACACGCCTCTGTTTGGTCATTGAGGCTAGCGATTTTCTTAATCTCTTGCTGTCCGCTGTGATCGAACAAACGATGGACACGAACAATGACTTGTTGGCGTGGTGCGGCCCCTTGAACCAATCATTCCCGACCACTCCGTGTGCCGCCCTCTGAAGTTCCTTCTCATAAAATGTTCCAAGGAGGGTTTTCCAAGGAGGGCGCGGTTAAGCTCTCGCTGGAAGGGGGCTGGTTAGAGGAAGGATTTTAGCTGACAATGGGAGAACTCCTCTGCGCCACCGTGTCTCGTTTAGGAGAGCCATGTCTTCGAATTCCGGTTTGTCTCTTCAAGGTAAAGGGCTTACCCTAGAATTAGATGCAGATGAGCGAGCGTCCTTCTACAAGTCAAATGATGATTTCATTGATTGTCTTGCTTGGGGCATCCTCCATCGCTCTTGCCGAGACCGTTGCACGAAAGTGGAATGAAGAGAACCTTGCCGCAATCCGGCTCGACTTCCCCGCACCCACCGTTCACGCCCGTAATCTCTTCCATCTCTCCGCTGCGATGTGGGACGCCTGGGCTGCTTACGACCCCGCCACCATCGGCTATCTTCATAATGAACCTGCCCTCGTTCCGGACGGATCCACCCTTGCAGAAGCTCGTGAGGAAGCGATCAGCTTCGCTGCCTGCCGCCTCTTGAAACATCGCTATGCCCTTTCAGTAAATGCCAACACCACCCTGCCTGCCCTCAATGACCTCATGACAGCACTGGGATATAACGGCGCCGAAACCTCCACAGTCGGCGAATCACCTGCTGCCGTCGGAAACCGGATTGCGGCCGCCATCATCAACTACGGAGCAGGAGACGGGGCTAACGAAAGCACTGCTCCCGGTTACACCGACGACACCGGATATTCCTCGCAAAACTCACCTCTGATTCTCAGCACCAACGACACAGCATCACAATATCCGAACGGATGGTCGGATCTCAACCGATGGCAACCTCTGGCCTTCAGCGTGGCTTTCACCCAAAACGGACAGATTGCCGCAAAAGTCCAAAAATTTGTCAGCCCCCACTGGGGAAGGGTGAAAGGCTTTGGCCTTTATTCTTTCGACCAAACAACCGAGGGCCTCTTCTTCGATCCCGGTGCCCCCCCCAAACTTGGCGGAACGAGAGATCTCGCATACAAGAACAACGCCGTCGAGGTTCTGGAATACTCCGCACTCCTCGACCCAGCCGATCCCGCAACGATCAATCTCTCCCCTTCAGCCCGGGGAAACAATCCGCTCGGCACCAACGACGGAATCGGTCATCCCATCAATCCAGTCACGGGAGTTTTCTATCCTGACAATATTGTCCGACATGCCGACTTTGGCCGCTGCGCCGCAGAGTATTGGGCCGATGGGCCGGAGTCGGAAACCCCGCCGGGACACTGGAATGTCGTCGCAAATAAGGTCACCGATGCCATTCTGGCAGACCCCTCGCTTGCGCTCCGAATTTCCAAGACCGGCCCCGTAGTGGAGACTCTGGAATGGGAGTTAAAACTTTACCTCGCCCTCAACGCTGCTCTTCACAACACCGCCGTTGCGGTCTGGGGAGTGAAGGAGCACTACGACTACGTTCGCCCCATTTCGGCGATCCGATTCCTCGGACGACGCGGCGACCTGCCCCTCGTCCCCGGGTTGGTGGAGCGGGTGACCTCCGCTACTGCTAGTACCTACCACAGCCACCTTTCCTTCTACCTTGGCGCAATCGCCGTCTACACATGGCCAGGCGAACCGGACGACCCGGAAGCCGAAGCAGGCGGTCGCGCATGGATCCTGGCCGAGGCATGGCTACCCTACCAAAGAGACGCCTTTGTGACCCCGGCCTTCGCCGGATACGTTTCTGGCCACTCGGCCTTCAGTCGGGCTGCTGCCGAAGTCATGACCCTGATCACCGGCACCCCTTATTTTCCCGGAGGGATTTTTTCCTACACCATTCCGGCAGGCGGCCTTCGATTCGAAGCAGGCCCGACCAACGATATTTCCCTGCAATGGGCCACCTATTACGATGCGGCCGACGAAGCAGGAGAATCACGACTCTACGGCGGGATTCATGTCTCTCCTGATGATGGACCGGGCCGGATCATGGGCTCCGAAATCGGACAAAGCGCCTTCGCTCACGCCCAAAAGTTCTGGGACGGTTCCATTATTAAAAATACTGCCATCACCCTCGCCTCAAATGGCGAAGTGATTTGCCAAACCGTCCCCGGATATCACTACACTCTGGAAAGTGGCATCGACCTGGGCTCTTTCCCCGTCATCGAAGCCACTCCCGGTATCGCTACAGGCCATCTCGAGACCTTGGTCGTCCCCATTACTGATCCCAGTCGATTCTTTCGGATGAGAATCATTGCTCCGCAGCGGTAACCTCAAGATATCTAGCAGTCTATATCTCTTCGGCCTCTGCATTCTTTGCTTCCTGATTGCCTTTTCTAGGCCATCTGGGAAGAGCAGTTGGCTCTTTCTACCTCCGCAGCGGTTGAAGCTGATAAACCTAAGTCCCCCAGAGTGCGGGGTCGGTTGCCAGACTCTTCGGCATGAGCGCTGAAACGAGCTCTCTTGCCCGCTCTTTAAAAGTCGAAAGTGGTGTTACCGCCAACAGCCACAGAAAAGAGCCAGCGCCTCGCGGCACCGGCTCTTCAGAAGTCTTGGTATGCGACTTGTCCTGACTATCGCTACTAGCGGTTGCGGCGAAGGAACATTGCTCCGAGTCCGCCCACGAGGAGGATTGCAGAAGAAGGTTCAGGAACGGCGTCGAGTTGGAATCCGTTGATCCCCCAGATTTGAGAGTGCACTGCTCCTCCGGAGTATGGAGCAAAACGAATCACATCGGCGCCGGTTGCGGTGAAATCGAAGGAGTAAACAGACGGAAGGCTGAATGCGTCCGGTCCAGATTCACGAAGAGCACCCGAATCAGGGTTACCACCCGTGCTGCTGTCGGTCATTACTCCATCAGCCAACGGACCCCAGTCCGCTCCGCCGTTTGGGGAGCCCCAGGCTGCGAAAGTACCGTGCACGTTTTCTGTATCGTGATGAAGAGATTTCCAGTTGTAAACCTGCCCTGGAGTGAGCCCGGCAAAACTGATAGTCATGTAGGTAGGGGTTCCCGTGGTTCCATCCCAGTTTCCGTTACCCCCGCTTCCGGTACGGGTATCGGTTCCGAGAAAGTCAGTGACTAGGTCGAGGTCGCTGCTAGCGTTATTCCATTGATTGTCGTTACCCGCACCGCGATCGATCATCTGCTGGACGCGGCGGTCTGTGGTATTTGGCCACGCTGGGGTGACAGAAATGCCGCCAAAGGTTTGGGTGGTAAAATCAGCAGCTACCTCGTGGCCCGCGTCATAGCTGCTCCAGCCTTCCTGTGGATGAGGACCACCATCCTGGCTCGTGGAGTTGAAATCGACTCGGAGCGCGATGACTCCAAAACTGCTGGTGGTAGCAAGAGACGATACGAGACCGCCAAGAATAAGCTTTTTCATGATGTGGTAGTTGGTAGGATTGTGTTTTAGAGAAAATACTACACGGGCGTGAATTAAAATTTTCTGCTTCGTATTTACCTCATATTTCCGGTCGACTTCAAGTGCAAAATTACACTTTTAGGAATTTTCTTTTGGCGGGAGGGCGGCTTGAAGCCGCCTTTTGGACGGAGTGCAGGGGGGAAGAGAGGGGCGGAGACGGTGGTTTAGTTTGGCAGTTGTGGGGATTCCGGCAGAAAAAGTCCCTAGTCGACCCCACATTTTATTGGAACTGGGAGACTTTAGCGCGATCTTCACTGCAGGAGAGCAGTAGATTCCGAGCCCGCGTTGCCAAGTTTTTTTTGGTAGCGGTTTTGTAAGGTCACCAAGCTTCTTGCCTGTCAGCTGTCGTTGAGGACGAAAGTCCGGCCGTCGTCGAGCGGGATCTCTTTGAGCTGCCAGGTGGGGCTTTGGTCGAAGCACTCGGGCTCAGCATGACAGTGGAAGATCGAGATCGAGCCGCCTGATCAAAGACACATCGCGACACCATTCGCAAGAAGCGGGATGAGGTTAGTTGTTGACCCGCAATCGGGCAAACTGACTGGGATCTGTATCGATTGATGTTAAAGCGCGCCAAACATCATTTGCGGTGCCGTCGCCGTTGTTTGAAGAGGAGATCAGGACAGCAGAGCTCGGGTCCCATGCCTCCAGGTTTCCAGAAATCTCTACGGTGTAGGTTAGGTCAGAGGCTGCCAGTTGGCGGCGGAAGGAAATCGTGAGGTAGGGGGCTGTCACACCGCCCACTTCGATGAACTCGATCCTTCCAATAGGAAGATCAGAGCGTGATTCGACGTTTGGATTGGATGTCAGGGCATACTCCATTAAGTTAGTTAGTCCGTCGTTGTCGGGGTCTGCGGTCATTGAGGCTCCTGCTCCAAGTCCATTGTTCAGAGCCCAAGCGGAAAAATTCAGCTCATCCGTGTTACCTGGAGTTCCTCCTTGTTGTTGGCTCGCTCTCCACGCGAATGGCTCGGCGTGATCGGAAGGCTGCGTTTGATTAGGAGTGATCAATGTGAGGCTATAACCACCACCGTCAGGGGAGGTTGGCCACGGGGAATTGTCGTCGTAGGTGAACTCGATAATACCGGTCCCCGAACCGAGAGAGAGTTTTAAATTTTCACCTGAGTTATTGAGCTTGTCGCCAAGTTGCCACTCCCCGGCGATCGGCAATCCAATACCATAGCGTGACTCGAAGGCTGTTTGGTTTTTCACCACGAGCAGAAATGCTCCGGATTGGATCAAGGTCCCGGTCGGGAAATCGTAGTCGATTCCCTTGGTGAAGCGGACATCGGTCAGGTCGATTACAACATTGCCGATGTTTTGCAGCTCAAGGTATTCAAAGTCGGAGTCGGTCCAGCCCATCGACTGCTCAGTAGCAGATGCAGGACTTGGATGATAGTTCACTTCGGTAATGCGCAGAGCATTGATGTATGGCGTGACATTAGGAGCGGAGACCAGAAATTCGGCGGGTTCTGACCAGTGGCTCCAGCGACCTGTGGTGTCCTGATGACGGACGCGTGCCCGGTAAGTTTGTCCGGTGCTGGCAGAAAGGGCGGGGTAAAGATAGTTGGCGTTAAAGGTATTTAACTCGCCAGATTCCGTCGGATCCTCGATCTCGTAGAGGTAGGGGTCTCCCGCAATATAGTTGGCGGTTGTGGGGTCATTGATCTCCGAGATCCGCCACTCCATCGCAGCGAAAGCGATGCTGGACTTATAAGTGCTGGATGAGAATTGGAGGCCGTTGCTCGGATAACTGGCGCCACCGGTGTAGGTGATTGTCGGGGTGTCCGGAATACTGCTGTTCTGAGTGAGTAAGCTCGTTTGCATCCAGTTGCCACGCGAGACGAGGTAGTTTTTGAGGACCTGGATCATTCCGCCGAAGTCTTTGTCCCCGGCGACATCGTAGTAGCGATCGGGATGATTGATGCGGGGGTTATTGTCCCACATACGGCGGTCGGCGCTGACGAGGGAAGGGGACCCGGGTGTCCAAACATCACGCACCATTTCGTCGATCAACTTGTCGCCCTCGTCCGAGTTATAAAGCAGATCCATGATCTCACGAATGCGGTTCTGGTAGCGCATGTTGAAGGCGGGGTTTCCAGCGAGATCCGTTTTGAAATCGTGGTTGCCATTGCCATACATGTTGTTGGCCCACGTGAGATCAAGGTCCCAAGGATGAACTTCAAATTTGGAAGTCTCCGGGTTGTGATAGTAGAAGTAGTTTTTGCCGTAGGCGATATCGTAGTGGTGAATGCCTTCCACGACGGTGCGGTAGCTGAGATACTTATCGATATCGAGATTGTCCTCCCACCACTGGGCGGTAGGATTACCGTTTCGATAGGCATTGATGAAGGCCGTAACATCGGAGCGGTTGTCCACTTGTGTGGGCCCCTGATTGTTGGAGCTGCCGCTGTGGCCTTCGATCTTGTAAAGGTTGCCATCCGGCAAGTCGTGCTCGTCGAGGTATTGACCGTCCAATTGTTCAATTGCGAGATAGAGGCCATAGTAATCGCCTTCGTATTGGTCAGCGCCAGTCGGGCTGGCATTGTCGATGACGTAGAATTGTGCGTAGTGGGTATTGCACGCTTCGACTCCGGAGAGCTGAAACAACTTGAAGCCCACGCCCTCGAACAAGCCTTGTTCGCCGCGATGATTGAAGCCGACCTGCTGGACGATGGGTGAGAAATTGAGTTTGTTCCAAGGCTGGGAATATTTCTCGCCGTTTCGATCGCGGGCTTCGAATCTCTGGCCCCGCCCGAAGTCAAATTTCCAGAAGTTCTTCCCATACTGGAAACGGTGAACGCCACCACGAGGGCGGTATTGGATATGATCGTAGACCTTGCCATCATAGACCATGGTGCCGGGCCAAAGATATTCCGAGCCACCGTAGCCGCCGAATTGGGAGTCATCGACCCAAGTGTTTGTGCTGAGAAGAAAGTAGGTTGAGACACTCGACATCAAAGATCCCGGATAGGTGACCGGAGTATCGCCAGGGCGGATCGCACCGCTCCAATCGGGAGTGCCATCGTAGACGAAATAAGCGAAGTTTGGTTGAGGGTCGTCGCTATAAGGAACGGCGATCGCGGCTCCGGGAGTGTCCTCGGCCGAGATGCGATAGCGAATGAGACGGCGGTTGGTCTGCAAGGTTCCTGGTAGGGTGATCGTGTAGATGGAGTCGGCAGCCAGAGCGTCTCCGCCCGTTCCGTCGTCCGTCATCGTGACCGTCGTCCACTCGTTGGGATCCTCGTAGCGAGGGTTCTCATTGGCGGTGCCATTGCCATTGAATTTGAGGTAGCGGGAAAAGTAATCTCCGGGATTGACCAACTGGTATTGCAGGGTCACCGGTCCGACGCCATCCGGATCGGTAACCTTGGCAGTCACGACAACCGCTTGGCCGGAGGTCGGCTCTTTTGGGAGGTGCTCGACCTGGCGAATTTGTGGTGGGACTGCCGTTGAAAAGGAACGGTTTGCTGCTCCCGGAGTTGGGGCGAAACTTCCACCTGGCGTGCCCCCTGAGACTTCGCCGGTCAGTGAGAGGGCAAAGCTAATATCGCTGCTTCCTCCACTGGATTGGTGGATCTCGACAGCGATGACGTTGGTGCCGGCCACAAAGGCACTGCTCGGAATACTCAAGGTGTCGTTGGCATTGTTACCGACCGTGTTGGTCGCGTAGACGTCGTAGGCCGCGTTGTCAGCGAGGCCAGTGTGCCGGCCAACTTCGTTGCCATTGAGGTAGACGGCGTAGGCATCGTCGTAGGTGATCGAGATGGTGAAGCGGGCGAATATTGAGGGATCAGGGATGTCGGGGCTTCCCCGGAAATATGTCGTGGCAAAACGGTTTCCGACAGGCCCGGATCCAACTGTTGTCGCTTCGTCCGAGTCTCCATATCCGAGTTCGGCGGGACCTGAATTCCAGCTGGAATCGTCAAAAGCAGATGCGCGCCAGGCAGTGCCTTGGTCGCTTCCATCATCAAGATAGTTCCAGTTCGCATTACTGGCGATATAGTTGACCGGGCCACCGCCTCCACCACCAACCGTGGTTGCGGCCGGGAAGCCGGAAGCCCTCCAGCTGCCTCCAAGGTCGTTGTCGAGAAGGGGGTTGATGAGTTCGATGGAAGGACTCGCTAATAAGGTCCCAATGTCATCGCCAACCGTCGGCCAGGGAAACCCGAGGCCATAATCGACTTCGTCAACCTTTGTTCCGGCGGGGTTGCGTAAGGTGATTTGTTCGCCCGAATTTTTGAGCGTCGAACCGTTAGCGAAGGGACCGAGCGCTCCACTGTATCCGAAGCGGGATTGAATTGTTGCGGGTTCTTCGGCCACCACAAGATATCCTCCTGAGGTGAGAATAGTTCCACCGGGGAATACGAAGTCGATCCCGTCGGAGAAATAGTAACCCGACAAGTCGACAGGATCTTCACTTGGATTGAGTAGCTCAATAAATTCCGCCCGCACCGTTTTGGTGTCTTCGTCGTAGTGGATTTCGTTGATCACCACTGAAGACGGGGTGAACACTGGTGTGGTGAAATTGAGCGAAGAAGAAGCCCAACT
The DNA here is from genome assembly GCA_028822935.1 of Akkermansiaceae bacterium. GTDB lineage: Bacteria > Verrucomicrobiota > Verrucomicrobiia > Verrucomicrobiales > Akkermansiaceae > SW10. The sequence continues at coordinate 24,306 of JAPKCM010000022.1, forward strand.
GCTCCCTCCGGTATTTTGAGCAAATGCGCGGAAATAATAGATCGTCGTTGGCTGGAGGTTTGACACTAGACGAGAGAAATTAGCGGTCTGAGTGCCGGCTGGAATCGAAAGTTCCCAATTGCCTGCATCAATGCCTCCGTCTGTGGTGCCATAGAAGATCGTGACTGCAGGGGAATCTCCACCGGGGTCGATGACTTGGCCTTTGAGGGTGGCAAAGGTGCCGTTGATGCCAGTGGCTGCTGAGTTTGTGATTACTGGTTGATTGACCGGGGTGGTGGCAAAGCTGGATGAGGTTGCTGTCCAAGTCGTTCCTGCCGAATTGGTCGCTGCCGCCCGAAAGTAATAGGTGGTTCCGGGACTGAGTCCTGAGATGCTGCCCGTCTCTGATCCAAATTGTAAGCCGAGGTCCAATTGAGAATCCCACGTTCCTGTGCCAGCGTCGTTGTCGCCGTAGTGAATAACGAGGGTGGGCGCCTCACCTCCGGTCGAAGTAATATTGCCCCCAATGGTGGCGCGGGTGCCGCTGATGTTGCTGGCGGCGATATTTTGAACTGAAGGAAAGGCAGCGGGAGTGGTGAATGTTTCACTGGTGGGACCCCAATTATTGCCCTGGGCATTTGTGCCGTAGGCACTGAAGAAGTAAGTGGTGTTAGGCTGAAGCCCGCTGAGGTCAGAGAAGAATTCTCCGGTGCTGGATTGAGTTCCAAGGTCCGACGTGTTGGACCAACCAGTGGTAATTGCGCCTCCATCGGAAGCTCCCCAATAAATGTAAATGTCTGGTGTGCTTGAGCCGAGTTCGGTGAGGTCACCGCGGATTCGGGCGGAGGAGGAGGTTATTGAGATTGCGGGAAGCGTAATGATGGAAGGTGCGCCGGTTGGGACTGCGGTGGTGAATGCGATCTCACCAAATCCAACGCGATTTCCACCGTGGTTGCTCAGGATTTTTAGGCCAATGTAGCGGGCTCCGGCTGCGGTGGAGACATCGAATGATTGTCCGGCGTCGCCGTTGCCTGTTCCCTGGGGCAGGGAGAATGCCCCGCTGACCTGTGTCCAGCCGCCGCTGGCGAAATCGTATGGAGTGACGGTGCCACTCGTAGCAGGTGGAGTGACAGTGGGTGAGGTCGCGTAGAAAATATTGAAGTTTTTCATGCCTCGGTCGGACTGGTTGCCAGGAGCATTTTCCTGAACGTTCCAAAGGTGCATCATGTCGAGGTTTGCGGTGGGAGCACCAAGATCGAGAACGGCCCATGTCCGATTCGCTCCGCCGGGTGATTCGAACCCCTGCCAGTCGTCTTGCCATGCCGTTGAGCTGATGTTCCAGGTTGAAGGATCATCGGCATCAACCTTTGTCATACCGCTGCCATCAATCACTTTAGGAGCCGAGCCATTTCCGTTCAAGCTGTCGCCTTGGTGGAAGGCTTTGATGTCACTCGGGACGACGAGATCAGCGGATGCGGTGTGGGAGCCTGATATCGCAATCGCGAGGGTGACAGGAAGGAATTTAAAGCGTGAAGACAAAGGGAGGATAATGTGGGCTTTCATGGCAGAGCAGGAGACAAGGAGCCTTATAGCGGGAGTTGAAGGTGGCGGTAATCGAAAAGAGCGGCAAAAAATGGCGACTTGCGGTTGTTTGATTTCCTTTTCCCCGGAAGGGGGCACCGAGTGTTGACTCCTGGAGCCATCCGGCCAGCGGACATGGACGTTTCCGTCAGCTGTCGAAGGGGCAATTGAGGGAGAATTAGAATACCAAATATTAAAATCAGATGTGCCCCGGTCGGCTTGGTTGCCAAGAGCCTTCTCTTGCACATTTTAGAGATACATCGTGCTGAGCGAGGTGGCCGGTCCAGCCAGATCGAGCACCGCCTAGGTGTTGTGCGATGCCGACGATCGGGATCTCCGCCGCGCTGGCGAGCGCCCCGATAGCAAAGAATGGAACGACAAGGTGGATTGGCCTCGTGCGGGGGAATATGAGCTTGTGAGGAGTTTGGTGGCGACAGGATAAATCGTTAACTGATTAGTTTTTAGTAAGCTAGAAAGTTTATTATTGTTGGTATGCCTTGGGGAGCTTGGGCGTTACTCCGAGTTTCTCGTAGTTGAAACCACTGGCGAGCGGTGAGTAAGACGCGACGTAATCGACGCGACGATCCTTGGTGATTTTTGATTCCAATCCCATACCCCAGTAGGCGGCATTGATAACAAGTCTGCGGAGCCCGGCGCTTTGGAGGTCTCTGGCACTTCCCATGGTGGAGTTGAAAACACGGGCTTTTTGTCCTTTGGTGGTAGTCCAGTTTTTGAACCAGGCGACGGGGAGTGGGACCTTTTTGGTGTTCGGTTTGTCGTTTGGGCTTCGGCCCATGAGGGGCTGTCCCCATACCAAGGCTGTGCAGTCTTCCGGCAGCCCGGTTCCTTCTTTGTAGGTTCGGTAGACGTCAGATGGTCCCCAAATGTCGCTCACACCCCGGGCAATGGGGTGGTCTTTTAATTCTTCAACAATGGTGCCACGAGTGGAATCAGCATGCCATCGGCCGTGGTGGCCCATGAAGGCTCCCCCGATGAGATCTCGGCCAAAGTTGACGTCCTTTCCGTCGATCTTGTAGGGAAGGTTTCCGCGGAAGCCATGGTTTGCGGTGCGCAGGGCGATCGAGGGTTTTCCTGAGTCGAGGTAGCTGACGATGAGGTCGAGCTGTTCTTTTGGCAATGTCAGAAGGCGGTGGAAGAAGATGACGAGATCGGCAGATGCGAGGTGCTCCAGGCCGGGGATGTTATGAATCTTAAAATCGGCCTCTTTTTCTTTTTGAGGATAGACCGGCATGGTGGGATCGACTTCTCCCTTATCATTGACTCCGAAAAGGACAGTGCAATCAAAGCCGTGATGTTTGCTGAGAATTCCAGCCATCATGGGCATGGCTTGCTCACTGCGGTATTCCTGATCGGCCGCAATTAAGACGATGTGTTTGCCCTTTCCTGGTCCGTCGGCACCGGGGTAAGTGAGCCATTTGGGGCTTTCTGGAACGGGATGAGCGAGTGATTGCAGGCAACCGAGGCTGAGCAAGAGGAGGCCTTTAAGACTGCGTTTTTTTTTGGAGAACATTTGGAGTAATCTGTGAATGGTGAGGAAAGGACAGCTATTTTAGGAGCTTGATGAGAGGTTTCATAATCGTTGATGATTGAAGGTTCTATTGATCTCCCTTTTTTTGCGGGACAACATGATAGAGGTCTTCGCCATAGTGTGGTTTGAGAGGCCAAGTGTCGGTGCGGAAAGGAAAGGCGGGGAGTTCTTTGCCATTCATCAAGGTGCCAAGTGGGAGATTTGACCAAGCGTAGCGTACGGCGACCGGGTCAGCGACCGCATCGCTCCAGACCTCTACCTGGGGAGTTTTTCCCCGTCCGCCTGCCACGCGGGCCAAGGCGTGATGGAAGACTTGATTTGGGCCTGCGAGGTAGAATCCCCGAGCATCCGTCTGGTCGAATCGAAGGCCCTCGGATCCAGTTTTTTCAAACTGGATGACGATCTTATTCTCTTTCTTCTCCATCGATTTGTAGATGGGGCCATGCCATTGCAAAGGCTGCCGGGGGCGGGTGGCATCGGTAATGCCATGAACGGTTGAGAGTGCCCAGCGGGCCGAGCGATCCCCGATGGGATACTTGCGGCCGGGATGAATGCTGGAGTCGCTGTTGGCATCAAAGCTGACGATGAGCCCGGTGTTGGGGGTGTCGTGCCAGGTGAGGTGTTGCTGTTCCCTAATCACGTTGGTGTGATGATTCATGTCGTAGGTCATGGACCGGCGGGTACTCCATCCGGCAATCTGGATGATACCGAATGGAAGGTCCTTGTCCTGGAAAATTTTTCGCCAGTCGGAAATGACAGCTGGGAAGGTTTCTCGGAAGGGGATCCAGGTGTTTCCAAAGGCGTTGTTTTCGCCTTGGTAGAAGAGGACGCCGCGAACCGAGAGGCCGGAGAGAGGCATGATCATGGCATTGAGAGCTCCTGAAGGAATGCGTCCTTGGTCAGGGTTTTCATAGCTCTTGGGGTTTGGTTTTCCACCGGGAGATTTTTCTCCCTTTGCTTTGGCTACTTTTGCAAGAGCTTCCCATTTCTCGAGATCGGAGGTGAGACGTTTGGCCGCTCCTTCTTCGCGTCCCGCATCGATCCAAGTGTGGCACTTTGCTTCGTAGTCTTCGAGGTAAGGTTTGACCGTTGGGAGAGTCTCGAGCGTTTCGCGGGTGACCCAATGTTGGGCCATGGTGCCTCCCCAGGCTGCGTTGACCAATCCGATGGGGACATCAAGTCGACGATGGAGTCTTTGTCCAAAGAAGTAGGCGACACCGGAACAATCACCAATCGTTTCAGGAGAACAGGTTTGCCAGGTGCCCGCTCCGTTTTCGGCGGGAAAGTCTTCCCGGGGCTCAGGGAGACCTTCGGGTTCGATCCGGATGAAACGAATGGCAGGATAGCGGGCGCTGGGAATTTCGAGATCGGCATCCCTTGAACTCCGCAGGCGCCATTCCATATTGCTTTGTCCTCCGCAGACCCAGATGTCACCCACGAGGATATCTTCGTAAGTGATGGAAAGGTTGCCGGATTTCACTTTGAGAAACTGTCCGGTGGAATTGGCTTCCATCGCTTCAAGAGTGATGAGCCACTTGCCGTCTTTTCCGGAGGTGATGGTCTTTTCCTGCCCCGAAAAAGAAACGGTGACGTCTTTTTCATTCTCCGCCCATCCCCAGATGCGGACTGGTTTGTCGCGTTGGAGGACCATTTGACTTCCGAAAATATTGGGGAGTCGCAGTTGAGCTTGAGCGCACAGGCAAAGGTGGCAGATGAGGAGTAGGATGATTGGGGAAGTCTTCATGATGGAAGAAGTTGATTGGATGATGAATTGCTCACGCCATCAACTCAGCCAGAGGGCCGGTGAGGTCGTGGTTTTGAGATTGGCATCTTTCTGACCGAGGGTCTCGGGCGAGGGGATGCCGGTAGCTTGCATGAGTGTGAGGTGGAGATTCCCGATCGTCCGGTGGCCCGTTTCGCAGTATGCGAAGTATTGAAGGTAGCGTCCCAGCCTCATCACTGTCCATGGGTAGACACGCAGGTCAGAACAGTCGAGGCACAATTATTGAATGAAGAGGTCATTCCCGGACAGGTGGTCACCGCCGTTGTGCAGTTTTATATCTCTGCCAGCGACACTCTCGGAGGCACCTCAACATTTCCTGCCGGTGGGCCCGACTCGCGGGCTTTGATGAAAATCGAGGACAGCCTCACCGCGACCAACGGTTGGCACAATTTCCGGGTGATTCTGACCAATGCAGATTGCGACCTCATACTGCAAGGTCGGATCGTCTTCTTCTGCTCATCGCTACCCCAATTCTTCTGGGTATTTCGATTGCGGTCGTTGAAATGAAGGAGCCAGAAACCAAGCCGGGAAAATTGACGCGCTAGGAGTTGCTCGTGAAGGCAATCCAATTCGCGAATCAGTTCGAGCTTCGGATGCCAGAGGGTCAGGAGGTCCTGCGTGAAATCTCGGGCAAGGATTGTAAAAATTGCGGCAGCGATCGGTTGAGAGGAGTATCCTTTTACTAGCATTGGCCCACGAAAAAACCCAGCCGGAGTTGTTTGCGATGCGGGATTACGATTGGGGTTCGTGGTTCCAATAACGGGCAGTTAATATCCTCGCTCATAAGTTTCCTTCCAGACATACCTACGATCTGGTGATTCTTCTTCAAAGCAGAATCGGTTACAGACCGGAACCCCGATCATCACGCATCAGCGTCTCACCAGCTACCTTTCCAAAAACAAGATCAAGCTGATCAAAATTAGTTGGAGCGGTAGATTCCATTGTGCTCCTCCCTTCGGAGCCCGGCTGGTCACTGTCTCGACAGCAAGGAAGTAGCTGTTCCTTATCTTTGTTCGACGAGGATGCGGATGAAGAGTTGGCTGCCAGGATCGACAGATGCTTGGAGTGTCCAAGTGTAGCGGGCGATGCCGTTCCCAAGGTGTTCCTCATTGCTGAGTTCCAGCAGGGCGTCTGCGCTGACCCAGGTGTTTAGATCACTAGAAGTCTGAATGGTGATGATGGCGTCGTCGGCGCTCAGGTTCTTCTGGGTTACGAAGCTGAGATTGTTTGGTGGTCCGGTTAATTCGTAAACTTCGTTGGGAAAGTTGGTGGCGGTGTCGTCGGTGCCCAAGGCGTATTCCAGAAGGGCGGTCATGCCATCGGAATCCAGGTCGGCGTTGGGGTCCCCTGAGAAGAGAATGGCGTCGCTGGTGGTGGGGTTGCCTCCGCTTGTCGTGCTGGGGCGCCAGGATGTAGCGAGTTGGTGATCGGGGTTATCATCAGGAGCGACCAGGACCAAGGTGAAGCCTTCTCCGTCGGGGTTCGTCGGCCAGGGAAGTTTGTCGTTGTAGCGGAAGTCTCGGATGGTGCTGCCATCGGCGGCCAGAAGGGTGATGTTTTCGCCGGTGTTGGAGAGGTCGCCGATGAACTCTCCGGCAATCAGAATCCCGGGGTAGTCGGTGGAGAAGTCGGCGGATTTTCCGACGAGCACGATGCGTTCTCCCGGAGCGAGCACCGGAATGGGGCGGGTGTCGTTTTGATCGAAGTCAAAGGTGACACCGCGGATGAATTTCACCCCGCGGAGATCGATCTCATCATCGCCGATGTTCATGAGCTCGATAAACTCGACGGCATCATCGTCGCTGAGGGGGTGGTAGTTGAGTTCGGAAACGACGAGGTTGGTGTTGTCGGCGGGAACGGTGTCGACGAAGAAGGAGGCTTCATTGAGCGCGCTCCATGTTGCTCCGGATAAGACGCGTGCTTTGGCGAGAGTTGCTGTTGTGAGCGAAACGGGGTTACCCGGGAGGTAAACAAGCGCGCTGGCTGAGATGTTCGGGCTGGCGATAGAGGCATCACGTGGATTGGTGCCGTCGAGGGTGTAGTAGATCGTGCCTGCAGGTGCCGTCATCGTGAGCTGAAAACCTGAGCTCACCTTGCCACCGTGTTGGTTAAAGCTGGGTGCGGTGACGGATTGGTAAAGGTTCTGCGACTGGAGTTGGCTTAGGACGGTGGCAGTGCGTCCCGGGATGTAGGTGTTCTTTTTGAAATTGACCTCGGTCTGCCATTGCGTGAGTCCAATCGGGCTGGCTTGTTGCGCGTCTCCCCAGCGGGCGGATTCGGCGATGAGCGGGGTCTCGAGGGTCGCGATCCATTTGTCGAGTTCGCTGGCGACGCCGGTTGGTGTGAGCACGCCACTGTTGAAGAGATGCTTGTGAATGCGGTCGGCGAAGCGGAGGCGGTATTCGGCATTGTCGCGGAGTTTGGTGTGCAGGCGGGTGGTTCGGTTGGCGAAGTTTTTGGTCGTACTGTTGGCGGTGGTTCCGAGGAAAGATCGTTCGGAGTCCCAGACGAAAATGCGCCAGCGGTCGTCGCCGGTACGACGTCTGGCGGCCTGGAAGTTGTTGTCATCCCAATCCGAATTACCGTTGTAAAAATTCACGAGGAGATAGTCGATGAGGTTGTCGAGATCGATGTGTTCCTGGATGGCGGCATACTCTGCGTCTCCGGAGAGTCCGGCCTCCGCCTGGTTGAGCATGGCATTCCAGGCGGTGAGGTCGCCGTCGATGGCCTCCATCCCGTTGCTACGTGAAGATTTGATGACGTCCCATTCCTCTTCCGCACCGCCGAATCGTTGCGCCATCGAGTTATCCTCATTGCGGTCGAGAGTGTGGTAGAGGCCCCAATAAAGTCCATTGAGGTAAAGGTGAACGTGCTCCTGTAAATTGGCCGGGCGGTGCATCGCGAGTTGCAGACTGCGGGCAAGTTGGTCGCGCATGTAGAGCGCGTCGTTGCGCTGGTTTTGGGTTGGGTGAAACCACGAGTCACCGTTCTGTCCGCGCAGGAGGTAACTATTGACCTTATCGGGCCAGGCGTCGTTGCCGAAGACCGGGAACTCGAGTTCTGATGGGCCATAGGCGGAACGGAAAACGAGGCGCAAGTTGTGTTTTGGGCGCGAGGTCCAGCGGCTGGCATTGCCGAAGACTCGCATTCCACAGTCGACCTGTAATTCCTGACCGTGAGGGAATCCGAAGAATTCAGCAGAGCAGGCGCGCTCCCAGGCAAAGCCGCGAGCGATGGTCGAGTTCGCGTAGATACCACCAATGGCGGGGTCGGTGTTGTTGTTGAAAAGATCGTCAATTGGCATGGCAACGGAAACCGTAGGCAGCGCCATGAGGGCATCGATGATGTCCTGGTCCGCGGCAACGCTTGAGGTCATGGCGTAGTCTGCGCCGGTGCCGGGTTGCCAGATGTTCGGGTAGCCGCTGGGGGAGGTCGGTTGATTGAGCACGTCGGCAAGGAAGAGGTAGGTGACGGTGGTGATCTTTCGCGGGGCTTCGCCGGGGCGGAAAGATGCGGCCCGCAAGATGGTCGTGGTGGTGATGGAGATCGGCGTGCTGTAGAGCGTTCCCGTGGTGTCGGTGGGCGGTGAGCCATCGAGGGTGTAGCGAATGGACAGGGTGGGATCGGAGGTGCTGAGCCCGACGGAGAACGGGGTATCGTAGAATCCGCGTGGCATGTCAGCGATGACTTCTTCCTCGATGAATCCGCTGAAGGTAGTGCTGCCGTTTTCCGCGAAGGGAGTGGGTTCGGCAAAGTAACCCGGGCTGCCGTCGGCGAGGCGTCCATACGAAGTGCCGACGAATTGGCTTGGGTAGGAGGGTGCAAATTCATCGTGGATGGTCAGGCCATCAGGTTCGACGATGGCGAGATATTCTCCCCCGGAAGAGAGTTTGAAATTGGTGTGCAATTCGGCTCCTGATGCCGCGCGATTTTTGTCGGAGGCGAAGACCAATAACAACTCGTCGTTGTTGACTGCGGTGGATGGAAACTGCCACTTGGTGAGGTTGGTGGGATCGTCGGTGAGGTAGAATCCAGCGAGGTCGTTCGGGGTGTTTCCGGTGTTCTTGATTTCAATCCAATCAGGTTCTTCGCCGTCCTCGTCGGCGACCGGTCCGGCATTCTGGGCGACGAATTCATTGAGGCGGAAGCTTGCCGGTTCGTCGACGAAGATGGTGACGGTTTCGGTGGCGCTGCCGCTGGCAGCGGAGGCGGTAATGGTGTAGGTCGTGGTGGTAGCCGGGGAGATACTGACGCTGCCAATTCCATTTGTGGTGAGTGGCAGGACATCGCCAAAGCCTTGGTTGATGTCGAGTGCGGTGACCTCGGGAGCGACTTCCCATGAGAGCGTAGCGCTGCCGCCATTTGGGATGCTTATTGGGGCACCGGTGAAGGAGTTTAAGATGGGCGGTGTTGCCATGGAGTCGACGTGTTCGGAGATCCGTGCGGCTGAAAGGGCGTGGGCGTAAAAGGCCACTTCGTCGATCGTGCCGTCGAAGTAGTTGCTCGTGAGATTTTTGTGAATGCCGATGAAGAATCCTCCGTTGGAAGACTCAGGACTGACGGTGCCCGAGCTGGTGGCGACACCGTCGATGTACCAAGTCCAAGAGTTACTGGTGCTGTCGAAGACGAGGGCACCGTGGTGAACTTGTCCCACGACGGCACCCGTGCCACTGCTACGTGTGGCGCCGCCAAGGAAGCTGCGAATGTCACCGCCGGTGGATGAGAGGAAAAAGAGGGTTCGTCCGCTGCCGCCATCCTGTTGGATGACGGCTTGTTGGGAAGTGGCGTCTGTTTTGAAAAGGGCTTCGATGGTGAAGCTCGTCAATGCGGGGTTAAAAAGCGGAGGGGTGAGGACGCGTGCCCTGTCGGATGCGATGCCGCTGAATTCCGCAGCGGTATCAGCTTCCTCGGTCAATCCGGCGGCCCCGAGGGTCGGCGGTTTAGTTCCCGCGAAGGTGGCATGGTTTCCATTGGGGGAGGCGTCAAATACCATCGTTGCTCCAGGACTTTCGTTGAGGCGGTAGAAAGCCACGGGATTGTCCGCAAGGACTTCGACGGAGTAGGGCGCAGCGCAAGCGAGGGGAAGAATGGTGAGGTTTATCAAGAGCGCGACTACGCAATTACTGGGTGAAAAGGGTATGCGCATTTACACTTAGATGGGACGATACCTAATCGCATGGAAAGAAAAATGATGAAAAACGCGATTGGGTCGTTTATTTGATTTTGTTGTAACCTTCGCTTTGTTCCCTTCGAATACACTGTTAGCAACCCACGAAATTAAACCTTACAAGATGAATCTTATTTACCTTCTTCCGTCATCAGCCCTTTTCCAATCGGAGACAAGTTTTCTGAAGGGCAAGCTTGTGCGAATGGCGCTCGCTCTTCTGTTCTTCGCGCTCGCGATACAGCCGAATGCGGAGGCGGGAGAGGTCCGGACCTGGACTGCTGCTGACGGACGGACTCTGGAGGCCGAGTTTGTCTCGGCCAACGAGAGAAGTGTAACCTTGCGTCGCAAAACGGATCGGAAACGTTTCACTTTACCGCTCGATAAGATTTCGGAGGCGGATCGCAATTGGATCGAGGAGGCTCTCGAGGATCAGACCGGCCCTGGGGAGAAAAAACCGAGTGGGATTTTTGAAGATCGCCTGACGAAAGATTGGGAGAAGATGGAGTATGAGAGTCTGAAATTCCGCTTTTACGGCGACAAGAAAATGAGCTCGAAGAAGCGCTACCCGATCTTGATTTTCCTACACGGAAGAGGATCCGGAGGAACCGACAACGAGAAGCAACTCAATGGCATCGTCCGTAACTTTGCCAGCGGAGGATTTCATCGTGAAAATCCTTCATTTATTTTGGCCCCGCAATGCCCGGATGACACCAAGGGCTGGAATGGCGAGTATCTTGAAGATGTAATTGGGCTCGTGAAATCTGCCATTAAGAACCTCCCTGTCGATGAAGAGCGTGTCTACATCACGGGCGTTTCGATGGGCGGGTTCGGAACCTGGTCAGCTATTGCGAAGGCTCCCGAGCTTTTCGCGGCGGCGGTTCCGGTTTGCGGTGGAGGAAATCCTGCGACTGCGAAGTCGATTAAGGGTATCCCGATCTGGACTCATCATGGGGTGGCTGATCCCATTGTGAGTGTTGAATTCACCCGACGAATGGTGACAGCGCTGGAGAAAGTGCAAGGGAACATCAAATACACTGAATATGATGAGGCATCCGGGATTAAACACGATGCCTGGACTCCATGCTACGGAAATCCTAAAGTCTACGAGTGGATATATGAGCAGCGAAAAGGAAAGAAGGTTGGGAAGTAGTCCTTTGGTGGCGAAGTTGCGTTCGTAGTTTTCCCCAAGGTCCGGCATGAAGATGCACTTTTCCTAGGATTCGATAGGTAATCTCCTCTGGGAATATTCGAGGAGAGAGACAATGTTGACGCTGTCGAAGACAACATCACTGCTATGAGTCATGCGAATCAGGGGGACTCAATAGTGTGTAGAAAATCTATCGACTAAAGTCATTCCCGGCTTCGAGAAAAATAAGAACGATCCGAATGCGGCCAAAGGTTGGCAGGCAGTATCGGATCGCAAGGTTCGTGTCGGCATCGCGGGATATGGACTTTGTAAACCTGCTCTTTTGTAGACATCTTGAATTTCAAAGAGGTCTTTTTTATGAGCTTCTCTCCGATAGCTTCGTATTCTGCTCTTAACCAACCATTTTAATCAATTTTTCGAACTTTACCCAATGACCATGAAACTAAATTTCCTCTCACTCATTCTCGGAATGGGAATGCTTCTTCCTGTTGCTGAAGGACGCACCTGGACCAGTGCCGATGGTGGCAAGACCTTTGAAGGTGAAATGAAATCTTACGATGCCGCTAGTGGAAAGGTGACGGTGATTTTCCCTAATGGAAGGCGGGCTACTTTCGCGCAGGACAAGCTGTCCACTGAAGATATTGCGTGGCTCAAGAAGAACGGCAATCGGACCTCTGGAGGGAAATCGCTCAAGATCGGAGAACTGCCTGACGAACTGCCGGATCCCGACGGCGAGGAAGCGGACATGAGCAAGCCGGTCCAAGTTTATATTCTGTTGGGACAGTCGAACATGCTTGGATTTGGAAAGCCGAGTGCTTTGCAAGGAATCGCTGCGGAAAAATATCCCTATCTGGTTGATGATGCCGATGCTTGGACAGTGCGAAAGGACGTTCGCAATGTCTTTGTGATGTGTTCCGGTAATTCTCCGGCAAAGGATCAGCAAAATGACTGGATGACCATCCAGCGCAACGTCGGCCCGGAGATTGGAATTGGTCACTATGTCGGTCATGTCACCGAAGCCCCGGTCATGATCCTTAAGAGCTGCATTGGCAATCGGAGCCTGGGCTGGGACCTTCTCCCTCCCGGAACCGAACCTTATGAGCACGGTGGAAAAACACAGCCCGGATATCGCGGGACTCCGGACGATCCCGGAGGCGACACCGGAGGCGACATGTCTAAAGGATGGTATGCCGGATGTCAGTATGATGGGGATATTGCCGCCGCTCAAAAGGTGCTTGAGAATCTCGATAAGTATTACCCCGGAGCCAAAGAATACGAAGTCGCGGGATTTTTCTGGTGGCAGGGTGACAAGGACATGCGCAATGCGGCACACTATGAGAGGTATGAGAAAAACCTCATCCAATTGATCAAGGCGCTGCGCAAGGAATTCGAAGCTCCCGAGGCCAAGTTTGTTACGGCATCCCTAGGTCAGACCAAAAAAGGTTCCAAGGGAGGAGATGGTCAAATTCTTGATGCCATGGAAGCTGTTGCGAAAAACAAGGACCCCGAACTCGATGGTAAGGTGAAATTCGTTTACTCACATCCTCTTTCCAAGGGCGGAAGTTCAAGCGGGCATTACAGCGGGAATCCGGAAACCTACATGAACATCGGTGAAGCGATGGGCAAAGCGATGGTCGAGCTTCTGCAAGGAAAGTAATCAACTAACCGCGTGCGAGCCGTTCCTCTCTTGTGAGGCAACACGCGGCATCGGCTCGAAATGGTATTGTCGTCGGCGACTGGATCGTATGAAATGAATCCTGCCAATGATTAAGCTCTCAAGCCCTTTCTGGATCGTAGTAATCACCGTCGCGCTCTGCCTTTCCGCTACCGCGCAAGCCGTAAAAGACACTACAGAGCGGCCGAACATCGTCACCATCGCCGAACTGATGAAGCCGGCCGGCTACCAGACCGGAATGGTCGGCAAATGGCACCTCGGCAAGGATCCCACAAAAGACGGCCCGATCCAGCGCGGTTTCGACGATTTCTACGGGACCATGACCGGTGCGGGTTCGTTTTGGGATCCCTACACCTTGACGCATAATGCCGAGTTCACCGAGATCGACGACGACGACTATTACTACACCGACAAGATCTGCCCTTCATCATCGCGACCAGCGGGATGGGATGGGATGGAAGGGGGGTGCAGTTGCTCATCCCCAGCTCAAGGCCGCCGCACAAATCGAGAACTGCTATGCCGTGGACACCATCCGCTTTCGTGGCAATCGCGTGAACAAGCAGATCTCGCATTGGTTCAACAACTCAACCTCATACTGCAAAATCGGATCCTATTCAGCCAAAGCCATGATCGCCGCGATGGACGGCAAGAAACCCTCTGCCGGGATCGTGGGCCATGTGGATCCAGACACGCCCAACCCGGCTGGAGCCAGAAACAAAAAATAGTTGGATTTCTGCGGACCTCTCGGTTGGATGAATACGCGCGCTGTCGCTCAGATTATCAACAAAACTTATTGGCAGGGAGCGCTGTAGCCTCTCTCCGACTGGCCCGTGTCAGACACAGGACAAGGTGTCCTCGACTACAATCTCATGAGTGAAATTCGAATCCGAATCTACGCGGTCATCGCTGCGATCCCACGAGGACGTGTCGTGACCTACGGTCAGGTCGCCGCGATGGCGGGGGCGCCAAGGCATGCGCGCCAAGTCGGTTATGCTTTGTTCGACTTGCCGGAAGGTTAGCCACTCCCATGGCATCGCGTTGTGAACGCGCGGGGTGAAATCAGCCAACGCAGTGAGCCCGGTTGCGAGAATGTCCAACGCTCGAAGTTGGAAGCGGAGGGAATCGAGTTCCACAACGGACGCGTGGATCTAGAGCTTTGCCGCTGGGAACCTAATATCAAGCTGGGCGAAATCGGGTAGACTCACTATGCCCTCTATTTTAGCCTCTCCTCAGCCTGTTGATGAGATTAAATAGTTTGAATCGTTGAACATCTGATGATTTGTTTTACTTGTGCAAAAGCGGACAGGTTCCTGTTAAAAATTCCCTTTCTGAGAGTGTTTTTAAATGCTTCTTTGAGCGAAGAATTTTCCAGCTCCGTAAGAGCCTTTGATTAGGTGTGCTGTGGAAAAATATTTGAGTGATTTCTCTCGATTGATGATGACAAAATTGACCCTCTTATTTTTTCTATTCCTGTCTGTGGCAGGGGCTGCCCAATACCTTGAATTGGCTGCTCCCTTCACGGATAACATGATTCTCCAGAGAGAATCGAAGGTCCCCGTCTGGGGGTTTGATCAACCGGGGAGCCGGGTGATCGTCGAGTTTGCCGGACAAACGAAATCGGCGGTGGCGGACAAACATGGTGATTGGATGTTGAAGCTCGATCCTCTGAAAATCTCATTCGATGAGCTGAATTTTTAGGTGAAGAACAAGCGGGGAGAATCGATCGACATCAAAGGAGTCCTGGTCGGGGAAGTGTGGTTTTCATCCGGCCAAACAATATGGCAAGGACATTGCCTTCACCGGACCAATTTATGACGGCTATCAGGTCGAAGGAAACAAGGCCATCGTTTCGTTTGAAAAGGAAAGTCTCTTCGGCGGACTCATGGTGGGCAACAAAGGAATGGCCAAGGATTATCGGGAACCGGGGAAATTTGTGGAGCCGGCCAAACCAACTCCGGGAGACCGACTCAACCATTTTCGCGTCTGCGGTGCCGATAAAAAATGGCACGCCGCTGAAGCGAAGATCGTGGGAGACACCGTGGTGGTAGGTTCCGAAAAAGTATCGGTACCCATCGGTGTGCAGTATGCCTATAGCGGAGTTCCGGAGAACTCGAATCTCTACAACAAGGCTGGCCTGCCCGCGACTCCATTTGCGATGATCAATGGTGAGTTCATTTTGAAGAAGACGATCTGGAGAAAGCGGCTGTCGAAAAGGCGAGGTATGCTCGCTACACCGATCCCAATCACCCTGGTGGTTCAGGCAAGTCACGACCTCAGTAGAACGGTCAAAAATATCCTCATTGGTGATGTTTGGTATCTCACTGGTAGCACTCAGTTGACCTCCGAGTGGGCCTTTAATCAGCGTGACAAAGAAGCCAAACTGCCAGCCACGATGCCGTTGGTCCGCGAGTTTAAGAGAAAGACAAATGCCAGCACATCCGCGACTCCCAGGAAGCGCCGATTCGAAACTGGCGGCGGCAAGTACCGTTCTTCTTGGCTGACGGCCGACTACTCGAAAGAGGGGAGTGGTGTGACGATGTTCGCCTATGAGTTCGCCAAGACTCTCGATCGCCCGGGAATACCGCAGGGGTTTGTGACGATGTCTTCCGGTCAGGGGGGGCGTAATCGACAGATCGCATCGCCCTTGTCCTGGACCTCATTTCAAGGCGTAAAGGAGATCAAGAGTCCGGTTTTTGAAGCCCGTCTTAACGAACTGTTTTTACAGTTCCCCAACACCGGGGTGGCGAAGCAAGCTGTTGCCGGTCATATCTTGGCGGTTCAGGGATTTGTGAAAGGTGTCATCGACGGACGAGGCGGAGATTTTTCGAAACTCGCCCTTCAGGCTCCCGCCTTCCCGGAGGCCGGGAGGGGAGGCACGGTGGCGTCGGATACCATCCCAACCTACGCCTACAATTGGGGTGTCAGTCCGCTCACTCCGATGGGTGTGAGCGGAGTGATCTGGGTTCCTTCTGAAAACAACATCGGCGAGAACCCGGCTCATTACGCGGCCGAACTGGAAATCTACGAGAAAAGTCTTCCTGCGACCTACGGTCAGAAAAAAGTCCAGTTTCTCTATGCTCAACCATCGGCCAGGTTGGTGGAAGGAATCACCGCTCCCAAGATCCTCGGTGCCAAGAGTATTCCCATTGATCCATGGCCGAAGAGTCTCAAGGAGCTTGCCATCACATTGGCCAAGTTGGTCAATTAGGGAATTGGTAGGATCTCTTTACTTCTTGGAGGATTCGAGTTCCGTGATGAAAATGTTGCGGAACAGGTGCTGGCCGCCTCCGGGGACTTCTGCTTGAACTGCGATGAACCCTGCTTCCAGATCTTCGAGTCCGTCGGCTTTCCACGCTTCCTTGCCGTTGATCAAAAGAGAGATCTTCGAGCCCTGTAATGTGAGTTTAAATGTGTTCCACTCGCGTTCTTTGATCAGTCCTTTACTGGTGGCGCCTTCAATTCCGCCGACATTACCTTCCTTTCCTTTCAGGAGGTTGGCCTGGTAGCGTTTCGGCCACGGGCGGTTTTCAGGAAGAGAGGTGTAGCGGAAATAGACGCCGCTGTCCCAATTGTTCTCGCCCAGCGCTTTCCATTCGTATTCCAGGACAAAGTCGCGATACTTCTTTTCGGTTTGCACCAGACCGTTTCCGCTTTTGATAAAGAGATTGCCGTCCGCCACTTCGGCTTCGCATTTCAGGACCGTCCAACCTTTGAGGTCTTTTCCATTGAACAGGGAGACACGTTTGTTTTGGGCAGAGGCGTATCCCGAGGTCATTAGGGAGACAAGGAGCAGGAGTCTGAATAAGAAGTCTTTGTTCATCATGGTTCTGGTGGATACGTGGACTGTTGGCCGATCTGACAGGGATTCGACACTTGCCCGTTTTTAGGCAGGATATTTTGGAGGTATTTCTTACCAATGATGAAGTTGCTCAAGGGTAAGTGATCTCATCTAAGAGATCACGCGGATTCACAGCCGGTCCCGCCGGGCGGGGTCCTGGTGTGGCGCTTGGTCAATCAACGATCGCGGCGCCTGTCCCACCGTCCCGCCCTCGACGAACTCGATCTTGGTCAGCGTCTTGCTCTTTGGGCCTTGGCCAGAGACCACGGCCAGAAGGATCTGGTCTGTTGCGGTCCGATCTATCAGGGCATGAAGGTCGAAGGTGGGAAGATCCGGCTGTCGTTTGACCACTCCGGTTCGGGGCTGGTCGCAAAGGACGGCACCCTTGCCAACTTCGTGATCGCCGGAGCTGACAAGAAATTCGTTCCGGCCAAAGCCACGATCGAAAATATGACGGTCGTTGTTTCAAGCGACCAGGTGGCAAAGCCGGTTGCGGTCAGGTATGCCTTCGACAATGCCGGCGTGCCCAGCTTGTTTAACAAGGAGGGTTTGCCGGCGTCGTCTTTTAGGACGGATGAGTGGTAAGTTGGAAAGAGGGTAGGGGACGGTCCCTCCATCGTCATCCCGTACCATTCAGGCCAGTCCGCTCCGCCCAAACACCTATTTCAGGAGGATCACGAGCAGTAGCAGCGCCTGCATCAACACCGCGATTCCGTTGGTGATCCAGAGTAGGGCGCGTTCGAAACGGAAGCCCGATATTCTGTTGGGTTGCGTCGAGGCTGGAAACCAGGTTCTTTCCAGTTCTTGCCGCCGAACGTCGGGTGGTTCAGGTGCCAGGTGTCATTCCAGATCTCGGTCTTCGGCGAGACCGGGATGCTTGAATTTCATCACGCGAGTTGGCTGACTTGGTAGTTGTTTTTACTGCTGAAAACAGCTGGCTGCCACTGGGCGCCGATCCCTGGGTTTTCAGGTGCGAGAGCGTAACCGTCCTCCACTTGAATTTTTTCGGTGATGAGTTCAGGGTAAAGGATGCGAATGTGTGAACGGACGGTCTCCTGCCAGGCCACGTTGCCTGATGCTGTCGCGACATGAATGCCCGAAAGTAGAGTCAATGGACCGGTGCAGTCGTGCATGCTAACGGGCACATTGTAAGCTTGAGCCAACTGTGTGATTCGATGAGTCTGCGAGATGCCCCCCACCCAAGTCGGGTCGATCATGATGTAATCCGCGGCACGCTTTTCCAGCACGAGCCGGTAGTCCTCCATGCTGATCATCATTTCGCTCACGGCCAGGGGCACTCCGGCTTTGGTTCGAAAATCCGCGATCGTATCGATGCAATCGGGGCGGATCACGTCCTCCAGCCAAAGAGGGTCGATTTCACGCATCGCCTTGGCAATCCTCAGAGCTGCCGGAAGCTGAAAAAAGCCGTGCCCATCGAGTATGATTTCGATTTGGTCGCCCAAGGTATCTCGAATCGCACGCATGGGTTTGAGTCCGGTCTCGATATCTTCCTTGGAAATGTGAAGCGCCCCGCCGGGCTTGTGTGCGGCAAAATCAAAATTCCACATTTTCAATGCCTTGTATCCCTCGTCGATCAGTTCCTTGGCGTAATCGACAGGATTATTAACCACGGACCAGTAGTCATTGAGTGGGCTCTGCTCTCCGACTGCTCCGTAGCCAGGCCAAAAATGAAAATCGCGGTTCGTTCGACTCGGACTGCGGTTGGAGGTGTAGCTGGAGCCGGCACTGCTGTTGTAGACGGCCACTCGCTCCTGCGCGCGTCCGCCCAGCAACTGCCATACCGGTTGGTTGCAGACTTGCCCAAGGATGTCCCAGAGCGCGAGGTCGATGGCTGAGATGGCACGCAGTTCGCACCCGCGCGAGCCGAAGTTGGTCGCACGCTCATACAAAAACCGCCAGTGCCCCTCAATCGCCAACGGGTCCGCCCCCAAAAGTCGATTGGACATCCAATCGTGGATCGTCGCCGCCACCGCTTCAGGAACGTAATAGGTTTCCCCGTGTCCGACATAGCCCGCGTCGGTCTCAATGCGCAAAGCCAACAGCCCAGGCATCATTTCCCTGGGAATCGCGGTTTCTATTTTAGTGATTTTCATGTCTGTCTTTAAACGATCTCATGTATCTGATCTATCCGTGAGTCCAGCCATGGCAGGCTCTGAGGTTTTGTCCGGTCATGGACCGAGCCAGCGGGCTGCCCAAAAATAGGGCGACATCTGTAATGGCCTCAGGTTCGATCGATTCCTTCAGGCACTGCTTTTCCTTCACTTCGGCGAACAACTCCGGGGTGGCAAATTCATCGACTTGACGATCCGTGAAAACCGCTCCAGGAGAGAGCGTGTTGACCCGTATGGAACGCTCACCCCATTCACGAGCCAAAGATCGCGTGAAGCCGATAATCCCTCCTTTGCTCGAAACATATCCGGTCAGGTTCTTCATCCCGACATCAAATGTAATCGAGCTGATATTGATGACAGTCGAACCCGCACTCAGTAATTCGCTGGCTTCTTTGGCGCACAAAAAATATGCGCGCAAATTCGTATTCTGAATACGATCCCAATCTTCCAGTTCCATCTGCTCGATGGGTATTCGAGGGTCGACTCCAGCATTGTTGATCAAAACATCGATGCCCTCCCAGGCTTCGCGGATTTCACCGAACCATTCCTGGATCAAAGAAGGCTGGGTCAAATCCACCCGGCTAAAGGTCACCCGTTCGTTGCCCAATTCTTCAAGCAAGGACTGAGCGGCCTCCACTTCTCGCCCGCAAAACCAAACGGTTGCTCCGGCCTGATGGAAGCCCTTCACGATATTGCGACCGATCCCTTGCGTGCCGCCGGTGACCACTACATTCTTTCCGGTATAGTCGATATACTTCATATAGATTCTATTTTTCTTGTTCTAACGGTGTAGGCATCCGGATCCAGTGGATGAATCGGGCGCCGTAATTTTTGATATTCAAACTGACTCAAGAGATTGGAGCAAGGCCCCGGTGTGTCGATATGTAACTCTTTCGTCGCGATCCCGGAAAAAGCTTGCCGGTGCGAAACCGCAGCCTTGATCCCCACGATCCGTTTTGACTCGATATCAATCCCTTGACTATGCCACATGCCTAGATCCATCGGGGGCGTTTTACGAGAGGTCACCAAGACTTCAATCCCACCAATCTGAAGAACGACTGAAGGCCCCATCTCGAAAGTGCGACCACTCACCGATGCCAGGTGGCTGTGGATATCTTCCAAATCAAACTGGCCCGACGAGCGGGCAATCAAAACAGCCTCCACACAAAGGGGCTCTTCATTAGATCGGCGACCCAGACCTGAAAATACGACAGACGTGCCTTGGCCGATGGAGATGCTTTCCAAAGATTCGACCAGCTCCAGGTCACAAATCGCTACCGCCGCGGAATGACAATCCGCCGCGATCAACTCTCGCAAAAGCGTCGTGCTCCTTCCCGATGCCCCTCCACCAATATTATCCGCATCTTCAACCAACAGGGTAATCACCGGGCAGGCATCGGAAATTTCTGAAAGGGCGTTTTGAATCGTCAACGGCGGGTCCGACTCCGGCAAACCAACACGACCAAGAACGGCCTCAAGCGCATCGAAGGCATCTTCTGCCTTGCAATCTGCCCAGACAACTGCCGAAAAACTGAGTGATGTATCCGCCGTATCGGCATAGGCAAAACCGGCATTGATGTTCAACGCCGCGATCCCGGGGGATTCATTTTCTAATACGCGAGCCTCGGCCTCCAGTGCAGACATCGGCAAGTCATCCGTGCCGGTTTGAATCGGCGTCAGCAGAACCGGCACGGAACGCATCGTCATGTGGCAAGGCCTGTTTGAATCGAGGGAGTCAAACATCAGCAGAGCGGCGTCCTTTGCCGCTGCGAAGGCATCACGGTGAGGGTTCTCCCGATAGGCAATCAGGCCGGAGGCGGATTGTGTCATTTTTTGCGAGACGTTGGCATGCAGGTCGTAAACTCCGAAGATTGGGAAATCCGATCCCAATTCTTCCCGGATCTTCGATAAAACATAGCCCTCCACATCATCCTCCGACTCGCAGACCATCGCACCGTGCAGCACCATAAAGAGCGCATCCGGGCGGCAAGCATGGAGATCCTCCAGCAGGTGCCTGAGGAAATATTCGACGACACCATCTTCGACCATTGGACCGGGAAAGGCTCGAAGCGCAATCACCGGGCGCAACTTGCAAGCGTGTGCATCGGCGACCTCAAAAAAGCCCCCAACGGGAGAGACGTTGCCCCTCTCGGCCAACAGCTCGTCCCCTTGCATCAGGGTAAAGTCACTCAGCCTGCTCAAGCCCTCCGCGAACGTGTTTGTTTCGTGAAAAAGCCCTGCAAGGGTTATGATGGGCAGCGCTGACATCTGGGCTAATAATCGTGGTTTAAAGGATTCCGTATTTGGCAAAGACTTCACCCATGGGAACGCCTTCCAGCAGTTCTTTGCGCACAACATTCTCACCACTGATTTTTTCGCGCGCGAGTTTGACTGCCTTATCGGCCACATCTTGAGGAATGATCACGACGCCATCTTCATCAGCTACGATAAGATCACCTGAACGGGCCGAGACGCCTCCGATCGTGATCGGCACGTCGATTTCGACGATGTCTGCGCGCCCTTTACTGTCGGCGGGATGATAGCCGATACCGAAAACAGGAAAGTCCATATCCTTGATCTTCCACATATCGCGAGTGCATGCGGTCATCACGACTCCGGACACGCCTTTATACATGCATGCGGTGGTCAACAATTCACCCCAGAAACCACAAGTTTCATCGTTCCCGACATCGACCAAGAGCACGTTCCCTGCCTGCATTTGCTCCACCGCCTGGATCTCCAGCTTGTAGGGTTCCTCAGGGATGGCGTCCACCGTTTCGGCCCGAGCCGTGTAAACGACACCGGTGACACACTGTGCCGGCGTTAAAGCGCGAATTTGCGCAGGAAGAGACTGGTTACGATACCC
This sequence comes from Akkermansiaceae bacterium, assembly GCA_028822935.1. GTDB lineage: Bacteria > Verrucomicrobiota > Verrucomicrobiia > Verrucomicrobiales > Akkermansiaceae > SW10. Next base: position 46,023 of record JAPKCM010000022.1, read on the forward strand.
GAGGCTGTCGAGGACGTCGGCAACGACGGCACTGTAGAGGTTTTCAAGGGATGGATGAGACTGATTCATGATTATTCGTGCGTATTGAGGTTGTGATAATTCTCGAAACTCGTTCAGGCGTAGATGTTGTGGGCGATCACGAGGGCCAGGAGCAAGATCGCCGTCACCACTGCGACCAGGAAACCCCGCTGTAAACTGCCGGTCTTGGCTGCAATTTTGCCGATGATGAGCGGGACCAAGGTCCAGCCGATCGATGCTCCGGCGAAGGCAACGCCGACAGCGCGGCCACTGACCTCGGGGCTCACGTGGCTGAGAAGGATGGCGATGACACCGGGCACGAAGGGGCCAGAGATCAGTCCCATCGCCAGAATGATAAAGATCGTGACCGAGCGTTTCCGAGATCGGACGAGGCCAAGCATCGCCACAATCGCGAGCAGCGCGAGGACGATGTGCAACAGGTGCGTGCTCGCGATCGAATCGGAGCCGTGGCTGAAGAAGTTGTGGTAGAGTGCCATCCCTAGCCGCGATCCCATAAAACACATCCAGAACCCGGATAGGGTCCATGCGGCGATCCGTTTGCCCCTATCTTCGTCTTCACTTTCTGGCCGCTGCTCGTTGATGAAACTGGTTGTCCAGGCTGCGGTGCTGGATTCGAGCGGCGCCCATAGCATGAGCGTCAGGGCGCAGAACCACATGGTCGGATCGGCGATGAGCCCGCTGAATCCGGCGTCGATGGCGGTCGTATCTGTCGCAGCCGCCGCTGAAGGGGGGGCATCGATATTGATAAAGAAACCAAGTAATAGGGCGAAGCTCGATGCTGCTGCCAGCAGGGCGACCGCACGGCTGTATCCGGTCCGTCTCACCAGGAGGGCGACGATGGCCGGTGTACAAAAAGCTCCGAGGCCGAACAGGAAGTCACCGGTATTGATCGCGGTCACCGGGTTCTCGAAGGCCATCATCATCACCGGATTTACGACGTTTACCATCGCTGCTAGACCCGCCGAGAGCATCGCGACTGACAACCAGGCTCCGCCGAAGCGCGTCGCCCGGCTCAGGGATATGAGCGAGACAGTGACAAGGGCCGCGCCGCCAATCCAGACGTTCTGACGCCCCATGGAATCAGAGAGGAAACCGGCGGCCAGAATCGTGGGGCCAAACATGATCCCGAAGGCCGACAGCAAACCGCCGACTTTCGCCTCGTCGATCTTGAGCCGATCGACAAGCGGCAGCTTGAGCGCGCCCAGCAGGGCGTAACACATTCCGGTTACCGGAAGCGCGGTAAAGATGAAGAATTGTAGTGGTGTCATCGGGTCGGTAAAATTTTCTTAGTTATGTTGGCTCAACTGGCCGACAGCTTGCTGCAGATAGTCGCGCCCGGCGCTGAGACGCTCCTCGAGCTGCTCGAGATAGGGGATAGCCTCGTAGGTTTCGGGATCAGGAAGTGCGCCCGCTTGAATTTTCTGCTGGCAGGCGGCCGCGAGGCCCACGAATCGGCCTAGCTCGGCGGCGCTTAGGTCCGGCTGTTCGGCATGCCATGTCTCGTCGAAGACGGGGATATCAAAGAACCATTTGTGGTCTTCGATCGCGAGCGGCAGATCCGGGTTGTGCTCGGCCAGTATCTTCAAGACTACCGGCCAATCGACAACGCCGCCGCCGGGGGGCTTGCCTTGTCTCCGGATACCATTCTCACCGAAGAAGAGAATGGCGTCCTTTGCGTGCGTCAGGTGGACGTAGGGTGCGGCACGCCGGACTGCGGCGACTGGGTCTTCGCCCAAGACGAGCAGGTTTCCAGTGTCGAGGCAGATGCCGGTTGTCTTCGCTCCCACTGTTTCGACGATACGGACAAGGTCGTGGGTGGTCGCGTCTCCATGGTTCTCGAGATTGAGTCGGGAACCGTGCTCGCGGAGGACGGGCTCCAGCTTTTTGACCACCTGGATTGTGGCGTTCATGTGATCACGCCAAGGTCTGGCGTGTTCGTAACGCGTGAGATGATCACCCATGACTGTGCGCAGCTCATGCCATCCGCACTCGGCCGCATTCTTGATGTCGGCGCTCAACTGTTCCACCAGCTTCGAATCCTCCGTGCCAGTGTAGAGTGGGTTGCAGGGGGTGACCGCAATCCGGGTGAACAAACCAAGCTTGTCGGCGTGCGCCCGGATCGCGCGCATTTCCGCGAGATCTGTGGGGACATCGTGCAGTTGCGCTCCGGCCAGTCCGTGGCTTTTGATGAAGTCGAGTTGACCGATGAAGTCGAGTCCGAGCTCCCTGATGGTAAATGTATCGAGGCCGATTCTCATGATTTGCTCTGTTGCGTTTCAGGTTGGGTGGTGTCGCCCCAGGGTTTAGGTACCACGGGCAGCGAGATGCGGCGTCCCAGGCGCATCGACTCACCAGCGGCCTCGGCGACCTCGACTGTGCCCCTCACCTGACGACCGTCGGTCACCACCTTGGCAGGCAGATGGCAGAGTTTGTGAATCCATTCCGAGACGCAGCGTGGGTGGCCGATTCCCTGTTCGGTGACGACGCGGGCGAATCCACCGGGCGCATTGGGAACCTCGCAGTCCACGAAATCGCGCGGGTCGCGGTCGTCGCGGCGGCAGACAAATACGCCACGACCGGCGAGGTAGTAGGCCTCCCCAAGGTCTCCACCAACTTGCACCATCTCGTACCACAGCCCGTCTTTGGCCAGCTCTGCTTGATCCTCACGCAGGGTGTCGATACCGGATTTCGTCGTCCAGTTGATGGACAGTTGAGCCAGCGCGCCGTCGGCCATATCACATGCCAGAATGGCGATGGACTCGCCCTCCATGCGTTCTGGGAGCACTTTTCCCGTACAGGTAACGGTGCTGACTTCGCCCCCGAACCAGCGTAAGGCGTCGATCTGATGCGTCAGACAACTCATGACCGCACCTCCCCCGAGGCGATCGCGGTTGGCGATCCAGTCGGCGCCCAATCCCTTCGGATCAACATCCTGATTGTGCTCCAGTTTCCAAAAATGGACCTTGCCCAGCAGCCCGGATTCCACCACCCGCTTGAGCGTCACCCATTCCGGATTGTAGCGGCGGTCATGGCATACCGTGAGCGTCACCTCGTTGGTTTCGCAGGCCTCAATCATCCGGTCACATTCCCACACGTTGCGGGCCATCACCTTTTCGATAAGAACGTGTTTGCCCGCCTTAGCCGCGGCTACGGTCGCGGACAGGTGCAGGTCGTGCGGAAGGAGTATATCCACTGCATCGACATCGCTCTCGGCCAGTAGTGCCTGATAGCTGTCGTAGACTTGAACGCCCGAACCCAGCTTTTCCTGCAGCATGGCGACCCTCTCGGGAGTCTTACGATTCACCGCGACAGCGCTGATGACCGCAAGGTCTCGCTTGGCCTCAAAGCCGGGTAGATGAGCATCCATGATACTCCCCGCGCCCAGTAGACCGATCTTGATTGGTTTTTTCATCGTGCTCATCGTCGCCTTTATTCGCCTGCCCCGCGCACCCCTTTTACCGGTGGATCGATCTTGGTGACCCAAAGGATGGCATTGAGAAGCAGCCGACGGAATTCCCGGTTCTCGAAAGTCTTGTGAAAGTGGGGGCCGGTGCAATTGAAAGTACGGCCACCATTCTTACGCTCAAAGGCCCAGGCGATCGTTTGATCCACGGGTGGGCCCACGGCGGGACTGGCGGTCAGGATGGGAGTGACCTTACCATGATCTTGATCGAAAAAGATACGGCGGTAGAACTCCTCACGATCGAAGATCAGCTCGCCCACTCCTCGGGCAATGGGATGCTTCGGTGCCGCGATCAAGGCTCTAACATTGGCTGTCATCGGGTGGGTGGAGTGATTGATCTTCTTATTGCCACCGCACCAGCAGGTATATTCCGCTTCCACCCCATCGTTGACCGCAGTTGCGGCATGCAGCGCCATAAAGCCGATGCCTTTACCCATTAACTCGTCAAACTTCGCCATCGTCTTTTTGTCCTTCTCGTTGATGAGATGCTTATCCCAACCCTCCCACATCAGGATGATGGCTGCGGCATCGTCCAGTTCACTGAGATCCTCGGGGAGCTTGTCCAGATAGAGAACGGTCTCGATGTTTCGGTCGCCAATGTTGATTGCCTCATCAATCGCCTTCTTCAAAAAGGTCGCGCCTGCCTTGTGGTCGTGCGCACCGGGACCGTGGCTGTCGGCACCACCAATGAAGACAATCTTGCGTTTGCCGGACGATTTCAGAGATTGCCACTTGGTCATGGACGCCGCCAAATGCTCGCGGGCATCTCCACCAATCCCCCAGCACATGAGTCCGACGGGGCCGCGATAATTGATCTCACGCAAGATCCCGAGCACGTCCTTCTGTTCGAAATCGCCCTGATCGAGCGGAAGAACCTGAGCCTTGTTCTTGGAACTCCCGTTGATGTTGACCAGCTTCAGCCAGGGGCGCGCCTCGGTCAGAACCGTCTTCAGGTCCCGCTCTCGCTCCACATTCATCCAGTGGTAGAGATTAAACATGACACCGACCCGATCCGGGCGATTGACCTTTTGGGCCACTCGAATGCTCTGCTCCACCGTCTCGGTATAATCTCCGGTGTGCGGGTAAATGGCGATCTCCACCCCGTGCGCCTCGGCAAGATCAGCAAGTTGCTCGAGCACCGCCACCGCCTTCTCATCGAGATCTGATTTGCGGTCGCCCAAGAGGAGGACGCCAAAGATACTTTTGTGCGCCGCCAAGATTGGCATCACGGCTTTGACCTTCTCCATGTCGATGGGCTGCGCGGCATCCACCCGGATTCGCGCAAAAGCGACATTCATGCGCAGTCCCTGTTTTTCCAAAGACGCGGCCCGTTGAGCAACTGTCGCTCCCTTGGGATAACCGAAACCGGGATAACCAAACTCTTGGGACAGGTGCCCGCAGCCGGAGTAGCCGAGCTCGCGATAGAGCGCCGCCTGATCATCGAGTGACCGTTTGGCAGCGTCATGGTGGCTCATGCAGAACGGGAAGAACTCCCACTTTTTCGCAGCGGACTGAGTTGGCTTTGTCTGTAGTTGGTTCAGCGTGTAGTAGGCCTCCGGATTCGATAGTGGAGAGCCGTCCGCTGCGGTCACGCCCTTCAGCTTGAATTCATAGATCTTACCCGCCTCCAGCTGCGGCGTCCGCAGCGTCACCACCCGACGGTCTGGCGACACCGTAATGCCAATTTCGCCAAGCGGCTTAAGATCGACTTGCGGGGAACCGTAGCCGGAGTGGTATTTGTATCGGTAGGACTGGATCGCAAAGGCTTTGGTCAGATCCTGTTCGGCCAGCGGCTTGGTGAAGGTGATCTTGAAGCCGTCGCGTTGCAGATTGATCTTCTGCATCTCGAGCGACGTCTCGCCGGACCAGCTGACTTCCTGTAGCCCCGTCGTCGCAGGCCCCCAACCCCGGCAGCCGAACTCGACCATCAGCTTTCCCTCGGGAGAGAACGCCATGCGGCACAGGGCCTGCTGCAAGCCGTGCCCCCGCAGGAAAGGGAAGCAGACACCCTGGTAATCGCCGCCGATCTTCTCCAGATAGACCCGGCTAACCAGTGGTGCGACGTTGTCTCCAACAAAGAACTGTCCCGTGAACGGTCCGAAGCTGCCGTCCGCCGGCGCTAGTGCCGGTTCTGACGGTGAGTTGCCCAGGATACCGTGCGGAAAGAGAACCGCCGGGCGTTTGCGAACCTTGTCCAACTTGGCGGCGAGTGGACCCAGAGGCACTCCTTCGTCAGATGGACACCACTTGTTCAGATCGACGGTGCGTTTTGGATCCCATTGATAGGACGAAGGGTGCCCATGGAAGTCGCCCTGTTCGATATGGTGCATGGCACTCGTCCCGACCCAATCGCCTTGGTTGTCGGTGGCAAAAAGGTCGCCCTCCGCGTTGAAACTCAGACCATTCGGGGCCCGTAGTCCAGACGACCACCAGGTAAGTTTGCCTTGTGGATCAACCTGAAACGACCATCCACGTCCCTTGACCGGCGCACCCATGGGACCACCGAAGTTGTATTTTGAGTTCCTCTTGCCTACCAATACAATTTCTTTTTTCCAAGGATTGTGGGTTGTATGCATGCTGCCGTAGAAATTCCCTTGGGGGTCGCGGCAGAGGCCATAGACGAAATCGGTGCGCGAGCCCGGCATCTCCCACCCTGCGCTTACCGTCTCGTAGCGATCGGCGGCAAGATCGCCATCGAGGTCACGGAGGCGCGTAAGCTCAGGCCACTGGGTCACGTAGACCTCGCCAATGGTGTCTGCCCAAATACCCATCGGCCCCATCAGCCCGGTGGCGAAGCGATTCCATTGGCCGTCGCGGACTGTCCAGACATCACCGCGCCGTGTGGCCACCACCAATGTTCCGTCGGGCCAATAGCAAACACCACCCGCCTCAAGCACGACGCCATCCGGCACCGGAATGTCGCGAACCGTGTAGGCCAAATCCGAGCTTGGTGTAGGTGGCGCTATCGCTATCTCCTCTGGCGGGAGAGCTATCGGGCGCTTGGTCCACTTTGCCGAAACGTTGTCGATGAGGACAACGGAGTTTTTCTGGAGTTGTCCGCGCTGCCAGAGATCATCCGCCGAAACCTTCTGCACCAGGCGCAGCCACAGTGGCTCACCGACTTTCCCGTTCTTGCCCGAGGCAAGACTACGGGTGATCGTTTTGGTCGCGCCATTCGGCAGTATCGGAATGTTCTCAGCTGATGCCAGGAGGCGTGCGCCGATCTGCGCCGGGCTCCTTCCTGATTGCGCTTTCTCGACGTCACCTCCTGCCCAAAGTTCGATACTCAGGTTAGCATCCGACAGGATGAGTCGATTGCCTAACAGCAAGGATACGGTGCAGTAGCGATCTGCCATCCACCCACCAATCTGTTGGTAGACATCGCCCATCTTCCCCGGTTGCCCGATCAACTGGAGCCACTGCTTTCCGTGCGGAGTGTCCGGCATGTCTCCCTTGCGGTTCTTCGACATGACGTAGCCGCCATGGAGGTGTTTGTCCCGGCTTTCGTGCCAACCGTCAACGACGGTTGATTCCACCGCTTGCGGGGATTCGAAGCTGCCGTTGCTGACCTCCAGCTCCTGAGAATTCGTCACTCCGCTCAGTAAAAGCGAAATGGCAATTGATAGAATCTTGTTCATGTTTATTTGCCTTTTTTAATGTTGATAATCAGCTCAACTTCGCTGGTTTCGGAAACCGTTAATTGCTTTCCGGTCCACTTACCGACGGAAGCCGCAATCGAGATGTCGGATCCCTCGGGCGGGCCGCCGAATCGCACCGGTTCAGCGCGCTCGGCGATGGTGAAAGTCTGCTGTATGCCATCGGCCGTTGGGGCATCGATCCTAAGACGGACAAGGGTATCTCCATAGGCAAATTCAAAGCGGGGGATCTCCCCGACAAGTTCGTAGCCGCGAAACAACGGAGTATGATTGCCGATTCGCAGACCTTCTTTGGTAGACTGAAGAAACAACGCCTTGCCGACGGGTGGTGTCGGATAGCCAGACTGATTTTTCCAGTGGGGTGCCATATCGAGATAGCCCCCGGTCCAGACATAAACCAGCTGGCAGGTCTCGGCATCGAAGCAATACGAAACTCCGTTTGGCAGGCCGACGCAGATGGCTCGCAACAGATCCCGCCCGTCCGGCAAACTGATGTAGGCACGGTTGACGAGCGGGGTGGCTGCTGGCTTTAGGACGAACTGTTTCGGGTCGACGATGAGTTCGTCGGGCAATGCCATCTTATCCTCTTGCGAGAGGTAATCCCAGAGGACGTTGATGCTCTGTTTCCGCTGTTCCGGCGACTGGGCGATGAAGAACGGCGGCATCGCCACCCCCGGCTTCAAGCGCTGCGGATTGGTCATCCAACGGACAAACCAATCGTAGGACACTCGCTGCGTGATGAACGAAAGGTTTGGCCCCTTGCTTTCCGCTGCGGTGCGGTGGTGTTTGATGTCGTGACAGGCGATGCAGGCGAAGCCGCTCTTGGTGCCAACCATTTGCAAGCCCTTCCTTAGATGCAAGGACTTGCTATGATCCGGCGCGGCCTCATCCCGACGCCGTTCGGGAAGGGGGAGCTTTTGCAGATCTTCCGCGAGTTGTGAGAGCGTCTTGCTCTCCGGGAATAGCGGCCCGGTCATGGCTCCATACCACTTCATCGGATTCGCATGCCGCATGTGGGTCAGGAGTGCCTCGGGGGCAAACTTGTGATGCATGGTCGCGAGGAAGTTGCCATCGTGGCAGGAGGCGCATTTCATACTCACCATTGTCTGTCTGATGCGGAAGGAGGGAGCCGGATGGCTGCCGGACGGGTTCTCTTCCGCCTTCGCAGCCTTGTTGTGCCAAAAGGCGGTTGGTGGCACGGGTTCCTTGATGAAATGCTCCGACTTCCAGGACAAACCCATCCGGACGGCACCGGCGGGTCGGTCGTAACTGAGCCGCAGGGGATGTGGACCGGCATCCAGCGCGATCTCACCTGTCACGGGCTTGGCGTCGAGCGAGAGTTTGAAGGCGCTGTCGAACTCATAGCTCCCGGCCACCGCCACCATCAAAATGCCCTCATAGCTGGCGGTGAAGGATTGGCTGATCGCGGGATGCGGCGATTCGTTTGCCGCCAAACCCAATTCGGGCAGCATCACCACCCGCGAAACTTTACCACCACCCACAGGGCCATCCGTATAAGTCGCGATCAGGCCGACCGCACGTTCGGAAGCAGGCTCGTCAGCCGCAAAAGCCGTGCCGCAAAAGCCGAGTGGGATTCCCAGGCCAAGAATTGAAAGAAGGTATTGATGTTTCATTTGGTAAAAAGGGTCGACTGGCGCTGTTTCATCTTCCGAACTCGCTCAGGATACTGGGCTGCGAGATTCTTCTTCTCATTCCGGTCCTCACTCATGCGATAAAGTTCCGGGGTTCCTTTGCTGTGCAGAACCAGCTTCCAGTCACCCTCCCGAATTGCTTTGGGAAACGCAAGGACCCGACGGGTGTCCTGCCCGTCCTCGGCACCTTGAAGCACGGAAGCAAAACTCTTTCCTGCCAGCGGGATGAGGTTCCGCTCCTGGAACTGCGAAGGGTAGGGGACTTCAGCCAGTTCGAGGCAGGTGGGCATGATATCGGCGATATGAGAGAGCCGGTGGGAGATTCGTCCCTTGTCCTTCAGGCCGCGCGGCCACCAGGCGATCAATGGCGCGGCAATACCGCCTTCGTAGTCGGTGGCCTTGTAGTTCCTGAACGGCGTGTTGCTCAGTGCGGCCAACGCGGGGCCGTGGTTGAGAAAGGTGTCCACGCTGCCGGGCCGGACGCCAACCGGGACTTTGCTCCCCTTATCAAACATCATCTGGGCACTGGCACCGTTGTCGGACAGGACCAGGATCAGCGTGTTATCGAGTTTGCCGGCCTTCTTGAGTGCGGCCATGGTATCGGTTAGGCTGCGGTCAATGTTCTCGATCATGGCCGCATGAATCGCCATGCGCTCGACCGCCAGATATCCCCCGGCGGCCGGCTTTGCCTTCACCATCGATTCGGGCAGCGTTGTTCCGGCAGGAATCAAACCCTCGTCAATTAGACGCTGCAGTCGCTCCTGCATCAGCGCCCTACGATCCTGCTTCTGGTAGAACGCCCGATACGGGGCAATGTCCGCCTCCTTCGCCTGCAGCGGCCAGTGCGGCGCGTAGTGGGAGACATAAATGAAGAACGGTTTTTCCCGGTCCGCCGTGCCTTCGATATACTCGGCGACAAAGTCCGAAATCAGGTCGGTGGAATACGCTCCCTCCGGTCGCTCCCATTTCTTGCCGTCTTTGAACCAGGGCGTGTCCTTGGCTTCCTTGAAGTAGTTGCCGGGGCCGCCGCTTGCCGACCCGAGAAACCGATCCGCGCACTTTGCGATGTCTGCCGGATTGTGCCAGTCATCCGCCGTCACCATGTCAAGCCGCCCGACGGCACAGGTTTCGTAGCCATTGGCCTTGAGTAACTGCATTACCGTCACGCAGTTCTTCTTCAAGTTGGCGAAGATGCTTTTCCCAGGAGCTTGTCCTACATCCCAAGGATAGCAGCCGGTCATCAAGGAAGCCCGGCTCGGACCGCAGAGGGCGCAATTGTAGAATTGCGAAAACCGCACCCCCTCGGACGCCAGCCGATCAATCGTGGGCGTCTTGATCTCCCCGCCGTAGCAGCCGAGATCGGAGAACCCCATGTCATCCGCCATCACAACGATGACATTCGGTCTGGAGGGCGCATCCGCGGACGCGGCTGTGCCGCAAAAACCGGGTGAGATCCCCAGGCCGAGGAGCGCTAGATAGAATAGAGTTTTCATTAAGCGATTATCAGTAATTTGGAAGTAGCGAATGGAGCTGTTTCATCTGTTAGTTCTTCGTGACACGCAAGTGGACGAAGTTGCGAGATCTGGTGGCTCCTGATTGAGCGCTGCGCCAGGTCTCGGTCGTAGTGCCGTCACCATTTGAAACCGAGCTGACGAAGACGGCGTCTAGCGGTTGCCACGCGGCGAGACCTGGCGAGAATTCGATCGTGTAGTTCAAATCGCTGGCATCGATCCGCTTGCGGAAGCTGAAGAAGAGGTATTCGCTGGCGCCGATCACCTGCACGCTGGCGGACGGGTGGTTGGCAGAAGTGGGGTCGGTGCCGTCGCTGCCGGTGGCGTATTCGAGTAGGTTACTGAAGGAGTCAAAGTCATCATCATCATTCTCTGCGCCAGTGACACCGGTGGCGGCTTTCCAGGCGGCGAATGTCAGACCGAACTCGTCGGCCCCCGGGGTGCCACCGAGCGCAGCGCTGATCTGCCAGTTTGCGGGGTCGGAGTGCAGCGGGAGTGATTCCGGGTCGATGAGAACGAGGCTGAAACCGTCGCCGTCTGCCGCCGCTGGCCAAGGGGCGATGTCATCGTAGATGAACTCGATGATCTGTGTGCCCGCCCCAAGCGAGAGCTTCACATTTTCGCCGGCGTTGGAGAGTTTGTCCGGCCCGTATTCACCGACAAGCGGGTGACTGTTTCCGTAGCGGTGCTCAAAGCCGGCCCGGCTTCGGGCGAGGATGACGTATCCATCAGCGGGGATCATGCATGAGTCAGGGAAGTCGAAATCGACACCTTTGGTGAAGCGGAGGTTGGTCATGTCGACCGCCTGAGTGCCGACGTTGCGCATCTCGATCCACTCGAAGTCAGAGCTGGAGAACCCGAGCGCCAGCTCCGTTGATGAGGCGTCGGTAGGATGGTACATGAACTCGGAGATGACGAGGCTCTGTTGGAAGAAGGAGACATCGGGACCGCTGACGGTGAACTCGACAGGATCAGACCAGTGCCCCCAGTTGCCGGTGGTGTCGAGGTGGCGGACGCGGGCGCGGTAGGTGCCCCCTGGTCGGGCGTAGATAAGCGGGATGTCTTGCGTCGCGTTGAAGCTAGGTAAGATTTCGGAGGTCCATACGTCTTCGATTTCGTAGCGGAAAGGCTCGCCGGAGACGTAGCCGGTCACGCTCTCATTGTAGATCTCACCGATGCGCCACTGCATCCCACCAAAGGTGCCGCTGCCTTGCGGATCGGAGAAGTTGCTCGACTGGAACGAGAGATCGGTGGAGGGGAAGCCGGGGGCACCAATGTAAGTGATGATCGGTTTTGCCGGGATGGTGGCTGCCTCACTATTGAGGAAGTTGCGATAGATCGGGTTTGCGGTCTGGTCGGCGATGTGACCTTTGACGTGGTTGATCATGCCCGCAAATGTTTCTGGCGATGCGGCCTCGTAGTAGTGACCGTGTCCAGCCTTCGTGGCATTGACCTTGCCGGAGATGAGGATCGGATTGTAATCCCACATGGCGCGATCAGCATCGACGAGCGAAGCGATGCCGGGCGTGTAAATGAATCGGGCACATTCATCGAGGACCTTGCCGGTCTGGTCATCATTGAAGAGGAGGTCGAGGATTTCGCGCAGGCGGTTGCGGTAGTCGCGAGCGAAATCCGGGATCGCAAGGACGCGATTGGAGAGAGGTCCTTGCGTGCCGAGGCCAGTGTAAATGTTCGTCCAGGCCCCGTCGAGGTCCCAGTTGAGGACACGCCAGTTGTCCGCGACGGGGTCGTGGAAATAGAAGTAGTTTTTGTTGTGGCCGATGTCGGAGTCGTCGATGGCGGTGGCGATGGCGCGGAAGTTGTAGTAGTCCTCGAGGTTGAGGTTGTCCTCCCACCACTGCTGAGTTTGCTGGGACCCCTTGTAGGCGAAGAAGGCATTGAGGTCGGCCTTATTGGTCGGTTGGTCGGGCCCCTGATTGTTCAGCTCGCCGGTGCCGCTCTCCATTTTGTAAAAGTTGCCGTCGGGGAGGTCGTGCTCCTCGAGGAACTGGCCATCCATCTGTTCGAGCGCCAAGTAGAGGCCCTGGAAGTCGGTGTCAAACTGCGAGGCGGTCGGGCCGTTTTCGTCGGCGTGTTCGATGATGCGGAAGTGCACGTAGTGGGTCTTTGATGCCGGGTTGCCGGCGAGGTTGTGGAGTCTGAACCCGCCACATTCGAACAGCCCTTGTTCACCGCGCTGGTTGAAATTGGCATGCTGGACGATGGCAGCAAAGTTCAGCTTCCGCCAGTCGGTGTCGTACCTTTCTCCATACTGGTCGCGTGCTTCGAAGCGGCGTCCGCGGTTGAAGTCGAACTTCCACATGTTTTTGCCCATGGCGTAGCGCCACACGCCGCCGCGCGCGCGGAAGCTGATGTGATCGTAGATCCTACCGTCGTAGACGAGCGTGCCTTCCCACAGGTAGTCGCTGCCGGTGTAGCCGCTGGAGGTCGAACTCGGGATGTGCTGCGAATCCTCGTGTTCCTCGCGCGTGGTGATCAAATGGTAGACGGGCACCTGTTGCTGCACGAGCGGCAGCGCGTTGAAATCGTAAGTGACGTCCGGCGCAACGCCCGGTCGGGCGCTACCAGTCCAAGTCGGGATCGTGTCGTAAACGAAGTAGGCGAAGTTCGGCTGCGGGTCGTCGGTGTAGGGACCTCTGACGTTGGCTCCGAGGGTGTCGGTGGCGTTGATCCGGTAGCGGACCAGGCGGCGGTGGGTCTGCATCGTCCCGGGAAGAATGACGGTGTAGGTGTCGTCCCCGCCGAGGGCGTCCCCGGTGCTACCGTCGTCGAGCATCGGGACACTGGTCCACTCGGTGTCGTAGCGTGGGTCGGAGAGTTTGATGTAGTCGCCCGGATCGACGAGTTGGTATTCAAGGCTGACCTTGGCGACGCCATCGGAATCAGTGACTTTGGCGGTGACGGTGACCGCTTGCGTGCTGGCAGGTTGTTCTGGAAGGTGGTTTACTTGACGCATCGCGGGAGGAGCATTATTGGAAAAGACAGTATTCGCAGCGCCGGGCGAGGGATTGGTCGGGGCACCGCCGCCGCTGGAGCCGGCGAAAACGACCTCAACGTCGGAGGTGGAATCGGAGCTGCCGATGCCGGTGTTGATCAGCTGGACCGCGATGGTGTTGGTGCCTTCAACGAGGTAACTGGCGGCGCCGGTGACGGTCACTTCCTCGTAGTTGCCGCGCGCCTCGTGGCTGTTGGCGAATCCGCTCGGTGGTGGGAAAGCGATCGTTCCCGGTTCGACGGAGTAGCGGTGGACCTCGACGCCGTTGATCCAGAGGACGAGTCCGTCGTCGTAGAGAGCGCGGAAGGTGAGGGTGGATGGGACCTGTCCGGCGGAGATGTTGAACTCGTGGCGCATAAAGACGGTGATGTAATTGTACTGCATGTCGCTCAGCAGAGTCTTGTCGTCGCCGTCGCCGCGCCCGAAGGGTGCCTGGCTGATGAGCCACTCGCCGTCGTCGTTCTCATCGTAGCCGTTCTTGGTCCAGTCGTCTCCGCCGGCGTCGTTCGATGGGAAGGTGATTCCCTTGCGGTAGTGCCACTGGGTGTCTTCGCGCAAGATGTAGTCTGCGGGTGCGAGGCTGGAGGCGGGGATGTTTCCGGACGATCGCCAGCTGCCACCGAGATCGTTATCGAGACTTGGATTGATGAGCTCCATCGACGGGCTCGGCTGTTCTCCGACGGTGGGCCATGGCCAGCCAAGCTGGTAGGTGACCTTGTCGATGACGTTTCCGCTGGAGTCGTTGAGGGTGACGGTTTCACCCTTGTTGCTCAGCTTGCCAACCCACGGGCCGAGTGCGCCGCTGTAGCCGAATAGCGATACCATCACTGCTGGATCTTGGGCGATGACCAGGTAGCCGCGGGCAGGGATCAACGTGGGGCTCGGTAAGACGAAATCCTCTGCTGGATCGCCCGGGCCTGGGCCGGCCTGGTTGATGCCGCTGGAGAAGAACCAGGCCGAGACGTCAACTTCGCTATCGGAATTGTTGTAGAGCTCGATGAACTCGCCCCGCCGCGTCTTGTCATCCTCATCAATGTGCAGCTCGTTGATGACGACGATGCCACTTGAGGCAGCGGGAACCTCAAAGGACAGCACCTGTGGGAGCGATGCGCTCCCGGGAAATGGGTTGCCGGAGAGATCCTCGAAAGTGCCGGCGTCGATCTCGAGATACAGGCTGGTCATGCTGGAAAGGGGCGGGTCAGGCACGATCGTCACTCTTGCGCCGCTGACCGTCACCTTGGCGCTGGAGACGTCGATCGTAGCCACCACGGTGTCATCGTCGGTGCGACGGATCACGATGTTGCCGGTGGCCTTTTGAATCGCCTCATCGAAGTTGAGGAGCAGGCTGGGGTTTGCCGAACCGCCGTAGGCCGGGCTGTCCAGGGTCGCGATGGTGGGTGCAGTCGTGTCGGGCGGGGCGGTGGTGAAGCTCCAGGTGGTGCTGCCGCTGATCCCCGCGAAGAAATTGTCGGAACCATCCTTAATCGCGGTGGCGTCGATCTGCACGTAGTAGCCGGTGAGCGGCACCAGGTTGTCGGTGGGGTTGATGCTGACGCTCGCTCCGTTCAGGAGAAGATTCGGCGAGGATTCGACGTCGAAGGCCTCGATCGTTCCGCCGCCGTTCTGGTGGAGCGTGATGGCTCCCGTGCCGAAGGAGACACCCTCGCTGAAAGTTACGACGAGCTCGGAGAACACGGAAACCTCGGGGGCGTCGTCGGCCGGATCCAGGCTGGCGATGGTCGGAGGCGTGGTGTCGAGAACGTTAGTGATCTCAAGGTCGTCGAAGAGCACGACGTCGTTGCCGCCGAAGCTGCCGCCTTGTGCAACCTGCGTGAGGCGGAGCCAGAGGGGATCGCCAGCGGAATGAGCGGAACCCGTGTTCAGGTCAAACGACTTGGTCTCGCTCAGGCCGTTGCCGACGATCGCGACGGTGCCGGAGGTGTCGACCTGCGAGGCGCCCAGAGCCAACAGACGGGTGCCGTTCGTGGCCAGGCCCGCGATGCCACCCGCCCAGAGCTCGACGGCGTAGTCGCTGTCGGTCAGAATGCTGCGGTTTCCGACGAGCATCGAGATCGTGATGACCTGGTTGGACGTCCAGGTGTCAATTTGTTGGTAGACGACGCCAGCCGCGTTGGTGTCGCTGATCAATTCTAGCCATTGATCGCCGCCCGGAGCCGGATTTCCATCTTCTGCGGATAGATCGACGACGAAGCCGCCCAGAGAACCGCCCTCCGCTTCCTCAAACCAATCGGTAACATTCGTGTCGAAGTTGCCTGAGCTCACCGCAGGATCTTCGAAGCCGCTGTTCACGACAGTTCCTGCGCTTGCTGGAGCCGCTGTGAGCGTGAGGATGCCTATCGCCGCGGCGAGGGAGAGGGGCGGCATCGCCGGGGTGCGGCGTTCCTTTGTGGAATTGAACGACGTATGGACGGGATGAGTCATGCTTTGGTTCTGGAGAGCAGTGGGATGGGGTGTCTGTTGCGGAGGAGATTGGGCGAAAAATGCCGCTCCCCGGAAACAATTCGTCCGGAGAGCGGCGTTGTTGGATTATCCGTTGGAAAAGCGTTTCTGTATCTGGCGATTTATGCAGCCGAACGGCGTCTACGCCGGACGGCGAGCAAGCCTGTGGCCAGAAGGGCCAACGTTCCTGTGCCCGGCTCGGGGATGGTGGTGGCGGTAACGTCGTCGAAGAGCACGACGTCGTTGCCGCCGAAGCTGCCGCCGCCTTGGGCGACCTGCGTGAGACGGAACCAGAGGGGGCCGCTGCCAGTGGGACCAGTGTTCAGGTCAAACGACTTGGTTTCGCTGAGACCGTTGCCAACGATCGCAACGGTGCCGGAGGTGTCGACCTGCGTGGCCCCCAGAGCCGACAGGCTGGTGCCGTTCGCCGCCGAGCCCGCGCTGCCGCCCGCCCAGAGTTCGACGGCGTAGTCGCTGTCGGTCAGAATGCCGCGGTTTCCTACGAGCATCGAGATCGTGATGGTCTGATTCGCCGTCCAGGTGTCAATCTGTTGGTAAACGACGCCAGCCGCGTTGGTGTCGCTGATCAACTCCAGCCATTGATCGTCGACCGGAGTCGGACTTGAAGCTTCTGCGGATAGATCGACGGCGAAGCCGCCCAGAGAACCGCCCTCCGCTTCCTCAAACCAATCGGTGACATTGGTGTTGAAATTGCCTGTGATGACATCTTCGCTTTCGAAGCCGCCATTCAAAATAGTCGCAGCGCTAGCCGAACTGGCGAGGGCGAGGAGTCCCATCGCCGCGGCGAGGGACATCGTTGTTGTTCCATTGGGTTGGTTCATTTTCATCTTTTTTTTAGTGTTTTTGGGTTGCTGAATAGAATCGTCCATTCGGACGATTTGGATTCGTTGTAAAAAGTAATGTCATTTGGTGTATCACGGAATTGGGACTATTCCTCCTCGATGCGGAAGAACAGGGCCTCCGCGTCCGCCTGGTCGCCCTCGAGTGGGAATGTTACCGTGATGTGGTCGGCGTCATCAGGGTTCTCGTCTCTTTCCGCCGCGATGCTGTCGTCCAGATCTCCGTCCCAGTTGATAAGGTCCGGAGAGATTTTGGCGATGTAAGACGCGGCGCCACTGTTGCTCCAGGTCAGGGTTACCGTGGGATTCGGATCTGCGGCGGAATCATACTCGATTTCCGTGATGGCGAACGAGCTTGCGCTGACCGTACGAATCTGCAGGGCGTTCACGGGACCACTCCAACTTGTTAGCGTTTCCCCTGCATTTACATAGAGACTCACGAGCACGTTTTGGTCCCCGTCAGCGGTGAACCTGCCAGTAACAATTTGTGTCGTATTTAAGGTCGGAAGCAGGCTGATTTCTGGCGTGCCGCTGTTGGTTGCCTGATCATAGACGTCAACGTGGGAAACGTGCGGTCTGGCTCGGGAGTCGCCAACCATGAGTTGAATCTCGTAGACAGTACCGATTGTCAGTCCGCTGAACACGATGGGAACATTCGGGTTGTGGTTAATTGCAAGTGAATGTGAGTGCAGCGCGGTGCCTTCATAAACTGTATCGACATCAGCTGCCCAGGTCATTGTCACACCACTACCAAGCGTGATTCCCGCGGTAGCTTCGGTATTGTCTGCTCCATCGAAGAACACCGTGTTGACGGTGTGATCGTCTGTTGTCCCGAGATTAATCGCACCGATTAATGAGCCGCCCGTGGAGACCCCCGCGTCGGTGTAGAGTGCACTGGTGAAGGAGATCGGTGCGGCTTGAGCCGAACTGGCGAGGGCGAGGAACCCCATCGCAGCAGCGAGGGATTGCGTTGTTTTCTTGGTCATCATCTTGAGTTTCTATTACTATTGTTTGGTTTCTGCGGTCTGGCTGGCGCTTCGCGGCTTGCCATTTACGGGTTTACCCCTCAAAAATGCACTCAGTGAGAGTGGAGTAAGGGCCAAGCTACACGAGATCCCTGATTTGGGAATAGACAGAACGGCTGAGTTCGTTTCTAATCCTGCTATCGAAATTCCTGCGCGCCAAGTGCAGCCACCGAAGCCCTCTCGACATCTCCTGTGACTGCGCCAGAAGGAACCTTTCACCACTTGCCTCGATGATCATTGCCGCCGGAAGAAGCATTACCCCCGCTGGAGAGCAGATGGAACGCGAGCCGGGATTTCCGCATTGGACGGCTGGCTTCCTGATTGCCGGATCGATCGAGATCGCCTTGACGGGGGGGCGGACCATCCAGCTCGAAAGCCACGCTTGTGTGATCATACCGCCGAACACACCTTATGAACTCACGGTCAAGAAACAGCAGGATCAAGTATGGATGATCTTCGATCCCCGCATGCACTTGCAGGAGGGGCTGCGCCCGCTGAATCAGGATTTTGAAACATTCGCGGTCGCATTCGAGGACTCGGAGACCTGGACCGCTGTGCGTGCCGGGCTCCATGACCTTGTACGGTGGTGGGGCGCCACGCCACCGCATTTGTTACTGGCTGAGAACGCGATGGTAAAGGTCCTGCTCCTGGCCCGATGGGAGTACGATCAGCAGCACCATAGCACCCCCGATGAACGCATCGGCCGCGTGGTCGACATCATCAACAATCGACTTGGCGAGGAACTGTCCGTCGAAACCCTGGCGGAGGAGGCGGGCCTTTCGCCCTCGCGGTTCGCCCACCTGTTCCGGGAGCGGATGGGAGTGACGCCGATGAACTTTCTCGAATCGCGCCGCATGGAGCAGGCTAGGCAGCTCTTGCTCACCACCGATCTACCGGTCCAAGAGGTCGCCCTGAATATCGGGTTTCCCAATGCGCAGCACTTCAGCACCCGGTTCCGCAAGATTACGGGGCAATCGCCAAGTGCTTTCCGCAAAATCCCCCGACGGCGTTTCGGGGAACTCTACCCGGAAGAGGAGGAGCCGCCACGCCATGAGCCCTGAACGAAGAAGGAGAACGGATTTGACGCACCTTGGAATTGTACTACGGTTTGCAGGCACTCTTTGACTTGGGAAGCCGTCACACAACCCATCCATCATGAAACGAGCCGTTGCCTTTTCCGCACGCGAATTGAGGAACTCTTCCGGGACGCCAAGGCAGGTCGCCTGTTGATCATCATCAAGCATGGGCGTCCTGCCGCGATTGCAGTAATCAAGCCCGGCGATCGGGTAGTGACTCACCGCTGCAACTACGACTGGAAAATTCACCGATGTAGACGGCAAGGTGGTCAATAAGTGCGGTCTCGAAGATGCCGCTTGTTTGAGTTCTGCAGACGAATATAAAAGTCCCCATGGGTGCGGTGTCTTACTCATTTTAAGATGCCTGTGAGAAATTATCTTAGTAAGAGAGACATGTTCGGTAAACTTCAGTTCAATGCAAGTGCGCCCAAAATCGGCGTCGCTGTATGTTGGTTGTTGATCGCAGCGGTTGCCTGCGCGAATTCTGAAACCCTGGAGTTCAACCGCGATATCCGCCCGATCCTTTCCGACAAGTGTTTCGCGTGCCACGGATTCGATGCCAAGACCCGAAAGGCCAAGCTCCGTTTGGATACCGCGGAGGGCGCATATTCTCTGAGGGATAAGACTCAGGCGATCAAGCCGGGTGATCTCGATGATAGCGAAGTTTGGCACCGCATCACTAGTATTGATGCCGACGAAATGATGCCGCCACCGGAGAGCAACAAGCACCTCACGGACATCGAGAAGGACTTGCTCAAACGCTGGATCGAGAGCGGCGCTGAATACCAACTCCACTGGGCTTTTGTGCCACCAAAAAAGAGGGCACCGCCGTCTGTGACTGGAGCACGGAATCCGATTGATCAGTTTATCGTGTCGCGCCTTAAAAAAGAAGGGCTGGCCCTCTCGCCGGAGGCGGATCGCAACACGCTTGCCCGCCGGGTGACTCTGGATCTCACCGGGCTACCGCCGACGCCACAACAAGTGGATCAATTTCTCGACGATACCTCACCCGACGCCTACGATCGTTTGGTAGATCGTTTGTTATCGACACGTGACTATGCCGAACGCCGCGCCCAAGATTGGCTTGATCTCGCGCGCTATGCCGACACGCGTGGTTTCGCCGACGACAAGAAGCGCGAGATCTGGCCCTATCGGGATTGGGTTGTTCGAGCGCTTCATCGCAACATGCCTTTCGACCAGTTCACCATTGCACAGCTCGCAGGAGACATGCTGCCAAATGCAAGTGATGACCAACGCCTTGCCACCGGCTTTCATCGCAACGCTCCACAAGCACGAGGTCAAACTTATCCGGAAGAGGAATATCGTCTCAAGGGCGTGACCGACCGGGTAAATACCACCGGTAAGGTTTGGCTTGGACTCACGATGGAATGTGCGGAGTGCCATGACCACAAATTCGATCCGATCAGCCAGCGCGATTACTATTCTCTCTTCGCGATCTTCAACAACGTCGAGCATCAAGGGAAGGGGATGAGTCAAGGGGGCCCTACGATGGAGTATCATGATCAATCGGATTTACCTGACCGGGATAGTGACGCGGAGCGAAAGCAGCTTGAGGCTGAACTGGCCGAGGCTCGTTTGGATTTGCCCGCTCCTTCCAAACTGGGTGAAGAAGGGCTGTTAGACAAGTGGGATGGCGTGCTCCCCGACGCGGGTGACGAGAGATTTAACATCACCGGCGATCTTACCATCACGGCGCGGATCAAAACGAAGCAAGCGGTTGCCGATTTGGTCTCGAAATACGATTGGCGTGGAAAGCAGCGAAGCTATGTCTTCGGGATCGGTGGCGAGGGTGAAAAGGAAGCAGCGCCCGGGCATCTATTTTTCTGGGTCTCCTCACGGGCCGATCCCTTTGTGGGTGTTTCCGTTTACGGAAGCCATCCGGTGAACGATGGAAAAGAACATCAAGTCGC
>JAPKCM010000066.1 GCA_028822935.1 Akkermansiaceae bacterium
GTGCTTAAATCACCAGGGCCGAAACTAAAGGAGGTTGAAATCTCCGTCGCAACAATTTTAAAATTGTAAGAAGAGAGACCCAGAACTTGGAGGGACGTAGTCGAGGTTGAACCATTCGTTCCGACCCGAATGTCCCAGCTCTCGTTGACCCCGGCCGTTGGAGTGAAGCCGATGGTGGCAGCTTGCTGACCTGCCGCGTTTCCGAGTGCAACGCTAAAGCCGTCACGTCCTTCGAAACTATCAGCAGAGTTATCAAGAATCGCCAAACTGAAAGAGGCCGTCAAATAGTTCGCAAAATTTACGGACGAGAGATCACCAGTCAGAGTGGTGTCAGAATTGTTCGCGGTGTTTGCAAACTGAGTCCCAAGATGAGCCGCGTTACTGGACCCGCCCCCAAAATTAGTAGTGGAAATGTAGGCTAGGGGAATCGTCTGGTCGAAGGCTGTAGGATTCGCAGTATCCTGAGACCAACCACTGACGCCACCTTCTTCGAAGAGATCACCAGAAGTTGAGGACTCAAAGTCATATGTCACCGAGCTCGCTGCCATTGCGCTGCCGAAGAGGGGCAGAGAAGCTAAGGCCACGCGAAGTTTTAGCAATTTTGTCATCATAATTTTTTTGTTAACTCTTAAGAAACAGCTTTATTCGGGACTGATCAACACTGGGATATCAAGTACTGGATCAACCGCGATGAAAGAGGTAGTGGGCGGGAGATCCAAAGCGTTTTCATCGACGTCTTCCTCATTGACCACCTCGGTCGTTGTCGTGGTGGTTGCACCAGCAAGAGGATCTCCATTTGTATCAACCGGAGTGGTAAGAACTTCCGTAGTTGTCTGGACGTCGAAAGTTCCGGTAACCGTATCCAGAGTCGCAACGGTCGTTTCCTGGGTAACCCGCTGTTCAAACCCCCCCGAACCATCTGAGACTTGGACTTGAGTTTGGAGCTTGGCAGTAATCGTACCGTCAGCAGCGGTCTCCATGACTGATGCGGACGCTTGAGTAGCGGGGAAGGTGATGCCGTTGACAACTACATCAATTGTCTTGAAGACAACTTTCACACCTCCAGCCTCCAAATCGATGAATTGAGCATTGGCACTGCCGAGAAATACCCATCCGAGAAGGGGAGCAAGTAGAGTTTTGAATTTCATAGGTACCTGAAGACTGTTCTCTGTGGGGATATTGTCAACTTTTTTTGAATAAAAGCACCTCCGAAAACTTTGTTTTTGAGCGGAGAGCTGAAAGGAGTTAACAATGCCCGCGAGTTCCGTCTTTAAACGTAAAACGAATAACTAGCTAATTCTGAGTGTTTTTGAATTTGCTTAACGCGTCACCCATATTCAAACCCAAGCCAACAGCGGTAATTTTTATCACCGAAATTATTTTCACTTATGATCCTAAAGACACCTTAACCTTTTCCGGTTTTCCTTTATCCGGACCATCCCAGAACTTCCAACTCGGTCCGCTGATCTCCCTCCCCTAAAAATCAGCCGTCAGCATTCCCAGCGCGGCGATGCTGTTATGAAGAGCGTGCATGGCAACAGGAACCCAGAGGTTGCCCGTTTTCTCCCGAGCAATGCCAAGGGCAATGCCGAAGACGAAGATGAAGACAAGGAGGATGGGCTCGTATTGCCCGTGCAAAATGGCCCAGAGGGCGGAGGTGACGATCAGGGTCACCCAGAGACTGACCTGAGTATCGCCACGCCACCCGCGCCAAAGGATCCCACGAAAGACAAATTCTTCGACGAGCGGAGCGCCGACTGCGAGGCCGAGGAAGAGGAGGATGGGAAAGTCGGTGGAGGTCGCCATTTGCACCATCGATTCGTGCATTCCATCGAGGCCTAGGGAAGGTCCCAGAAGCCCCATCCCGAGACCGAGAAGATAGGTGACGGCAAGCCAGAAGGGCCATTTCCACCAGCGCACGGCGGCACTTCCAAGGTATTCCCAGCCCCCCCAGGGGCGCTTTAGTTTTCCGAGAAACCAAGCCACGGGACACACCGCGAAGATAGTAATAAAAGAAAGGAGCCCGACGAGATCGCCATCCATCAGACGGACCATCAACTCGTCCGTATCGAGCGGCTCGTTGCTCCTCGTGATCTCGCCGAAGAGGCCTTCCTTGAGCATGTAGATGACGAGGCCGATTCCCTGAACGGTTTGCCAAATCATGAAGAGGATCACGCCCCACAGGAGGGTGAAGCAAATATTCCAGGGAGTTTTTTCGACTTCCGGAAGCGGCGGCGGCTGTGCCTCAGCATGCGGAGGGTGGTAGGGATTCTCCATGAGGTGGAATGTTCAGCGCTACTTCCGGCCGGTCATCATGGTCCAGTGCTTTCCATGAGGACCGATGCCGATGAGGTTGGGGCGATCGCTGAACATGATGAAACGGTGACCATCGGAACCAAACCAGGCATTGTAGGCGGAGGTGTGCGAGGAGGATCCCATGAAGATGTTTTCGCCGGTCCAGCGATGCTGGAACTTGGCGATACGGGCCCGGTCACCGGGGGATTTCTTCCCTTTCACGGGAGACTGATGGGCGAAGAATCCGATGGTGGCCATATCGACCGAGTGTCCCGTAGCGGCCTCTGAAAGGCGTTCTTCCATGAGAAGGGGCGTGATCCCGAAGAGGGAGCGATTCTCGTTCAGGTATTTCGAGAAATCTTTCTGAGAGAGATTGGCCCACCCGCAGGCGGCGTTCGTGGCGTTCACCTTCTTGAGGGCGGCGATTTCTCTTTGCACGGCGGCAATCTGGGATTTCGTTTTGAGATAAACTTCTCCATCGAAAGATTCCTTGAGCGCGCCTTGTTGGTCGAGTTCTTCGCTCGCGAGCTCTTCTCCCTGGGCCAGCAAAATTTCCCGCTGCACTTCGGCGAGGGCGGTGGAAATGGTGGAGACGGAGGCATCGAAGCTGCCAGAGTCAGCAGAGGCGAGCATCCGGAGCTGTCGGTTGAGCTTGGTGAGGGATTCCATTTCACCCTGCAGCATGCCGATCTTACCGGGGTCCTTTTTGTAGTCGGTATGGATGAGGGGAAAAATGCGGGCGCGCTCGGTCTGAAGTTCCTCGGTGAGAAGATCGCTGCCGAGGTAGGGATTAGCGCTCTTGTCGTTAAGAAGGCGGCCGAGGCGTTTCTCGTGGGCGGCGAAAGCTTTTTCCAAAGTGCCTTGATAGACCTCCCTTGCGGATTCCCCATAGAGTTGGAAGGTGCGGTATGCGGCCTGACGTTTGCCGGGATCTTTATCCTGCATCCACTGGAGGGCCTTCCGCACGGCCATGGCCGGGATCACTGGCTCGGTATCCTGCGCACCAAGAGGGGCTGCCAGCAGGACCGCACAGAGGAGGGTTGAAAATCGCATCATCGCGGTGAGAGGATAGAACCGGTGGTCATTTTTTCAACGATGGAGTTTTTCATCACTTGACCCGGAAGGCGCTTCGTTCTTTCGTGACGAGATGCAGCGCATTCAATTGAAGTCCAAGCTCCACCGGGCAATCATCACGCAGGCCGACATCGATTACGAGGGAAGCATTGAGATCCCCGGGGATCTCATGGAGGCTGCCGGACTTTGGGAAGGGGAGCGAGTGCTCGTGACGTCCATGACTGCCGGAGGTCGCCTGGAAACCTACGCACAAACCGGAGAGCCTGGCAGCGGCAATATCATCATCAATGGCGGAGCGGCTCACTTGATAAAAAAGGGAGAGCGAGTCACGATCATGGCATTTGGCATTTCCGATAGTCAGATCATCCCACGCCGCCACGTCCTCAACGATCACAATAAGATCATCAAATCCTCAGGGGTTTAGACGTTTGACGGAAAATCGATTCTGGAAAATTGATGAAGTAAACGGCGGAACTCACTTGTGGGGGAAATTTGCGAATCCGATTCGCAGGTCTCTCGACCGCACCTTTTGCTCCCTGAGCCACTCCGGGGTAGTCCATATGCGGGAAAAATTCAGGCCCCGGTCCCGGCATCTGCTGGTCGAGCATCCCAAAATGAAACCCGCAGAGAGGACCGGAAATCGCCTGGCTCTCAAAGCGGGTCCGGCAGATTGGGACAATCTGCCTGGCTCGCCAAGCGCCAAAGAGAATGAGCAAAACTCCGTCTTTACAACTGCAGATGATTCCCTACCTTCTCGCGGCCCATGACTCTAGCATTTCTCGATATCGGCATTTGGATCAAGCTGGTAATTATCGCCCACGTAGTGGTGAGCGCTTTACTCATCCTCGTAATCCTTATGCAGCGGCCCAAGCAAGAAGGCCTCGGCGCAGCTTTTGGCTCCGGTGCTACTGATGCCGTCTGGGGTGCCCGCACCACCGACGTCCTCCAACGCGCGACCGTCTACCTCGGAACTCTCTTCTTCGTCTTCTCGCTCGTTCTCGCCATCCTCGTGGGGAAGAACAACGATATTAAGAGCAAACGCGCTGACGTCGATGGAGCCGAGAAGGTGATCGAGAAGGAAGAGGAAGTAGCCCCTGTGCTCGATCCTCCGACGATCGACGAAACAGAAGAATTTAAAAAGCAGCTCGAAGCAGCCGCGGCTCCTGCACCCACCGGCGAACCGTCCGTCGTGTCAGAGCCTGTCGTCGTTCCACCGCTTCCGGTTGTTCCGGTGGAAGGCACTGAGACACCCACGCCGGCCCCTGTTGAGGTTCCCAAGACTCCGGTGACGCCTCCCGCAGGCGAGTAATTTAAACCTCACCCAGTCATGAGCGACCCCGCTTTACCAGCTTGGGCTCGCGAAGATGCTTTCCTGCTCAAGCCGGAAGACTCAAAATATGGCTTTCGCGATCAAGCCGGAAAGCTCACCTCTTTTGAGTCTCTCAAAGAGCTCAGGAAATATCTCGCGGCCGGGAAAGGCAAACTCGCTTGGGTCTGGGTCCCCGAGCACGACCGCTTCATCGCGCCTGAAGAAGTTCCCGACCTCGCCACCTCGCTGAAGAAACGGCGGGCCCTTTTATCGAGTGACGACCTGGAAGCGGGACGCAAGGGAATCGTCATCTTCTCCTTGGCCATTCTTTACTTCGGCTACACGGCCTATTCCAATGGCGGATTCGAGGCCCTCAAATCCTCACAAAGCGTTGGGATTGGCGCCATTCTCCTCCTCCTCTTCGGAGCCCGCCCTCTCTGGGGAGGCTACAAGGGCATGCAAGAAATGAAGTCCACTACGGCCGAGACCCTCACCGAAGAAATCCCGGAAGCTCGCTTTGATCTCTGGCTCATCAGTCAGCCCTCCCGCCTCGCCATCCTCTTCTGCGGCCTCCTCTGTGCGGTGTTCGTGGTCCAGAGCTTCACCGATGGCATCGCCGCCGCCGGCATCGTGAAGCCCGCCTACAAGGCCGGCGAAACCTGGCGTCTCTTCACCGGAGCCTTCCTCCACGGAAACATCCTTCACCTGGGGATGAACCTTTCGGCACTCTGGTATCTCGGCCGACGCGTCGAAATTCTCGCCCGCTGGCCCCACCTCGCCAGCGTCTTTTTCCTCTCCATCGTCGGAGGCGGATGGGCCACTACCGCATGGGTCACCGCCAATTCCGTGGGCATCTCCGGAGCGGTCTGCGGACTCCTCGGATTTCTCCTCGTTTTCGAAACCCTTCATCGCCCGCTCGTCCCCTCTCCCGCGCGCCGCCGCATGTTCGGAATCCTCGTTTCCCTCATCGTCATCGGATTCGTGGGCTTCCGCTTTATCGATAACGCTGCCCACTTCGGAGGCCTCCTCACTGGCGCCGCCTATGCCGCCATCGTGTTTCCAAAGTCGGCCGCCCTCTCCCGCCCTCACATCCTCAAGCAAGACCGCCTCATGGGAGGAGCTTCCGTCGCCTTAGCGGTCTTCTGCGGGCTTGCCGCCATCGTGATCATGCTGACACACTAGCCTCTCGTCGCGATGCTCCCTGACCTCCACACCGCCATTCCCGGACCCGAGTCTCTCCGGCTCGCCGACGACCTGCGCGCGCATGAGAGCAGAAATGTCACCTACCTCGACGACTCATGGCCCGTCTTTTGGGAACGCGCCGAGGGCACCAATGTCTGGGACGCAGATGGTAATCGCTTCCTCGATCTCACCTCCGCCTTCGGAGTCGCGGGCCTCGGACATCGTCATCCCGAAATCGTCGCAGCCCTTCACACGCAAGCCGACACCCTTCTCCACGGAATGGGCGACGTCCACCCCACCGCCCTCAAGGGCCAACTCTGCCACGCCCTTTCCGACCTCACCTATGGCCGATGGAACGGCACCACAGGGAAAGTCGTCCTTTCAAATTCCGGCTTCGAAGCCGTTGAAACCGCCCTCAAAACTGCCCGCCTCGCCACGGGTAAGAAAGGTCTCGTCGCTTTCCAAAACGGCTACCACGGCCTCGGCTACGGCAGCCTCCTTGGGACCGACCTCCCGAAATTCCACGGTCCCTTCGACGACCAACTCGCCCCCATCACCACCCGCCTCCCCTTCGCCGGAAATGAGATCGACTCCCTCGATGGCTCGGACATCGGCGCGGTCCTCGTGGAGCCCATCCAGGGCCGCGGCGGAAAAATCATCCCCCCACCCGATTTTCTTCCCCGCCTCCGCGATTGGTGCGATCAAAATGACGCCCTCCTCATCTTCGATGAAATCTACACTGGCTTCCATCGCAGTGGAAAAACCTTCGCTTGCGAATGGGACGGCGTCATCCCCGACCTCATCTGCCTCGGCAAAGCCCTCAGCGGCGGCTTCCCCATCTCCGCCTGCGTCGGCAAGGCCGAAGTCATGGACGCCTGGCCCGAATCCACCGGCGAAGCGCTCCACACCAGCACCTTCCTCGGCCACCCGGTCGGCTGCGCGATGGCCCTCAAATCGCTCGAGATCCTCGAGCGCCCCGGGACCGCTGAAATGGTGGCCCAAAAAGGAAGCTACCTCGCCGAAAAACTCCGCGCCCTTTCGAGCCCAAACATCATCGAAGCCCGCGGCCGCGGCCTCATGTGGGGCCTCGAACTCAAGCAAAACGCCGGCCCCCTCCTCGGATCCCTTTTACAAAAAGGCCTCCTCATCCTCGCCGACGGCCCCGAAGGAAACGTCCTCTCCTTCACCCCTCCCTTCACCATCAGTGAGGAGGAAATCGACTTCGCGATTCAAGAGGTTGAACCGCTGATTTAGGGAACGTGGAAGAATCAAGGCGGCGCTTTTAGGTTGACCTCTCTTAGCAACCGATACAAATTGTATCGGTTGCGCATCATCAAAGAATCTTTCCTTCGAAATGCCGCCTCCCCGAATTCAAAAGCGGGAAAGTGGCTTACTGCTTGGCGCTCCGCTGTCAAAGCAGCCGATTGGAAAAGCATCCAAGATTTACGCAAATCCTACCCCTCAGCAGATCCCGTTAAGGTGAACAGCGGGCGAACGATCACCGTCTTCAACGTCTGCGGAAACGACTACCGCCTCATCACCGCCATTCATTACGACAAACAACGAATCTACACTCTCGAATTTCTGACCCACGCAGAATACGACAAGAACAACTGGAAAAAGAACCGATGAAAACGAAACAACCCGCTTCCTTTCAGGCCCTCCCAAAAGATTATGACGCCCTTTGCCGGAAATTTCTTCCCCGCCCCATTCACGATAAAATCGCCTACCAAAACACCGCTGAGGTAGCCGACACCTTTGCCGGATTAGAAGATCAGATGACCGGTGATCAAAACGACTACTTCGATCTTCTTTGCGACCTCATTGAAAAATACGATCGAGAATCACTTCCTCCTCTCAAGGTCTCCGCCGTGGCACTCCTCCGACACTTGGCACAAGAACACCGTCTCACCGGAGCCGACATTTCCCGCATTCTCGGCAAATCCGCTCCTCTTGGTCGCATGATTCTCCGGGGCGAACGAAGCATCACTGCCGACCACGCAATCACCTTGGCTCGGCACTTCGGACTTCGAGCCGACGCCTTCATTACCTGAAAAGGAAATCTTAAAATGCCCCCGTCCGAAGCAGGACCAACGTGCACGCTTCTTCGCATTCGATCCCCGCTTTTTCAAAAGCCGACATCGCCTCCGCTGACTCCGTCCCCGGATTGAAAATCACCCTCCTCGGCTTCGCTAAAATAATTTCCTCAACCAGCGGCCCAAGACGATCCGGGCCGAGATAAAGCGTCAATCTCGCAATTTCCTCCGTGATCTCGCTCACCGACGAGTAACCCGCGACTCCCAGAATCTCTGCACCCGTCGGGCTCACCGGAAAGACCTCATGCTCGTGCTCCATCAAGAGGGCTTGAGCGATATGCGCATAGCGCTCCGGTTTCGCACTGGCTCCTAAAATAGCGACGTTCATGGACCTAGCTATAGCGAAATTCTCCGTTTTCAACGACTCCATTTCCCGGAGGAATTTCGACAAATCCCTGAGCCGATAGCGGCGTCACGAAGTCACCCGAGTTCTGTGGACGGAGCACGCGCAGCTTTCCCTCCTCATTGAGCACGGCGGGCAAATAAAGCGTCAGTCGCTCATGCTGCTTCATCAGCGATTCGAGCGGCAGCAAAGTCCGCTGCTCCTGCGGCAAGCCCACCAGCGCACGCAGCGCGGGGACCAAGTAGCGGTGAAACGTCGTGAGGGTAGAATTAGGATTCCCCGGCAGCGCCGCGACACCGTAGCAGAGGCTCTTAGCCTCTGATTCCAAATCCCCACCCCAATAAGCCAGCGGCTTCCCTGGCTTCTGCGCCACTCCGTGGAAAAGAGGCGGACCAATAAGCGCTTCGAGAGCGGGCCGGACGTAGTCCTTTTTCCCCTTCGAAATCCCACCCGAAAGAATCACCAAATCACTCGACTCCATCGCCTCTTTGATCCCCGACTTCGTCGACTCCAAATCATCCGCCAAATGCCCCAAGGTCACTTCCGTGGCCCCCCAGTCCTCCACCGCCGCCTTCAAGGTGAGGCCATTCGACTGCCTCAGCTGATGAGATGCCGGCTCCTCCTCCGGCGCCACCAACTCGTCCCCCGTGCCCAGCACCGTGACCCGCGGAAGCCGCGTGACCTCCAGTTGAGTCGCGCCCACCGAAGCCGCGAGGCCAATCTGCCCCGGCCCGATCCGCGTTCCCGTGGGCACCAGAAGATCGCCCGTCGAAGCATCCGATCCCATCCGATGAATGAACTGCCCCGCCACCGCTTCTCCCGTGACACGCGCATGAATCTCATCAATCTCCACCTCCTCATAAGGCACCACGGTATCGCAGTCAGGCGGTAGCGAAGCCCCCGTCATGATCTGCCAACACGCCCCGGGCGGAAGAACATCGGGACACGGATCTCCCGCCGCGTGAAGCCCGTGAAGTTTGAACGAACCATGGGTCAGTTCATCTTTTCGAAAAGCAATCCCATCCATCGTGACCCGATCAAAAGGAGGAAACGGGCGATCCGCCAAGATTGGCTCTCGCAGCACTCGTCCCAGCGCCCGATAAAGACTCACGATCTCCGAAGGGAGCGGAGTCAGCGTGGGCAGAATGAAAGCCTCGGCCTCAGCAGGTGAAATGAGCGACATGCCCTCAAGATGCACATTTTTTATTTTTTACCGAAGGATTTTGTATTCTTCGGCGTGTTTCCCTTCGATGAAAGCAACATTCCTAAGCCTCCTGCTCCTCGACCTGCTTGACCCAAAGGTCACCAAGATGCACTGGCCTTTCAAAATTGAGAAGCTAGCTTGGCAAGAGTGAAAAGCTTGTTGCCCGCCCTCTTCCTCATATCGCCACTCCTCGCGGGAACTCAAATCCGCGTCGCCACTTACAACACATCGCTGGCGCTAAACACCAAGGGCCAGCTCTCCGCTTCCCTGCGGACCGGAACCTTCAGTCAGGCTAAAAGAGTCGCCGAACTCATCCAACTCATCGAACCCGACATTCTCCTCCTGAATGAATTCGACTACGACGCCGGCTCCTCTGCCCTCAACCGCTTCCACGACAAGTTCCTCAATGTCAGTCAAAACGGCCGGCCCGCGCAAAACTTCCCCTATCGCTACACCGCGCCTTCGAATACCGGAACCTCCTCGGGCTTCGATCTCGATAACAATGGCACCATCGACACCAGCCCGGGTGATCAGACCTACGGAAATGATTCCTTCGGCTTCGGCGAGTTCGAAGGAAAATACGGCATGGCGGTCCTCTCAAAGTATCCCATCGCCACCGACGCCATTCGCACCTTCCAGCTCCTCAAGTGGAACGAGATGCCCAACAACGTCATCCCTTCCGGCTACTACGCAGCCGATGAATTGGCCGCCCTCCGCCTTTCCTCGAAGAGCCACTGGGACATCCCCATTCAGGTCGGCGGACAACGACTCCACTTCCTCGTCAGCCATCCCACCCCTCCCGTCTTCGATGGACCCGAAGATAAAAATGGCCGCCGGAATCACGATGAGATCCGCCTCTGGGCCGACTACCTCTCTCAGGAATCGCACAGCTACCTGAGCGATGACTTGGGCACTGCGGGCGGCCTGGGCAGCGAACGTTTCATCATCGCAGGCGATCAAAATGCCGATCCCAACGCGGGCGATAGTTTTAACAACGCCATCAACCAACTTCTCCTCCACCCCAAAGTCGACTCCTCGATCACCCCGGAGAGAACCGGCAGCTCCACGACCTCCAATCGTTTTCACACCGCTACCTTTAGTCTCCGCGCCGACTACGTCCTCCCCTCGAAGGCGGGATTCAACAACCTCGGCGGAGCCGTCTTCTGGCCCACCGGAGGATCACCAGGAGCCAATCGCCTCAGCGCCTCAGACCACCGTCCGGTTTACCTGGACCTCGAGCTTACTCCTCTCCCCGAAGAAGCCATTCAAGATCTGAACCTCTCTCTCGAGGACGACATCGTCACCCTCACTTGGGCCGGTGCGGAAGGTGCGAACTATCAAATCGAAGACAGCACAGGCCTCCTCACTTGGGATTCTCTCGATGTGACCACTTCGTTTGAAAACGGCCAATGGTCATCCTCGTTTCCTTCTTCACAAACACAGCGCTTCCTCAGAATCACTCTTCCTTAAGCCTCCCATTCTCGCCGGCTGACTTGTAGGAGATCCCGCATTGCGCTACTCTCTGCGCCAACATGAGAGTTCCCCTCGCCCTTGCCCTCATTGGGAGCGCTATCATCGCCGCTTGTTCCTCCGGACCACGCTGGAAAGGACGTGATCCCGTCTTCTCCAAACTTCCTGTTTCCAGAATTCCGCGTTACGCGAAGGCCAACCTTATTGAGATCAGCCAAGTCGATTCCTCGATCTCTATTGACCTCCGCTACACCCGGGGCTCCACCATTTTAAAAAGCCCCCTCTACGAAATGGGCATGCCCGCCCTGCTGCGACCCGAAACCGCCGTGCGACTTCGCCGCGCCAATGAGGTCGTCAAAAAACACGGCTACCGTATCCAGGTTTGGGATGCCTACCGCCCACCAAGCGCTCAGTTGAAGTTGTGGTATGCCTCGGGAGAAGACGTCCGCTTTGTCGCAGATCCCTTTTCCAAACCTTCGCAGCATTCCTGTGGCACGGCCGTCGATGTCACCCTCGTCACCTCCTCGGGGAAAGCAGTGGAAATGCCCACCGGCTTCGATGTCTTCTCACCCAAAGCCGCCGCCCGCTACGAGCACCCGGACCCCGAGGTCATGAAGCGAAAGAAAATCCTCCAACGTGCGATGTATGAAGCCGGCTTCTTCCCCCTTCCCAACGAGTGGTGGCATTTCACCGATAAGAATTTCAAGAAATATCCTGACACCATCGCCCTCAAAGATATCCGCTCATGAAAATTCTCCCGCTCCTCTTGCTCACCGCCCTCGCGGCAAGCGCCCAGGTCATCCCGCACATCAGCACCTACCTCGGCGATGGGCAGCGCAACTACTACGGAAACGTCGCCCCCTCACGGCTCAACGTGAAGTGGAAAACCGACCTCGGCAGTGGCAAGACCGAGTTCGGACGCGGGGACATCCGGACCTGGAAGGGCGCAGGCTGGACCGGACAACCGCTCGTCATTCAAGAGGGAGCCGAAATCTACCTCATCCAAGGAACGCTCAGCCACCACGTGAAAAAAATTCGCGCGCGTGATGGCAAAGTGATCTGGAGCACGAGCGTGGGCGACGTCATCAAAGGCACCCCCACCTTCACCGATACCAAAAGCGGCAGCGCGGAAGAGCGCCACGTTCTCATCGTCGGAAGCCGCCGCGGATTTGGTCAAGATGTCGTCAATGGCACCGCCCATTCCCTTCACGGCATCTCCTTTGCCACCGGCAAAAAACTCTGGCGTCACAACAGCCGCCGCACCGCTTCGAACAGCCGGGACTGCGACGCTTCCGCCCTCATGATCGGCAGCAAGGCCTGCGTCCCGCTCGAGAACGGCTACTTCACCGTCTTCTCTCCGCGGGCCAAGGACACCCGCCTCGTCAACGGCTTTCCCGCACCCAAGATCTATAAACAATATCTCCTCTACCGCGAAGCCGATCGTAAAATCTACCGCTCCGAACTCTGCTGCGAATCTTCCCCCACCCTCATCGGAAGCAAGGCATACGTCGCGGCTGGATGTGGTCGACTTTACGCCTGTGGTATCGGGATTTTTGGCGGCGCCGGCTGGGGCCTCGATATCGGTGGCGACCTCAACGGCACGATGCCCCTCACCAATGACAAGCACCTCCTCGCGGGCATCGAAAAGGAATTTATCCCCGGCCAGGGAGGCGTCATGAAAGTGAAGCCCGGCGGTGGCGTGAAATGGTTCTACCCCACCCCCGCCCCAAAGAAAAAATTCTTCAACTGGGACGGAGGCCTCGTCGGCTCACCCACCGTCAACCATCGCAGCACTTCGAATATCTCAAAAGACCTCGCCTGCTTCGTCGATGTCGGAGCCCGCCTCACCCTTATCAACCACAAGAAGCTCCAACCCGGAGTGACCGTCCCCGGGCCGCTCCTAAAAAAGCGGTTTCCCGTTCCTCTCGTGCTCGACCAGGTGACGCTCCCCACCGGCTCCATCTCCACCCCCCTCTTTGTTGGAAACAAAATCATCGTCGGCTACGACACCGGGATGGACCTCTACGAAGTCACCCCCGCCAACAAGCTCAAGCGCCTCGCCCGCCTCAAAGGCCCCATGTTCGACGCCACCCCAATCGTCTGGAACGGCCTGATCTACGCCGGCTCCAAAAACGGCTCCCTCTACTGCCTCGGCAACTAAGCCAAAGGAGCCGGGGCGTCTCGCCCCCTCACTTCTTCGTCGCATCCTCCATCAGCCGATCCCCTTTCGCAATCCCCTCAGCCGCATAGTCAGCCATATCCAGGCTCACCCCCATGAGCGCGGCTCGTTCCTACGCCTTCATCCACTCTCTCCCGCCCCGCCAGTTCTCAAAAGCCCATCCTCCCAGGATCACGATCACCAAAGTCACCACGATCCTCAAAAACCGCCGCAGAAACATCTTCTTCACAGAAGTGAAACTAACGCGGCAAAACGAACCTGCTATGAAAGAATCCCCTATAAAATGGAATGCTTCCTGCCATCATCTCATCCATTTGCCGTTGGCTATCTCCACTTCGTTCCGGTTGTGGTTCAAAGTGATTTCTGCCGCACAAATCGCTCCTTCACCAAAAGAGTGATCTTCTGCAGCTTCGAAAGACGGTATCGTTTCTCAAAGACCCGAAAGCCATCGTCCCGCATCTGATGAAGGAGGGTGTAGTAAATCTGGTGCATTACCCGCGGCGCGAGGAGGGATTTAAAATCCTCTTTCGGGAGAAGCTTCGTCGCCTCTGCATAGAGACCCTCCACCCGTTCCTCCTGAAATGCCATGAACTTCAAGAAGCGCTCATCACGGGTCTTATCGATAAGATCTTTCTCGCTGAGGCCAAAGTCTGAAAGCTCCTCCATCGGAAGATAGATCCGGTTCCCGTTCTCAAGGTCCTCGTCGATATCTCGCAAAATATTAGTGAGCTGCAGCGCATATCCCAGCGCGACCGCGTAGTCCTTCGCGCGCGCGCCATCGGCACCAAAAAGCGGAAGGCAAACGAGGCCTACCGAGGAAGCGACCCGATAGCAATATCCCTGCAGCTCCTCCCAAGTCTGAAAGCGCTGGGGATGTAAATCCATCTCACAGCCCTCGATGACATTGACGAAATACTCACTCGGAATTGCGTAGCGATCACGCACTGCCAGGATCTCCTCCTGGAGGCCCACGAGCCCCAGCGATGGATCCACTTCGCTCGACTCAAAGATCTTTTTCCACCCTGTCAGCCCCGCCGTTTTTTCTTCCAACGGCAAATCGAGGTCGTCAGCCAAGTCATCGATGACCCGGCAGTAGGCATAAAAGGAAACCAAATGCTCACGCCGCTCCTTGGGAACGCACTGGAGGGCGAAGGCGAGATTCGACTTCGCCTTCCGGGTGATTTCGGCAGAGGTCGGATCGGCTGACATTTACTCGATGATCCCCCAGTGACCACTCGTGAAGGGCCAGAGAGCAAAGAGGGCCGGGCCCACAAGATTGTATTGTTTGACCGTTCCCCAATAACGGGAATCGAGACTCTCATCCGAGTTGTCTCCCATCGCAAAGAACTCACGGTAGTTGCGATTCTCCACTTCCTCATCCTTCAACGTCTGACTGAACCTCGCGTCCATGAAACGAGCGCCGTAGCGACTCTGGCTCCCTGCACTTAAGAAAGTATATCCGCCATAGCCATTCTCCCGATCAGTTCCGTTGGCTACCCGTTGAATGGTCTCTTCCTTGGCAATGCTTCCATTCACCCAGAGTTGGGGCTCATCAACTTGAAGGGTATCGCCCGGCACTCCCACCAAGCGTTTGATGTAGTGAGTCCCGCCCTGCTGGCTCGACATCAGTGCCCCTTTCGCATCGGTATCGATGCCCCGGGTATTGAAGACAAAGGACTCACCCCGCTTGGGCTGTCGGAAATGGTACGACACTTTGTCCACTAAAACGAGATCACCCGAGGTGAGGCTTCCTTTAAAAATGGTCTCTCCTTTTCGAAAATGAGGCCCCGGCCGAAGCCGCCTGGTGCGATCAAAGTGCCTCCCAATGGTAGGAATTTGCATCGCCTCGTTTTCAGGCGATCCAATCGTGACGTAGCTTCCGTCGGTGAAGGTAACCCGGGTGCGGGAGAACAGGAAGAAGCTCTTATCCTCGATGGATCTGATCGTGAGATCTTTCTCCGCGACCTCGTCCGTGTAGGTTTTTCCTTTCAGCACAAAATCAAAGGCCCTGGCTCCAAACCATGGATTTTCCCAGCCTTCCTCATCGGCCTTGGATTCTGCGATGATGCCATTGAGAGACGGCTGCATCGATCCCGTAGGAATACGGAAGGGTTGAATAAAATAAGCGCGCACTCCCAGGGCGACCACGATCGCGACCCAGAAGACTTCGATGTTCTCCTCCATCCAGCTCGGCGGACGGTAGTGAGCGAGCGATTTCTCGCAGACCTTGCGGACCTGCTTCGAGCTCTCCTTTACGGCCTCAAGATCCTTGTTCTTGATCGCAGCCTTCAGATCCGCCCGACGCGATTCGATCTCATCGATTTTCGAGGGCTCAAGTAGATCGCGCTTATAGTGGACAAACTTATTGGCCCCCTTGTAGAGCAAGAGAGCTTCCTTTTTCCAGCGGGGAGTAAACACGGCGGGAGAGTGCGAGTCTTCGCTCCATCTTTCAAGGGCGAATTAGTCTCGCCCAAGGGGCTGAGCAGTTTAACTGTAACGCTTCAGCGAAGCTGCCTGACTTCCAGCTTCCGGTAGGAAACTGGATCGCTGTGATCCTGGAGCATGATCCGGCCTTTAGGATTCTTCGCGAAGTCCGGCTTCCCCTTGAACTTGGACTTGGCATGCAATTCCTTCCATTGATCCGATCCCACCGTGATCTCGACCACTTTTTCCCCATTGAGGAAATGTTGCAGGTGGAGACCTTTGACAACGATGCGAGAGGAATTCCACTCTCCAACCGGCTTAAGCTTCTTCTTATCAGGATCCGCTTCCAGAAAATCGTAAAGCGAGGCAGACTGGCGAATCCCGCCATTCTTCCCATCGGGATGGTTCACATCATCAAGGACCTGATATTCTGGTCCCAAGAGCTGATTTCCATACTTCGTGACCCGGTATTTCACGCCGCTGTTTCCCGCTTTCGAGATCTTCCACTCGAAGCGGAACTCGAAGTCGCCATACTCCTTTTCAGTGTAAATGCTTCCGCCCTTTCCTGTGAGAGCCAAGACCCCCTTCTCGGCAGTCCATCCGCCTTCCTCCACGGCCTTCCCCGCGCCGTTGGTCCAACCCTTGAGGGTCTCCCCATCAAAAATGGGAACCCATTCGTCAGCGATGGAGGGAATGATGAGACAGAGAGAAAAAAGAAGCGACTTCATGAATGTAAATACGAAGTCCACCGCTCCATGTATCAGTTGTTTTCAAGAACCCGCGCACCGAAGAAATTCTTAGGAAGAGCATTCGTCTCTTTTGAAACACTTCTTGGTATTATAAGCCCAAATGCCTCCCAATATCAGAGGGAGTCAGGGAAAGTTCACTACGCCCGGCCAGCAAAGCCACTTCGGCAGCTCGTCCGGTCAACCAAGCTCCTGCCCTCGCAGCATCGATCAAAGTCAATCCGCCCGCCACCAAAGATCCAAGAACGCCGGACAAGGTATCTCCCTGCCCACCCGTCGCCATTCCGGGGTTTCCTGTCGTGTTATAGAAAAGAGGCTCATCCGCTTGCGTCACAATCGTCCGTGCTCCCTTAAAAAGCAGCGTGGCCGGACAACGGTCTGTGAATTGACGCGCCCGCTCGGCGCGAGTTCCCTCGGCCGGGACCAACCGTTGGAGCTCTCCAGGATGAGGCGTGACGAGGACGTCTTCTTTTAAAAGATCCAGTCGCCCGGCATCGGCAATCATGTTGAGCCCATCGGCATCGAGAATCGTGGGGAGCGCGGTCGCCTCCAGATACTCAATCAAACGAAAGGCAATCTGGGAATCTCTTCCAAGACCCGGACCGATCACGATCGCGTCCGCCTTGATTTCACGCCAATCATCGGGACGCGCTTTCACCATAATTTCCGGCGGCACAAACGGAAGCATCTTTTCGATGTCGCATCCTTCCACCAGCAAAGTGATCAGTCCGCCACCGGCCCGCAGCGCCCCTTGCGCACAAAGGACCGCCGCTCCCACGAGTCCCGGAGATCCCGCAATGATCGTGACACGACCCGCCTGCCCCTTGTGAAAGGAAAATGGACGGGGCGGCAAGAGCGAACGAACCGTCGAGGAGGTCGTAAGGGCATCACCTGTTTCTGAAACAGGGAGTTCTTCGACTTCGATGAGTTCCAGCCGACCCACAAAATTGGTGGCAGAATCCGCCACCAGTCCCTTTTTGGGAATCCCCACCGTGAACGTCCAATCCGCCACCACGGCGCCCGCCTCACCCGTGTCGGCATCGAGCCCCGATGGAAGATCCATCGCAACCGTGCGCGCTCCCGCAGTTCTCCGAAGCGCATTCATTTCCTGCGCCAGACCCGCGAGAGGTTCGCGAAGAATCCCGGAGGTCCCGATGCCCAAAAGTCCATCGAGCAACAAAAGCGGACCCCGACGAAAGCCCGAAACCTCCTCTCCCAACTCCTCCCATTTTTGCCGGGTCAATGGCGCCATTTCCTCAGGAGAAAAACGCGTCCGCACCTCGACCGCCCACCCTGCATCCTTGAGATGACGCGCCACCACGAGCGCGTCACCGGCATTATGCCCTTTTCCTAAAAAGGCGATGGCCCTTCCGGGCTCGACATGGTCCCGCAAGATTACCGAAGCCATGCGCCGCCCCACTTTTTCCATGAGCGCCTCCACCGAAGCCCCCCGCGCAAAGGCGGCCGCTTCCAGCTCCTGCATTTCCACACACGTAATCATCGCTCTCTTGTTTCACGATGGAATAAAAGGCCTCGCAGTGAGGATAAGAAAATGATGCCCCAAGAACGCATGGACTAGGATAGACAGCTCTCACTAGGGATGAAGAGCCGAATTTTCACCGACTATCTCCCTGAGGCGACAATAAGATCACGCAACTCGGCCGCGGGACCGATCAGATCCTCCCGCTTTGACATTTCCTCCACCGTGAACGGCATGCGAATCCGCCAATTCTTGCCGCCCAGTGTGCCCGGGATATTGAACCGCTCACTCATCCCGTAAATATCGGTAATCATGAGGGCCGCATAGCGCGAGTTGGTTTCCACAAGCGCCTTGATGTGCGCCGTCTTCACCTCGTCATCGTAGGCCCGATAGCTCACGTGATCGTCCGGAAGGTCCAGCCCCGAAAACTCACTCAAGATTCTCAAATTCCAAAGCGCACCGACTCGTTCGCCTTCATCGTTGCTTGAGATATTTGCCCGGAACTCTTCCCACATCGCCGCGATCGGCGGGTGATCGTGCGTGGCATAAGTCGCGAAGGAACAACGGAGATAATCCTTCCCGGGGATCGGATGCTCAAGGCCATCTTCTCCGTGGAATGCTTCCCAGTGACAAACCTTGAAGCCGGCAATTCCCACTTTTTCCAAATGCGGCCTCACATAATGAGGCACCGCTCCAAGATCTTCGCCCACCACTTCGCCATCGCCCGCTGCTTCCTGCACCGCCTTCAAATACTTGTCTCCACACGCCAAATTGTGCGCGCAGTGCTCCTCGCTGTCATCGGGGTATGGCTTGAAGCCCGGAAGTAAGCCGCCCGTGCGCGCCGCCGCTTCTTCATGCGTCAGAGGAAGAAACTCCCCATTCCGCTGCGGTCGCCAAGGGAAGGAGTAAATGCGATAGAACCCGAGAATGTGATCGATGCGGAAGATGTGAAAAACATCGGTGAGCTTATCGACGCGCCGACGCCACCAAGCAAAGTTATCCTGCTCCATCAGGTCCCAGCGATAGGCCGGAATCCCCCAGTTCTGACCCCACTTCTGGGTGAAGGCGTCATCCTTGAAAACAGTCTCCGGTGGTGCGCCTCCACACCAACTCAGATCAAATCCTTCACGCTCAAAAAAGACGTCCGCGCTGAAGTAAGAAATCCCAATCGGAATATCGCCCATCAGCTTCACCCCGCGGGCTCCCGATTCCTCACGAAGAGTGCGCCACTGCGTGAAGGCAACCCACTGCACCCAAGCATAGTAGCGCAGACGTTCCTCCGACCCTTTTCTCTTCGCAATGAAATCGTGCGCTAATTCAGGATCACGATAGTTGATGCTCCAGAGATCCCAGGTCTCGCATCCCCCCTCCTGGTCCATCAAAAAACGGAATTTGGTGTAATTCTCCAACCATTCTTTTTCCGCTTCGCAAAAGGCCTCGAATTTCTCGCTTCCTTCGAATTTCGCAAAACCTTCTTCAAGAAGCTCCCGCTTCAGACGTTTCGCCTCCTCGTAGTGAACCAGCTCGCCCTCAAGAAATTCCTCGCTCAGGCCCGCCCTCACTTCATTGACGCGGGCCTCTCCAATCTCCGGAACCGACGACAAATCAATCAAGCTGGGCTCAAGCGCCACTGAACTAATGGCATTGTAGGGTGAATCATCCGCACCGGTTTCATTGATCGGAAGAAGTTGGAGAAACTTCACCTCATGATCGACCGCCCAACCCACAAGCTCGCGCAAGCCTCCGACATCACCAATGCCGAGATCGCCTTTGTGTCGTAAACTGGTCACCGGGGCGAGAACGCCCGCTACTTGATCGCTCGAATCGCTCATGTTCAACTTGGTAAGGCAGGGAAGCTGCAGCCGGTTTTCAAAGGCTTACAAACCGTCGCTCCATACCTAAATCAGCCCATGGTGCTCCTGCAGCGAGGTCACCGTGAACTCCTTCTCCTGAAGGGAGCGGATCGCTTTCACGCTCGCTTCCGCGGCCGAAAGATTCGTGCAGTGGCTCACCTTGTGCTGGACCGCGCCGGAGCGAATCTTGACTTCATCGGCCCTCGCTTCGTGACCGGAGGGAGTGTTGATGATGAGATTAAGATCGCCGTTCTTCATCATGTCGATGACGGTCGGTCGCTTACCTTCGCTGAGTTTATAGAGGCGACTGACTTCGATCCCCTCGTCCTTAAGGCGCTTGTAGGTGCCTCCGGTTGAGAAAATCTTGAAGCCGAGATTGGCGAGATCGCGCGCAATGAGCATCGCGCGGTCCTTGTCCCGATCACTGACGGAGAAGAAGACGTTGCCTTCCTTGGGAAGTGGGTTGAAGGCGCTGATCTGCGCTTTGGCATAGGCCATGCCGAGGTCGACATCGGCTCCCATGACTTCTCCGGTAGATTTCATTTCCGGTCCGAGGACAATATCGATGCCCGGGAAACGACTCCAAGGGAAGACGGCTTCCTTCACGCAGAAACACGGCGGCATCACTTCTTCGGTGAAGCCGAGATCAACGAGTTTCTTACCAACCATGACCTTGGCAGCGAGCTTCGCGAGAGGGATTCCGATCGACTTGGAAACGAAGGGCACGGTGCGGGAGGCACGCGGGTTGACCTCGATGACGTAAAGCTCGTCGTCCTTCACTGCGAACTGAATGTTCATCAGCCCGATGACTTCGAGTTCCTTGGCGAGGGACTTTGCCCCGATCATGATTTCCTCTTTGATCTTATCGCTGAGGGAGAAAGAGGGTAAGACACAGGCGGAGTCACCGGAGTGAATACCAGCCTGCTCGATGTGCTCCATGATGGCACCGACGACGCTGGTCTCACCATCGGAGATGCAATCGACATCAATCTCAGTCGCGTTCTCAAGGAAGCGGTCAACGAGGATGGGGCGATCGGGAGCGATGTCGGTGGCGTTATTGATGTAGGTTCTCAGCTCATCGTCATTATAGACGATCATCATGCCACGTCCGCCGAGGACGAAGCTCGGGCGGACAAGAACCGGAAAGCCAATGCGGGCGGCGATCGCGACAGCCTCATCTTCCGAAACGGCGGTGCCCGCTTCGGCTTGCTTGAGGCCGATCTTATCAAGGAGGGCCGAGAAAAATTTGCGGTCCTCAGCAAGCTCGATGGACTTGGGAGAGGTCCCGATGATGGGAACGCCATGACGCTCGAGATCGGCCGCCAGGTTAAGCGGAGTCTGACCGCCGAACTGCACGATGACGCCATCGGGCTTCTCTTGATCGCAGATGTTAAGAACATCCTCAAGAGTGAGGGGCTCGAAGTAAAGTTTGTCCGAAGTGTCGTAGTCGGTGGAGACGGTCTCGGGGTTGGAGTTCACCATCACTGACTCATAACCAAGCTCGCGAAGAGCGAAGCTGGCGTGAACGCAGCAGTAGTCGAACTCGATTCCCTGGCCGATTCGGTTCGGGCCGCCACCGAGGATGACGATCTTCTTTTTGTCCGTCTCGCGGGCTTCGTTTTCGTCGCCGTAAGTCGAGTAGTAGTAAGGAGTGGCCGCTTCAAATTCCGCCGCGCAGGTATCGACAAGGCGATAAGTCGGGATGATGCCCTTTTTCTTCCGCTCAGCGCGGACCTCGTCCTGCGTGAT
Source organism: Akkermansiaceae bacterium (assembly GCA_028822935.1). Taxonomy (GTDB): domain Bacteria; phylum Verrucomicrobiota; class Verrucomicrobiia; order Verrucomicrobiales; family Akkermansiaceae; genus SW10. Next base: position 21,405 of record JAPKCM010000066.1, read on the forward strand.
GCCGCGAGAGTGGGCAATCTGGATATCGGAGAAGCCGAGCTTCTTGGCGCGACGGAGGTCGAGGTTCGCGAGGTCTTTCCCCTCTTCGACGATCACGCGCATGTTCTCAAGGAACCATGGATCGATCTGAGTGGTGTCGAAAATCTCCTCGATGGTCCAGCCTTGTTGGAGGGCGACACTGAGCCAGAAAATACGCTCGGCATTGGGAACCTGAAGCTTCCGCTCGATCTGCTCGCGAGTGGCCTCCGGGTCCTTACCATCGAAGCCGAAACCGAAGCGGCCGGTCTCAAGTGAACGGAGCGCTTTTTGCAGCGATTCTTTAAAGGTGCGCCCAATGGCCATGACCTCGCCCACCGCCTTCATGGAAGTGGTGAGAACGGGATCGGCAGTCGGAAATTTCTCGAAAGTGAAGCGAGGAATCTTAGTGACCACGTAGTCGATGGTCGGCTCGAAGCTCGCAGGAGTCTCCTTGGTGATATCGTTCGGCAGTTCGTCAAGGGTGTAACCGACGGCGAGCTTGGCCGCGATCTTGGCAATCGGGTAGCCGGTCGCCTTGGAAGCGAGGGCGGATGAGCGACTCACCCGCGGGTTCATCTCAATGATAATACAACGACCGGTCTTGGGATCGACGGAGAACTGGATGTTCGATCCACCTGTCTCGACCCCGATCTCGCGGATGACGGCGAAGGACGCGTCCCGCATGATTTGATACTCGCGATCTGAAAGCGTCTGGGCCGGGGCCACCGTGATCGAGTCACCGGTGTGGACTCCCATTGGGTCGAAGTTTTCAATCGAGCAAATGACGACGCAGTTGTCCGCGTGGTCGCGCATGACTTCCATTTCGTATTCTTTCCAACCGAGGAGGCATTCTTCAACGAGGACCTCGGTGGTTGGGGAAAGATCGAGACCGCTCGTGACGATCGTTTCAAATTCTTCCTTGTTGTAAGCGATCCCACCACCGGTTCCACCGAGAGTGAACGCAGGACGAATCACAAGCGGCATCATCCCGATCTCTTTCGCGATCTTCTTCGCCTCCTCCATCGAGTGCGCCACTCCCGAGATGGGGAGGTCAAGGCCGATCTTAATCATCGCGTCTTTGAAACGTTGACGATTTTCGCCCTTATCGATGGCGTCAGCATTGGCACCGATCATGCGGACCCCATACTTATCGAGAGTTCCGGCATCGAAAAGCTCGATAGAGACGTTCAGCGCAGTCTGACCTCCGAGAGTCGGCAGGAGCGCATCGGGCCTTTCCTTGATGATGATCCTCTCAATCGACTCCGGAGTGATCGGCTCGATGTAGGTCCGCTCCGCAAATTGCGGGTCGGTCATAATCGTCGCCGGATTGGAATTCACGAGAACGACCTCGTAACCTTCCTCGCGCAGCGCCTTGCAGGCTTGGGTACCGGAGTAATCAAACTCACAACCTTGTCCAATGACGATGGGGCCGGCTCCGACCACGAGGATTTTTTTGATGCTGGTGTCCTTCGGCATAGGGTCTGTCTAAAACTTCGTGTATCTGACAAGACCGCCCGATTTTGTAAAGCGCCATCGGACTTTCTCGCAAATCCTTTGCTCTCCTTAAGCGAATTTCCTCGTTTCCCCTAAAATCTCCAGCCAATTCCCAGCCCAACGCCCTAGGTGAGACAGCCAAAACAAAAACCGTTCACTTGTTCGGCTTAGCCGAAAGCTTTGCAACTCGCAGTTCTTCCTCCCACCTGCAGGCACACCCCACCAAGACCCAAAATAGCTTTCGCAAACCTTCACGGAGGCTTTTTTGTGAAAAATGACATTGCCCCCTTTCTTCGCGATCAAGTTAATAAAACATGAAAACGCTCATTTTACTCATCTCTTGCCTCCTGATTCTCACCCCATATTCCTTCGGCCAAAGCCGCGGCGTTTGGTTCTGGGGTTCCACCACCCTCCCCGCTGACACCAGCAGCCCTTGGGGCTCCTCCGAGGTCATCGACACCGCCGCCCTTGAGGAAGATGCCACCAATTTTAACAAGACCCCCGGCCGCCTCAATTCCGAAAAATTCGACGCCGTCCACCTGGCTCAACCTCTCCGTCTTCAACTCCAGAATAGTCCAGTGCGAAGCCAACTACGGTCCCACCGGATCCACCGACATCGAAAACCCCGGCTACTACGCTGAGTGGGAAGAAGTCGGCATCGGAGTCGGAGCCGTCCAGTCCAAGTCCGGCCAACGCAAAAAGATCACCCACCCCTGCCAAACCGT
>JAPKCM010000023.1 GCA_028822935.1 Akkermansiaceae bacterium
CCTGATCGATCACCGCTTTGGTCGCGAGAAACTGGCTGGAGTAGCGGCACTCGAAGCACACGCAACAACGGACGTTAGCAGCACGGACGGCCTCGCGGATGGCGGTGCAATCGTCGAGCGAAAGCGCGAGCGGCTTTTCAAGGATGAGGTGCTTGCCAGCCTTCGCCGCCGCGATCGCATGGGCCTTGTGCTGATTCGGGTATGAACAAATCGACACCACCGCAATGTCATCGAGCGCGAGTAGATCGTCGATTTCCGTGTAGCTGGTGATTGCGCTGCCGTGCTTCGCCGATAGCTCGGTATCGTTTTGCGGCCGCGAAGAACAGATCGCCGTGACTTCAACGCCTTCGATGGCGTTGAGTGCGTCGATGTGCGCGCCCGCAACCCAGCCGTAGCCAATGATTCCAATTTTCATGCGCGGAGGCTAGCGGCTCGGGCGAGTGTTGGCGAGGTGATAACAAGCTCCCTGCCGCGCTGGCACTGCCTGTTTTGTAAACTCGAGCAAGATGCCATTTTAAAGTGGCTGGAAGGGTATGCCGCATCCTGTGCTTGCTCTGAGCACAGGAACAATGACGGGCCTCGTTGTGCGATGGCCCGGAGACCAAGTCACGGAGACCAGCAAGTAGCCGCAGATGGAGGGATCATTAGCATGTTTGCACCGTAATCGCGAGTTGATCCCAGCTATTCTTCGGTCACGCGGTAGTAGGCTTTGGTGAGATCTGCCGGAACAGCCTCATCAACGTAGGAGGTTGAATCGCCTTCCGACGGGACGTTGTCCGTCAGTTCCTCCCAATCGACAAGGTCGGTAGAACGCTCCATGATGTAGAAACGGTTTTTCCGGGACGTCCACGTGAGCGTGGCGTTGCGGGTTGAAGGATCAAGCTGAATGCTGGTGAAGCGAAGAACTTTTCTCGCTGTCTCGACCAGTTGGAGTGCATTGACCGTTGAGTTGGCAGCTTCGTCCCCCTCATCCCAGAAGTTCAAGGTGACGTTGCCATCATTGTCAGGCGCAATGTCGTCGAAGCGGACGTAGTTGCCCGTGCCGCGTGCCGCGATATCGGTGCTCGTTACCTGCCTGAACGCCGGACTTAGGTTGTAGTCGTCCGCGTTCTCCATGGTCATGAAAATGTTTTGCGCGGATTCGAGCTGTTCAAAATCTACGGTGGGAAATTCGAGAGGTCGCGCAACCGAGTAAATCAGCATCGAATACGATCCATCGGGAACATTTGAGAAAATGATCGTTGCGGGAGCGTCTTCGTTGTCTCCACCTTCGATCAATCCATTGAGGAGTTTGGCGTTGGTGTCATCCGTTCCGGTTCCTGCGCCCCAGGTGTTGCCGGATATCCATTCCACCGAGATTCCGGAGCTTTCATTTCTGCTGTTCAACAGGTTTTCTTCTATACCGGTCGGGATGCCGTCACCTTCAGGCGGCAGGTTGTTCCAGTAGGCCTGGAGAGAGGCACCACCAATTTCAGTGGGTTCGACGCTGGTTGGAGCGCCATTGGCGCCGGCGCCGGCGAAGTTTACCCCGATACTAAGCGGCTGGGAGGTGGGCTCAAAAATCACCGCTTGAACCGCCTCACTGGTTTCGCATCCCACGATCTCTACGGAATACAGATCTCCGGCATTGGCCGCCGTGATCGGCTCCGTCGTGTAAACTGTCTGAATGGCGCCAGCGATAGGTTCGCCGTTCTTGTACCATTGCACCGGCCAGGGGCCGTTAACTTTGGTGAAGAACTGAGCTCTTTGCCCCTGCAGCACCGGAGTGTCGACTGGCTTGGTCAGGAAGAGAGCCTTGTTACAATCAGCGGCTCGGCTGAACGCGAGCAATTCGACTTCCGCGATCTGCATGCTGTTCGCGGCTTCGCCCTGGACCTGAAGGACCGTCCAGCGGTAATGCAGGTAGGAAGCCTCGTGATCCAAAAAGAAAAATTCCTGCGTTTGAAAACGATCCCCGCCCGGGAAAATCTCGCTCCATGCGGGAACTTCTTCATTCTCATAGATCACCTCCCAGGTGCCGGCCTCCCAGGTGGGAGCTTCGTCGTTTGATCCCTCCAATCGAATCCGGAGAGGATCGCGCTCGGGAGCGTCGTTTGCCGATTGCAAACTGAGGCCAACCACGTTGGTCTCGCCCACTGCAGGAGAAACTACGAACCCCGAGGGAAGGCCGTCGATGCCAACAGTGTCAAAGTTGAGATACTTAGTGGGTTGATTGTCAATCGCGTTAGGCGCGGCTTCGGAACCTGGAGTATTGCCCGAACTGGAGATCAACGGATCTCCAGGTTGCGTCACGTCCACCGGCACCGACCTGCCGAGCAATTCAACTTCGGCAATCTGCATGCTGTTGGCGGCTTCGCCCTGGACCTGAAGGACCGTCCAGCGGTAATGCGTGTAGGGAGCTTGATTTCCGAAAATGAAGGTTTGAGCCTGGAACCGATCACCATCGGGGAACTGGCCCGTCCAGGCAGGCACTTCCTCATTTTCGTAAATGACGGTCCAGCTTCCGGTCTCCCATGTGGGGGCCTCGTCATTGGAACCTTCCAGACGCACCCATTTTGGATCTCTTTCCACCGCATCATTGGCCGATTGCATCGTCAGACCGGAGAGAACCGTCTTGCCAACCCCGGGAGTGACGACAAATCCGGAAGGGATTCCCTCGATGCCCACGGTGTCGAAGTTGAGATACTTGGTGGGCTGATTGTCGATCGCGTTGGCGACTCCTTCAGATCCGGGAGTGCTGCCAGAACTGGCGATCAGGGGATCGCCGGGTTGGGTGACGTCGCTTTGGGCGTAGGCTGTGGTCTGTTGGAGCAACAAACAGCAGAGCACCAATGTGGTGCGCAAGAGGGTTGAGAAAGATTTCATCGTTATAAAGGATTACTAGGGGTTTTAGAATTATTGCTGGGGAATTTTCTTTTTGAATAGATCGCTTGAGGGCGTCGTTGAGAGGGGGGGAAGGGAGACAAAGTTTAAGCAATGTAAGGTGACGAGTGGACTGCGGGTCGGCAAGGGAAAACTTGAAGAAAGGGGGGAATGAGCAGGATCGCGGAGGGGACGGTCAATTGATTGCTGGGGGATTTTCTCTTTGAGTTGATCGCTTGATAAGCCGAACACTGGCGATCAAGTTCTACTGAGAGCGCTATAGCGTTATGCTCGGAATGCGAAATAGAAGATTGGTGGCTATGCGCCGGAACATTGCAGTACTGTCATGAAGTTCTACGGCTACCTTGCCGACGCGGTCGTTGTCCTACATTTCGTATTCGTCGCCGTGGTAGTTGTTGGTCTGCTGGCGACCCTGCTTGGAGCGGCATTGCGATGGCGCTGGGTGCGGAACTTCTGGTTCCGAGTCGTAAATTTGGGACTGATCTCGGTTGTTGCCGTTGAGACGATGATTGGCGTTTCCTGTCCGCTAACCACGCTCGAAAACAAACTGCGACAGCTAGCGGGAGAAACAGTCACGGAGGGTTGGTTTCTGAGTCGGATGCTTTACGATCTACTGTCTTTTGATGTGGAGTCTTGGATCGTCAGCGCGCTGGAAATCGGCGGCGCCGTCCTCATTCTCGCGGTGTTTCTGCTGGTGCCACCGCGCTGGCCAAGCAAACAACCCCGAGACTAGCGAGTGCGAAATCGTAGGAGAGATCGGAACCGACGACACCGTAGTCAGGATGTTTTTCAAAATTGATATGGAGGAAGATGTCGCCAGAAGAGCCGCCATTGATGCCGGGCAACATCATTCAATCAATTGAAACTTCTCGTCAAAGGAGCCATTCTCTATTCCAATAACCTTGCTCTCGTAACGACAACCCAAGCCTCACAAATCTCGTGTTCAAATCTCGCCTCTCAAATCTCCTCTCCTGGCTAGGATTTCTCCTCTTCTCAAGTCTAGGATCCTCGGCCACTAGGCCCAACGTAATCGTCGTCTTTATCGATGACATGGGCTACTCCGATTTCTCCTGCTTCGGCGGCACCGTCGAGACCCAACATATCGACCGTCTTGCCTCGGAAGGGATTAAGTTCACCAACTTCTATGTCAACTCGCCCATCTGCTCGCCCTCCCGCGTCGCCCTCACCACCGGACAATACCCGCATCGCTGGCGTATCACCTCCTACCTCAACAACCGTCGCGATAATAAAAAGCGCGGCATGGCCCAGTGGCTCGACCCCAAGGCCCCGACCCTCGCCCGCCAACTCCAGCAAGTCGGCTATCAAACGGGCCACTTCGGCAAATGGCACATGGGAGGCCAACGCGATGTCACTGAAGCACCCGAGATTTCTAATTACGGTTTCCATCAGAGTTTGACCAACTTCGAAGGTATCGGCCCCAAGCTCCTCCCCCTCACCCTCAAGCCCAGTCCCAAAGGGGGCGACCCCATTGTCGGTAAAATCTGGGGCGATGCCGAGCGCCTCGGCGAGGGTTTCCAGTGGATGCAGCGCTCCGAAATCACCACTGGCTTCGTCGACGAAGCCCTTGAGTTCATCGACCAAACCCAAGCCGATCAAAACCCCTTCTACATTAACCTCTGGCCCGATGACGTCCACGGCCCCTTCTGGCCACCGCTTGACAAATGGGGAGGAGATAAGCGAGCCCTCTATAACGGCGTCCTCGACTCCATGGATGAACAACTCGCCCGCCTTTTCGATCGCGTCCGTAAGGACCCAAAACTCCGCGACAACACCATCATCACGGTGTGCTCTGATAACGGCCACGAACCCGGAGCCGGAACCTCTCGTCCCTTCCGCGGAGCCAAGACCTGGATGTATGAAGGCGGCATCCGCTCGCCCCTCGTAGTCTGGGCTCCCGGTCTCATCCCAGCCGATAAAAACGGCACCACCAACGACACCTCTGTCTTCTCCGCCATCGACCTCAACCGTTCGCTCTACACCCTCACTGGCACCAAGCCCTCCGAGGAACTCGACGGCGAAGACCTCTCCGACACCCTACTCGGCAAGTCCAACGCCAGCAGAAAAGCGGCCATCTTCTGGCGGCGCCCACCCGACCGCCCCGGCTTTGGACACGGATACGATGAAGACAATCCCGACCTCGCCACCCGCCATGGCGATTGGAAATACCTCGTCAACATCGACGGCTCAGACCCCCAACTTTACAAGCTCCCGGTTGACCCTGGCGAAACCACCAACCTCGCCAAACAACACCCCAACCTCGTCACCCGCCTCGACGAAGCCCTCCGCGCCTGGAACGCCCAAATGCCCGTCGATGGTTCCGATCCCGTTTTTAAAAAAACCGGAGCCCTTCCCAAAGACTACTTTGTGAATCCCATCGGTGGGGGAGCCGATCCCTGGATCATCCGCGATCCCAATGCCGACCGCTACCTCTGGTGCGTCTCTGCCGGAGACCGCGGGATCGACCTCTACTCCACCAAGAACCTCACCTCCTTCGGCCAAAAACACCCCATTTGGACCGTCCCGGAAACCGGCCCCTACTCCAAACAAATCTGGGCACCCGAACTCCACTACCTCCAGGGAAAGTGGCATGTTTACTTCGCCGCTTCCGACGGTGATAATAAAAACCACCTCTCCTACGTCCTCACCTCGAAAACCGCCGACCCTCTCGGCGAATACGAACTCCACGGCCCCCTTCAAACCGGCGACACCGATGAGCAAAACCTTTGGGCCATCGACATGACCCCACTCGAACACCGGGGCAAACTCTACGCCCTCTGGTCCGGTTGGAACGGCCCCGAAACCGATCGCCAATTCCTCTACATTGCCGAAATGGCATCGCCCTCAAAGCTCTCCTCAAAGCGCGTCCTGATCTGTGAAAATGATGACCACTCTTGGGAGTTCACCGAACCCGCCCCCAAGGGTCGCGGCCTCAACGAAGGTCCCCAGGTCCTTAAAAACAAGGAACGTACTTTCGTCGCCTATTCCTGCGGTGCCTCCTGGCTCCCCAGTTATAAACTCGGCCTCCTCGAGCTCACCGGAAACGATCCCCTAGATCCCCAATCCTGGAAGAAGTTCAAAAAGCCCGCCTTCCAATCCACCCCCGAAACCTTCGGCGTCGGGCACTCCTGCTTCGTTAAATCGCCTGACGGATCCGAGTGGTGGCACATCTTCCACGCCAAGCGCGACCGCGCTCCTGGCTGGCAACGCACCATCTTTGCCCAACCCTTCAAATGGTCCAAAGACGGCCGGCCCCAGCTCGGAAAACCCATCGCTCCTGGCGAACCTCAACCTCGCCCGTCCGGAGAAAAAAGCACCTCCCTCACACTTCCCTACAAGTCCGATCTCCGCCGCGATCACTCCTACTACGGTCACCCGCAATTCTATGAACTCACACCCAAAGGAATCACCCTAGGCACCCCGCCCCCCAACCCGGTCAACGATTACCACTCCGGAGAAAAGATCCTTCTCAATGCACAAGTTCCCAACGACTTCATCGTTTCTGTTGCCCTCGACTTCCACAACTCCCGCAGAGGTCGGGGCGCCGGTCTCCTTTTCCGCACCACGGCCCCCTCCGTCGGCTACGATGCCCACCGAGGCTACTTCGTTGGTATTAAGCCTAGCCAAAACACCGTCCTCTTCGGGAAAATGGACGGCTCAGCCTGGCAGGAACTCAGACGTCAAAATGCCCGCGTCGCTGTTTCCAAAAAACAGCTCCTCAAAGTCACCGCCCAAGGCCCAAGCTTCACCATCTCTCTCAACGGAGAAGACCTCTTCACCCACACTGACACAAGCTACAAATCAGGCTCCATCGGCCTAAGAGTTGTCGACATCCCCACCACCTTCTCAGAACTCGAATTAGAGAATTTAGAATGAAAATGTTTTATTCTTCCTCTAGCCTAAGGCTCGCAAGAGGGTGCGTTAAAATTCGTTGCTACCAAGAAGGAAAATAAGTAAGCCTTGGGGGATTCGTAACATTGCCAAGAACAGCCATTTAGCTAGGATTATCCAAACCACACATATTTAATGAATAAACGACTCCTCGCCCTTGCTGCCTTACTTCCATTCGCCGCTTCTGCTGCCAAATTTTCTATCAGCGCCCAGCCCTTCGGCGAGGTCGATGGGAAGGCGGTTGAGCTTTACACTCTTTCCAACGAATCCGGAGCAAAAGTCTCCATTACAAACTATGGCGGAACTGTGACCTCGCTTATCGTGCCCGATAAGGACGGCAAAATGGGGGACGTCGTTCTCGGTTTCGACACGGTTGGAGAATACCTCGAAAAGAGCCCTTACTTCGGCTGCATCGCCGGACGCTACGCCAACCGTATCGCGAAAGGAAAGTTCACCCTCGATGGCAAGGAATACAGTCTCGCGATCAACAACGAACCCAACACCCTTCACGGTGGCGTCAAAGGCTTCGATAAGCAAATTTGGAAGGCCAAGGTCGGCAATCAGGGTGACAACCCCAGTCTCACGCTCACCTACACCAGCCCCGATGGCGAAGAAGGTTACCCCGGCACCCTCAAAAGCACCGTGACTTACACTTGGACCCAAAAGAATGCGCTGCGGATTCGTTACAAGGCGACCACTGATAAGCCAACGGTTCTCAATCTCACCAACCACAGTTACTTCAATCTCGCGGGAGAGGGGAGTGAAACGGTCCTCGATCACCATCTCCAGATCAAAGCAAAGCGCTACAATCCCATCGATCCCACGTCGATCCCAACCGGGATCGCACCCGTCAAAGGAACGCCTTTTGACTTCACCAAGTCCACCCGCATCGGTAAGCGCATTGATCAAGAAAACGAGCAGCTTAAAAATGGCATGGGCTACGATCACAACTTCATTATGAAGGATAGCCGCGATGGCAAGATTGGCGTCGCCGCGATCGTCACCGAGCCCACCAGCGGCCGCGTCCTCACGGTGAAGACCAGCGAGCCGGGCATCCAGTTCTACTCCGGCAACTTCCTTGACGGCCTCGAAGGCAAAGGTGGCAAGGGATACGCGCACCGCTCGGCTCTCTGCCTCGAAGCTCAGACCTTCCCCGATTCACCGAACCAAAAGGAGTTTCCATCTCCCGTTCTTCGTCCCGGCGAGACCTACATTCAGACCACGATCTACGAACTGGGCGTTAAGAAGTAAAAGGTCATTCCTATTTTTTTAAAGGCCGTTCCTGCATCAAGCAGGAGCGGTTTTTTTTGGACTTGTGCTGAGTCGGATCCATCTGCGGTTCAAATCTCCCTGGTGGAGGTGCTCTGAATAAGCCCTCCTGTTTTCAGGATCGTGCCTAGCTGGTAATCTGCTAGGCTACAGGAACTTTTATGCTGAAGAACTTTAAAATCTGCACAGGACTTCTGTGGGTCGTCTTGGTCACGCCTGCCTTAGCTGCTCCGCTCACTTGGGAGTTGGCCGCGGACACTGCTGATCCAAATGTCGTGGTGACTACGGGGGAATTGGTCGAGGCGATCAATGCGAGTGCCGCTGCTGGTGTGGCTTCGGTGAACGGGGTGACATTCTCTCCTCGTGATACTCTTTTGCCGAATGGTGCTGCGAGCGTCGCCTTGTCGGGCCAGCGCACGCTCGATCCAGGGCTTGATGAAGTTCTCAATAACGTTGGTTATGGAGGCGGGACCTCGACCTCAGTGAGCGTCGGGGGAGGGTTGCTGGTGATCGGGCAGAGCTATCTCATTCAGGTCTTTTTTACCGATCTGCGCAGCTGCTGCTCGGGGCGGGTGATGAGCTACGGCGATGGGTTGAATAATACGGTCGATGTGGCGGCGTCGGGAGCGGCGGGGACTTATGGGCAGAATGCGCTCGGCAGCTTTGTTGCTGATGGCACGAGCCAAACCTTGAGTATCTCGACCAATAACGCGGGCAACGTTCACCTCAACGCCTACCAGATTCGCAGCGCCTTTCCTTTGCCCGTGATCGAGAGTTTCGTTGCGGCCCCTTCGATGATTGCGGGAGGGGAGTCGAGCACCTTGATGTGGCAGATCAGTGAGGCGGATCGCGCGGAGATTGATGCGGGTGTCGGTAGCATTAATGCGACCCCAGGAAGTGTCTCCGTCAGCCCGACGCGCACGACAAGCTATACGCTCACGGCGACGAACAGAGGAGGCTCGGTGAGCGCCCAGGTGACGATCGGGGTTGATGTTGTCCTGTTGGAACCGGTGCTCAGTGAGTTCCTTGCCAGCAATGAGGCAAATCTTTCTGATGAGGATGGCGATTTTTCCGATTGGATCGAGATCTACAATCCAAACGCTTTTGACATTGATCTGGCGGGATACTTCCTCACCGATGATGTCTCGAATCTCACCCAGTGGGCATTTCCGGCGGGGACTCATGTTGCTGGTAAATCCCACCTGATTGTTTTTGCTTCCGGGGTCAGTCGCGGACCTCCCGAGTTGCATGCCAATTTCAAGATTTCCGCGAGTGATGGATCCCTCGCCTTGGTTGCGCCCGACGGAACTACCGTGGTCGACGAGTTTGTAAACTATCCGTCTCAGCGGGGAGACATTTCTTACGGTGCTGAGGGCTCCTTTTCTCCTCCTTCTCCAGGGGTTGAAAATGGCGCGGCATTTGCGGGATTCGTTGCCGATACTCACTTCGATGTCGATCGTGGATTTTTTGAGGATCCTTTTACGGTGAAGATCGGTTCGTCCACTCTAGGGGCGACGGTTGTTTATACGACAGACGGGAGTGAGCCTACCCGTACGAATGGAACGGCAGTGGCCCCCTTGAATGGTGCGGTGCCGGGTGCGGCAAGTGTTTTGATCAATGGCACGACGGTTCTGCGGGCCGCCGCTTTCAAGGATGGGCGTGTTCCTACCAATGTTGATACGCAGACTTACTTGTTCGCGGCCGACATCATCGACCAGGCGCAAATGGACTCAGAGGTAGTGGACTCGCCAGACTACGGTGCGGAAATGATCTCCGCGATGAAGTCGGTGCGCAGCTTGTCCATCGTCACCGATCCGGACAACTTGTTCAGCAATGCAACGGGGATTTTAGCGAATACCAGAGGGCGGGGGATTGCATGGGAACGTCCGATATCGATTGAGTTCATCGACCCGGATCATCCGAGTGATTCCTTCCAAAGCGGAGCGGGCCTGCGGATGCATGGAAATGGTTCTCGTGGGAATCCTAAGAATTCCTTGAGGCTGCTCTTCCGCGCCGATTACGGAGCGAAGAAACTGGAATATCCTCTATTTGGTGAGAATTGGGTGACGCAGAAATTTAACACGATCGTGCTGCGCGCACAAGCTGCCAACAGCTGGACGAGCTCGCGTGCGGAAGACCGTGCGTCGACGACGTTTCTGCAGGACACTTTTGCGAAAGATACGCAGGGGGCGATGGGGCATCCGACGGCTGGATCGACTTTCGTTCATCTCTTTTTAAACGGCACTTACTGGGGACTCTACAATCCTACCGAACGTCCCGACGGCTCCTTTGGTGAAGATCATTTCGGAGGTGATGATACTGACTATGATGCGGTCAATCGTCGTTTTAGTGTCGAGGTTTTGTCCGGCACGAAGACGCATTGGGACGAGATGATTACCCATTCGAACACTCTGCTTGATTCTCAAGTGGAATATGAGCAACTCGACGACTACATCGATGTCGATAACCTCATCGATTACATGCTCGTGCATCAGTTTATGCAAACGCGGGATGGTCCGGATGATCACGGCCACAACAACATGCGTCTGGTGCGTCGCAATAACCCGTCGGGTCCGTGGCGTGCCTACGCTTGGGATATGGAATATTCCATGATCGATACGACGGGCACGCGGGACTACACCTATCCGTTCCCGATCTACTCGAGTTCTCGCAGCGGCAATCGTGACATCACTGATAGCATCGCGTCGGTTTATCTCAGGCTGAAGGACAACAATCCCGAATTCCAACTGCGCTATGCCGACCGTGCCTATCGGCATCTTTACCATGGTGGTGCTCTTTCGGAACAAGGAGCAGCGGCACGCTTCGAGTCACGCGTTCACGAAATTGAGAGTGCCGTGGTGGCAGAGTCCGCCCGATGGGGGGATCAGCGCCGAACTGCGCCTTACACTCGCGATGGCGAATGGACCACCGAACGTAATCGTCTTCTGACTGAATTTTTCCCCGCGAGGCCCGCTCACGTTATTGCTCAACTCCGCAATAATGGCCTCTATCCCGGCATCGATCCACCGGTGTTCAGCCAGCACGGAGGCGAGGTTTCGGCTGGTTTTGAGGTCACTCTTACTGCGTCCAGCGGGACGATCTACTACACCGTCGATGGCACTGATCCTCGTGAGTCATGGACTGAGATTGTTTTGGGAAACGCATACATGCTTCCTATTGATTTACCGCATTCAATGACAGTGAAGGCGAGGTCGCTAGACAATGGTGAGTGGTCGGCGCTCACGGAAGCGAGCTTCCTTGTTGGACCACTTGCGGACGTGACAAATCTCGTGATCTCCGAAATTTTCTACAATCCTGTCGGTCCAGCCGAGTCTCTCGAATTCATTGAACTGGAAAATATCTCCAATAATAGCATCGAACTCGGGGATGTCAGTTTCACCGCTGGAATCGATTATACCTTTGCCCCAAACACTCGTCTGGCTGCGGGAGCGCGCATCCTTCTCGTGCGCGATCGCATGGCGTTTGAAGCCGAATATCGCTTTGGTCTTCCAATCGTGGGAGAATTTCAAAACGAAACGGGGCTCTCAAATTCAGGCGAGCAAGTGACTCTTCTCGCTGCGGACAAGACAACGATTAGGGACTTTACCTTCAGTCATCTGCTGCCATGGCCCACCGCCGCCGATGGTCAAGGGCGCTCGCTCGTGCTGATTCAGGCCAGCCTGCTACCGGATCATTCATTGCCCGAAAGCTGGCGATCAAGCACGCAAATTGGAGGCAATCCAGCGAGTGACGATGCGATCTCGTTCACTGGAACCGCAGGTGCCGATGAGGATGGAAACGGGGTCGATGACCTACTTGACTATGCTTTGGGGAAGGGGACCCAGTCGGCCCTCATTGCAGAAGTCGATGGCTCCGGAAGTGTCACCATTTCCTACACGCAGGTTCTCGCTGCCGACGACGTGACCTTGAGAGTCGAATGGTCCGACGATTTCCTTAGCTGGTCGCCGCTGGGGGAAGCCTTCGTGCTCACGAGTCGCGCTCCGATAGAAGAGGGCGATGAGAAACTGACCTTTAGCTCGGTCCCTGAAACCTTCAATTTGGCCAATCGCACTTTTTTCCGTTTGGTTGCTGATTAGTGCTCGGATTGACAAAGGAAAATCGTCCTGATTTCACTGAAGCGATAAAAATGGCTCTCCGCGAGGTAGGCATGTCAGTGGCGAGCCTTTCATCTTATGAATTTTTGGGCGTTTTTCAGGAAGTTCTAGTTACAATCTAGAATCTTTATTGTCGTAGAGAAGGGCAGCGTAGCGTCCGATTTTAATTTATTCTTGAGATGGCTCGTTACGAGGCTCCTGGTGAAAAGAACTGAAGGGTAGTGGGCCTTCCCAGTTGTCCCTGAGCAGGAAGCATGATTCCTTGCTGCTTATCCTGGTTGGATTGTAATCGTTTCTGCAATATTTCATGTAACGCTTCTTGAAACCGTTCCTGTAAGCAGTGACACCCAGCCAATAAAACCTGTTTGTCTGGTGTGACTGAACCTGATCGCACCAGGCATCGTGCCAGGCGGATTCTACCGCTTTCGTCACGGATGCTCGCTTGGCTCGCCGCTTCTTGAGCTTGGTTTTCAGCTTCGCGATTTTAAGGCCCGGTGCACCGATGAGTTTCAGCCAGGACAGCTTGAGTTGAATCGCATTGATCGAGCGGCCCAGCCAACGAAGATAGTTTATTTCTCGTTTGTAACCTTCTCTCTTTTTGCGTCTTGCGGCTTCCCGTCTCAAGTGTTTTCGTGCCTCACGGTGCCCAGGAGCCGAGGGACATTGGTTGATCAGATTGCGGATGTCAGAGGTCATGACCTTACTAAATTAATATATGAGGTAATCATTCATATCAAAATAAAAGGTCCGAACACGAATCTCTTCCTGCTTGATTTATCCCGTTTTTTTGAAATTTCCCGCGCGTTTTTCTCATTCTTTAATTATGACGAGGCTGGTCGTCTGCTCATGTTCTGGCTCGGGTTAAGGAGATTTCCTCAGGCATCGGCACACTTCACATCTCGGCACCATCGCTACTACGAACTCGGAAATCGGTTCGAGGCGCCCCGGGATCGAATGGCTCACAGCTACCATTCCCACCAGTTCCGGTTTACTCGCGGTGACGAATGTGTCACGATCCCTTCATGGTGAATGTTTCATCGAGATCATCCGCCAGCCTTGCCATCGGCCTTTTGTATTTCTGTGCGGGCGATCTGCTCGCGGACGATGCGGAGATCAAATCCGCGCTAACCCTGCACGCCTCATTCGACAATGGCATCGATGCCGATTTTTCCAAAGGGGACAAGAAGCTCTACACGTGGATCGACCGAAAAAAGAACGTAGCCAAAGCTGGCCTGCATACGGAAGGCAAGAGTGGGATTGCCAAGGGAGGGGGCAAATTTGGCAGCGCGCTAGAGTTCAAGGCGAGCGACGCACCGTGGATTTTCTACCAATCGAAGGAGAATCTCGCCTACAAAGGCAAGAACTGGAGCGGAAGCGTTTCGCTTTGGTTGAAATGCGATCCGGTCGATGGGCTCGCGAAGGGTTTTTGCGATCCAGTACAGCTTGCTCCGCGTGCGTGGAACGACGCAGCGTTCTTTCTTGATTTTAACAAAGAGGGTTCGCCACGCGACTTCCGGCTCGGAGCCTATGCCGATCTGAAAGTGTGGAATCCGGAGAAGGCCGATGTTCCAGATTCAGAACGCCCGCTCCTGACCGCAAAGAATCCGGGATTCGGCGAGGATAAGTGGACGCACATTGTTTTCACTTGGGGAGGATTCAACAGCGGCAGCAAGAAAGCGATCGCCAGCCTCTACATCGACGGAAAACACAACGGCGCACTGACCGGTTGGAACCAGCAATTCACCTGGAGCGATACGGAAACTTCGCGTCTATTGATCGGGCTCCTCTATGTCGGATTTCTCGATGAGTTCTCGTGTTTTGATCGGGCGCTCACGCCTGACGAGGTGAAATCGATTTACGAGCGTGACGGTGGAGTTGGGGCGCTTTTGAACTGACCTCTGTGAGTGCCCACGCTGAGGCCGCCCGCCGTGCTGAAATTGCTGTGGATGGAGTTCGTCTAGCACACACTAGGGAAGGACGCTACACGTTCGAAGTATCTAGCCTCCAATCTGGGCTGTGGTCGAAGCACTGGGGCTTTGCGTCGGTGGCGTCCCTTTTCCAGTTGAATCAGTTCAGGTCGGGTTCGTCGTCGAGAACCCATTCCTTGATGACCTGCCAGGTAATAAGTAGCGGGCGGTTTGTCCCTTGGGCGGGAAGTGGAGAAAAGCGGAGGCGATGAAGTAGGGTGCTTTGAAGATCTCGAAGTTGCGCTTGGTGGTGTGGTGGCGTTTGGAGCGGTAGATGACGATCTTGCTAGTGGGGTTCCAGGTGATCTTCTGGAGAGAGAACTGGTCCCTCAACTGGATTGAAAGTGATGATTAATTAGGATGGAAATCGATTCGTTCGCTGGGAGTGAAGAGGTCGCAGATTCGAATCCGGCCCCTCGGCTATTCTAACAAATTGTGAATCAATAGGTTTAGCGATTCACTTTACTGATTTTCATTTCAGTCAGTTTGGCACACCGACGCGGGCGTCATTGATGACCGGGCCTCACACGGGTAGGACGCGAGCTTTTCTAACAACGGGGGGCGCACTGCGATGCAGGCCGACGAAATGACAATCGCGAATGTCTTTGCGAACAATCGTTATGCCACGGGCATGGTGGACAAGGGCGTGAAATCGTAAAGGACAAGAACTAGCAAGATCTCGGTGAATTCTTCCAAGCGATCGAGTTAGCGATAGACTTGTCGGAGATAGGTCATCGATTGGCTCGCGATTTCGTCCGGAGAGGGATCGTAGCGGAAGACTTCGACGGAGACCCAGCCTTGGTAGTCGATCTCGTGGAGGGCCTTGGCGGATGCGGTGTGGTCGATTTCTCCCATGCCCGGACCGAGGAGGTTGGGATCGTTGGCGTGGAAGTGGACGAGGTGGTCTTTTGATGCGCGAATGATGGCTCCCATGTTGGTGTCGATTTGTGCGCGTGTCGGCGAGTCGAGGTGGTCGAGTTCGTAGGACATGGCCTTGACATCGAGGTGGAGCTGGCAATTCGGGTGGTTGACTTTTTCTAACAACTCGATGGTTTCGCGGGCGGAAGTGAGGAAATTTGTTTCGGGGGAGCCAAGTGGTTCCATGGCGATCTTGATTCCAAGGGGGGCGCAGTATTCTGCGGCGGCGCGGAGGAGGTCGGCGGCGCGTTGTGTGGAGTCTTCGATTGACCACTCGTCTTCGAGACTTCTCTGCTGTGGAGATCCCCAGACCATGATGGATCCTTTTAAAGTATGACAGAGATCGGCGAGCTTTTTGGTGTAGTCGAGGGTGGCGGATCGAAGTTGATCGTCGGGGCTGGTGAGGTGGAATCCGCGCCCGCCATTGAGGTGGTCGGTTTTGGCGAGGAGCCAATGGAGACCAATAATTTCGAGTCCGTGTTTCTGAGCCGTTTTTAGAAGGTCTTCGGCTACCGATGGATCGAGGCGGGTGACGTCGTTGTCTGGAGCGATGGTGAAGGGCGCGACCTCCAGGCCGGTGTATCCCAGCTTCGCAGCCGTCTCACATTGCTGTTCGAAGGAGCGATCCTGAAAGGTCTCATTGCAGATGGCGAATTTCATGAACTGCCGAGAGATACATTTTCACCGTCAACTTGTGAAGCTTGGGGATTTTTTCTATTTTAGGGTGGCGAGGTAGGCGAGGATGTCTTCGATTTCCTGGAGCTTGAGGATGAGGCCCATGGGGGGCATGGGAGAGATGGGAAGGGGGTAGCCTTCGGCGATCTCAGCGTTTGGGTCGAGGACGGATGAGCGAATGTAGTCGGGCCCTTTGCGGGTGGCGATGCCATCGAGGGCGGGTCCGACGATGCCGCCTTCTCCGCCGACGATGTGACAGCGCGCACAAGCGGCTACTTCGTGGTGGAGGAAGAGATCCTTACCGCGGACGGCGTCGGCCACGCGGATTTTTTCCTCCTGTGCTTCTTGCGCGACGGGAACGAGCTCGGAGAGACGGACATTTTTATAAAATGCGGTGCCGGTCGATTGTCCCCAGCCGCCGTAGAGGGCATTGAAGCTGAGCTTCTGGTAGTTCTGGGAATCGAAATCAACGGAGACGTCGGTCCAGTCGTTTTTACCCTTGAGGGGCTTGGTGTGGACGCGTGGATCTTGGAGTTCGTGGACGTTCAGAACGGCTCCGAGGCCGCTGCCTTTGATTCCCATTGTTTTGATCTGTGCGCTGAGGCGGTAGCGGGTATCGGGCTTGACTTTGAGGTTGGTGATCCAAGAGGTGTCGGTGAGGTTTTTAGAGCTGATTTTAAAGATGTTGTCTTTTGAGTGCTCATGGGTCGCTCCTTTGCCGGAGTGGATTTTCTTGGCCCACTTTGCTCCGTCTAAGATATTGGTGTCGGCTTGCTGGTAGACGATTTCCGAGAGGATGGCGATCTGGTGCTGTTTTCCAGCTGCTTCGAGTGCTGCTTTGAGCAGTTTATCGCTGAGGTTTCCTCTATTTTTGGCGAGGCTGGTGATCGCGTTCTTCAACGGGTCACTGGTGGGGAATTGGGCGAGGGCGACGAACGCGGCGAGGCGGGTGGTGAGGTCGGGGTCGTTGATGACGCCGGACTGGAAGAGGAGGCTGCTTCCTTTTTCATCAGCGGCGAGGGCGCGGGTGGCGTTGCGCCGGAGGATGGGATCGGTGGAGAGGAGGGCGGCGCGGTGGGTGTCGTCATGGAGGGTGCCGAGGCCGTGGAGGGTCCAGAGGGCGTGGATCGCTCCGATGCCGGGTTGGGCGACCATTTCCTTGAGGGAGTCGGTGACGGCGGTTTGTTTACGGTCGACGAGGAGTCGCTGGGCGGTGAGGCGCCAAAATTGGTTATCGTTTCCCAGGGCGGCGACGAGTTGTGCGGCAGAAGCCCCGTGAAGGGAGGTGAGTTTTGATTTGGGTGCCTTGTCCCAGACGAGTCGGTAGATGCGGCCGTGTTGGCGATCGCGGTTGGGATTCACGTGGGCGTTGCCTTTTCCGGTTTTGGCTGCGTAGCCGCCGCGACCTTCGCTTGGAGTCGGGTTGTGCTGGATGATGAAGTTATACCAATCGGAGATCCAGAGGTTGCCATCGGGGCCGACTTCGGCGGCGACGGGGGAGAACCATTCGTCGGCGGAGGCGATGAAGGCGAAGTCGTTTTGGGAATGGTATCCTGCGCCTTTGCGGGAGGTTTGAAATTTCCCGAGGAGGTTGCCGGTGGGGCCGCAGACGAAGGCGGTATTGCCCTGCCATGATGCGGGGAAGTTGGCCGAGTTAGCGAAGGCGTGGCCGGCAGCGGCGGTGTAGCCCCCGAAGACATCGACCTGCCGAACGTTTGGGGTGATGGGGTGGAAGGTGGGCGAGGAGGCGATGACGTCAGCGCTGGGGCCACGTCCGCCGGGGAGGATGGTGGCGGGGATGCCGCCGAAGAAGCTGGGGTTGTTATTGGCGGTGGAGCCAAAGGTGTCGCCGGCATTGTTGAAGCCGAGTCCCCAGGTGTTGTTGTTGAACTGGTGAAGGAACTGGAGATCCGAGCCGTCTTTTTGGAAACGGTAGACGCCCATGCCGAATCTTTGGCCGTCGTGATTGTAGGCGGAGTATCCGACGGTGCCGTAGAGTTGGTTATCGAGTCCGTAGCGGAGGTTGGACGGGCCGGCGTGGGTGTCGCCGGTGCCCCAACCGGTGAGGACGACCTCGCGGATGTCCGCTTTGTCGTCGCCGTCGGTGTCTTTTAGGAAAAGGGTTTCGGAGGCGTGGTGAACGTAGATGCCTCCGTTTGCGAAGGTGAGCGAGGTGGGGATGTTGAGGCCATCGGCAAAGACGGTGACCTTGTCGCAGCGTCCGTCGCCATCGGTGTCCTCGAGGATTTTGATTTTATCGTCGCCGACACGCTCGGATTTAATTTCGTTCGGATAGTCGACGGTTTCGGCGGCCCAGAGGCGGCCGCGTTCGTCCCAAGCGAGGCTGATGGGATTGACGATTTGTGGTTCGGCAGCGAAGAGTTCGAGTTTCCAACCGACGGGGACTTGCGTGTATTTCAGGCTATCTTCAGGGCTGAGCGGGTGCTGATACTGAAGGGGCTTGGGGCGCTTTTCGTAGTTTGGGATGTTCTCGCGGGTTTCGTAAGTGAGTGCGGGACGTGAAGTGAGGAAGGTGTCGTAAGCGGCTTTTCGTTTTTCGCCGACGGCCCAGAGGATGCCGGATTTGAGGAGTTGGTGGAAATTGGGTTGGGTCCAGACGCGCTGGTCGTGGCCGGAGGCGGTGTAAAAGACGCGGCCTTTTCCTTGCGTGCGAGTCCAGGTCCAGGGTTCGGGTTCGGTGATGTTGTCGTCGCCCTCGGGCTTGCGGACCATGAGGATGTCGCGGTCGGAGCCGTGCTTGGAGTGGACGTATGTTTCGTCCCAGGCGTGAAAGGGCTCGAGACCATTCATGGCAGGATGGTTCGGCTTGATGATGGTGGGGGAAAACTCCTTGCCTTTGTGGTGCTTGAACTGAGCTCCGACGAGTTTGACGAAACCGGGTTCATTTCTGAAACAGAAGCTGGCAGAGTGGACGGGGATGAAGCCGCCACCTTCCTCGACGAATTTGACGAGGTTTTGATATTGGTGTGGCTCGATCTTGTCGTGGTTGGCGTAGAGGAGGATGCCGTCGAATTGGCTCAAGTACGAAAAATTTCCGAGAGCTTCCTCGACGGAGGTGGTGTAGTCGAAGTAAATGGCATCCCGGCCGAGGGTTTCGGCGAGGATGGGGTAATACTTGTTGGAATTGTGGGCTTCTTTTTCGTGACCGAGAAAGAGAATTCTGATGGGGCCTTCTTTCTCTGTCGGCCTCTCAGGAGAGGTTTGGGCGAGGGAAAGAACCGCGATGAGAGCGAGCGGGAAGAGGAGTAAAAAGTGTTTCATGGTGATTGGGAGATTGATGCCGAAGGGGGTGGTGGGGTCGTTGTGAAATTAGGTCACCCCTTCAGGGCTTGGGTGATTTTGGTGCGTCGCTCATGGCGTTCCGTCGACGCGTTTAGGGGTGGGTGATTTTGACATGGCCCCAGTAGCCGAACTCGTTGTGCCAATCATTGGCCCGGTTTTCGAGGGAGAGCTGGATGTTCTTTCCTGCAAATTTGGTGAGGTCAACTTTGATTTTGAGCCACTGTTTTTTGACTGAGCCAAAGCTGACGAGCTGATTGAAGAGGACTTCGTTATCTGCGATGACGCGGAGTTGCCAATCGCCGTGGGCGTGGTAGCTGACGCGAGCTTCGAGGAAAGTGGACTTTCCTTTTGGGACATGAAATTCACGCTTGAGAGCGCAGGGAATCTTGCGGTCGAGAGGATGAGTTTGCACGGCTTTCTCATTTCGAAAACTGTCGAGGGGGACGACGCCGCCTTCGCCGACATTCTCAACTCGGAAACCGGGGGCTACGGTTTGGATTGTTTTGTTCCATTTGGAGATGAGGGCGCGATTGGGTTTTTTGTGATTGGAGGGTGAGCCGCTGACCATGCGTCGGGCCACGCATTCGGTAAGGAAGGGGATGGTGGTCTTGGTGGCAATGGCGAGGGCTGCTTCCGGGTGCTCCGGGACAAGAGGCTCGAGGGCGAACCAGATCATGCGGGGGATCAATGGATCTGTGACGTCTTCGGTTCGTTGGGCGAGCTTGGTGAGAAGGGGGAGACGATAGTCGAGAGGGAGCCGGGGGATGGCTGAGGCAAGGGAACGTCGGACGGTGGCTGAGGGGTCGTTTTTTGCCATCTGGTGGAAGAGAGCCCTGGTGATCTCGGGTGGGTCCTGGTCTTCAGAAAGAAGTTGAATGGCCCAGGCGCGGACGTGTTCGTCGGAGTGGGAGAGAAGTTTGACGAGCTCGGTTTCGGCTTGGCCGGTGAAGCGCTTGGTCACGTGCAGGGCCCAGAGGGCGCGGAGGCGTTTCGGGGAAGTGGGAGCCTCTTTGAAAAATTGAGTGAGCGCCTGGTGAGCGGTCTTACGATCGAGAGTTCCACTGATGGTGCGGTGGTGGAGTTCGGTGCGCGCTTGACGGACAAACCAATCGTTGGGGTGGTCTTGGAGGTGGCAGAGTTCGAGGTCGCTGAGGGCGGGGATGTTGGGCCTTGCGACGGGCTTGGCTCCCTTGGGCATGATGCGGTAGATGCGTCCGGTGTCGGGGAAGTTGATGGCATTTCCGCAGATGTCGGTATCGTGCCAGTCGAGGATGTAGACGCCGCCGTCGGGTCCGATTTCCATGCTGAAGCCAACCCAGGCGAGGTCGTTGGTGGGCATGAAGTCGCTGCCGTGGCGTCCGATATAGCTGGAGCCATTGGGTTCCATGTAGTCGACGAGAACGGCGTGCTCGTGGATATTGCACATGAAAAGCTGGTCGCGGTATTCGGGAGGGAAGGTGTCGGCGAGGTAAAAGCGGGCACCGCCGTGAGCGGAAAGGTGGGTGTGATCGCGGATGGTTTGGATGGGGGCGTAGGTGTAGGGATTGAGGTTGGGTCGTGATTGTTTGTCATAAATTCCGCCTTGGACGATGTGGAAGAGGTGGGGGATGACACAACAGGTTGCGAAGCCGTGGCCGAGGTCGTTGAAGTCAAAGCCCCAGGGGTTGGAGAGGCCGCGCGCGAAGATTTCGAAGTCCTTGGTTTCGGGGTGGAAGCGCCAGATGCCGGCATCGAGGAAGATGCGATCTTCTTTTTTTGCACCCGGCTTGCCGATGAGGGAGTGGGTGAAGACGCCCTGGCAGCCGTAGAGCCAGCCATCGGGACCCCAGATGAAGGAGTTGAGGGTTTCGTGTCGATCTTGGATGCCCCAGCCGTCGAGGAGGACTTCAGGTTCGGCGTCGGGGATGTCGTCGCCATTCGTATCGGGAATAAAGACGAGGTTGGGCGGGGCTCCGAGGTAGACGCCGCCGTGTCCGATGGCGATGCCGGAGGCGAAGGTGATTTTGTCGTGGAAGAGTTTCTTGGTGTCGAAGGTGCCATCGCTGTCGGTGTCTTCGAAAATTTGGATGCGGCTGAGTTGCTCGTTCTTGTGGGAGCGACGGTTGACGTAGTTGTAGTTTTCGACGACCCAGACGCGGCCTTTGGCATCGAAGGTGAAAGCGATGGGTTCGCCGATGTGAGGCTCGGAGGCGTAGATCGAGACCTCGAAATTTTCGGGGATGTCCATGGCGGCGACGGCTTCCTGGGGAGTGAGGAAGGGAGCGTCGCTGCTTTTGTGTTGCTTGCCGCGGTTTTGGGCGAGCAGGGAGGTGATCGCCAGAGAGGAGATGCAGAGGAATGGGATGAGTGTTTTCATCGATTTGGTCAGTTACTTTGAAAGGGGAACTTGTTGCTTGGTCTGCATGTATTTGAAGAGGGCGACGACATCTTCGTTTTTGAGCGTCTGGAGGAGGCCGGCGGGCATCATGGAGAAGTCAGAGACGGTGCGGGATTTGATGTCGCCTTTTGGGATGGTGGATTTTTGGCCGATCATGTTGAGGACGACTTTTTGCCCGTCTTCTTCGGTAATATTTCCGGAGAGGGAGCGGCCGTCTTTTGTGTTGATGGTGACGGTCTTGTAAGAGTCGGCGATGTCGTCGCTGGGGTAGAGAATATTGAGAAGGAGGTAGTTGAGGTCGGCGCGGTTGGAGCCGGTGAGTTCGGGTCCGATTTTTCCTCCTTCGCCATACATGACGTGGCAGGCGAAGCAGAGGGACTGGTAGATTTTTCGACCGAAGGAAACGTCGGCTCGGTCGAGGGCGGCGGGTGTGGCGAGGGCTTTGTACTTCGCGATCTCTGCTTCTTTGTCAGCGGGGAGTTTTTTGAGGCCGAACTCTTTGGTGAAGTCGGGCCCGAGGAGGAGGGAAAGCGAGCGAGCAACGTAAGCAGGGAGAGCCTCCCGGGAGATTTTTTTCTCCTTCAAGGCGGTGTGGAGCGCTTCGGCGTATGCTTTGCGCGTGGCGAGGGTTTCGATGATGGCGCGTTGGGCGTCGGGTTCGAATTTGGGATAGAGGCCGAGGAGGAGTTTTGCGGCATCGGGCGTTGGAGCGGAAGTGAAGGCGCGGATAGCGTTGATGCGCAGGGCGGGCTCATCAATGATTGATTTGAGAATGGGAGCGAGTCCGGGATGGCGTTGGGTGAGGAGGGAGGCGAGGGCTTGTTTGCGATCGGGGAGGGAAGCGGCCTTGTTCTTGAGGGTGGCGAGGGCGCGCGCGACAGCTTCTTTGTCACCGAAGACCTGGCTGAGTCGTTCGACGAGTTTGGTGAGTTCGGGATCCTTTTGATCTAGGAAATTGGCGCGGAGGCGGAGCCAGCCGGGAGGGGGGGGTAGGTTGCGTTGGCCGTCGAGTCCAAGGAGGATGCCCTTGAGGAGGCTTCTTCGAGTGATGGGGTTTTCTGTTTTTGCAAGCTGGTCGAAGAGGAGGAAGAAGGCGTGGTCGCGGTCCATCTCGATGATGTTTTCGAGGCGGGCTTGATTGAGGTCGATGAGAGGGACGGGTTTGGCAGGAGTGGAGATGAAGGTCACGTCGCGGTAGGGAAGCTTACTGTAGTTTTCCCACTTTTTAGTGAGGGCTTCGGGATTGAGTTTTCCAGTGTGGATAAGAAAGCGGTGTCGGATGGTTTCAGTTTGGCCTTTTGGGATTTTCCAGTCGCCGAGGATGGCGCGGGAGGGGCCGATTCCGAGTTGTCCGTCGACTCGCCAAGGGAGAGGGAAATCGCTGTTCTTCGGGTGGTCAAAGATGGCGATGTGGCCCCAGTCGTCACGGTCCTCAATGTCCATTCCGACGTCGACCCAGACGGCGCGTTTTCCTTCGGCCTGATTATTTTTTTGAAGAGCGGAGTTGATGACTTCTCCTTTCGTTTTTTCTTTGTGCCAGGGCATGCGGAGGAAGAGTCCGCCATAATTCCATTTGCCAATGGTAACGTCTGTTTTGGCGGTTCCTTGCCAGTTGAGATCTAGGGTGTGCTCCTGGTTTGAGGAGGACATGGTCCAGGTTTGAGTCTGGGTGAGAACGGCTTGACCTTTGTCGTCGAGGAGGTCGTAGGAGGTTTGCCAGGAGACGGTTTGACCGGATTGTGCGAGGATTTGGACAGAATTTCTCTTCCAGTAGTCGCTTTTAAGATTGTGGAAAAAGTCACGTCCGTTGACGCGGGTGAAGCCCCAGTAGAGACCCGTTTGATGTTTGTGGTGTCCGGGGCTGAATTCGGTGAGGACTCCTTTTCCATCCGGGGCAACGATGGGGTGGAGAAAGGGCCGCTGGCCAGGTCTCGCGGATTGGGTGAGGATAGGATTGGCCAAGTTCGCGCGGTAAACAGAAATCGTTCCAGCTTTCTCGTCCCTCCCAAGGCGTAGATTTTCAGTGGCGAGAAGTGAGGGCACGGTGGAGAGGACAAAGGATGTGAGAAGTCGGATCATTGCTCAGTGGGTTGTGGTTAGAATTCAGTCGCGGAAGGACCATTCGGGGAGGCGGATGAGTTCGCCTCCTTTTTGGGCTGACTCGTGAGCGAGGATTCCGGTGAGGGTGATATTGGCGGATTCCTGTGCGTTCGGGTAGGCGTCGTTGGTGCTGCGCAGCATTTCCACGAATTGGTGCACAAGGTGCGGGTGGGAGCCGCCGTGGCCGCCGCCTTGGGTGAAGCTCAAGTGATCATCGCCTTCGTCGCCACCGTAAACGCCACCGGTGGTGAAGGGGGCGATTTCATCGGGAAGGAGGTGCGCGTAGTCCGGGCAGTCGACGCGTTCGGGGATTTCGGGCTCGGGCTTCTTTGCGGTATGAACGACGAGTTGCTCGCCTTCGATGAGGGGCCATTCAACGCCTTTTTTATCACCGTAGACCTCGATCGATTCGCGGTATTGGCGGGCGACATCGAAGAGTGAGCGGTAAACGAGGCCGGAGAGATCGGAGTCCTTAAATTTGACGTGGCAGCTCTCGACGGCGTAGGGGGAACCGTAGCATTCGTGCATTTCTTCGCGGATCGTTCCGGAGCCGAAACAGGAAACATACTCTGCTTGATGGCGGCCCAGGCCGAGAAGGGGGCCGACGCAGTGAGTGGCGTAGTGCATGGGAGGAAGTCCGGGCCAGTAGCCGGGCCAACCGTCCATGTCTTGTTGATGGGAGGCTTTGAGGAACTGGAGCTTGCCGAGTTCGCCATTATCGTAAAGCTCTTTCATGAAGAGGAACTCGCGGGCGTAGACGACGGTTTCCATCATCATGTATTTCAGGCCCGTGGAGTCGCAAAGATCGACGATTGTTTTACAGTCCTCGACGGAGGTCGCCATGGGGACGGTGCAGGCGACGTGCTTGCCAGCCTTGAGGGCGGCGATGGTTTGCTCGGCGTGATTGGGAATGGGGGAGTTGATGTGGACGGCGTCGATCGCGGGATCAGCGAGGACGTCTTCGAAATTGGGGTAGCGCTTTTCGATGCCATATTTATCGCCGATCTCGTTGAGCGAGGATTCGGTGCGCTGACAAATGGCCACGAGATTGGCGTTAGGATGGCGTTGGTAAATGGGGATGAATTCGGCACCGAAGCCGAGGCCGACGATTGCGATGTTTGGTGAGTTCGACATATCTGAGAGGGGACTTTATACCGCCGAAGAAAGATCGGCTTGTATGGGATCGGATTATTTGTGTATTTTTACGACATGAACAGCGCGTGTGTTTCTGAGTGGATTGAAACTCTGCGCCCGGGGACGGTGCGGGACCTCTTTGAGTGCCTGCCGGACTTGATGTATTTTGCGAAGGATTCTCATTTAAGACTGATGGCCGGGAATCGGGCCTTTGTTCATCATTGTGGATTTAAAAACGAAAGCGAACTCATCGGAAAAACAGATCATGAGATCTTTCCTCCGCAAATGGCGGAGAAGTTTGCACAGGATGATCGTCAGATTCTGGAGAGCGGCAAAGCGATGAACGACATGGTGGAACTCTTTCCCAATGAAATAGGGATGCCTGGATGGTATACAACCGACAAAATTCCCCTCTTTACTCGAAGTGGTGAAATCGCGGGGCTTTGTGGATTGGTTCGCACTTATCAAGTGGAGGGAGACGAGCAATTGAAGTCGGTGACTGAATCGCTCATGAAGAATTTTGCAAAGAAGAACTCGATGAACACAATCGCGAAAAATACGGGGATTTCGGTGCGGCAAATGGAGCGACGTTTTCAGGAGGTCTACAAGACAACGCCGATTCAGTATGTCATGAGACTGCGTATACTGAGGGCCTGTGAGATGCTGACTACGAGTCATCAGCTCGTGACGAGCATCGCGCTCGAGGTTGGTTTTTATGATCACAGTGCCTTTTCCCGTAAATTCTCCGCGCTGATGGGGGAGTCACCACGCGCCTATCGGCAACGCTATCAGCGGAAGGAGCTTAGTAGAGTAATCCCGAGATAGGTTCGACTGATCGTCTTTAAATCGGATGACGGTGCTTTGCTTAGGGACAAAAAACGGCCACCTCAGAAAGGTGGCCGCTTTGAAAAAAGAGAGTCGATTCAGTCTAGCGACGACGACGACCAGCAGCGAATCCGAGAGCAAGCAAGCCAAGAAGCGAGGTTGATGGCTCGGGAACGGCAGTCAGCGGAGT
Organism: Akkermansiaceae bacterium; assembly: GCA_028822935.1. Classification (GTDB taxonomy): domain Bacteria; phylum Verrucomicrobiota; class Verrucomicrobiia; order Verrucomicrobiales; family Akkermansiaceae; genus SW10. The sequence goes on from JAPKCM010000023.1 coordinate 25,666, forward strand.
GGCGAAGTCGATGGCCGAAACCAATGCTGCGGCACCGGTTGCAGACATGTTGGCGACGTCATTAACACCGTTGTTTCCGGCGTTTGGATCGTTGTCGATGTTGAAGAGAAGGCGGTTTGCCGGGAAAGTTGCTACTCCGGAATTGACACCACCAGGAGCGGCACCAGCTTTCCAAAAAGCGGCCAGAGTATCGCCGCCAACAGTAGCGAGAATGTTACCGTCTCCAAAGCCTGTTTGTCCTGAAGCCAAGCCATTAAAGTTATCGGCCGCCGCAGCACTTGCTGTCAAAAAGTCATAGGTCCCGGCGGCAACTCCAAAGATTTCGGCTCCAAATGCGGTCACGGTAGTCTCGTTTCCGGCAATAAGGGTTCCGGTGCTGGTGCTATTCAAATGCCAGCCCATGCGGTTTCCCGCATCACGGGCGGTGTAGCTCGTGAGGTTGACGACTGGGATGCTGACGGCGTTCCATCCATCAGCATTACCTGAAGAGTAGCCTCCACTGGAGAGCGAGCGACCGATGATGAAGACATCAGCGGCACCATTTCCTGCGTGGCTACCAGTCCCGTTGAGGGCGTCCTGGCTGCCTGCAGAAGAAAAATTGGCGTAGTCGGCGTGGCGAACCTCGGTAACGTTCGAGAAGTTGCTGGCGATGAAGCCCTCAAGAGCGCTCCCTGCAGGAACCAAATCTGAGATCATCACGACGAGGGCCGATGATGGAGCGGTGCTCAAAGCAAGGAGGGATAGTGAAGAAGCTACGGTGAGTTTTTTGCGTGTAGTCATGGTTGTTTGCGTATTTAACCTAGCGAAGATCTGATATTACTTTAAGAAAGGGGAAGCCAGTATTATTTTCAATGGGTGTGCTCTTCATCTGTTGAGTGGGTTGCAATGTCCACTCGAAGGCAGGGAGGATTGACATCGTAATGGAGTTTCCGTTGTTTCGGGCAATGCCGAATTTGGAATATGAAAATCGATACGCCAAGGCGGGATGCACTCCGGTGATCGGGGTGGACGAGGCGGGAAGGGGACCACTCGCTGGTCCGGTTGTCGTGGGAGCGGTGATTCTTCCGAAGGGTTTTTCCCATCAGAAGGTCAACGATTCGAAAAAGCTCAGCGAGAAAGTGCGGGAGGGGATCTACGACGAATTGATCGAGATTGAGGGTCTGCAATGGGCCGTGAGCGTTGTGGAGGCAGCGGAAGTCGATGAGATCAACATTCTTAAGGCGACTCACGCGGGAATGGCGCGATCGGTAGAGAAATTGGGAGTGACTCCGGGGATGTGTCTCATTGATGGATTACCCGTTCCGAACTATCCTTTCCCGCATGAAGGGATCGTAAAAGGAGACGGAAAGAGTCTTTCTATTGCCACGGCGAGTATTTTCGCCAAAGTGACGCGGGATCGTATTATGAGGGAAGCTGCTGAATATTATCCTGAGTATGGTTTCGAACGTCATAAGGGATATGGGACAAAAGCGCATCTGGAAGCTCTCACACGCCATGGGCCGTGTCCGCTCCACCGTCGCTCGTTTCAGCCCGTTGCTCAACTCTGTCTCCCATCTGACGATTAAGGGGGAGCGGATTGGCCACATGGAGGTGGGCCATCTCGGGGAACGGATCGCGGCTCGCTACCTTCAGAGAAGAGGTTGGAAATTGTTTTACCGGAATTTTCGCGCGCCGAAAGGAGGAGAGATCGACTTGGTCATGCGGGGAGGACAGGAACTCAATCAGCTCGTTTTTGTCGAAGTGAAGACCCGAACGAGGCGCGGTTTCGGTCGGCCCTTGGAGGCAGTGGATCGTGAGAAGCAGGCGCTGATCGAGAGAGGAGCCCGCGAATGGCTCCGATTGCTGGCGGAAGAACATCGGGGCGATGAGGAAGATTTCCGCAGGACCATTTCCTGGCGCTATGACGTGGTGGAAATCATCCTGCAAGAGGGAGAAAAACCGGACGTGAACTTGGTAGAGAACGCCTTTTAGCGTTTAGCGGGCTGAGGACGATTTAAGAGGAACTCGCGCATCACCTTGGCGGCGACGAGCGAGGAGTAGCCGGTCATATCGGGATCAGGAAAGAGACCGGAAAAGTCCAAGTCGTGAATTTGTCCCCAAGGAACCGCTTTTACGAGGTCCCGGAAGTCATTCCAAAAGAGTCCACCGGGCTCGTGGATACCGGTGGCCGTAACAAAAGAGGGATCGAAGACTGAAAGCTGAAAGCTAAGGTAGATCGGGCTATCAGATGGTGAAAACGGCAGTGACGATAAGCTCCAAATCTCGGGAGGGAAATCCTTTAAGTCGAATCTCCTGTAATTCTCTTAAAAAAGGACTGACAACTTTCGGTTTCTGAAGCGTTCTTTTTTGTGTAACGTCCTGCCAGAGACAGTATGAAAATTCAATCAACTACTACAAACCGACAGTTCCGCGGTCTCGCTCGTGGATTCAGCCTTTTTGAAATGGTCATCGTGATGGGAATCATCGGGGTGATTTTGGGTGGCGTGATTTTCTCCTCCAGATCCTTCGGAGAAAAAGCACGAATCCAACGGGTCCGAAGTGACTTTAATACGGTAGGGAGTCACATCGACACCTATGAGATGCTTGGAAAACAAGGTTTTCCAACCGAGGCACAAGGATTAGAGTCCTTGGTTAGTAAGCCCAGCACCTCTCCGATTCCCCGTGATTGGACCCAGTCGCTCCCTGAGATTCCAAAGGATCCATGGAATATCGCTTACCAATACAATATGCCGGGTTCGAAAAACCCCTCAAGCTACGAGCTGGTGAGTGCCGGTCCTGACAAGGTGTTTGGAAACGAGGATGATCTGAGTAGTCAGGACAAGTAAGATTCAGCAATTCTCCGATACCGCAGTGATCCTTCAGCAAGCAAGATTCAGAACCCGCTCTTTTCGGAGAGGGTTCTCGCTGTTGGAAATCGTGGTGGTCCTCACTGTCGCAGCAGTCGTGCTTGGGGCTGCGGTGGTCATTATGAGTTCGCCCAAGGAGGAGCAAAGTCTCCGTGAGGAGCACGGCAAAATAGAGGACATGGTGAGGCAGGGAAGAGCGCTGGCAGTCACGTATCAGCAACCTTTTGTGATCGAACTCACCCAGTTTGAAGCGAAGCTTCGGCCATTGGCGAATCCTCACGAGGCACGAAGCTACGGCGAGGATGAACGGGAACGTTCGAGCGTCAGGCCGTTGGAAGAGATGAACTGGCCCCGCATCGAGTTCATCAACGAAGACTATGAGATTTTAATCCGCCGGTGGGGGCAGCTGGATTTTGTCCTCTTAGACGACAAGAAGGCGGAGAGTTGGATTCTTGAGCCCGACGGCCTATGTGAACCACTTTCACTGAAGCTTTCGAAAGACTTTGGTGACATTAGCCTGGCCCGAATCTATCACCCGCTTACCGGGTTGGCGGAAGACGAGGAGCTTACGATTACCGCAAAAAGATGAAGATTCTCGCAGTCAGAAAGCGTCGGCGCGGCTTTCTCCTCATGGAGGTGGTGCTGGCGATGATGGTCTTTGCGGTGATGTCGGTGGGGTTCACGAGGGCGCTCTCCGCGATGCGCAAGAACTCCCGGCTTGTTTCCGAGCAAATGCAGATCGCCCAAGTGGTCGACAGTGCTCTCACCGAAGCGCTCACCCTTTCCTCTCTCGAAGAGGGAGAGACCCTCAGCTCGGTGGGTGAGAATAACATGGAGGTTTTGACGATCGTCGAACCCTTGGAACTCGAGAATGAAGAGGGTCGCGTTCTTCAGCAGATGTTCAGCATCAGAATCATCGCCACTTGGAATAAAAATGGACAACAGCGCGAAGTATCAGCAGAAGGCTGGCGTAATCTGAGACTCTACAAACCATGAAAATCCACGCTGCTCGCTCACCGCGTGGTTTCACGCTCCTCGAACTCGTCCTTGCGATGATCATTTCGGGGCTCTTGGTCACTTCGATCATGAATTTGGCGGATGCCACGATCAAGACGACTCGCTTGACGGTGGATCGGCAGAACGAGCAGATCACCCAGGATGCTTTTTTTACCCTGATGCGGCGCCATTTTGAAAAGCTCCCCGGCAATGCGCGCATGGAGCTGACTTTCAATGAGCAGGGCGAGCAGTATCTCTCGGATATGACCTTCCAAAATGTTCCCACCTCTTTTAACTGGGGTGGCACTTCGCTTTCTTCGGAGGCGATGCGCATCACGACGACTCCTCTCCGTGATGGTCAGCTCGATATTGTGCTGCAGTATTTTGATGAGCCCATTCTCGATTCAGAGGAGTCTCTCGCGGAACGGGGGATTGAACCGATTGCCAGCATCACCTTGCTCAATGGAGTGCGTCTTTGTGAATGGCGCGTCCTGAGTGGGAGTGGGAAAACTTATCCGGTCGATTGGACCGATCCCAAAGTGGGCCTCTATGAGTGGGACACGGCTCGTCTTCCGACCCAGGTCGAACTCAACATCGCCTTCGGGCAGAATGGCGAAGTCATCCGACGGGTCTTTTGGATTCCCAAAAGACAGAACCCCCAGCAAACCACCACCCCGGCAAAATGATTACGCAGCCCTCTCAGCGTCGTGGCGCGGCCTTGGTCGCGGTCTTTTGGATCATGGCCATTCTTGGTTTGGCGATTGTCACCTTGATGCGTGTCGTTTCCTATCAGGTCGATGTGGTGGCCTCGCAAACTTCCGGGATTGAAGCGCGACAGCAGGCTGAAAAAGGCTTGGCGGTAGCCTCGAATTCTCTCGTGAATAAGTGGGACCCGCTCTTGAAGCAAAATTTTGGAGATGGGACCGGCTACAATGTTGAGATTACCTCGGAAGGCCAGTTTTTCGACATCAACTATATTTTAGGAAAGGGCGATAAAGCGCTTCTCCGCCAAATTTTCGATTACTGGGGAATCGAGTCGGATATGCAGTCGGAGATCGCCGATGCTCTTTTGGATTGGTGGGATAAGGGAGATGGAGAGGAGCTCAACGGAGCGGAGTTTGAGTGGTATGAAACCCTGGGAATTTATAATCAGCCCTATAATCGGCCCTTTTACTCGCTCGATGAGATGCGGCTCGTGAAGGGAATGGCCCTTGTGGAAGCGGCCCAGCCTCGTTGGCGGGACTGGTTTACGGTATATACGAACAAGGGACTCGACGTGGGGGAGGCCTCGGCTGAGTTCATGGCGATTGCCGCGGAGGGCGAGGTGGTTGACGCGGAATCTGTCGTAGATATGCGACTTGGTCCCGATGGGATTAAGAATACCGAAGATGATCCAGGCGTCACGAAACAGGCCGCCATTACCCAGCTCGGTCTCGATGGAGACGAGGAGGGGAAGAAAGGAGATCGATTTTCAGATGAAGGATCGACTGATCGTATTGAAAGTGTTGGTTTCTCCGGCAGTGTCCGCCGAAAACTTGTGCTTATCCTCAATAACCGCAGTGGAAACCCCACCATCCTTGACCGTAAAGAAGAACTTGTAAAATGAGCACTAAAAAAGGAGACCTAACCCTTCTGATTCCAGGAGCCAATGGCTGGGAAATTTGGAACGGCTCGCCCACTGAAGGTCTAAGCAGACATTCTGAGAGCGTGCAATATCGTGCTCTCGATGTGAGCGGCTTGCCCTCGGGACCCATCCAGATGGCTTTACCCGTGCGTCAACTGGTGGCACTTCCATTCCGGGCCCAAACGACGGACCTTGCCCTCATCGATGATCTCGCTGAGATGCATCTGGAGCGCAATGGAGTGCGCCCTTCGCTTGATGGAGGACAGCTGACCGATCATTTCGTTTATGCGATCGATGAGGAGGAAACTTCCTTGTCTGCCGTTGTCCTTTCGCCGCCTCGGGAAGGGGACCTGCCGAAGCGGAGTCCGAAAGCTTTCGATCTTTCTCCACGCTGCCTCTCACTTCCGGCGGGAAAAGTGGCGGTTTGGAAAGAGCTGGGTCGCTGGGTTTTCGGGATCGGTCATGGAGACAAGGTGCTTTATTTTCAATGTCTTCCCGGCGAGCGTCTCGATGATCGCGGAGGCAAAGACGTGCGCCTGGCGCTGACCCAACTTCAGCTTCAAGGGCTTCTTCCTGAAAAGCCCGGAGAGGCCGTCGTTTGGACAAGCGGTGGAATTGGGGACGCCCGTCCCGAGGAACTCGAATCATTTTCCCGAGGGCTTGGGCTTGAAGTTCAGTCTTCTCCCAAACCTAATCCGGTTTGGCCAACGCCACCTAGTAAGCTTCTTCCGGAAGATGTGCGGGCCGAGCGCATGGAAATGGCCTCGAAGCGGAATCGCACGATCGCCATTGCCGCTCTCGTGCTGGCTTACATTGGGGTCGCTGGTTACTTCTTCCTCGATCTCAAGAAGGCAGAAAAGGAAGCCAATCTGGCGGAACGCAAAGTCACCGAATTGAGTGGGGGAACAACCCAGCTCATGGCCCTGCAGGAGAAGTGGTTCGAACTTGCCCCTGTAGTCGAATCTAACTTCTATCCTTATGAAGTTTACCATCGGGTTGCCGAGTGCCTGCCCAATAAGCCGGAGCGGAAGGTGCGCCTCACGCAGGTGACCATTTACAATCAGCCTAAGTTCGTTGAGGGCGAGGGGATGTCGATGAGCCGCGAGATTTTCGTCTCCGGTGAAGCTGCGGACACCAACGATATTGCCAAATTTGCCATCGCTTTGAAGAAGAGCGAAGATCTCCAGAAGTATGAATGGACGATTGAGCCAGAATCACAGACAAGAACAGGTGCCTGGGGCTTTAGATACACAGCGAAGATGTCCTTTTAACAATTTACCGATCACATGTCGTCCCGCGAAAAATCTCTCCTAGCCCTCCTTCTTGGCGCCCTCTTTCTGGTGTTCAGTGTTTTGGCCTATAAAAATCTCTACGAGTCTAAGAAAGTCACTCTCACCAGCCGCAAGGCCGCAGCGGAACTGAAGTTCCAGCAGGCGGAGAAAGTGATGCTCCGAGGCGACGATTGGGAAGATGCCAAGAACTGGCTAGCTCGCAGTGAAGGGAAGCCCATCGCTTATCAAACTGCCCAAGCCTCACTGCAGTCCTACATCGAACGTGAAGCGAAGAAGCGGGGCCTGATTACGAGAGATCAGAAGATTCTCCCTTGGCAGGAAGGGGTTTATTACAACCGCGTCCGAGTCCGCTACAAGGTGAGCGGAATGGAACAGCAGATTCAGCAATGGCTCATGACTCTTCGCCAGAATCGCCAACTTCAGGTGATGACCAAATTTGATATGAAACCCGTGAATAACGATCTTACTAAAGTCGACTGTGAAGTTGAGGTCGAGAAATTCATCATCCCTCCAACTGACGACCCAGCCCTCTAGTCCGATGAAAGCTCTCCTTATTTCCCTCACTCTCATCTTGCAAGTTTGCGCGGTCGAACTGCCGCAGACTTACATTGTAAGCCGCTATAACCATCTTTGGCAAAACTCGCCAATTAGTGATCCTCCTCCCCCACCTGAGGAAGGAGATGTTAAAAATGACATCGACGACTGGGTCTTAGTGGGTCTCGAGGAATACGTGGGTGGAAAGGTGGTTACCTTGGTGAACAAGAAGAACACCAAGGAGCGTGTTCGAGTTCCCAGTAACGAGGAACTCGCGAAAGACTTCGCCGTTCTTGAGGTCAAGAAATCAGACGGAAGCTATCTCGAAAGTGAGGTGCATATTCAAAAAGGCCCTCACCGTGGCTGGGTGAAGTTTGACTCCAAGTATCTGGTCCTCCGCAAGGCGCCTGTTGTCAATTCGAGTAAGAAGAAGATCAAAACGTCAGCTCAAAAGACTCCTGGCAAAGGAACTCCTCCTGGTCTTCCTGCGGGCGCCACCAAAACCATTCCTGCCAAGGAAACCAAGAAACCTCCTCGGACACGCTACATTCCGAAGCCTAAGTAATATTTTTTTTCAAACTGGCACTTCCATCAAAAAATATCTCTCCTAAGAAAGCCCCCGGACTCGCTACATTCTGACTCCTTAAAAGTAATTTTTCCTAATCTGATTCCACTATCTCATGAAACGATCTCTCGCACTCCTTTTTGGCTTCACGGTTCTCGCCGGGGCTCAGGAACCTGAAAAGCAAGTCCCTCCTCCGGGAATTCCCGGCTTTCCTGGTGCTACGCCCGCTGTTCCTGAAAAACCGACACCGACACCAGGCCTGGCCGTCCGTGCTTCGAAGGAGCATGATCCCAATGCCATCGCCGTGGCCGATGGTGACTCGATTCTCCGTCCTGAGATGACCGGTATCGATGCCTCTGAGCTTTACTTTCTCTATACCCAAAAGCGGGTCATCCTCACGTCGCAGGCGTCCACGGTGCAGGCTTACTTTGTACAAAAGGGACCGCTTACCAATGCGGAGGCGGCCAAGCTTCTCGAGATTACCCTTCTCGCTGAAGGACTCTCAATCCTCCCTGATCCGCTCGATCCTAATATTGTTCGGATCGTCGCATCCGGTCCCGCTCCCCCAAGCGCCGCCCCTACGGCTTATATTGATGAGGCTATAGATCTTCCCCTTACGGACCAGATGGTCACCTACCGGATGCACTTCAAGAATCTCAAACCTGACGAAGCCCTTCGGGTCTTTCAACAGGTTCTGGGTGGAAATACTCCTGGTGGCAGTCTTACGGCGGTGGCTAATGCCTCTTCATTGATCATCAAAGAAAACTCCTCGCTCATTCGGCAACTAATCAAGTTGAAGGAAGATATTGATGTCTCCAGCGAAATCACTGAAGCTTGGATTAAATTAGTCTATTCCGATGTGGATCAAGTTGCCGAGCAACTCAACGAGATTTATAATCAGCAGTCCGGTGCAAAGTCTACCACGGCGACTCGCAGAACAGGAGCTACAGCGCCTCCAGGATTGCCAGCTGCCGCCGGTGGGACCTCTGGGGCAGGGGTTGACATTCCATTGCGAATTCTCCCAAATACTAGGACAAGTAGGATTCTCTTAGTGGGCCGTCCTTCAGACATTGCGACGGCTCGCTCGCTGATTGAGGGCTACGATATCCCTAGCTCTGAAGATAACAAATTTATCTACCGCCTTAAGTTTCTGCGAGTGGGAGAGTTTCTTCCCATCGCCTACGATGCGATCGAGGCCACTCTAAGCCCAGACGCGGCAGGAGGAGCGGCAGGAGGAGCGGCAGGTGGTCGGGCCAATCCGACCCAGAATAACCGGAATACCGGTAGTAACAACAACGCACGTGGTGCGGGTGGTGCGGGTGGCGCGGGTGGCGCGGGTGGCGGTGGAAGCCGGACTTCGTTGCAAGCCCAGGACATTCCTACTGCTCCCGAAGCTCAGATCGTGGGTGGCAAGACGCTCTTGGTAGCGAACAACATCGAGAACTCTATTATTGTCAATGGACCTCCTCATCACATCCAGATCGTGAAGGACCTTCTGGAAGGACTCGATACCGAGGGTGACCAAGTTGTGATCTCTGCCGTGATCGGAAGCTATGGACTCGGAGACAATATGAACTTTGGTATCGAATTGGCACAGCTCATTCAAGGAGCAGAGAATGGAGGGGCCGGGAGGTTCTCCTTCGACAGTGGCTCAGGCACTCCAGCGACTTTAGATCCAAGGACTCTTACTGATCTTGCCGGACTTCTGACAGCCACAGGCGCTGGCGGAAATGGAATGTCACTATATGGCGCATTCGATGATTTCGGAGTTTTTGTGAATGCTTTGGAAGGAACCTCGAACTTTAAATCACTTGACCGTCCGGTTATCACTACCCGTAACAATCGCGTCGCTCGTATTTCTTCAGGTAAACGGATTGCCATTCCTGCAAACACCTTCACGGGTGGGGTGAACAATGGGGGGACGACGACGAATATCGAATACGAAGATGTCGTGCTGGAGCTTGAAATTCAGCCACTGATCAATGGTCCTGATAAAGTAACTCTCGAGATTTCACTGGTCCGTGACGACATTGGAAACAACCGGACGGTTGGTGAGTTGACCGTTCCCGACATTTCAACCGAAGAGCTGACGACCACCGTGACGGTGGAAAATGGCGCGGCCATTATCCTCGGGGGATTGATCACCGATGATGAGCGTAAGACAGTAACCGGGGTCCCTTATCTGAGTAGAATCCCCGGTATAGGAAATTTGTTCAAGAGCACAACAAAGAGTGGAGGTCGCAACGAACTCGTGGTGATCCTCCGACCACAGATTATTAGTAATGCTGACAAGTATGGTGAGTTCCGTGATGGTTACGAAACTGAGAGCCCCTTTACTTTGGAAGCTCGTGAGTCTCTTCCAAACACCGGTCTACTTCCGCCTAAAGGTGCTCTTGAAGAAAGTGCACTCCCTCAGGCTGCTCCGGCGAAGAAGTCGCTCTTCACTGCACCGAGCAAGAGCAAATCAAGATCGGTTCATCCATCTTCGAAGAATGGAGCAGGCTTCATGAAGTTTCGCCGTCGCCGATAGCATAAATCTTCAAATTCCTTAAGATCCCTCAAAAAGCGGACGGAAAGTCCGCTCTTTTTGCCTTCTCAAGCTGGAAAATCTCCACTTTTGGCCTGTATGCTTGCCAAGGGATCAGATTCTCGCTTGATTTTGACAGTTACCCTACGATTAACGCACACATCATGTCAGACATTAGAGAAATTACCGAAGCGGAACTTCCCGCAGAGCTCAAAGATCACTGGAAGAGCGCGAAGGCCAGCGTCGAGCGGAAGAACCCCGGCTATGCCGTAAAGTTCCTCCAAGCCATCCTCAAGCAAGAGCCGGGATTCTTAAACGCACGGAAGCTTCTTCGCCAAGCCGAAATCTATGAAACCGGGGCCTCTCCCGGTTCTGGAAAAAAAGGTCTTTTTGGGACTTCTGGAGGAGGTGCCGGCACCTTGGCTCGCGCCAGCAAGAAAGATCCCGTCGCTGCTCTCGTGGCGATCGAGAAGGAGCTTGAAAAGGACCCATTCAACGGAGCCATCAATGATGTTCTCCACGACACCTGCCTGAAGGTTAATCTTCTCTCCACTGCAGCCTTCGCCCTAGAGACCGCAAAGAAAGGAAATCCCGAGAACACCAAGCTCTCTCATAAGCTCGCCCAATTCTACATCCTGCGGGATATGCATGCCGAAGCTGCGATCGTCTACCAGGACATTGTGAAGCAGGATCAGTCCGATGGTGCCGCTATCAAAGGGGAGAAAGACAGCTCCGCGAAAGCCTCGATGCAGAAGAACAATCTCTCCGAGTCCTCCAGCTTTAGAGACATCATCATGAGTGATGAAGCGGCCGAACTCGAGATGGCTTCCCGCTCCGCTTTGACCAAGGACCAGCTCCTTGAAAAGGTCGGAATCCTGGCAGCCAAGTATCAGGAAGATCCAAACGATCTTAATGTCGTCAAAGATCTCGCAGCGACCTACGAACAGCTCGAAGATTGGGCTAGTGCGCAACAGTTCTTCGACTGGGCGCACCAGATCTCCGGCGGGGACGTGGCACTCCGCTCAAAGGCGGAAGCGATGGGTGACAGGTCCAAGGCCTTGGGGATTGCCGATCTCGAGGCACAAGCGGCCGCAGATCCGGACAATGCCGACCTTCAATCCCAGCTTGCTGGAATTAAGGCAGGACGTCTTGATGAGCGCCTTGTTGAGTGTAAGCAGCGTGTCGATCAGAACCCCACCGATCCTAAGCTTCGCTACGAACTTGGTCATGCCTTCTACGATGCTGGAAAGCACAGTGAGGCGATTCCTCACCTGCAGCAGGCCACACGCAACCCGCACATTCGCACCAAGGTTCTCCTCCTCCTTGGTCGGACCTTCTACGCGAAGGGGATGATTGATCTCGCCATCAAGCAGCTGAAGGATGCCAATGCGGAGCTCGTAGCGATGGATTCCACCAAGAAGGAGATCCTCTTCGAATTGGGAGTGATCTACCACGATGCGGGCCGTAAGGATGAAGGCCTGGAGTGCTTCAAGCAGATCTACGAGATCGACTATGGCTACCGCGATGTCGCGGCACGCGTGGAAGGTTCCTACGAGGGCTAGAGCCGACTGAAACAAGTAATTTCAAAAGCGCTTCTCGATTTTCGGGAAGCGCTTTTTCATTGCTTGCGAGAGGAGGAGCTGAGTGTCCGCTCAAAGTAGACATGATTTGGCTGTCCCTATGAGGTTAACCTTCAGCGAACAATGTGGCATAGTATCGAAAACCCCGTGCGCTGCACGGGGCTGGTATGAATGAGGGCGTTGGCCAATGGGATCTCTCTTTCCAGGAGCTTAGCTGAGGTGGACGACTGGAACGCGGGCGGATGATGTGCTGGGATCGCCGAGGGCGATTGCGCCCGAGCGGAAGTGGTTACCGTCGGGTTCTGGGGGAGAAAGTTCTTTCGCTTCTGCAGGGCTGCAAGTGGTGAGCTTGAGGGAGCGGTTGGGGGCGCCTTTGAGGCGGAGCTGGTGGGCGATGCGGCCCATCGTCCAACGGGCGTTGAGTTCGACGACGGGTTGCCATTTGGCGGAGCCATCGGGGCCGCGGTAGAAGAAGGAGTCGAGGCAGAGGGGGCCATGGTAGTCGTCTTCGCTCAGGAGAGTTTCAAGCGCGGGCATGAGGTCTTCTTTTACCGAGGGGAAGACGACTTGATTGAGGAGGCTGGCGAGTTCGGGGGTGAGACCTTGCGATGGTTTGGCACGGGACTCGGAGCTGAGCCATTGGCCATCGCGGGAGGTTTCCTGGTGGACGATGCCGATGGAGCGGAGGCCGCCTTCGTGCTCCGGGTTGCGTTGGAAGAGGAAGGAGATCTCGTGGATTTTCTCGAGCCAGGGTTCGATAAGGAGAGGCTTTTTCGGGAGCTGATCGACGGTTTCTTTTGTGAAGCGGTGGATGCCTCGTCCGGCAGCTCCGTGGAGTTCTTTGGCGACCCAGTTTTCGAAGGGGTGAAGAGCGATAAAATCGGAGGTTTCGTTTTGGCAGAGCTGCGAGGGGATGGGGACGAGATGCTCGGGAAGAAGATCGCGTAGTCTCAAGGTGGCGGACTTGGAAAGGAGCGGGGAGAGTTGAGCCCAAGGGCGGATGAAGCGGAGTTTACGGTCCTTTTTGAGGGCTTCGATTTCGGAGAGCGGGGCGACTTCGGGGAAGGTGAGGCCAAAGCGGGCAAGGTGGTCGCGCTGGGCGTCATCGGGGAGACGTCGCATGAGCATGATGTCGTCTTGCGAGGGGGCGGCGAGGGCGAAGGCGGGTTCGAGATCGGCTGCGAGTTCGTTCAGCTTGCGTGGACAGGTCCAGCCGGGTTGGGCGAATTCGATTTCGGCAAAGGGATTGAAGTAGCAAAGATCGGGGGAGCGTCCGCGCGAGGATTGGTAGCGCTTCAGGGAGGCAATAAAATCTTCACTCAATCCGGCTTTGTGGCGGCCTTCTTCGTTAAAGGGAGTGACGCCCTTTGCGCGGATCGGTGAGACGGGGAAGTGGAGTTGTTTGTGCCAGGCGTCCCAGTCGGTCTGCGATTTTTCCTTCCATCGGCGGAGCCACTTGATGCCGAGGCCGACGTGGGCGATCTCATCTTGGTAGACGGTGTGGAGGATTTTTGCGCTCTTGGTATCACCGAGATTATGAAGAACTTTGGAGTAGTAGTGCGCGTAATCGAGATTGGCCTGCTCGAAGGTGAGGGAAAGCCGCGCGACGTAATCGAGCGGGCTTTCCATATCAGCGATATGTTCCCAGATCATGGGGCTCACGGGAAGGTCGCCGAATTGGATGCCGCATTCCTGCATGCGCTGGACATACCACTTGGTGTGGTTTTGCTCCTCCTTAAGGGTGTGGAAGACGCCCTTCCGAAACGAGTCCGGTGCGTCGGGGAATTTTAAAAGGGCGAGCGCCATGAGCTCGACCGCGAGGAGTTCGTGATTGGCGAAAAAGTGGAGGAGGGTGGCGCGCTGTTCTTCGTTCGCGAGTTGCTGGGCGCTCGGGAAGCGGTTTTTATGCTGAGTCTTGTAGGGGATGAGATCGGCTGGGCGACCGGGAAGATCCGGTGCGCGGTAGCTGCCGCGCTGGGGAGGGTCGAGCGTGAGCGACTTAGGCGCGTGGGTGAGCTTCTCCTCCAGGGAATTGGAGAGGAGAATGCGCTCGGCGAATTCGCGGACTGACTGGGGCTCGGTGATGAACGGAGAGAACAGCGGAAGGCCTGAAGGTGCAAGGTGTTAGATTATCGGAGTGCGGGAGCGGAGTGAAGCTCGGCAGGCTTCGTTTCCGCACTCCGAAACATATCCATCACTGCGGATGAACCTTCAGGCAGGAATCATCGGGCGGCATGGGCGCTCCAACTTGGTCAACGGGGTGGGTGAAGAGGTATTTCCAGACGGCCGCGTGGGTGTATTTACCGCCCTTTGTTCTTGGTGAGTATTTGCGGGGGAGGACTCCGGAGTGCGCTTTTCCTGCGCCATTTCCGACGTCGTAGTCGGTGATGAGGCGGCGGGTATTTTTGTAGGGAGGCTTTAATTTTTCGACGTTCACGATGGGGCCGTAGCCGTTCATGCCGAGGAGTTCCCAGGAGCGGCAGTAGTGGTCGGCTTCCCAGCCCATGTCGAGGACGTGGGAGAATCCGAAGTAGCGATTTTTCGGAGTGGCCGAAGGGAGGGCTTGCCAGGTTTGGTGTTGGTCGCGGGGACCACAGAAGGCAACGACGCGGCTGACTTTGGTGTGCTTTGCGAGGCGGCAGGCGGTGGTGGAACCGTGGGAGCTGCCGGAGAGGATAACGTCATCCCAGCGAAGATCGCTTTTGTCCTTATTCAAAAAGTAGCCCCATTTCCCTTGTGGATTCTCCTTGGCGAGATATTTGACGAATTGGAAGGCGCGCTCCTTGAGGGAGTCGGGCTTGGGGATCGCGACTTCGTCGGAGTGGTCTTCGCCGGTGGCGGCTTCGAGGCGGATGTTTCCCCGGCAGTGCTCGGAGACGGGTCGGCCTTTGCAGCAAATGCCGAACCACTTGTTGGCATAGTGGACGCGGATGGTGTGGAGCCCATGGCTATTGAGCTGTCGGACAAAGTCGCTGTTGTGTCCCATGAGCCAGATCACGAGCTTGCCGCGCGGCGTGACGCGGGTATCGACACTGGCGTCTTGGAAATCGGCAGGCTGTCCGCTCTTCGATTCGACAAGGAAATTGATCTTTGGATGGGCCTTAACGCGGGGATCGATCTTGCTGGCTCGCGCTTTCAACTCATAGAGCTGAGGTTTTGGGTCATCGAAGGTGGGCGGGGCCGCGTAGGCGTGGGCGGCGAGAACTAGAAAAAGGAGGCGGAACATGGAAGAGGAGGATGAACGTTCAACATCGAACTTTCAACGTTCAACATGGAAGTCTTGGTTGCCCTACTTGGTTGGGGGGATTTGTGGGTTGCGGGGATGACGGGGTTCTCTAGGATTGAAGGATGTTGATCCGTCGATTGTTGGTTTTGTCAGGTTTGGCTTTGTCTTTGGTGCACGCTGCGTCGAAGCCGAATATCATTTTTATTCTCACCGATGATCTCGGTTATGGGGACTACGGGGTCTTTTTTCAGAACCTGAGGAAGGAGCAGGGAGTCAAGTCAGAGCCGTGGCATATCACACCTGAGCTGGATGCGATGGCGGCTGAGGGGATTCAGTTGCGACACTACTATTGTTCGGCGCCCGTTTGTGCGCCGTCGCGAGGATCACTTTTGCACGGCGTGCATCAAGGGCATGCGAATATCCGGGACAATATGTTTGATCAGGAACTGGAGGACAATCACACGCTCGCGACAGTCTTAAAGGGGGCTGGCTATACGACAGCAGCGATTGGAAAGTGGGGACTGCAGGGCGGTGGTAAAGAGGAGAAGGCGCCTCATGGAAAACGGGCTAAGAAAAAAGGGGATCCGAAGCTCTGGCCAAGTTATCCCACGAAGCGTGGGTTTGATTTCTTCCATGGCTATGTGAGGCACCGTGATGGGCACATGCACTATCCGCTGGAGGACAAGAAGGAGGTTTGGGAGAACGAACGTGAGATCTCGGAAGATTTGGCAAAATGTTTTACGACGGATCTTTTTACAGCGCGGGCGAAGAAGTGGATCACGGATCAAAAGGAGGCCGATCCGGAGAAGCCCTTCTTTCTCTATCTCGCTTACGACACGCCGCACGCTATTTTACAACTCCCACCGAGTCCCTTTCCCAAGGAAGGCCTGAAGTGGTTGGGGAAGAAGGGGAAGATGATTAATTCGGCGGTGGGAAAGAAGGATAGTTACATCCATCCGGATTACGCGAAGGCGAAGTGGGACCATGATCAGGATGCCTCGACGCCGGAGACGGCGTGGCCGAATGTTTATCAGCGCTATGCCACGAACGTGCGTCGCATTGACGATTGCGTGGGTGATTTGCTGAATCTGCTTAAAGAATTGAGGATCGATGAGGATACCTTGGTGGTATTCACAACGGATAATGGGCCGAGTAGGGAGTCGTATTTGCCGGAAGGCTATCGGCCGGACTTTTTTAATTCGTTCGGTCCTTTCGATGGAATCAAACGAGATGTTTATGAGGGTGGAGTCCGTGCGGGAGCCTTGGTGAGATGGCCGGGTTCGAAGGTCAAAGGGGCGGTGAGCGACTTGCCCTGTCAGGCGCACGATTGGATGGCGACTTTTGCAGAGTTGGCTGGGGTGGCGGCGCCCGCGAGGAGTGATGGAGCTTCCCTGGTGCCGACATTGACAGGAGCGGAGGGGCAGAAGGAACCGCAGGTTTATGTCGAGTATTTCAATGGAGGAAAGATACCGAATTATCCGGAGTTTGAGAAGAAGCGGAAGGGTGCGGTGCGAAAGCAAATGCAGATGATTCGTTTTGGGCAACATGTGGGAGTGCGCTACAACATTCGAAAGCACACTGATTTGTTCGAAATTTACAATATCGTCGAAGATCCGAAGCAGATCAAGAACCTGGCGAAGGAGCTTCCGGATCTGCAGAAGAAAATGCATGACTCCGTGCTGCAACATCGTCGCTCTGAGCCCCGTGCGAAGCGTCCCTACGATGATGAGTTTGTTTCTTCCTTGGAGGACTTTGCCGATCAGAAGGGAGTGAAGTGGCAGAGCTTTGAAAATTCAACGCCGTGGTTGGGGAAGCTGGAGGACTTGGAGTCTGTTGAATCAGGAACGGCGAATCAGCTGAGCCAGATCAAGCCGACAAAAGGGAATGCAACGTTGGTGAGTGGGTATTTCAATGCTCCGAAAGATGGGATTTACTTCTTCTTGGTCCCCGCTGGCGAATTGGCTCTTCTGCGAATTCATGACGCGACGGTGATCGATGCTGCCTTCAAGGCAGGGAAAGAGGAGATTAAGGGAATGATCAAGCTCAAGGCAGGGAAGCATCCGTTCCGCTTCTATCGCATGAAGTCGGCAAAACCTCTGAGCCTCACGATGATGGTTTCGTGGCTGCAGCCGGGGGAGATTTCAGAGGCGATGTTGACGCATTAGAAAGCCTTCGGTCTTTAACGGCTAAAATAACGCTCCAGAGGATGAGGCCCACGATGGAAATAGTTTTGGGCGCTGGAATAAATACCGTTTTGCGCTATCCTACCTTCCAGAAGCAAGAAATATGATGAAATGTAAAACAATCGCCACTTTTGGAATTGGAACTTTTTTAGCAATGACTGGAATTCACGCGCTCGCCTCCGAGAAGCTTGTCACAGAAGATGGCAAGGTCGCCGCCAAGAAGCTCAAGCTCGATCAGGAGCTTGCCGATAAAAAATACGAAACGGCCACCTTCGGGATGGGATGATTTTGGGGGCCGGATTCCCAGTTTGGGAGTCTTAAAGGAGTGTTGCGGACGCGCGTGGGATATTGTGGAGGGGACAAGGAAAAGCCCAATTACTATTCGCTGGGCGACCAGACCGAAGCCATCACGATCGACTATGATCCCGAAGTATTGAGCTACGATGAGATGCTCAACCTTTTTTGGAATGGGCATCGCTGCGATCAGATCAATCGAAGTCGCCAGTATATGAATGCGGTTTTCTATCGAAACGAGGAGCAAAGGAAGGTCGCCGAAGCGTCGCTTGTGAAAGAGGCTGCTCGTCGTGGCATCTCAGTTGCTGAAGTTCAGACTGAGATTCTGCCAATGAAGACCTTTACGTATGCGGAGGGCTATCATCAGAAATACTACCTGACGCGCTTCTCGGACGTCCGGGGATTCTTGAATGAGGCCTATCCGGATGCCAAGAGTCTCGCCGATTCCACGGTCGCGACCCGGCTCAATGCTTATCTCGGCTCAGGGATGGATTTGGACTGGAAAATATTCCTCAAAGAGCTGCCCAAGTATGGGCTCTCGGAGGAGCTGGAAAGTCTCCTGACGAAAGCTGCCAAGAGACAGATCAATTAAAGAGATTGATTTTAAAAGAAAACCCCAAGCCCGTGAGGACTTGGAGTTTTTTGTAGATTGATAGTTTAACCCTCCATCTTGGCTGCCTTGACCATGCGCTTCCGCACGTTGGGATCAAGGATGCGCTTGCGGAGACGAAGGTAGTTTGGAGTCACTTCGACGAGTTCATCGGGGTCGATATATTCGATGGCGCGTTCAAGGGAGAACTTAAGCGCGGGGGCGAGCTTAGCGGTGTTTTCCTTGGTGGCGGAGCGAATGTTGTCGAGCTTCTTAGCCTTGACCGGGTTGACTGGAAGGTCATCGGCGCGGGAGTTTTCGCCGACGATCATGCCGGTGTAAACTTCTTCGGTGGGGTTGACGAAGAGGGTTCCGCGGCCCTCGAGGGCGAGGAGTGAGTAGGCGGTCGCGGGACCGGTGTCCATCGAGACGAGGGTTCCAGCCTGGCGGGTCTGGATGGGCCCTGCCCATGGCTTATACTCATCAAAGAGGTGCGACATGATGCCGTGGCCGGAGGTGATATTTACGAGCTCGAATTCGAAGCCGATGATGCCACGAGTCGGGATACTGGCAGTGATGAGGCTGCGGTCAGAGACGTCGTTGGTCTCCATATCCTGCAGGATACCTTTACGGTCATTCAGGACCTTCAAGATGGAATTCGCATACTGGCTCGGCATCTCGAGGTAGAGGACCTCCCATGGCTCGAGGCGCTTGTCGTTTTCATCGCGTTTGATAATAACAGTCGGTCGGGAAACGAGAACTTCGAAGCCTTCGCGGCGCATTGTCTCGACGAGAACGGCGATCTGCATCGCTCCACGAGCGGAGACGTTGAAGACGCCGGCAAGATCAGAATCTTCCACGTGAATGGAGACGTTGGTCTTCATCTCGCGGAAGAGACGATCACGGATGGCGCGAGACTGAACGTGCTTCCCATCTCTTCCAACGAACGGCCCATCATTGATGGAGAACTGCATCTGGACGGAAGGGGGGTCGATGTTGACGGGAGGAAGTGCTTCCGCATTTTCGTCGCCTGCAAGAGTTTCGCCGATATCGGCATCTTCGAAGCCAGCGATGCCCACGATGTTTCCAGCAACTCCGTCTTCGGTCTCCTGGATACCCATGTTGGTGTATTCGAAGACTTTCCCAATCTTGGTGCGGACCTTGGTGCCATCCTTGAGGAAGCGGAAAACGGTGTCGCCTTTCTTAATCGTGCCAGCGAGGATTTTACCAATCGCGATTCGGCCGACGTAGTCATCCCAATCGATATTGGAGACGAGCATTTTGAGAGGGACATCTTGATCGACTACCGGAGCTGGGATGTGCTCGATGATGGCCTCGATGAGAGGAACGCAGTCACCTTCAGTCGCTAGGTGAGAAGCTGAGAAATACCCGTTCTTAGCTGAACCGTAAAGGGTGGGGGCGTCGAACTGATCTTCGGTGGCATCAAGCTCAAGGAAGAGCTCAAGGACCTTTTCGTGGACGGCAAGGGGATCAGAGTTGGGACGGTCGATCTTATTGACGACGATGATGGGCTTAAGGCCTTCCTGGAGGGCTTTGCGGAGCACGAAGCGGGTCTGGGCCTGGGGGCCGCCGAAGGCATCGACAACGAGAATGACACCGTCGACCATTTTCATGACGCGCTCGACCTCGCCACCGAAGTCGGCGTGTCCCGGAGTATCCACGATATTGATGATCTTGTCTTTCCAGTGAACGGCGGTGTTCTTAGACTTAATAGTGATCCCTTTTTCACGCTCGAGGTCCATGGAATCCATGGCGCGTTCGGTGACGGCCTGGTTCTCACGGTAGGTTCCGCCGGCCTTTAGGAGTTCGTCGACGAGGGTTGTTTTGCCATGGTCAACGTGTGCGATGATGGCGAGATTTCGGAACTTGGACATTGTTTTAGGAGCTAGACTCTGGAAGGAGAGTGGCGTGGCATGCCCTGACTCAGGAGGATTGGCAAGCTTGGTTTGCGGAAAATAGTGGCCTTTTTAGAAATCGGGACGCAGGATGTTTACTTCGTCGATGTGATCAAAATGGTGATCGGAGGTGAGGATCCAGGCTTCTTCCGCAATTGCGCAGGTGGCAATGGCGAGATCGGTGAGGGGAAGAACTCGTCCTTTTCGGTCAAGCTGCCACGCTCTTTTCCACGTTTGGTCCCATGTCATGACACGGGTGGGAGCGAAGCGCATGAGATCAAAAAACGACTCCAGCTGAGCTCGGGCCTTGAGGGATTTGATGCCACGGAGGACCTCGGCTTTGACTACTCCACAGGTCACGAGGTCGGTCGAGTCATAGCAGGAGAGGAGTTCGCGGACGGGATCGCGTCCGCGCTTCATGTAGTCCATGAAGACATTGGAATCGACGAGAACGGATTCCGGTTTCATTTCTTCTTTTTAGGGGAATCATTAGCGGGTTCCTCAGCAACCATGATGGCATCTGGCGAATAGTCCTCATAGAAGGCGTCTTTCAATTCATCAGGGGTCAATCCCAAGCCCTTCTTCATAAAGGCACGCAGTTTCTTGCGACGGTCCAGCTCACGCAAGGAGAAATCGATCGCTTCGGTTTTCGTTTCAAAGTGGTGAGCCTTCATGACTTCCGCCAATAGATGCTCATCAATATGTAATGTCATCTTCATGCCATACACGGTATGGCAAGGGGTGAGTTTGTAAAGCTGAAAGGTGGAGTAGCGGTGGCTAAGGGAGGACCTTGAGCCCGTTGGTTCCAGCGTGGAGGTAGCGGTAGGCGACGAGGGAGGTCATCCAGACGACAGGAATGGCGATGATGAGACCGACGAAGAGAGCGATAAAGCCAGCGACCACGATGAGAATGGAGATGATCGCAAGGCCTAAGCGGGAGAAGGTGTTTTCCCGGGTGAGCCGATAGCTGTATTTAAGGGCGCTGATGGCATCGAGTTTTTTTTCGACGATCGCTTCCATGAAAAATCCGAAGCGAAGGGCAATGAAAATTCCGGGGATGATGAAGCAAATTAATCCTAGAACGAACATGATGACAAAAAAGAGAGTCGCGAGGGCTCCATTTAGGAACTTATTACCCTGTGAAAACATTTCGCCAAC
The DNA here is from genome assembly GCA_028822935.1 of Akkermansiaceae bacterium. Lineage (GTDB taxonomy): Bacteria > Verrucomicrobiota > Verrucomicrobiia > Verrucomicrobiales > Akkermansiaceae > SW10. Next base: position 46,996 of record JAPKCM010000023.1, read on the forward strand.
TTGTGGATGTTCACCACGAAGGATGCGTAGTCCGATGTGAGTTGTTCCGAGACTGAGAAAGATGGAGACACATTGGTTGATGAGTCCGCCGATGAGAGAAAGAGGACTTCCGGAATTAGTCTGCAAATCGTGTTCATTCATCTGGACATCCGACTGTCCACCAAAGATGAGGGTGGTGACGATCCCGACGCCGAAGGAAATGGCGAGATAGATGAGACCAACTAAGCAGATCGTGCCAAAGTTTGCGAAGGTGTGCTTCCAGCCTTGTCCGAGGCAAAACCCGATATCGAGAGGGATTGGAGGCTCGGGAGGCTCTTCCAATCCGGGGGCAGCTATTGTGGGTTCAAGAGCAACGCTTGTTGCGGGTGCCGAATATGGATTGGATGGATCTGAGATCGCTTGTGGGATGAGGTCAGGGATTGCTGAGGCCGGGACCCAATTCGCTTCACCCTCTGTCCAGACAAGTGTCGACGGAGAAAGTCCTTCTGCGAGGAGTTGCTGGAGGTCGGAAAAAGAAACGGGGCCTTCCTGCGTTCCACCTTTCGAGTAAAACCACAGGCTGCTCGGTGATGTGTTCATTCCTGCGACTTAATCAGAGACGATGAACTGGTGCCAGAAGGAATTCAGGCGGTTTCGGTCAAGAGCCGTCTCCAAGGGAGCACTTTGTAAAAAGATTTCCTGGAGTTGGAAAACTGGATGGGGCCGTGCGTAGGATCGGTATGGTTGGAAAACCATGCGCTGGTCGGGGAGATACTTTTGAGGTCTGGGAGGGACGCGCTCCCAATATTCGAACGGAATTAGGATCAGTTCTTAAGGAGATGGCATCGTCGGCTGACCTGCTCACGGCGAAGTGGGTGGCCCAGCCGAGTGCGCGCTCGTTCTGTAGGACCGACAGCCTCTGGAAGTTTCGGCTACAGCTTTGCTGCGGCCTCGCGCACAATGCGCTCGGTGGTCTCCCAATCGATGCATTGATCGGTGATGGACTGGCCGTAGGTGAGTTGGTCGAGGGGCTGGGGGAACTTTTGATTCCCGGCGACGAGGTGGCTTTCGAGCATGGCTCCAATGACTGAAGTGGCGCCTTCGGCCCGTTGACGGATGATTTCTTCGAAGACGGCGGCCATTTTAGTGCAGTCCTTTCCGCAGTTGGCATGGGAGGCGTCGACCATGATGCCGGGAGCGAGCTTGTGTTTGAGAAGGATATCGCGGGTGGCTTTGATGGAGTCAGCGTCAAAGTTAGGGCCATCGTCGCCGCCACGGAGGATGAGGTGGCAGTCGGGATTTCCGGCGGTGGAAACGGCAGAGGCCACTCCTTCAGAGGAGACTCCGAGGAATGTTTGAGGCTGGCTGGCGGCTTTGACGGCATTGATGGCTGCGGTGACATCGCCTGAAGTGGTATTTTTAAACCCGAGAGGCATGGAAAGGCCTGAGGCCATTTGGCGATGGGTCTGGCTTTCGCTCGTGCGAGCTCCAATGGCAGACCAGCTGATGAGGTCGGCAATATATTGCGGGGTGATGGGATCAAGGAGTTCGGTGGCGGTGGGCAGGCCGAGCGAAAGGGTCTCTTTGAGAAAGGCGCGCGCTTTTTCGAGTCCTTTTAGGATGTTGTCCGAGCCATCGAGATGAGGATCCATGATGAGTCCTTTCCAGCCGACGGTGGTACGTGGTTTTTCGAAGTAGACCCGCATAACGACGAGGATTTTGTCTTTCACTTCCTCTGCGAGGATCGCGAGCTTTTCGGCATAGCTTCGGCAAGCTTCGGTGTCGTGAATCGAGCAGGGGCCGACGATGAGCAGGAATCGAGAACCGGGGACGAAGAGCGATTTCTGAATCTCAGCGCGGGAATTGACGACGAGTTGCGCTTCCTCGGCGCTGGGTGCGGTTTCCCTCATGAGGAAGTCAGGCGAGGGGAGGACGGCGTTTTTGAGGACACGTAAATCGGAGACAGAAGCCATGTGGAGGAGAGTTATTGAGTTTTCGGGTTCAGGTTTCAAGGCTCGGTTGATAGAGATATGACCATGAAGGCCGAAGGACTCCGATTATTAAAGGCTCTAACCCAGGCGCACAGCGTGCCGGGCTATGAGGATGAGGTGCGTGATATTTTCGTGGAAGAGCTCCGTGAACACGGAGAATTAGGGGCGGATCAGTGTGGGTCGGTGTATTGTCGGAAGGGGAAGGGCGCGAAGGTTTTGGTGGCAGGGCACATGGATGAGGTGGGGTTTCGGGTGCAGGGTATTTTGCCGAATGGTTTTTTGAAATTGGTTCCGGTGGGGGGATGGTGGGGGCATACTTTGCTTGCCCAGCGAGTAGAGGTGAAGACTTCGCGAGGGGATAAAATCATCGGGACGATTGCGTCGAAGCCACCGCATTTTTTGCCCGAATCTGAGAGATCGAGAGTCTTGGGAGTGGAGAGTATGTTTGTCGATATTTCGGCAGCAACCCAGAGTGAGGCGGAAATGTGGGGAGTGAAATTGGGTGATCCGGTGTGCCCGGTGAGTCCGTGGACGCCGATGCGCCAGGAAGATCATTACATGACCAAGGCGTTTGATAATCGCGTAGGAATGGCGGGTGCGATTCAAGTGGGGCAAGTCGCGCAAGCGACGCCTTGTGAGTTGATCGTGGCGGGGACTGTGCAGGAAGAGGTTGGACTGCGAGGAGCGAAGGCCCTGGCGAACGTGCTGGAGCCCGATGTAGCAATCGTTTTAGAAGGTCCACCGGCCGATGATACGCCGGGGATGCCACTTTCGGAGAGCCAAGGTGCCTTGGGACGCGGGGTGCAGATTCGTTTGCACGATCCGAGTGCGATTATGAATCCGCGCTTGGCACGGTTTGCGATCGAGACCGCAATTGAAGAGGGGATTCCTCATCAGGTGACCGTGCGGACGAGCGGCGGGACGGATGCAGGGTCTTTTAATATTGCGAATGAAGGGATTCCTTCAGTGGTGCTGGGAACTCCGGCGCGTTATATTCACTCTCACAACGGAATCATTTGTTCGGATGATTATCTCGCGATGGTGGCGCTGGTGCTTGCGATGGTGAAGCGACTTGATCAAGAGACAGTTAGTGGCTTTACGAAGTTTATCTAACAAGCTTCTGGGAGTGGCGTGCCCCCGTTCCTGTTCAGGTCGATATCAAAGTCGTTCCGGTGCAGGATGATGGGGAGACCATTGAGAGTATTTCGAAAGGGTCAACATCGCCGATCGAGATCGATCCTGAGGTGAGGCAGGGGGATCCAGAGAGCTAATCGAGATTTCTGCGAGGCAAAACAACTTTTGACTTGCGAGGATTCCTCTGGGCTTCCTTGGGGCGATTCTGATCAGAAAGAAGGTCAGAAGACAATTTTCGTATTTTTGGATCTACGTAGTTAGTCGAGAACGTTTCACCACAGAAAATACAGGTAAAGCTGGGGCGACAAAGAACAGTGACAGCGAGTCGAAGCCGGTAGCTTTTGAGCAAAGAGGAGGCGTTGCGATGCATCGCGCATGTTTGGAGCGAGAGAAGAGACCCCTGACACAACTGGCACTGGGCCCTCGCGCAACAAATGAGGCTTAGAATACGAAAAAGGAATACCAAGGCCAGACTGCCTCCAGCGAAAATGACCGTATTGAGTTCTCTTTCTATAAGGATGTATACTGCTCCTCCCAGAAAGCAAAGAAGAGATAGGGCAGACAAGACAAAGAAGAAGCTTCCAAGCCTTAGGGCCCGGACCATATGCTTGTGCCTTAAGTAGTGCATAATTAACGAATACGAGAAATTTTGCGGCTCATCTTGAGTAAGGCTCTTCTTAAGAAGAGTTTTTATTTTTTAGCGATTCGATTAAGCGGAGTCGAGAAAATGCCGAGAAATTTTAAAGATGTTCAATATTTGTAACTTTGGATTTCTTACCACTTCATTTTTTCGTTTCCAAGTTGAAAGACATAGAATGATTCTTCCGATAAATACGGTTAGATCGCACTTTCTGTGTTCCTGATTTCCTGGTTGAGGGGAGATGCCAGGGCGCCGCTTTGCTTACCCTTCGCTACGTTAGGGCTCACCTTTGGTGCTTGGGAATTCCTACAGGATTGAGCCAGGAACGTAGTCGGCTGCTTCCGGATGTTCCTTTTTAGCGGAGGCGACGAGGCTTTGGAAGTGGGCGATTTGGTTGGGGGCGGCGCCGGCGTTGTTTTGGCTCGTTTCGAGGATGGAGGCGAGGGTGGCTTCGTCGAGGGGGAAGCGGTCGTCAGCACCGAGGCGGGTGACGAGGTTGTTTTCCATCACTTCGCCGGTGCGGAGGTCGTTGACGGTGGCGACGGCGTGCTCCTTGATAATCTCGTGAGCGGTCTCGCGGCCGACTCCGGCTTTGACGGCTTCCATCATGAAGGTGGTGGTCATGAGGAAGGGGAAGTAGCGTGTGTTCTCGGCTCCGATGACGGCTTCGTAGGCATCAATTTGACTGAGGATGGTGAGGAAGGTTTCGAAGAGTCCATCGGTGGCGAAGAAGGCGTCGGGGAGCATGACGCGTCGGACGACGGAGCAGGAGACGTCGCCTTCATTCCATTGGTCGCCGGCGAGGCCTCCGGCCATCGTGAGGTAGCCTTTGAGGATGGTATGGAAGCCGTTGACGCGCTCGCAGGAGCGGGAGTTCATCTTGTGCGGCATGGCACTGGAGCCGGTCTGGCCGGGGGCGAATCCTTCCGAGGCGGTTTCGTGGCCGGCCATGAGGCGGAGGGTTTTGCAGAAGGAACTGGGTGCGCTGCCGAGATCCGTAAGGGCGCTGACGGTGGCGAGGTCGAGGCTACGCGGGTAGACTTGACCAACGTTGACGAAGAGGTCGGGGATGCCGAGGTGGCTGACGATGCGCTTTTCGAGGTCGGCTACTTTGGAGGCGTCGCCATTGAACAGTGAGATGGTGTCCATCTGGGTGCCGACGGCTCCTTTGAGGCCGCGAACCTTGTAGTGGCCGATGAGATTTTCGAGAGAGGAGTAGGCACCGTGGAGTTCCTCGCCGAACATCGCGATACGCTTGCCGAAGGTGGTGGGCTGGGCCGCGACGTTGTGGGTGCGGGCAGTGATGATGAGGTCCTTCCACTGCTCGCTGCGCTCACCGAGGCGTGCGAGGGTGGTGACGGCTTTGTCGCGGATGATGAGGAGGGAGCGGAAGACCTGGAGTTGTTCGACGTTCTCGGTGAGGTCACGGGAGGTCATGCCTTTGTGGATGTGCTCGTGGCCGGCGAGGTCGTTGAACTCCTCGATGCGGGCTTTGACATCATGACGTGTGATGCGCTCGCGTTCGGCAATGGCGGGGAGGTTGACCTGGTTGATGACTTTTTCGTATGCGGCGATGGCGTCGGCCGGGATGTCGAGGCCGAGGTCGTGCTGGGCCTTCATGACGGCGATCCAGAACTCGCGTTCGAGGATGATGCGTCCTTCAGCGGACCAGATGTTGGCAATGGCGGGGGAGGCGTAGCGTTCGGCGAGGACGTTTTGGATCACAAAGGGAGGAAAATCCTAAAATCTAGAAATTGAAACTCTAAATAAAATCAAATGTTCGAAATGAGTGCTTGTGAAATTGAAAGGGGAGAGTTTGTCGACAGATTTTGCAACTGGAGGAAAATTAAGGCAGATGGCTGAGGCAAAGGAGTTGGGGGCTGGACTTTTTGGGGGAGTGATGGAGATTTGGATATGATTGATGTGAAGCGATTGAAGGCGGTCTTGGGAGAGAATCCGGGGAAGAGCGTGCAGCTGGTGTTGCCGGGGGGTGAGGCGGTGCCGCAGCATTTTCATGTCACGGAGATTGGGGGGGTGCGGAAGGATTTTATTGATTGCGGGGGGACGCAGCGGGTGAACTCGACCTGCCTCATCCAGTGCTGGGTGGCGACGGATGTGGATCATCGGATTGGGACGGAGAAGGTGTTGAAGATCGTGGAGATGGGCGCGAAGGTGCTGGTGGGTAATTTTTTGCCGGTGGAAATCGAGTATGAAGAGGGGGTGATCTCGCAGTATCCGCTTGATGAACTAGAGGTGACGGCTGAGGCAGTGGTGTTTCGTCTGACGACGAAGCACACGGATTGTCTCGCGAAGGAAAAGTGTGGAATTCCGGAGGCGGAAGAAGATTGCTGAGGCCCGCTTGGAGGAGGCTGCTAGTTAGCGGCTCGCAAAAGGTATTTTAGTGGGATTTAGAGGCTCGGAACTTGGATTTATGGGCGGGATTTACTATACAAAGGAATGAAATTTTCAGTGATGTTTCTTCTTGGTGTGATGAGACTGATGGTTGCTTGTCAGTAGGTGCAGGATATTGCGACTCCGGTGCCTTCGCCTCAGATGGCTCAGGCCAGCGGTAAGCCGTATCCTAAATTGAAAAGAGGACACGGCGTTTATATGCGCCAATGTGCTCAGTGTCATGAGCATCGGATTCCGTCTTCGGCGACTTTGCCTGAGTGGCATGACAAGGTCAGCGCGATGTCAATGCGGGCGGGAATTTCGAAAGAGGAAGAGAGAGATTTACAAATCTATCTGGGAGAGTTTTCAGATCGCTAGAATCTCTGCGAGAGCGTTGATGAGCTTTTCTCGGAGCTTAAGTCCTTTAAGATAGAGGGTGTGTTGCTCGCGTTCGTATTCACGGCGGCCATCGCTTGTTTCGACTTTGATGGGCTGATAGCCCCATGCGGTGAGATCATAAGGCGCAGCGCGCATGTCAATCTCACGGGCTTCGATGGCGAAGAAGAGGGTTTCGCGGAGGAGGTCGGAGGAAATCCACGGGGAGCTTTTGTAAGCCCATTTGTAGAGGTCCATGTTGGCGTGGAGACAGCCGGGTTGCTCGTGTTTCTCGCGAGTTGGAAGAGTGGGGAAAAGTTTATTGAATGCTACGGTGTCGGGCGCAAAGAAGCGAAAGGCGTCGAAGTGCGAGCAAGCAATCGGCCGGGAGGCGACTAGATCATCGATCTCTTTTTGCGGGAGCCGGAGGGGGGCAGATTCGCGGTGGCGGATATCGGCTCCGGAGTAAACCATGGCCCACTCGTGGAGTCCGTGGCAGGCGAAGTGGGGAGGGCGGGACTGAGTGAGGGAAAGGAGGTTGTGGACCCACTTGAGTCGGTCGTGGCCTTTCTCGGTGAGAAGGGAAGGATCAATGGAAGTTAACCTGTCTGAATGACGGTAATATTTCTCAGAGAACTGAGTGGGGTCGGCACCTTCGAGAATAACCCCAAGTCCTGGATGCCATCGTTCCAGTCTGCCGAATGAGTAAGAGTAATAGGTGTGAAGGAAGTCGTAGACCGGATGTTTTTCCTGGTGGGATTTACGAGCCCGCATCGGAACGGAGATGGTCTCGATCATTTCCCGATGCTCAAGAGCCCGCGCTTGCCAAGCGGCAGCACTAAGAATATCAGGTTGATCGATGTGAAAGGGGATGTTCATTTCCTTCCTGACCCCGGCGAGCTTCGAAAGAACAAGAGATTTACTGACCAGCTGTTTCAAGCAAATAGAAGTTTTTTGAACTGTTCATTCTAAAGAAAGGAATCATTCGCGTCGGTTTAATCGCAAGGCGCTAATTATAAAAGAATTAACTAAAAAATAGCTCTTTTGTGACTGACGTGGCACGCGGGTTGGCAGACTTGGGATATCTAAAGATTTACCCGCCAACTGCTCAAGACTTGTCCTGCCCGACCTCGATCTCACCGCCTCGCACCTTGAGCCCAAAACAGATGGATTCCGCAACTTCCTCGGAAGGAAACTCGACCGCCCTGCGCTAAAGAAGCTCCTCAATCGTGCACAACTGCTGACGCTCACGGCTCCAGAAATGACCGTCTTTATCGGTGGCATGCGCGTCCTCAATACCAATGTTGGGTTCCCTAACATGGGCGTATTCGCCAAGAATCCCGAGAGCCTAACGAATGACTTCTTCGTGAACCTGCTCGACATGAACACGGAATGGGTGGGGCCATGAAGCATGCCTGACTTTCATTGTGTAGGGCATTTCTGGAACGTCTTTTCAGACTAGCAATGGCCAAGATGAAAACGGCAAGCTTGAGACGCGCGTCATCTATTGCTGCGGAATCGCGTCAGGTTTGCCACCGTTGAAGAGCTTCAGTGCATCCGTAGTGGAGAGGACGGTCTGCCGGACCGCAACCTCATCGATCAGGCCGTCGAAATTTCTCCCTGTGCCGGTGCGATGTCCTCCGATGATCAACCCTCCGAACTCGGCCGCCGGGCCGGGAGGGTCGAGTTTGTGGGAGCCTGCCAGTTTCCCGTTCAGAAAGATTTGCAACTGTGCAGAATCGAAAGTGACGATGAGGTGCGACCACTGGTTCTCGAGCTGTGCGCGTGGGTGGTTTGTCTGGAACGGGCCATGCACGGTCGGGGTTGGCGCGGCCTCAGGTTTGGAAGCTGGTTTGAGGGTCTGCGAGTGCAAGCGGATCGCGACTTTCTTTGGATCATCGGATTGGCTGAGTTCGAGCGAGAGATGGTAAGCGGCCTTGGCGTCAGGTTTGCCTTCGGCAGTGGATTCGAGGATAAAATGGCGTGCCTTGCTGCCGTGGGCAGGCAGGGAACCCGGCTTGATCCAGCAGGAGATCGAATGGCCGGCTGAATTATCGTCGAGAAAACTACGCGAGATGTTGGCGAACTGTTGTTGGTCGCGAGCCAGCCGCAAGGCCCCACCGCGGATGCCGCAATCGCGGGCGATACTGGCACCATTATGGGCGACGGCATCAAGTCGCTCGCCGAGCGGAGAGGCGTTAGCAAGATCACTGTCGAATGACCAGTAAGCTCGCAGCGGATCTGGCTTCTCTGGAGAAACGAGCTGGGAGTGCCTGATGACAACTGTCTTGTTCACCTTGCCGCCTGGTTGACTAAAACGGACGGTGAGCGTCGGATCCTCGAGAGTGGGGTCGGCCTCGAGAGTGAGAAACTGCTGACCCTCGACGAGCGACCACTCGAGAGAAGGGTGGTAGACGTTCAGCGATGGGATGATGCGCTTGTGTCCGGGCGACATAATGAAGTCGTGCAGGTCATAGCCGACGCGTCCGGGGTGGAGCAGATAGCGGGAGACGTGGATATCGCCGCCGTGCAGGATGACGCCATCGATGCGCTCGCGCCGGATGAAATCGAGAAGTGCGTCGCGCTCATACCAGTAGGTAAACATGTCGTCTGTCTCCGAGTTCTTCTTGTCCTGCCAGATAGCGCCCATCGAAAGCACCTTAAACGGGGCCTTGGACTCCTTAAGCGACTTCAAGATCCATGCCCACTGGTCCTTGCCGAAACAGGAAGGCTGAGATGGATCGACGGGAGATGGCTCCGACTGTGAGAACCAGCGCGGATCGAGGTGAAAGATCTCGATCGCTCCGAGATCTGTCTTGTGGTAGACTCCCTCGCGATCGTTGCCGTAGTTCCGGTGGGCGCGGTATTCGACGAAGGCCTTGCGAGTCGCGGCCTTGCCATCCTTCAAGTTCCTGCCGTTGCCATTGTTGAGCCCGAAGTCGTGGTCGTCCCAGATTCCTACGATCGATGTCCGGCGGGCCAAGCTTGCCAGGGGTGCTTCGTTGAGAAGAGCGCGGTGTTTGCGACGCACGTCCCCGAGCTTGATCGTATCGATGTAGGGCGTGTCGCCGGAGAGGCAGAGCAGGTCGGGCGAGAGTCGGCCAATTTCTTCCCACACCGGTGCGGTATCATCCTTGTTCACGCAGGAGATCATTACCGCTGTCACCTTACTCTTTCGCGAGGCGTCGACTGTTCGGAATTTCAGATCATCTCCAGCGGCGATGAGCGCTGGCTCGTCGGACGAAGATAGCTCGGCGATCTGGTAGCGATAGCGTGTGCCGCTCTCGAGCTGAGTCACATGGAACTTGGCGACGAAGTCATCGATCGCGGCGCTCTCCGCGTCGGCGCTCGCTACGATCTCCCCGGATTCGGAGAGCACCGAGAGGCGCAAATTTAGTGTTGACTCCCCGGGCCGGAAGAGAAAATAGGCATCGTTCGGGCCGACGCTGCCGACGCAGGGGCCAACAGTCTCGACCTGTCCAAGTGAGGTGCACCAAAGAGTCAGGAATAGGAGTAAAATCTTCATGTGATTGTTCTGATAGGAGTGAGCGATCTGACTGCAGTGGCCCGAAACATCTCTTGAAATAAGTTCCGGCGGGTGCGGTCTCTGTCGATATCACCCCATTCGCTTGATGCCGAGCGGATTGGATTCCTGAAGCTCGACTGGAAGGGCTGCATCAGGGAAGCTCTGCCATGATACTGGGCGGCAGAAGCGGTAGATCGCCATCGTTCCTACCGAAGTACTACGTCCATCCGAGGTCGCTGGGAACGGGCCACCGTGCACCATGCTTGAGCAGACTTCGACACCGGTCGGGAAATTATTAAAAATGAGCCGTCCCGCGCGTTGCTGAAGTGCGGTGACGAGCTTCGCGTTAGTCGTGAGCTCTTCATCGGTTCCCTGGACGGTTGCGGTGAGCTGGCCTTCAAGTTTCGCGATGGCTGTCTCGATTTCCGCGACACTACCGCGAACGATCAACGAACCCGGACCGAACAACTCAGCCTGCAAATCTTCGTTTTCGAGGAAATCCTTGATGGAAACAGTGAACACGACCGGTGCGCCCTGGCCGTATCCAGATTCGGTGGTGCATTTGGCGAGCGTTTCCACACCGGGCTTAGCTGCGAACGAACCGGTCGCTTCCTTGTAGGCCTCACAGATCGAAGCGTTCAGGAGAGTCGCGGGCTGACCACCCTCGACGAGGGTTTTCAAGTGCGCGATAAATTCGTCACCCTGAGCCTCGGGTAGGAAAACCAATCCGGGATTGGTGCAGAATTGGCCGCCGCCGAGTGTTAGCGATCCGTAGTAACCTTCAGCAAGAGCGGTTTCCCCACGGGCGAGGGCTCCGGGAAGAATGACCAGCGGATTAACCGAGCTCATTTCCGCATAAACCGGGATCGGCTGGGGGCGGGCTGCCGCACTGGCCATCAGCGCGGTTCCTGCGCCACGAGATCCGGTGAATCCGACCGCTTGGATCACAGGATGTTTCACGATAGCTTGACCGACCGTCCGGCCACCACCGTAGAGCAGAGAGAAAACACCTTCGGGCATACCCTTCTCCTTGGCGGCCGCGATAACCGCGTTGCCGACGATTTCAGCGATGCCGGGATGCGAGGAGTGCGCAATGACCACTACCGGACATCCAGATGCCAAAGCGGAGGCAGTATCGCCACCTGCCACGGAGAACGCGAGTGGGAAGTTACTAGCGCAGAAAACGGCGACCGGGCCGAGCGGACGCAGCATCGAGCGTAGATCCGGCTTGGGAACTGGCTGGCGATCCGGTTGAGCACGTTCGATCCGCGCATCGACCCAAGAGCCTTCTTCCAGCAGAGTTGCAAATAAGCGGAGTTGGCCGGTAGTGCGGCCAGTTTCACCGCGCATGCGACCTTCGGGGAGACCGGTTTCCTGTGGACCGCGTGCGGCGATATCTTCCACAGAAGCTTCGATCTTGTCAGCGATAGCACGGAGGAATCCTGCACGGGCGCTGCCGGGCAGATTCGAGTATGCGGGAAACGCTCCAGCAGCAAGGGACATTGCCTTCTCCACTTCCTCGGAGGTGGCAGTCATGTATTGCGGAGAAAGTTTCTCGCCGGAGGCTGGATTTACCGCTTGCCCGCATGGCGCGGTGCCAGCGGAGCGTGAGAAACCGATGAATGATGTTCCGGTGAGTTCAGTAGGCATGAAATATTTGGATTAGTGTTTTTTGCCCGAGGGCATTGGTTGAAGTGACTTCATCGCCCACCTTCGCGCTATGGTCAATGGCAGGCTTGAATTGCTTCGTGCTGGCCGTGCTTCAGGTGATCATTACCGCTGTTCTTCGATGCGAAGCTAGAACGGCGAATTGCTCGTCTAACGCTCTGCCCAAATCCACTATTCTTCCTTGTCCTGGTATCAGAAAAATTCCTACTCTACGTCCCAAACCCATGTGTTCATTTCTTTCTCTTCTCACACTCCTTTCGACCGTTCTCTTACTAGCCGGTCATGTGGTTCAAGCCGCTGAACTTAAGGTGGAGAATTTCGCTCTGATCGATCACGAAGGACGATTTCACGAATTCGACTACTACCGCCGTAACCCCAAGGTCAAAGGGATTGTCTTGTTTGTCCAAGGAAATGGTTGCCCCCTCGTCCGTAAACGAATTCCTGAACTGAAGAGATTGAGAAATTCATTCCAATCTAAAGGCATCCTTTTTGGAATGCTCAATGCCAGTATTCAAGATGAACGAGAGGATATCCTCGAAGAAGCCAAAGAATTTAAAATCGACATCCCCATTCTCAAGGACACGAGTCAGCTAGTCGCCGGAATGCTCCAAGTAACCCGAACTGCCGAAGCTATCCTCATCGACACTAAGAAAAGGGGCATTATCTTTCGGGGACCCATCGACGACGGTCTTTCCTACCAGTCTGAAAAGTCTACGGTCACCAAACGCTACCTCAGCGAGGCCATCGATGCCTTCTTGAATGGTAAGGAAATCAACGAGCCGAAAGTTGAGTCCCCGGGCTGCCTCATCACCCTCGACGATGTAAAAAAGGAAGAGGTCGGCTACGCCGAACATGTTGCTCCCATCCTGAAGCAACGATGTGTCGAATGTCACACTAAGGGCGGGGTAGGCCCCTTCTCGATGTCCAGCCACAAGAAAGTAAAGGGCTGGTCCGATATGATGGCTGAGATGATTCTCACTAAACAGATGCCTCCTTGGCATGCCGATCCTCACTTCGGGAAATTTTCAAACTCCGGAGCTCTCACTGATAAAGAGAGCAAAACCATCATTCAATGGATCCGTGCCGGAAGCCCTCGTGGTGAAGGCCCCGATCCCCTTGCTGAATACCAACCCGAGTTCCCCGAATGGTCGCTAGGTAAGCCCGATAAAGTCATCTCTCTCCCACTCCAAAAAGTCCCGGCGGAAGGAATTCTCGAATACCGATACGCCTACATCGATTCCCCTTTCGATCGCGACGTTTGGATTCGGGCCGCCGAAATCAACCCGGGAAACCTAAAGGTTCTTCATCACGCTATCGCTACCATTGAGAACCAACATGCGCCAAAGAAGCGTAACATCAGCGGGCACTGGATCACGGGATACGCCCCAGGCACCGATCCCAAAGCATATCCGATAGGAACGGGAGTTCTTCTCAAAAAAGATCAACGTATCAAAGTCGAGATACACTACACCGTATCCGGACGTGCCACCGAAGACACCACTCGTATTGGCCTCCACCTCCTAGATACACCTCCAGCGAAAGTCTTCCAAACCGGTGTCGTGGCCCACCACAAGTTTTCTATCCCTTCTTTCACCTCGGATCACCCCGAGACCTACACCCTACCGATCGACCGCGACATTATCCTCTATAGCATTAACCCCCACATGCATTTCCGTGGAAAGCGAATGAGCTTTACCATCAAAAAGCCAGGGGTAGACGGAAGCGAACAAGTCATCCTCTCTGTCCCAAACTACAACTTCAACTGGCAACGGACTTACCAATTTGAAAAACCACTGCGTATCACTGCAGGATCAAAGCTCATCGTCGACAACGCCTGGGACAACTCGTCCTTGAATCTTGCAAATCCCGATCCCTCAGAAACTGTTAGCTGGGGTGATCAGACCTTCGATGAAATGTTCTTTGCAACCTTCACCTACGTGAGAGTCAACTAGGATTACTCGAAGGTCAGGTTGAGACCGATGCTCGTTCCGGGGGATCCGACGTATCCGAAAGTCCGGGAGACTCGCTTCGCGAGGGTCGGCGGCGTGATCCCGAGTTTGAAGGTGGGGGTGGTTGGATGCCGGAGGGGCGAGACGAACTGGCTTTCGGTTTCCACTCCAGACGAGGGAACTATTTTGGGCAGGTCTCGATTGGGCGGGGAACTCTGGGGAGTTGCTGGTGGAAAAAGAGAGCGACCGCGTGCCTCACGGCACGAAGATTCGGAAGAAATTCAGTGGCCCGCTGACCCCAGTGTAGGTGTAAGTAGTGGAGGCGCCCTGGCTCTCGATCGAGTCTTCTAGCTCCTGCCAAGTTGGCTCGCCGAGACCGGGTTGCAGCGTGGTGCTTCCTTCCAGATAGTAGGTCTGTCCGGGGATCGAGTCCCAAGTCAAGGTGAAGCTGCCGGCGTCCATGTCATAACTGACGTCGGTGATGCGCAGTTCGGGCGCTTCCATGGAAGCGGTGAGGCCGGGCGCGTTGAACATGGTGTTGACCTGCTCGGGGGTGATCTCGATCGAGTAGATCTGAAGGTCATCGAGCAACCCGTCCAAACCTGAGCCGGCGGCGGTGCGACTCGCAATGAAAAGGCTGCGCGTTGAAGCGCTGCTGGGGTAGACATCGAACCCGGTCGGCTCGGTGTTCTCATCGACCATCACGCCGTCGATATACATCCGCGCGCGGGTGGCGGTATCGTTGCCGAAGCCGTCCTCATCGAGGTGGGTGATGACCACATGGTGCTTGCTACCCGTGGGGACAGCGCCTTCGGCGGACTGCAGCACCACCTCGCCGCCTGCACGGTAGGTCACTATGCCGAAATCGTCGACCATGCAGCCGTAGATGGCATCCGCGCCGGTGAAGCCGGGGTCGCGGTTGAAAAGGACGTCTTCGCCCACCGAATCAGCGTCGCGCTGCACCCAGAGCGAGATGCTGGTGGTTGGCACGTGTAAGGGCGCGGCCAGCGCAAGGTTTCCGGAATCGCCGGAATCCGCGGCGCTGAAGCCGATGGCGGTCCCGGTGGCGAGTGCGGCCTTGGCATAGTCGAGCGGGTCTCGGATGATAAACGCCCCGTTGGGACCGTTTCCGGTGGCTTCGACCATGATTACGCCTTCGGTTTCGTCGAGCTTGTAGTGGGCGAGCAGTGTCTCCGCGTAGGTCGCAGAAAGCGCAAGTATCACGGAAGGTTCTAACCCGTCGGTGGAAACAAATTCCAGTTGCGCGGTTTTGCCGCCCGTATCGCCAGAAGCGGTATAGATGATGTCCACCCCCTCGATCTCGAACGGGTCGATCACCAGTGGCAGGTCGGTGTCCAGCGAGAAGCTCGCGGCGTCCTCGCCAGTGAAGTTCAGCTCGTTCAGGGTGATCGGGGTGAGTCCGCGGTTCTCGATCGAGAACAGGGAATGGCTGGTCGCGTTCTCTTGGTTTAGGGTGGCGAAGTTCTGCAACTGTGTGATGCGAATTGTCGAGGCCTGGGCGACCTCGACCACGAGATTATCGATGAGGCAGAAGCTGAGCTGGGCGTTGTCGGAGACTGAGCTGAAAATGTCCATCATGCCGACCGTGGCACTGCCATCGGTGGCGAAACTGTCGCCGATGCCTGCGTCGAGCGTGGCAATTCGCAACCCATCGATGGTCCACGTCACCGCCGCCGCTCCGCCTGTGCCGCCGGTGGAGTCGACCGCTAAGGTCACGCGGTGCCAGGCGAAGCCGAAGCTACCCGTAGCGCTGGTGCCGTTCTGTTGGGCGATGTTCCCTTGCACGGGGAAAGTGCCGACATCGATACCGCCGAAGCTGGAGTAGTAGAGGTCGTTATTATTCTGACTCGCGGCATACTGGCCGCTCTCCGTAAACTGCTCGGCGTCGTTTTTGTAGGCGCGGTAGTCGCGGCTCGAGCCACCCTCACCACTGGCCACCGCCCAGGAACCGCTACCAGTAGCGCCCCCTTGATTGACGGTCGAGCCGTCGCTACCGAGGCCGATCGTGATGAATTCCGTTGAGCCGCCGCCACCGCCAGGAAAAGGCCCATTGGCGTTAATCCAGCCGTCGAAGCTGACTGAGAAATTGCCCGTGAACTGCATGATCGTCGCCAGCGTCACCGCCTCTGCCCCTCCTGGGTCGACGAGGTTCCCCGCCAATCTTAAACCAAGTGTGCTGGCATCGGTCGTATTCGGCGCGACCGGAATGCCGAGCGTGGAGTAATCGAACCCAAACTCGACCTCCGTGTCATCGGACGAAGTATTGAGGGTGTAGTCCGCCGAGCTGTCGGAGTTGAAATCGTCGGAGAAGAGTTCTTGAGCCGGTGTGATGCTCGCCAAGGCAAGTGAGATCAGGGCGATTGAGGCGTAAACTTTCATAGCAATGGTCGGACCTTAACTAGGTCGACGGGAGGGTGTTAAGCAAAATGGGTGCCGAGAGATACTGTTTTTTAATCTTTGGTCTTAATACACGCTGAGTGAAGCGGTGCCACTAGCGATCATAACTCCCCTTCAAGACCTCCACTAGCGCTGGTAGCTGCGTGGCGAACATCGCCTCGATCGAGTGCGGAGCGAACTCCCAAGTGATGATCGGGATGCCCTGTTCCGCGGCCCAAGTCCCCATCGAGCCGGGCGTGGCATAGCCGACGCTTTCTACCAAGGGTAAGCCCGAATGTTCTGCCGCCCAGCGGCCGAACTTCGAACCTGCCGGGTCTTCGATGCAGTCGAGATGCCCGTGCAGCGAGACGATTCGCTTCGGCTGCAACCGCGTGATCAAGGCCGTCAGCGCGGTAATCTCAGGCTCAGAGGCCGGCGCGGAGCCGGGGCTGAGCTGCACGGTGCTGTCGTGCTCGAAGCTCCAGCGGTGCGTAATGGGCTCGGGTTGCCAGTCGGCGGTGGAGAAATTCCGGTTCAAATCGACACCGTTGGCGTTGCCACGCGTCCCGCGGGTGATGCCGTCCGGGTTCGCGGCGGTGATCACCGCCGCTCGTGCAGACTGATGTCGTAATGACCGCAGCGCGCGCGAAAGCAGCACCGTGGTGTCCGGTTCCTCACCGTGGATACCGCCCACGAGCAGGACATCGGTTTCCTCGGCTGCGGGCCAGAATTCCAAGGCCTTGCCTAAAACAGACTGGCCGTATTCTTGGGGCTGGTGGGAGAAGACTCCCCGTTCGGTTATCGAGCGCATGGCGGTCGGAAAGCTGTCGCATCAATCGCGACCGGGCGAGACCAAAGTGACGCCGAGCCCAGGAGCGTTCGGCAGTGTTAGGACTCCGCGATCGCAGCGCAAGCCAACATATGAATCATCCGAGACCAGCAAGTTGCCGTCCAGGTCCAGCCATTCCGCCCTCGCCCCGAGGTGTGCGGCGGCAGTGATCCCGAGCGAAGACTCGATCATGCAACCCAGCATCACCCGCAGCCCCAATTCGTCAGCGAGGTCGAGCATGCGCACCGCCTCGCGCAGACCGCCGCATTTAGCGAGCTTGATATTGATGCCGTCGTAAGCCACCGCCAGCTCGCGCAAGTTCGCCGATGTCATCGCGTCTTCGTCGGCGACGATTGGCAAAGGTGAGCGCTCGCGCAGCCAGGCCACGTCTGCGATCCGATGGGCGGGTAGCGGCTGCTCGACGAGCTCGATCCCTTCGCCCGCTAACCACTTGACCTGTTCGAGAGCCTCCTTGCGCGTTGCCCACCCCTCGTTCGCATCGACACGTAGCGGCTTGTTGGTGACCGAGCGCACCGCGCCGATGATCTCGCGATCGCGGTCGGTGCCGAGCTTCACTTTGAGAATCGGGTATTCAGCCGCTTCCTCGACCTTGCGCGCGATGGTCTCGGCGTCATCGATGCCGATCGAGAAGCTCGTAATGGGCAAGGGCGACGCCTTGATCCCGAGGAAATCGTGCAAAGCGACGCCCGCCTGCTGTGCGAGCCAATCATGAAGCGCCACGTCGATCGCCGCCGCCGAGGCGCCATTGATGCCGATGAAGGGTAGGGCATCGAGCAACGCCCTAGGATCGTCCTTGCCCGCCGCCGCAGCAGCCACTCGCTCGAAATCAAGCTTCACTGATTCGAGCGATTCCCCGTTCCGTTTGGTGTGCGCCGCTTCCCCGTGGCCGATCACCCCTGCGTGCTCAATTTCGAATACCCACCCCTCTTTCTCCTTAGAAACACCGCGGGCGATGCCCCAAGGATTGGTGAGGGTGAGGTGGTGAGTGTGCCAGTGGAATCGCATTATTTTAGGTGGTTTGGAGGGTCACATCGCCCAAAAATTGCGAGCAGCTAGCTTCAGCAGGTTATGCTTCGCTTGGCATGTCACCGGCTTCCTTAGCTTTTATGAATCGGCGATTGGAGATCGAATCCAATGCGCCATTGGTTTCTGGAAATATCACGAATCGCAATCCGTAAGTGACAAGATAAACAGAATGACTTGACTGTTATGGTGTTGTGGCAAAACTTTAGATGGCTTTGGATTATAAATTTTCAAATTTTCACTGCCCTGACGACAGCATCGACAGGCGTGCGATGCGCCAATGAACTTCCCAAAATTACCGACACAATGAAGAATCTACCAATGCAAAAACCATCCATTCGTCCCGTTGCTTTGCTGGCTGCGCTTTTAAGTTCTCCGGCGATGGCGCCAGCGGCATCGCTTTTTTCCTCAGGTTTCGATTCTTCGACCGGACTGACCGTCTTGGGAAGCGCGGACACTAGCTCGCAGTTTGGCTACGACTATAGCGCAGACGGCATTCCCTCAGCCCCTAACGGCAGCGGGACAACGGGCCTGAGGTTGGAAGCCAATAACGGGGACGTCACTGCCAGCGCGGAACAAATCGTTGTTGTGACCAGCACTGCGATCACAGCTTCCGTATATACGGTTTCTGTTGATGCTTGGGTCAACGCAGTCGGCCCATTCCCAGGTGGCGGTGCGGGCTCTACCGAATTTGGCGGAATTGTGATCGGCCACGATGGTTCGACAGTAGGACGCAACGGCGGTTCCCTCCTCTACACAGGAGAGGGTGGATCGGGCCGCGACTACCGCCTTTACAAAGATACCGGCGAGCAATTCATCGCATCTCTTCAGTATGACGTCCTTTCCAACAACAACAGCGGTGCCGAATTCAGCGCAGCCTTCCCTGGCTTGGTACCACCAACCGTTCAAGGAGATGCAACAGTCACAAACAATGGCGTTGGCGGTTTCCAGTGGATGACCCTGAATGCCCTTGTCAATCAGACAGCAGGAACCGCGACGTTCTCGATGACCAGCGCCGCCTCCGGCAATACAGTTTCAATCGGCACCCTGGATGCTGGCGTGGGTAGTTCGTTCGCCACCAGCGGTGGCGCGGGCGTGGCTTTCGCGGATCTGTTCAGTTCGGTCTCGGGAAACCCGGCCCTAAGTTTTGGCGTGTTCGACAACTTGGAGGTCACATCGGTCCCTGAGCCCAGCAGCGCAGTCCTCCTCGGCCTCGGAGCGCTGGGTCTCATCCGCCGCCGCCGCTAGAAAAACGGCGTATCCAGTCTTACTTTAATGGCCGCGCCCATCCGGGTGCGGCCTTTTTTTGTGAACTGCTCGGAATTTTCTTTTTGCGTGGGGCGCTTGAGGGAGCCGATCCAAGGGATCGGAGAGGAGGAGAAAGGGGGTTGCATTGCCTGCGATGATACGGACCATGCGCTGGCGAATACCGAGTTCATGTTCCCTATGCGAGTATTGTCGAAATGCCGCAGGAGGAGAGGGAGTGTTTTCATCGAATTGGCAAATGGCGCCAATCAGCGCCAACTGGCACGGTAAAAGTTGGTGGGTGATGAGGGAATGTAAAAGGGAGCGAGTGTGAGGATGACGTTGGCGCCCGTGATTTCCCGGGTGGTGTTTTCACTTCCGAGCTCGGTCCAGGTCATGAGGTCGGTACTTTGTTCGATGACGAAATTTTCAATTCGGGTATCGAGTGGAATGAGTGAGGTGA
>JAPKCM010000024.1 GCA_028822935.1 Akkermansiaceae bacterium
ATGCAAGGCCTGAACCTAACATTCAAAGTGGTCCTGAAATGGTGACCTGATCACCGGGCTATCTGGGTGCTCGGAAATTGCTTAATTTGGCTTAACCTGTAACAACTTGATGGGTATCAAATTCCCAGGAGTAGATCCACTTCGATCCAGCATGTTCAATCGACACACCATCTCATCATGGCTGATCGCAGCCACGCTCGCTTCCTTGCCTTTATGTTCTCATGGCGAAACCGAACCCAGTCACCACTTTGCGAAAAACGATGGGGTGAAGATCCATTACGTTTCAGCGGGAGATGAAAATCCCGGCGCTCCGGTGATCATGATCCACGGATTTCCTGATTACTGGTATACATGGCGCAAACAGATCGCTGCCCTCTCGAAGACTCGACACGTGTTGGCGATCGACCTGCGCGGCTTCAACAAGAGCGACAAACCGAAGGGCGTCGACAACTACGCGATACCCTTACTGGTCGAAGATGTCGCCGCGGTGCTGAAACAGACCGGGAAAAAGAAAGCGGTCATCTGCGGCCATGACTGGGGCGGGATGATCGCGTGGACCTTCGCGATGACTCATCCCGAACTGACCGAGAAGCTCATCGTCCTGAACCTCCCCCACCCGCACGGACTCACGCGGGAACTGGCCACCAACCCACAGCAGCAAAAAAACTCGGCCTATGCCCGTGAGTTTCAAAAACCAGGAGCGCACAAAAAACTCACGGCGAAAGGGCTCGCATCCTGGGTCACCGACGCTGCGGCCAAGGAAAAGTATCTTGAGGCATTCAAGCGCTCGGATTTTGAAGCGATGCTGAACCTCTACAAGAAAAACTATCCGCGCCCACCTTACGAACTGCCAAAGGAAGCCCCCAAGGTAAAGGTCGTCTGCCCGGTCCTTTTGATCCACGGCCTCGACGACAACGCACTCCTTGCAGGAGCCCTCAACGATACCTGGAACTGGATCGAGAGCGATCTCACCCTGGTGACAATCCCTGGAGCCGGGCACTTCGTCCAACAAGATGCCGCCGATCTCGTGACGCGGTCGATGGCCTCCTGGCTCAATCGCTGAATCCAATCGATGCCATCATTCGTAGACGGCGGAAGAACCCGGAACGGGCCTCGATGCGGAATCAATCCGCAATAATTTTGACAATCATAGCAATGCAGGCTCTTAACTTGACACGAATGCCCAGTCAGTTTCCCAAAGTGCTGCTTGCCCGAACCTTTAAAGCCCAATGTTCCTTGCCGTTTTCGTCAAGCAAGTCCGCGATGGCTGCGGGATCAGCCTTTGCCAAGGCGATGAGTCCGTCACGGGTCGGTCGTTGCACCATGATTCTACGTCGATCAAGTGGTTAAGCTTTTTTAAAGATCTGAGTAGTTACTAATTTTTCGCGTTCGCCGATACGGAAAAGAGTCAGGAGAGCATGGCACTCCTTCCCCTTTATGACTTAGTTGATTATTACCTTACTCCGGCTCGGTCACGGTATTCATCTCCAGGGCCACCGCAGTTTGCGCGAACAGGCGGCCATTAATGGATATCCTAGTCTGTATGGTGATCGAGGTCTTAGCGAGGAGGTTCTCTTCAAAGTGGGCGGTCGTTCCAATCGTGTTAGCGCCGGCGACCTGCCAGAAGATATTCTTGGCCTGGGCGCCTCCTGCGAGATGAATCGCGACACCGTTACCCACCGTGAAAGTCCCCGCGATCTCGAGGATCCAAACATCATTCGAGCAACCCGAGAACGTGACGTCCGTAGGCACGGTCACGCCGGAGCTCCATTTATAGATGCTAGGGGTGAGCGTCATTCCGCTGATATCTCCGGCAGCCAGCTCAATGAAATCGGGGTTTGGGCGTCCGGCGGCCTCGGTGTAAGCGGCTTCCATGTCGAGGACAGCCGAGCCGAGCTTGACAGGACCAGTAATAATTCCAGCAGGGCCAGCAGCATCGACTGAGTAGATATTTCCAGTCACTTGGGGTTGCGTTATCGCAGTCATAGCGGCACCCGCGATGGGGCTCTTCCCGATGTCTCCCGTAGTTGCTGAACTAGGAACATTGGTAATTCCTGATTTTAATAGAATTACAAGACCCCCGGCCGACCCGAGGTTGACCAGCGCTGGTCCTGCTCGTTACTTTACGGGCTCAATGGCATCGGAACGCGAGCCCGCGCCTCCTGCGCTGTCCCGGCATCCACGATGGCCGTCGCCCAGAAGGTGTCGACGATCCGAATAACCTCAATCTCTTCTCCGCCTTGGAGGCTTAAAGTGTGTTGATATCCGTCGAGCCACCCTTCGCTGCCGTGGATGTGCTGGGCATAGCGTAATCCTGATTCGGCCAGATAGTAGGCTCGGGATCCTGCATTAAAGCTGAGGGAGCTGTGGTCCGAACTCTGGGTCAACGAGATCACTGATACCCCCAAAACGGCCATGATTAGCATCACTGCGATCACGCTGAGCAAGACCGCGCCCTTCCGAAGGGAATTGACGGGGCGGATTGGAGTCGCTTTTTGGGGAGTCATCATCTGGTTCTTCGGTTGGGGGGGGGACTTAATAGACACGACCGCCACTTCGGGTCGCAAAACAGCTCACCTCAATTCCCATCCTCGATTGGGCTGAGCGGGGTAACGCTTGCTCTTCCTTACTGATCATAGCGGGGATGGATCATCGTGGTGTTTGAGACTCCATCACTGCGCGTAGATCGTAAGGTGATGGTGATGGTGTCGGCTGTGGAGGAGACCGCAAAAACGCTGACATTATCCAACAGCGCGGCACCCTGCAAAGTCAGGCTGGAGCCGGAGGTGCCATTCCAGGTAGCGGTCTCCGCTTCGCCAAGCCGATCGGGATGGCTAGAGGTCCACTGAACAGTCCGACCATCGGTGACCCCCACGGTGCCAGCGTCCGCGAAGGTCAGTTCCTTGACTAAACGATTCATGGCGACCTGGATTTTCTGGGAGTCCTCGGCAGCGTCCTTATTGCTGATGAAGACCTTAGTGGACGTCACAAGCAACATGGCGGTAAATACGAGTGCAATCCCGCTCAGGGCCAGGACCGCGATAACCTCGATAAGGGTAAAGCCGGCCCGATTCTGGCAATGGGTCTTCATGACATTACGGAATAGGGAAAAAATAGGTGGTGAGACGTTCACCCTGGCTGTTGCCCAAGGTGACCCGCAGGATGTTTTCAGTTCCCGGAGGGGGGATGGATTCGGCCCCATTGACATCGAAATCGACCCAGCTTTTGTCGAGAAGGAGATAAGTCGGAGGATCAGCGGCAGCGGCAGTGTCGATCGCGGCGGATAAGGCAGGCAGGTCGTTGGGGTAAACGGTGCGGTAAAGATGCCACACCGCATCCATTTCCGTCCGCAGATTATTGGTTTCCGGCATGCGCAACAACGCGCTTCTGCTCCCTTGCAGGCCGGAAGCGATCAGAGGCAGCAAAAAGGCCATCAAAACCGCCGATAGCGAAAGAGTGGCGATTACCTCGATGAGGGTAAAGCCGCTCGGGCTGCGAAAGAGCGCTGGCCGAGATTTGTGAGACCTCGACTTCATTGGATTAATCCGGTTCCCGCTAGAATGGTGATGCTCTGGTTTCGTGCTCCGCCGGTCAGGATGATCGTTTGATCTGCGCCAAGGAGAGCTCCCGCATCGCTCAAGGGCCTTCCCCATGAATCAAAACGAATGACGGTCCCTGAGGGCGTCGTTACACCCTCGGTCAGGGTGCCTTCCATCGCGCCGGTGCCGGGAATGATTCCCGGCGTGAAGCCAGCGCCGGGAATGACCACGGGACCGATCTGGTAAGTTGTGGTGTCGGTGAAGACCAAGCGCCACTGATAGGTATCGGCTTGAGCCCGGATCTGGGCGTAGCGCAAATGGGAACTCAGTCGATCGGCTTCCGTCGCCAAAGTGACATTGGAGCCAGGTAAAACGCTCACAACTCCCCCGCCCAAAATCCCGAGCAGAACCAAAGTGGCCACGGCTTCGACCAAGGTAAAGCCACTGCGGAACCGCGCGGGAGACTGCTTGAGATGAGTCACTTTTGGGGGGATCTCTTTGGAGCTATGTTCCAAGTTTCAGACCGAGTTCACGGGATGGTTTTCCGGAATGAACTCGGCCCGTAATTATTCTTAGATTACTATCTCGCCCAGGTCGCTGGCGCAGTTGAGGTCGATACTGTTCGCGTCAGAGAGAGCGCATTAGGGCTGGGATAATCTTGGAACGTCAAGGTTCCTGCTGTAGTATTACTAACAGTCAGAACGTAATCAGTCCCCGAACCCTGGTTAAGGTCACTGCCGACAGCAGTTTGGATCAAGGCCTCACTGGAGGCAGTGTAGCCAGCCGTCGCGAGCATCTGTTGGCCCCAAGCAAGAGCTTCGCGGCCGTTCAATTCGGCGATTCCCGCGTCAAGCGCTCGGTCCTTTGCGTTATCAGCCATGTCGATATACTTTGGCACTGCGATAGCAGCGAGGATGCCGAGCAGGACGAGGACGGCGATGACCTCGATCAAGGTGAAACCACTTTTCCTTTTTTTTGCTTGGGTTGCTTGTCTTCTATTTATTTTCATTGTTTTTCTTGTGATTGCTTTGTCGAAACAGGCTCTACTATCGACGGTGAGTTGATTTTACTTCTGAGATTGAGCGCTTTAACGCCCCGTTGAGAGGAGTGACGGGGCCGGCCGCAACTTGGTTACAAAATGAGATAGTTTTTACGAGGTCCACGATGGACAGAGGAGAAAGAGGAGAAAGAGGAGAAAGAGAATATCTAGAACACCTTTATAAATATTGGACTTTATCATAAATGTCAATAAGTATTTTTAAAACTAAAATAATAAGATCCTATATACCTCTTTCCTTTCTTTTTAATCAGTTTTTCACTTTTAGGCGCGCATTTATTGGGCATAAAAATACCTCTTCTTTACTTTTTTAAAAAAACCTTGAGATACCAACGTAATTCAAAAGCAACTAGAGGCCATAAAAGGCCAATTTTCAGACACGGCAAAGTGACATGTCATGAGGCACCACACACTCTCATTAGAGTGATCTGCGGTAGTGGTGGCAGTTCATCAACTTAGCTCGTCGTACTCCTCCGTGTCTTGGAGCTTAGCGAGAGCAAGACCAGGAACCGTGTAGGAAAAGGTCCGGCTCGCGAGGTAATCCTGCAGCATGGTTGGACGGTTGGCGACGCCCTCGGCGTCTTCCAAGGTAATGAGGTTCTGTCGGACTTTGGCGGCGAGGGAGAGCTCGAGGGGACACATCCCAGCCTGAAGGCCTCCGGTGAGCGAATTGTAAAGTTGGTGCGTATTGCCTTCCCGGATCATTGTCCGCACGGCGGGGGTCGCTAGCAGGATCTCGCGGGCCGCGATCCGACCGCTTCCGGATGCACGAGGGAGCAATACCTGGGTGACGATGCCTTGGAGAACTGACGCCAGTTGGGCGCGCACCAAGGCCTGCTGAGCCGGGGGGAAAACGTCGATAATGCGGTCGACCGTCTGTGAGGTGTCGCTCGTGTGCAAGGTGGAAAAGACGAGATGCCCTGTCTCGCTAGCGGTCAGGGCGAGCTGGATGGTCTCGAGGTCCCGCATTTCACCCACGAGGATGACGTCTGGGTCTTCGCGGAGAGCTGACTTGAGCGCGGGCCCGAAACCGTGCGTGTGAATGCCCAGTTCACGCTGGGTGATGCAGGCCTGCTTTTCCGTATAAGTATATTCGATCGGATCCTCTACCGTCAGGATATGCTTCGGGCTACGATTGTTGATTAGGTCGACCAAGCAAGCAAGCGTCGTCGATTTTCCAGTCCCGGTCGCCCCGGTGAAGAGGACCAAACCGCGTGGGATCTTGGAGAACTTGAAAATCGATTCCTCCATGGTGAGCTCCTCGGGGGAAGGAATGGTGTCGGGAATAAGGCGGAAAACAGCGGCGAGCCCCCGTTGCTGCCGGTGGATGTTGATGCGGAAACGTGTGAGCCCCTGGGGCAGATCGAGCGCGTAGCTGATATCGATCTCGAGGGCTTGATTGAGCACCTCGATCTGATTCGGGCTCAGCATGCCGAGTATGGTAGCCTCGCACTCCTCGGCACTGAGTGGCGGATATTCTTCGCGCAGGGGGAGCAGTGCACCGTCGATTCGAAATGCGGGGCTTCGATCAGGGGCCAAGTGTACGTCCGAGGCTCGTCGCGTCACAGCGAGGCCCATCAGGTTAGGCAAATTCATGGTGTCGGTGGGTCAGTTATTTACGCGTTTATTTTTTACCCGTCATCTGGGTCAGTTCCCACATCGGCATGTAAATGGCCAAAGCGAAGAAACCGACGACGACGGTGAGGGAAATGATCAGTAAGGGTCCGATGGCATCCGTCATCTTCTTGATGGTGTAACTGATCTCCACGTCGTAATGCTCGGAGACATGTCGAAGCATCTCGTCGAGGCGACCAGATTCCTCGCCAATCTTGACCATATTGACCAACATGGGGGGAAAGTAACTGGACGAGCTGAGTGGACCGGCAATGCCGTGGCCTTCTTCCAGCAACTCACGGACCTTGACAAATTCGGCGGAGATGGCGGCATTGCCGACGGTCTCCGTCAGGATTCGCAGCGAGTCGAGAACAAGAACACCGCTCGACTGAAGGATCGCAAAAATGCTGGCAAAACGGGACATCGCCGCCTTGACCAAGACAGGCCCGATCAGCGGTATGGCCAGTAGACTACGATCGCGGATCAAGCGTCCGGGATCCGTCCGGTTAAAGTAGCGATGAAACAGCAGGCCGCTAACGATCGTTCCGAGAGCGATCCATATCCCGTAGCCCGTGAGAATTTCACTCATCGTGATACACATGCGTGTCGGCAGAGGCAAATCGAGTCCTTGTTTATCGAAGAAGGAAACAAATCGAGGGATAACGAAGCCGACCATGACGAGGAAAGCGACCCCGAGAACGCCGACGACGATGAACGGATAGCGCATCGCGGTTTTGATTTCAGCCTTAACTTGAGCCTCGTGCTCGATCAGGTAGAGCAGTCGATCGAGAACTTCCGGAAGCGTCCCGCTCGCCTCCCCTGCCTCGATCATGCTGCAAAAAAGGGGCGAAAAAACTTTTGAGTGCCTTCCTGCTGCGGCTGAAAGGCTGGAACCGGCTTCGATATCGTCTCGGATGATACCTGCCAGCCGGCGGAGTCGAGGCTGCACCGTCTGATCCTTGAGGATCGCGAACGCTTGCGTCATCGGAATACCGACACGCACCATGGTGACGAGTTGTTTGGTAAAGACGATCAGGTCCGAGGCCGGCACTGGCAAATAGTGAGTCTGTAAGCGAGAGAAGACGCTACCGGGACTGCTACCAACACGCACCAGATCGATTGGGACGAGATTCAAATCAATAATTTGGCCCATCGCATCATCGAGCGTGTCGGCAGTGAGCCTGCCCTTATGCATTTCCCCAGTGTGATCGGATGCTTGGTAACTAAAAACAGCCATGGTAAAATATTGCCTTCGTTGGAATGATCACTTGTGAGTGGAGGGATGGGCGATGGGTTAGGTGCCCGTATGAATTGTCGATTTTCATAAGACGACTTTCGCGGCCGCTTCTTCGAGGGTCGTTATCCCCTTTTGAACTTTCAGGGCAGCGTCCTCTCGCATTGAAGCGAAGTTGCCTTCCTCCCGGGCGGCCGCACGGAGATCACCTTCGCTGGCATTTCTTGCGATCAGTGATTGCAGGTTCTCGCTAATCGGGAGCACCTCGTAGATACCGACACGGCCACGATAACCGGTATGGCGACAACGGTGGCAACCCTGCGCCTTAAGGAAGCGAGATTCGGAATCGGGGCTCAGCCCCCAGAACTCCAAGGCCTTGGGGGGCGGTGACCAGGGCACCGCACAGCTCTCGCAGACCCGCCTTACGAGACGTTGTCCAATCACGCACGAGAGGACTGAAGCGATGAGAAACGGTTCGATGCCCATGTCGATCAGACGGCCAATCGTGCCGATGGCATTATTGGTGTGGACGGTGCTGAGGACGAGATGGCCGGTCAGCGCCGCTTGAATGGCGATGGTAGCTGTCTCGGAGTCGCGGATCTCGCCGATCATCGCGATATCCGGATCCTGACGAAGCATGCTCCGCAGGCTACCGGCAAAGGTCATGCCCGCCCGGGTGTTGAGCTCGACCTGACGGATGCGGGGAACCCGGTATTCGACAGGGTCCTCGACCGTGATGATATTCACCTCCGGGCGATTGAGCATCGCGAGCACGGAATATAGCGTTGTGGTCTTGCCGCTCCCGGTCGGTCCCGTATTTAGGATCATGCCGTGTGGCCTTGCAATCGTCTTCTCGATTTTGCGGACATCGCTTTCGCGCATGCCAAGCTGATCGAGTTTGAACACGAGAGCACTCATATCAAGGAGACGCATAACGATGTTCTCGCCGTGGATGGTGGGGAGCGATGATACCCGCACGTTGATTTCCCGACCGCTGATGCGGGCGGTGAAGCGGCCATCCTGAGGAACGCGGGTAATGGCAATATCCATGTGTCCGAGAATCTTCAAGCGGGAGACGACCGAGGGCAGCATCGACTTGGGGATCGGCGGCAGGTCCTTTAAGATTCCATCGACACGGAGCCGGACTTGGACATGAGTCTTCTCCGGGCAAACGTGCACGTCGCTCGCTCCTTCGCGAACGGCACGCGTGATAATCCAATCGACGCTGCGTACCGCGGTTGCTCCCTCCGCCATAGCGGTTAACGCCTTGAGTTGTGACTCATCGCTTTCGTTGCTCTCCCCGTCGGACTGCGTCGTGCCGTAATCGACCTTCTCGATATCGTCGAGCAGAGAACCGATCCCGGAGGCAAGACCATAGAGACTGTTCATTAGCTCGTTATACTCGGTCTCGGTACAGATGACGGGTTCGACCTCCATCTCGACGTGTCGCTGCACCGCATCCATGTCGACCACCTCTGTGGGGTCGGGCATTGCCACAATGAGCAAGTTTTCGTCTTGCCGCAGCGGAACGATGCGGTGTTTTCCGGCCATCGAAGCGGGCAAGATCGCGGCGAGTTCCGGATCCACAGGATAGCGATCAGGATCGTATTTGGGGATATTAAATCGAGCGCTAAGAATGCTGACCATGTCGGTATCGGCCACCATTCCTTCGCGAAGGATGTACTCATGGACCTTGAGACCGTTGGGTCTGGGGGCATTTTGCACCTGATTGTATTGCTCCTCAGAGAGGAAGCCTTCCTCAAGAAGCACTTTTTCAAGTCTCACATTCATCATTTAGAGCCTTCGGTTACTTTCCTTGAAGCTCCACCGCTGTCCTAGCCTGGGGAAGAATGTGAGGGGTGATGAAAATCAAGGTATCGCTGAAAGTCTTCCGGCCGGCCTGGTTCCGGAACATCCCGCCCAAGCCTGGAATATTCTTGAGGAATGGAATCCCCTCCTCCTGGAGACTCTTGGATTCGGAAGAAAGTCCGCCGATCACCGTCGTTTGCCCGTTGGCGAGATACAGGGAGGTAATTGCTGACCGCGTGATAACCGGGACTTGAGCATTTCCATCAATGATAACGGCCCGGGTGTCATCGAAGTCGTCCTTGGTGGTATCGAGATTGAGCTTGACCCAATTCTTGTCGATGACGTGAGGAGTGACCTCCAGACGCAGGACCGCCTTTTTGAATTCGACCCGGGAAACAGCGGCGATTCCGCCTCCGGAAGCGGAAGCGAAGGGCCTCTCCTCGCCGCTTTCGATAATCGCAGTCAACTGGTCAAGGGTCGTGATCGAAGGTCGGGAGACGATGTTAAGCCGACCATCTTTTTGAAGGGCAGAGAGCTGAGCCTGCAGGGTTTGGCTCCCTCTGACAAGACTGGCACCGTAAGAAAATCCGGTTCCGATAGGATCAAACCCGGCGGGAAAGTTGGAATTGAAACCGGCGGTACCCGGCGTAATGCCTGTCGTAAGCTCTCCACTATTGGAGCCATCCAAGACGCCCCATTGGACGCCGAGCTGGCGAGCGACTTCAGTATTCGCCTGGACAATAGTCGCTTCGATCAGAACTTGATGAGTGGGTTGATCCAAGCCCTTAATGAGCTGACGAGCTTGGGCAATATCGGAGGGAACTCCATGGATGATAAGCTGGCCGGAATCTGTGTCGGCCTTCACCATGAAACCGGTGCGTTCAACTTCCAGAGCGTCCGCGGGATCGGCACCTGAACCGGCACTTGAATCGTGATCTGCGGCGGTGGCCTGTACCGTTGAGCGGACTGAATTTGCAAGCTTTTCAATATCGGCATACCGGACGCGGACGATACCCATCACCATGGGCTCCGAACGCCTCCTCTGCTCAGCGGCTTGAAGCTGGTCGTGCAGCGCGGTCTCCATGGCAATATTGCCTTCGACATCTGCAACGGAGAAGATTTGCAGGAGGTCATCGTCAAGATTATAGTGTAATCCATGTGCTTCAGTAATGGCTAAAAAAAGGCGATCCCAGCGGGTTTCACGCCTGATGCTCACGAGAATCGGACCGCTGACGCCCTCGGTAATAACGACGTTTAGATCGGCGGCGTCGGCGAGGGCACGCAGAAGCACTCTAACGTCCATGGCACGCGTCATTACCATGTTCTTAACAGGGATCTGGGGCAAGGGTTGCGGCCTCGATGATTCAAGGGCAGCCACCTCTTCTGCGTGGAAATCGCGCATCTCCGGAAAATCGGGGGCGGGTGGAGCAGCCCAAGCCGAGTCGTCTGCGACTTGCTTCCACTCTTTATAAGTAGGATCGTCACCCGCGGATTGCGTCGCGACGGTGCAGCCGGCCATTAACAGAGTGGCCGCAAGGACCACGCAACGATTGCGAAAGTGTCCGCAGGACTTGGAACAATTGCGTTGTTTATCAGAGATGATTGTCATCGGTTTTATCATTACGATTTTCCTGTGATTTATGGTTTTTCAAGAGGCACCTCAACTGGGTCGGTTGCGCCGCGGCGAAGTAGCTCGATATGGTCCGAGTAAATTTGCGAGAGCTTAAATTCTCCTCCTTGAATTGCCTCGCCAGCCCTATAATCATAGCCGTCGATAATCGCGATGGGTTGGGATCCGATATCGATATAACCGACATATTTCGGGAGAGGTGACGGCCCCGGGAGAGACTCCTCCGGTTCAATGTCTGGCACCACCAACGGTTGCTCCCGGAGGGGGCTGCGGAGCCATTGCGAAGTGGCCCCGGCCAAAACGCGCTCTTCGCGTTCCGTTAGCTCTCCCTGTGCAACACTCGCCTGCACGTTGGTAATTAAAGCACTGAAGTCGGTCCGGACCAGCTTAGGCGAAGCGGCGGTCGGGCTGGACAGCCCAGATGCGTAATAGAGCCCCGCACATATTACGGCGGTCGCGGCGAGGCCGAGGATTATTTTTTCTCGAAGTGTCATTGGATTGCTAGCCAGACTGAAAGGCTCATTTCTTGTCCGAGATCGGTGACGTCGATAGTCAAGGATTCGATAGATTCGACGAATTGCATCTCATTGAGCCGATTCAGAAGGATATTAAAAGTCAGAAATTCGCCGCGCATGCGCGCGTCGACCCGCAACATTTCGCGACCATTCTGAAGAGAGCGCACCTGAGGGGTTACCGAAACGAGCTCTAAGTCGGACGCGCGCGCCAAGGTCTCGAATACCTCCGGCAACTCGGCTAGATCTTCTATCTTGAGAGGTTGAAGCTCGTTGACAGAGATCCCCTCGGGAAGCTCTTTCTTTTGGAGCTGCATTAACGAGAGATAAATTGGAAGCAAGGTTTTCTGCCCTTGTAGGTCGGCTTGTAATTCCTTGATAGAGGCGCGGGTTTTGTCGACATCCCGAGCGGATGGGAACACTCCGAGTATGACAAGCGCGAGCAATACCATTGCGAAAAGGGTTGGAATTACCATTTTCTCCTTGGTAGAGGTACGCGCGTTTGATCCCATCTTATTTATTAGTAAAATCTCCTTCGCTCTCTTCGACGGTCTTCACTTTCAGGGTGAAGGTGAGGTGCAATTCATCCGAACTCTCGACGAGTTTTGTCGAATCTACCTCCACTGCATGGAATAGCTGCGACTGATCCAAGCGCGCAATGTAAATGGCTAGCGATGTTTCTAGTGAGGTGCGCTCTCCATTGACGATTCCTTTTAAAAGGAGAGTTCCCTTGGCATCTGCTGCGGTTTTAATGGGGCGGCCCTTTGCGGCTGGAACATCCAGAAGCGTTATTGAACCGCCCATTGTAGCTGAGACATGGAGGAGCGATATATTTTCAGGGGTCAGCCTTGTGATCTCTGCGAGCAGGGCGAGACCCTCGTAGCGCTTTATGGCCGCCCTCCGTCGCTCTTGCAGCGCTCGCACGTCCCCGGTGGCTTCCATGATAATGGTCTCAGTAAGCCTGGGGCCTAGGGAACTTAGGCTCCGATCAAGATTGTCTCGCTCCGCGTTTAGGCTTCGCGATTGCGACTGTTGCCAGCTATATATAAGAGCTGTCGCTGCTGTCAGGATTATCAGAAAAATCGACATCACAGTGGCGATTTTACGATGCTTGTTCTCGTCTAGGCGTTCCTTATAGGTGTAGGCGAGGTTAATTCCGGGCTGAGTTCCTTCGAGCGCCAAACCAAAAGCCGGTCCGTAGGCAATTCGATCTACGTTGTCAGCAGGAAAGGACGTCTCCGTTTGTAACTCCGGCGTGTCAAAGGGATCGATCGCGATCACCTGGGGCGAAAGTTGCTCGGAAATATATTGAAAGAGGTGTCCTCTGGCAGCAATCCCGCCACCGAGAAAAATCGTTTCCATTGGCTCGGTATCGAAATTGCTTTGATAATACGTGATCGTCCGCTCGATCTGCCGCACCGTGCGTTTTAGAGTTGGATGTAATAACGCCAAAACATTTTCATGATATTGGCAATCATCGAATGAAAGTGCCTCTTCCCCCAACCCGAGTTTGAGAACGAGATCACAAGCTTCTTCCTGACTCGGCGCCGGGTTGAGTTCCTTCACAAGCACCTCCCCGAAGTTTTGGAGCCCCAATGGAATATTCCTGGTGAAGACAAGTCGCCCATCAGAGAGGACGCTCACGCTTGTGGCGCGCTGTCCCAACTTGCAGATCAAGACTGGAGCCTCCTGCTTCTCGTCGCCACGGACGTTCACCAGATTACGCAGGGCAAAGAGAGGAACCCCAATGCCGGTCAGAGGATAACCCGCTCGAGAAAACGCTTGCTGAAGCCCTTCGGCACCCTCGCGTCCAACAAGCACACCGGTAATATTTAGGCTGGTATTTGATTCTCCTCCCTCCTCGACCTGAAAATCGATCACCGCGTCTTTTTCGAGGAATTCTTCTTCGCGTTGAAGCCCCCAGTATACAGCCCCCGGAAGTCGAGACGGGCTGACCTGCGGTAATTTTAGGTGATGAACGCGCGCCCAATCCAGCCCTGGCGCGGCCCAGATTGCCAGACCTTTGGATGAACCACAAAACTTCTGCAGTGCCGCCTTGAGTATCGGAGTAAACGAGGATGACTCTGGACCCAAGCCCGGGTCGAATTCGAATGTCCGACATTCCTCGAAACATATCCCTCCATCGGCTGCCTTTCTCAATCGAACCATATAGATAGTGCTATATCCAATCTCAATACCCACGATGGCCCCCTGACGCTTGGGACGTCTAAAGCTCCTCGATGAAACGCTTTTTGAAGTAGCGGGACGACTAGAATTAGTCATGATGAATTGTTCACTTTAATAACATAAGCAGATGATAGCTCAAATTACTCAGGTGATTTATTTTGAGTAGTGCCCTTGAAATCCAAAATATCTTGTGAAGTTAAAGGTAAAGCATTGGTAACAATCCCACCGATTCCTGTCAAATATTTTTATATTGATCCCTTTAAACATCCAACCCTCGCCGAGAGTCACAAGGAGTGGCGGCGTGGCACCTGACAAAGAACCTTTAGAAAAATAAAATCCGAAGAAGAAAATCTCTTGCGCACTTCGCGAGGAAATCCGCTGTTGGCTAGGCAGATTTAAGTGATCGCCGACCGCTTCGAACAAGAAGTGCCGATGAGCGGGTTTTAATTCAACACGCCGGATTGATCGGTCCGGTCAGTGACCACTTCTCTATCGAACCCTTCGTCATCGCGCAGACCCTCTGCACAATCGAAGGGATTGGCTCTGGATGCTGTCAGGGTCACTTCTCGAGATCTTCCGTTCATCAGTGATTCGGTAGATGAACTTCAGGATAGCCTTTGAAGTTCCGCTCTCAGAATGAGCAGTCTCGTAGGCGCGAAACGAAATTGGCAGGAGATTACACCGAGGCGATCCGGTGAAGCGCCCACCACGGCGCGCGGCCCTGATTGATACTCCCTCTTTCTTCCCTTTCTAGCCCCTCAAACGGCGCCACCCAAAAAGTAAATCCGCTAACGATCCTGCTATCGGTGAACAAATGACGGTTGTGTAGAACCCGTCAATTCGCGACAGTCGTTAGAAGTGAAAAAATCCTTCGAAGAACTCCAGCTATCCCCCGCCTTGACCGCCGTGGTCCAGGACCTCGGTTACACTCAGCCAACACCCATTCAGATTGAAGCGATTCCGGCCCTGCTGGCCGGCCGGAATATCATTGGTCATTCGCAGACGGGAAGCGGTAAGACCGCTGCCTTCGCCCTGCCCGTCCTGCAGGGTATTGAGGTGGAGCGATGCGAGCTGCAAGCCCTCGTGATCTGCCCGACGCGAGAACTCACGGCCCAGGTCGGACGCGAGATCCGTAAACTTGGTCGAAAACACCGCGGCCTCCAAGTCTTAGAACTAGTCGGTGGACAGTTGTCACGGCCACAACGCGACTCGCTCGAGCGAGGTGCACATATTGCCATCGGTACACCCGGCCGACTCCTCGACTTGCTGGAACGAGGGTTCATGAAGCCCGAATCGATCAAGACGGTCGTGCTAGACGAGGCGGATCGGATGCTCGACATGGGCTTCGGCGACGACGTGCACAAGATCATCAGCTACCTGCCGGAAAACCGTCAAACAGCCCTCTTCTCAGCGACCTTCCCGAGAGGCATCGAAGCGATGAGCCGGGAAATCCAGCCAGATGCTCAGCGAATTACGATTGAGACTGCCGATGAAGATCTCGCTGATATTCGTGAGCTGAAACTCTGCTACGGAAATGACGATAAGCTCTTGGCACTCTGCTGGGCGCTGCAATCCCAACCGCACGGGTCGGCACTCGTCTTCTGCAACCAGAAAACCACGGTGCGCGAGATCACCGAAGAGCTGAGTCGCGGGGGCATCAGCGTCGACCGCTTCGATGGCGATCTTGAGCAGTTTGATCGCGACCAAGTGCTCGCCCGATTTCGCAACCACAGCTTGCGTGTCCTGATCGCGACCGATGTCGCCGGGCGCGGCCTTGACGTCGAGGGCTTGGACCTCGTGATCAACTACGACCTCCCGAAGCAAGCTGAGATCTACGTTCATCGAATTGGTCGAACTGGGAGGGCCGGTGCGACCGGTGTTGCGATCTCGATGGTACGAGATGAGACTGACAGGGACCTCGAAGACATCGAAGAATTCACGGGACAGACGATCGAGATCTTGGATCACAGCGCCAGCAAGAGGTCAACGCTTGATGATCTCCTGAAGCAACTCGCGGAGGGCCCCAAGATGGAGACCATCTTGATCTCCGGTGGTCGCAAGGACAAGGTGCGTAAGGGGGACATTCTCGGAGCCCTCACCGGCGACGCTGGCGGCTTGGACGGCAAGGATATCGGCAAGATCGAAATCCAAGAAAAGTTGTCTTATGTCGCCGTCTCACAAGCCGTGATTTCAGATGCCGTTTCGTGCCTCAACGCGGGACGAATCAAAGGCAAGCGCTTCAGGGCGACTCACGTTGGGAGGTAGAATTCCGGCGTAGGACAACCCCTTCTAGGCTGCCTTCCCTCTCGGCGAATGATTTGAGCTTCTGGTCTGATCCTCCTGGATGCGCCTAGGACTGGGTCTTGGACGGGAAAGACAGCCTGGAAGGACTGTCCTACATCGGTAGATCAAAAGTGCGTTTACATAAATTTTACATCAAACCTCCTGGCTTCATCCAAATGCTTCGATAGGGTTCATCAGTTCAGCTAATCTCTACCTGAAGAAGCTTACCGCCCTCCAACTAGGTCGCTACTCCGCCGGCGGCATGGAGCGCACCAAGACGCTCATTAACGCGCAGATTGGGAAGCGATTCGCCAAGCTCGAAGAAATTCGCAAGGAACAGGAGATGTTGAAGGACGCTACCGCCAAGGTAGCAGAGTAAAGCTAACGACACTCCCGACAGCAAAGATCACCACCACCGGCTGGCCCCGCTTCCTCGCCCGCGAATGGCGCAAGCATCCCCCAACCATAACAAGAAAGTTCCCAGAGCATATCTGGAGGCAGGATGCGTTACACCGCACTACTCACCTCTCCGTGAAATCAGTCCGCAGTGTCTTCGACTCGATAATACCGTGAGGTCCCTTCTAGCGAAATCGCCTCTTCAGTGAATGAAGTTCGATCGCCTCCGCTACCGACGCTGTCGTTGAGTTCGCTCCAGTTTTGTAAATCTTCAGAGGTAAAAATCGCGTAGGTGCGACCGGGGCGCGACTGCCAGATTAGCGTCACGGATTTCGATTCTGCACTCTCGGTCACATCAATATCCATGATGATGAGGGGAGCCAAATTTGCGCCTGGGCCAAGTTGGATATTGTCGATGCGCAGCCGGGTATCTTCCGTGTAGGCAACCTCAATCTCGTCGAACACGATGTCACTGAAACCAAAATAATTATCGGGATTGTCAATGCTAATGGTTGTCTCGAATGACTCGATCTCCACTCCTCCCAGTTTAGCCGTGATCGTTACTGAGGTGGGTGGTTGGGCGATCGAGGTGAACGCCGCCGAGGCCAGTGCACTTCCAAAGTGAATGGAAAAGGGATTCACCTCCGGTTCGCCGGTGCGGAGGTTTGGTCCCTCAACACTCGCCCAATCTGGATGGTCGCCAGTCCGGTAAAACAGATTTGGCAGAAATGTAACTCCCAGATCAGCGAACTCCGTCGATACCTGGCTCGTATCGGCCAAGGTGCGCTCCGAAAAAGTGATAATACTTTCTGGAACGGCAAGGCCGCCGGGGCTCAAATCAATGGGGTCGGCTAGGGCCGTCGAACTGCAGTTGATGACCATGAGTGCGGTAGAGGCAAGCAGAGTGATCGTTGGGAAGCGGGAGGTTGGAATTTTTGTGTTGGGATTCATGGGATCATTTCACGTCAATTGAATAAGACCCAAACGCAGACCCTAATTACTGCCAGGGACTGGCTTTTCCGTCCCGGTGTGCCTGAGGCACTCGTTACAGAGCCGGAATGGAGACAAATATCATTGATCGACAGTGATTAAATCAGGGGTAAAGAGAGCCCACAAGCCGTAAGTTGACCCTGCCACACATGTATGTCGCCGTCCTTCCTAACAAGTAGCAACCGACACACCTATAACAGAGGAACCGCCTGATTACTTCCGTGGACGTGATAAGCCTGAGCCACACCTTCTTTTATTTATCTGACTCTTCAAACGACCAGCAATTTTTCCATGATGATCGCTCAACAACCTCCCATCTCAGAAGAAAAATTCCAGCAGCGGGAACGCAAAAAGACAACAACGGATCGGCCATTACTTTATTGCAGAAGATCGCCAGATTTTGCGGAATCTTCGCGAGCTATTTTCAATCTAAGCTTATGCGTGATCCCGGAATGTCAGGTGCTCATTTCGGTCGTGCAGACTTCCGACGAGATATTTAGCCGGCAGTAAAACGACCCACTGACCATCCTGATCCCGGGCGATGACACTTCCCGTTGGGAGTTTCACCTCGGGCGGATCACGGTCACGCCGCGATTTATCAGGCTCTTTCTCCTGAAACCACTGAACAACCGTCCAGCGGGGATGCTCAAGCCGGGTTTCGACCTGATACTCTGAGATGAGCCGCGCTTGCAAGACCTCGAATTGGAGAGGCCCAACCGCCCCTAACAGAGGAACCGCCTGAGCACTTCCGTGAACATGATAAGCCTGAGCCACGCCCTCTTTCATCAACTGCTCCATTCCCGAGCGGTAGCGCTTAATATTGGCGGTATCCTTGTTGAGGATGTAGGTGAAACACTCAGGGGTGAAGCGAGGCATCTCTTTATAGACGACTTTCGGATCGCTCGTCAGGGTGTCTCCGATGAGGAAATTGTAGTTCCCAACGAGGGCGAGGATGTCTCCGGCATAAGCCGTATCGAGAGTTTCGCGGTCCTGACCAAACAACTTCTGAGCGTTCGCCAGCCTCACTTTTTTTCCGGATCGCTGATCGATGACCTGCATGTCGCGCTCGAAAACCCCGGAAACGATCCGCACAAATACCGCTCGGTCGCGGTGTCGTGGATTCATGTTTGCCTGAATCTTGAAGACAAATCCCGAGAAGTTGTCGGTGTTTGGATCGATCATCTCGCCATCGCTCACTCGACCGGTCGGAAGCGGAGCCATTTCCAGAAAACTTTCCAGCATGTTCTGAACCCCGAAGTTGTTCATCGCACTCCCGAAATAAATGGGCATCTGTTCGCCGGCGAGAACCCGCTCGATATCTAAAGGCCCGGTGACGCCGTCGAGCAGTTCGACTTCCTGGGTCACCGTCTCGTAGAGTTCATCACTCAAAGACTCGCGAACTTTTTCATCCTCGATCCCGGCGACTTCGAGCGGAGCTTTGAATGCTCCGCGCGCGGTTCTCTCAAAAAGATTCACCTCACCCTTCTTCCGATCATAAACCCCACGGAAGCGCGGTCCGTCGCCGAGCGGCCAGTTGACGGGAGCCGGTGCTAATTTTAGCACGTTTTCCAGTTCGTCGATCAACTCCAGGGGCGGGCGCGAAGGCCGGTCCATTTTATTGATAAATACGAAAATCGGAACGCCTCGTCGACGACAAACCTCGAACAGCTTCAAGGTCTGCGCCTCGATCCCCTTACCGGCATCGATGACCATCACTGCGGCATCGACAGCCGAAAGAACGCGATAGGTATCCTCGGAAAAATCATGGTGCCCCGGAGTATCGAGCAGATTGACACAGCAATCTTTGTATTCAAATTGAAGGACAGTCGAGGAAACCGAAATCCCCCGCTCTTTCTCCATCGCCATCCAGTCACTGGAGGTGGACTGCTGTTCTCTTTTTGAAGTGACGCTCCCAGCCAAGCCGATCGCGCCCCCGTAAAGAAGGAGCTTTTCGGTAAGAGTCGTTTTCCCCGCATCCGGGTGGGAGATGATCGCGAAGGTTCGGCGACGTGAAATTTCGCGGGCGGCGGCGGCGGGAACCGTGTTGATGGAAGCGGAAGTGGTCAAAGGGAGAAAACTGTTAACTCGAAGCAGTGCGATTGGCAACCCTCCCTGTCAATTGCCTCCTATGGCGCACCTTCGAGTAGGAGTAAGCGAAGGATGTAAATCATGAACTCCACAAACCACCATTCCCAATCCAGAGGCTTGGGTTACGGTCGCAACTCGACGTGGGTGCGGATGAAGAATCGCGATGCGGTGCCTATCTTTTGGACAGAACGGTAGAAGACGGTCGCAGTGCCGTCGCCATGATCGTCCAAAGATAGGTATTCGAGCGCGAATTCGCTTACGATCCAGTCGACGAGGTTTGTCGAGATTTCGACGGAGTAGATGACGTCATCGGCTGCCAGGTTGCGCGATGGAGAATGCGACCAATACGATCGCGAGGGCTCTGTGAGGAAGGGCTATCATATTGTGGAGGTAGACTAGATGGGCCGTGGGAATGGAGTGGATAATATCAAGGTTTTTCTATCTATTTAAAGCGGAACAAAGCTATTCGGACCGCTTTGCCGACCAGAATGATTCCCAGTTGTTTGCGTCGCTGCTCAAGTCTTCGCGAGCCCTTCGCATCGTGCCCCTGAGTTCGTCTCCGCGGAAGGTGCCATTGAATTGGATGGTGCAGGAGTTGTCACCGAAGCTGAGCTTGGTGGTGAGGGTGATCTCGTTGCCATCAAGTTTCAAATCTCTGATCGTCGACTCCTGATCGCCGCGCGAAAAAGTCACGGCGAGTTTACCGTCTTCAGATTTCTTTAAAGCAAGCTTGCTCTCGACCTGTTCGCCATCGCGCCCGCGGCGGCTTGGCTTGGCCACGTCCAGACTCCGACTGGCTTCGCTGGCGCGAGGACGCGCTTTGCGACCATCGAGCGATTAAATTTCCTCTCGCCAAACTGCATCTTAATATTGGCGTCGAATTGATCCTCTTCAATCGTCCCGTTGAATGCAGAGGTGAATTCGCCCCGGTCGGTCACACTGGTGACGTTGAAACTGAGGGTATTGACTTCAAACTTGACCTCTTCGATCGACGATTCGTCGCCGCGACCGGCATAAGTTCCAGTGAAGGCATCGCCCTCGCGCTTGATGGTAAATTTGGATTCGACCTCTTCGCCGCTCCATCCCCAGCGTGTCGACCAAACCCAAGTGCCGATCGGATCCGCCTCGGGGGTGTCGGCGGTGGCGTTCCATTCCGCCTCGCGCGCCTCGTCGCCGCGGCGTGATTTGATCGTGCCTTTGATACTGGAGCCATGGAGGACACCCTTGTAATTGGTCGTGAAGACGCGGTCGCGGAAGCGACGTTCCACCTTAAAGGAAATATTCTTTCCTTCGAGCACTACATCCGTGATTGCCACCTGATTGCGGGTTGTCCGGTAAGTGCCAGCAAGCGCACCCTTGGCATACTTCAGCGTCACCCAGCTGTCGCGTTCGGTTCCGTCCCGCCCGTTCGTCGTTTTCCATTTCCACAGACCGGCCGGATCAATCTCAGGCGCGCGGTAGGCTTCCCAAGCCATCTCGCGGGGACCATCCCGCCCGTCGATTAAGAGGGTTCCTTTCATCGCCTTGCCTTCCTGCTTGCCGGAGACGTCCTGCTGGGCTGCGGAAGTGTAAAGAGTGCCCAGGAGACCTACTGAGACTACGAGTGGAAATAGTTTTGAAATGAGACGGGCTTTCATAAAGCTTGATCTAAGTAGCTTTGATCAAGGCCTATGACAAAATAGCGCGGACTGGAGGCATCTAAGTCGGTGGAATTCAGTGCGGGATCCGGCACGGTATTGGATCGGAAGTGGACGACTCCCGGTTGTCGAGAAATTCGAATCTCTTGGAAAGGGTCACCCTCATGATGTCGTTACTGTGGTGCTCCACTGACCTGTTGCTCTATCCTATTCTGAACTCTCCCGGGAAGCAGACAAACATCGTCTGAAACTTGAGCCCTCGAGATCTCGTATGACAGCCCCACGACTTTTCGCTTTCCTAAGGAAAGCCAGCAGTCAGATTGAACACTCTTCCGTCTATGAATATCCCGTTCCTCGGCCGTGCCGCCGCAATCTCACTCGTCCTTCCTCTTCAGGCCCAGCTTCAGCCTTCGCCTGAATTCCCCAAGATCCACATTCCCAAGGGAACCAGCCTGACGCAATTCGCCACTCAGGATCAGATTAATAATGCCACCGCTATTTGCATCGACGGGAAAAACCGCGTCTACGTGGCCGAAACCCACCGCTGGCGGGTCCAGGTCCAGGACATTCGTCACGGCGGAAAGAACGGCCGCTATCTCCGCGACCGCGTCAATGGCGACATCTCCTCGATGACCCTCGAAGACCGCATCGCATTCCACAAGGAATGGTCCGGCAAGGAACCCGACTTCCTGAAGTGGGAACAATTCGATGACGACTCCGAAGTGATTAAAGTTCTCGAAGACACCGACGGCGACGGCAAATCAGACAAAACCACTGTCTTCCGCGACGACTTTAATAAACCCCTCGCCGGACCTTCCGGTGGCCTCATCGAAAAAGACGGCACTGTTTACTTCGCCATGATCCCCGGCGTTTACAGCCTCAAGGATCTCGACGGCGACGGAAAAGCCGAAGAGGTGAAAACTCTCATCGATGGCTTCGGCGTGCGCGTCAGCTTCTCCGGTCACGACATGAATGGCTTCGCCTTCGGACCCGACGGGAAACTCTATTGGTCCATCGGCGACCGCGGCTACCACGTCAATCAAGATGGCAAAACCTTCTCCCGCCCCGACAGTGGTGCTGTCTTCCGCAGCAATCCCGATGGATCGGAGTTCGAAGAATACTACGTCAACCTCCGGAATCCCAAGGAGATCGTCTTCGATGATTTCGGCAACCTCTTTACCGTCGATAACGACTACGACCAAGGCGACCGCGAACGCATCGTCTACCTCGTCGAGCATGGTGACACCGGCTGGCGAATGGGCCACCAAACTCTCGTCTCCTTCGGCGGCGTCGCCTGGGATCACCTCGGATCTAAGCCAGCCAAGAAAGAAGACCAGATCGATGCCTGGATGAACGAAGGATTGTGGAATACCCGCCACGACCGCCAACCCGCCTTCATCAACCCCCCCATCGCCTACTCCGTGAATGGACCCTGCGGCTTCGCCTACAATCCCGGCGTGACCTCTCTGCCAAGTCAGTTCGACAAAAACTTCTTCGTCGTCGGCTACGTCGCCAATGCTGAGCGCTGCGTCATCGAAAACTTCTCCCTCAAGCCCGAAGGCGCAGAATTCAAACTCGGCACCCAGGAGGTTTTTTTGAAAGGCATCGCTCTCACCGACATCGACTGGGGCTACGATGGCAAACTTTACATCTCCGACTACGGCGGAGGTTGGACCAAGTCGGATAAAGGAAACATCTTCACCTTGGCCGGCGACCGCAAAGACAACGCGGATGCCATCGAGGAAGTGAGGGAACTCTTCGCCAAAGGCTTCCCGAACATCGATTCCCAAAAACTGGCCTCCCTTCTCGATCACGCCGACCAACGCGTTCGTAACAGAGCCCAATACGCCCTCGCCGAGCGCGGAAACGAATCCCTTTTAATCTTCCAACAAGCCCTCGCTTCCGGCCAGCCACTTCTCCGCCGCATTCATGGTCTTTGGGGAATCGGCCAACTCGCGCAAAAAGATCCAAAGGTGCTTTCCTCGCTCAAAGGTCTCCTCCAGGACAGCGCATTGGAAGTCCGCGCCAACACCGCGCGCGTCCTCGGCAACCACGCCAGACACAGCCAAGCATACCGCAGTGAGCTCATTGCCGCTCTCGATGATTCAGCGACCCGCGTCGCCTCACTCGCCGCCATCGCCCTCGCCAACGCCGGAGAGAAAAACGCAATTCAACCCGCCATCGCTCTCCTCGAGCGCAATGCCGGCAAGGACGTCGTCGTTCGTCACGGTGGCATCATGGTTCTCGCCAAAGCGGCTCAATCTTCTGAACTCGCTGCTCTGAAATCACACAAGTCGAATGCCGTGCGCCGCGCCGCCGTCGTCGCTCTGCGCCGCCAGAAA
The DNA here is from genome assembly GCA_028822935.1 of Akkermansiaceae bacterium. Lineage (GTDB taxonomy): Bacteria > Verrucomicrobiota > Verrucomicrobiia > Verrucomicrobiales > Akkermansiaceae > SW10. Next base: position 23,319 of record JAPKCM010000024.1, read on the forward strand.
GCTTTCGAAATTTCTGCTTACTTCGATGACCCCGACGAAGCCGTTCGCCAGGAAGCAATCCGCGGCGCTTACGATGAAAACATCAAAGGAACCTTCGTCGCTCTCTCGGAGCGCGCTCACGCCATCGCCAAGCGAGTCACTCCAGAAGTGAAGCACCACCCGCTCAGCGCCCGCCGCGCCCTCCACGCCGCATGGACCCTCGCCCGCCCGCAGGATCTCAAGGTCATCGTAAAAATCATCAATGATCCTTCCATCGACGTCCGCATCCGCCGCGACGCCATCACCACTCTCCTCGATTGGAACAACCCTCCCGTCGGCGACCCCGTCACTGGCTTCGCCCGCATTCTTCCGAAAGACCGCAGCAAGCTTCCCGCGAATCTCATCAAGCAACTCCAGCCTTACTTTAACTCGGCCCCTGCCGAAAAGAACGCCACCCAAATTCTTTCCCGCGCGCTCAAGTTGATCAGCCAAGACAAGCTCGCCATCAATCCCGCTCAGCTCAAAGGATACCTCAATGCCAAAGACGCACCTGAAGACGCCCGCCTCGAAGCCCTCAATCTCCTCGCCCCAACTCAGACAAAGAATGGCAACTGGAAAGAGGAATTGACCGCCCTCGTCTCCGACAAAAACGACAAGATTCGCAGCCGGGCCCGCTCCCTTCTTTTCTTCCTCAATCCTGGCGAACAATCCCTCGATCTCCTCGCCGACACCCTCAAGAGCAAAGAATCTACCCTCGCCGAGAAACAACTCACCATTCAAACTCTGGGCACTCTCGACAAACCGGCGGCAGGCAAGATCATCGCGGCTCAGCTGAGAAAACTCACCGCCAGAAAACTCGATGCCAATCTTGCGCTCGATGTCGTCACCGCTGCGGAAGCGTCCAAATCCCCACAGGTCAAAAATGCCCTCGCTCAATTCCGCCTCACCTTTCCCGGGAATGAACCCTTTGCCGAGTGGACTGTCCTCTGTGAAACCGGCGGCGATGCCGCCAAAGGGAAAGCCGCCTTCTACGGGCACGGAATCGCCCAATGCCAGCGCTGTCACACCATGCATGGAGTAGGAGCCGACGTCGGCCCCGAGCTCGGTGCCATTGGTGAAAAATATGACGCTAAATATCTCCTCCGGTCCCTCATCAATCCTGGCGCGGAAGTCGCGGAAGGCTTCGGCATCGGAACGATTACCCTCAAGGATGGCACCGCCATCAGCGGCACCATTCTCACCAAGGACGAAAAAGGGAACTCCCGCGTGAAGATAGAAAAAGCCATCACCGTCATCACCCAAGACAAGATCGCTAGTCAATCCAAACCCGTCTCAGCCATGCCCCCCATGGCCGGTATCCTCAACAAACACGAGATGCGAGACATGGTCGCCTACCTCCTCTCCTGCAAGGAGGACAAGACCGATGACGAACACAAGTAGGCCGCTTACTCGGAATACTCAAACCGAGCCCGCACGAACTTCCTGTCAAAATCAGTGACTGGATCAGGAAGCCTCCAGATCACGGTGTTGCTCCCCTCGCCGTTATCCTCTGAGGATACCAAGACCGCTTCCACCTCCTCCAACCATCCCGGAAACGACTGGAGGTTCTCGGATCCCTCAAGACTGTAACTGAGGCCCGCGAGTCCGTTTGCGATGCGGAATCGAAATCCCAAATAAACGATCCCCCTATCCTCCACGGGAACTACGGAAGGGTAATCCCCCGCTGGCACTCCGGGAAGACCACCAGTGCTAAACTCCATTATCGCAGACAAGCCATCGTCATCAAGGTCTTCGTCAACGGAGAGAACACCAAACACACTCTTCCAAGTAGCACAAGGGAGAGTTCCCGTTACTCCATTGGCCGCATCCGGGGTTGGCGATTAGAAAAAGAGCGTTCCAGTGACTGAACTGGCAGAGAGAGTCGGCCGAATCAGAAAGTGGTCAGCACTGACCCCAGCATTGAGGCCATGAATCGCCAAGACATTACTTCCCGTCGCCAATTGAGGCAGATGGGCAGAGACATCGATTCTCTCGGCCGTCAATGCTAGGAGATCACTCAGATCCGAGTTGGCGACGGAGTTCCAAACCGGGCTCACCGGAGCATTACGCTGGGCGATCTTGACCCCATTTAGGTAAGCGACAAAGCCATCGTCATACTGAATGTCCAGCTTGAGAGAATCGAGCGCTCCCGGATCGCCCACCACCGTGAAGGGCATCCGAATGTAGGCGCCAGAATGAACACCCTCCATAGCATCCTTCACATCGGTCCCGATTTGGCCCTGGTAAATTCCAGATCTGAACGAAACGGAGGCGATGCTCGCGGTCACATGATCCCTGCTCCCACAGCAGTCACCGACGATAATACGGTTGAGTCCGGTGCCAGCCTGCTGAGGGAAGGAATCTCCAAGCAAGACATCATCACGCCATACCGAGTAGTCGTCGTCGACGGAGTCATATGAGACACGCCAAGTGTGCATCCCGGTATTGTCACCAGTCTGGGTAGGCGATCCTCCAAAAGCGAAAACGCCGGATCCCGTAGGCTTAACCTGCCAGATGAAACGCTCCGAGCCATTGGCTCCCCAGATCGCAAGTGCTCCAGCACCAGTAACGGCTGTGACAGAAGCCTCGACCTCGATCGTCCAAGATCCACCACCAGCAGTCGCAACTTCCCATGCAGAAGCCCCGGAATCCTGTTGATACCAGCCATTACTTCCTGAAGTTGCGAGGTTGAGGGTTGACCCGGTAAGTGAGGCCTTGGCATTGCCCCCGGCTTCACTCCAATCTCCTTGATAACTCGTTCCATTCCAGATTCCATCGCCTGCAAAAGTACTCAGACCGCTGTCAAAGCCCACTCCAGAGGTCCCACTGGTCCAAGAAGAATCATCAAAAGCAGGAGCCGTCCAACTCGTCTCGAGACTTCCATCCGCAGGAATGTGCACCTTAACCGGAGTTCCGGAGGGGACAAGGGGCTGAGAGGCCCCTCCCACTCTTCCATACGAAATATCGGCATGCTGCGAAGAATTAGGGGCTGAAGGAATCGAGAATCGTCAGGCCGTCGGGGGCCACGAGAGCAAGATCACCCCCGGAATCCAGCAAGGTGAAATTCGTATGAAGCGCCGCGGCATTCACGGCGCGGTCCTTGGATGAGGCAAAAACAAGGATCGTATTACCCGGCTCAATCACGGTGCTACTTGGAATCTGCCACTGCCTTAGATTGGCAAGATCATTACTCAAGTAGTGATCATTCAGACACAAACCTCCTGTGCCAGTGTTGGTCAGTTCGATCCAATCGGAGAAAGCACCGTCCTCATCCTGAATGCCACTCGTATTCAGGGTCAGGAATTCTAAAATCTCCGCTTTGCCATCCATTTCGGCGATCGAGTCCAAGAGGCAGAAGGTCGTCTCAGCAATCTCGCGAGCTCCTGCCGCGTTCGGGTGGATGAAGTCCGGGAACCATTCCGGATGGCCCAATAAAGGCGTCTCCATATCCAGCAAGATTGAGTTGGTGCTGGCAGCAGCTTGGCGTATCCAGTCCAGCAAGATCACTAGGTTTGGGTTCATCGGATCCTGGTAAAAAGCCTGCCCGAGATAGAGGGGCGCAAGATTGCTCCATTGGATGAAGAGAGGAGTAGAACCCGATTGAGCGAACGTGTCGACCAGCTGAAAGTATTCGACTTCAAAAGCCGCGTGCTGACTGACATTCCAGCCGGTGATGTCATTGATGCCCAGATTGCAAATAACGACGTCCGGACTCCATGCCACTGCCTCTGTATATTGCGTCGAGTCATCGTAGCGGTTCGAGACGCGGTAGATTCCGGAACCCGATCTGCCAAAATTGCGCACCTCAAAATTGCTCGTGCCGAGAATTCCCTGAAGTTGAGCAGGGTATTTATCTGTAGGAGCAACGCCATAACCGGACGTAATCGAATCACCAATACACGCAACGCGGATCGTGCGCCCGGGAGCGATGATCCATTTGTCTGTTCGGAACGAGGAGGACGAAAAGCCGTCGCCGTTGAAGAGGTCGACATCGGGGTTCATGTCCCAAGCGTGGCGAACCGCGACTGGATTTGGGACTCCAGCTGCGGTGACTACAATCGTATTCCCGGCGATTGTAGCCGTGGCGGACACGAAGCGGCGGTCCTTGCCAGAGATCTCAAAGTTTCTCACTGAGCCTCCATCATTGTCAACCAAGCCAGCGCCAAGATGATCAAACTCCAGTATAATGGTGTTGCCTGAGACGGTGTGGCTGCGGTAAACGGGACCAGAATAGGTGATGGCGTCGCCATACTGATTGGCACGGGCGATCGCGGCGAGTCGCTCACCGACGGGTTCCTTGTTGCTTGGGTGGACGTCGCCAGCGGCACCGTATTCGATGACGGTGGCGAGTTCACAGCCATCCACGTCCTTAGCGACGCGTGCCTGGGCCTCGCGGTAATAGGGCCACATCGCGCGATTAGGTGCATTAATGAGTGGCAACTGCACCATGTAGAACGGGAAGTTTGGCTTACCGAAAGCGGTGCGCCAATCGGCGATCAAAGTCTTCATGACCTCTGTCTGGTAATCGGAGAGGCGGTTGCCGTTGATCTGATATTTACCCGTGGTGAACTCCGCGTTCGACTCGCCCTGATACCAAATTGCTCCCTTAAAGGTAAAGTCCTTCAGGTGGCTGATGCCCACGTAATAAAGGAAACCAGGGGCGTAGGGATGCAGATGTGGTTTGGCGGGATCAGCGTGGGTGTAGTTTGCCACATTGTTGTTGTAAACATTCTTAAAGAGACGAACTCCAGTCCATTGGCCGAGATTGCGACATAGGTGCGGGCGCTCGAATGCTTCTGTGAGATGAAGACTAGATGCGTGGGCGGCAGGGCTGAGGTAAGCCTCGGTGCTGGTGCCACCGATAGAGGTATCCACAATGCCGATGGGCACGTTGAGATCGGTAGCGAGGTTGTGCGCAAAGAAATAGGCCACTGCGGATTGCGCCTGCACGGTGGTGGCATCCATGACCTGCCATGTTCCCGCGTAGAAGTTTTCCGGCGTGAGATTGCCAAAGTCCGTGCTGTTGTAGACTTGGTTAGAGCCTGTCGCTACTGTGCCCTCCCAGTTGCACATGCGGATGAGCGGGTAGGTCGCTGCGTGTGGGCTGGTGCTGCTCTGGTCCACGCGCAAGTTCATGTTCGACTGGCCGGCTGCGAGCCAAACCTCGCCGATCAGGACGTCGGTGATCGTCTTTCCGGTTGAACCTGTAACCACAAGACTCTGCCCAGTGGCATTGGCTGTCATGGCATCGAGAGCGATCTCCCAGTTTCCCTGAGCGTCGGTGGTAGTGTTCTTCACCTGCCCAGCGAAGCTCACAGAAATAGCCTGGCTAGCCGCATCAACACCAAAGATTTTAACCGGTTCGTTTCTCTGTAGAACCATGTGATCCGCGAACGTGCGCCCGAGCTGAGTGATTGCAGATGGCGCCGTCCCGTCGTTCACGGTGATGTCGTCGAAGCTTGCTCCGCCAGTTGTCCCTGTCGCCAAAATCAGACGGACTTTAACATCCCCGGCTTTGTTGATTTCCACTGATTCAGATGCCCACCCGCCACCTGCGCCTCCGGCAATACTGATCGTTTCGGCATCTGTCCAGGTTTCGCCACCGTCGAGCAAATCAGTAGTCCATTGGACCGTGAGACTACCGTTGGTAGCTGTGTATCTTTCCCAGCTGAAGTCGATCGTGCCAACACCTGCAGCGCCGGCGGCATCGACGGTAATGTAATGCCCCGCGTTACCAATGACAGTGGATTGAGCTCCGGTAAGATTTTGACCAGTCCATGTGCCAGCGAAGACTCCCGCAGGGCCCGCCGTCCAAATTGCACCGTCAGCTGCGGTGACGTTATTTCCTGCGGTTTGATGATCGCCCGCGGCAAAATTATCAGTCGTTTCGAAGCTGGTCGTTGAAACAACCGTGGCATGCGATGCCAGGCTGGACACGGTGAGTGCCGCAAGTGTGTATTGAAGTTTCATTGTTGGTAAGTTGTGGTCAACGTGTTTTGAGAAGTTCAGTTACGGGAAGACCGGGAACCTACGCCGGAACAGGCACGAGCACTTGAGCTTTAAAGTCGAGTGTCAAGCCTACCAGATGCAATCATCGCGGGGGGTGCCATGATAAAGTCTGCAAACACGTGGAAGGACAAGAAGAAGCCCGCTTCCCAACGAAGGAAACGGGCTTAAAGTAGCTAATCCGTAAGATCAACCGCAACGCAATTACTTGCGGCGGCGGAGCAGAGCAAGAGCACCGAGGCCGAGAAGGGTAGCGGAGGAAGGCTCTGGAATCGGTGCAAAAGCACCAGTGACGTCATAGGCAGCATACTCGATCTCGTAGATGCTTCCAACTCCGCCGGTGCTAGAGCAGCAGTCACCGACGATCAGACGGGTAAGACCCGTGTTAAGAGTCGCGCCCTGAGTATCAGTCAGAAGTGCACCATCACGCCATACGTTGTAGACATTGTTAGGCTGATCATAGGCAATACGGAAGTTATGAAAGCCGGCCGTGTTGTCTGTCGTGTCAAGACCGATGGTAGTACCAGCACCCGCTGAGACACCATTGTCGTTGGCAGTAATGATACCAGCACCTGCACCGACCTGAGCACCCCATATACTGGCAGCACCACCAACCGACGCCACATGTATACGAGCCTCGATCGTCCAAGAATCAGTAGCAGCCATAGCCTCCCAGGCGGATATCCCGTTATTAAGTTGAAGCCAACCGTTGTTGGTTGTCTGGTTAATGAGAAGATTGGTGCCATTCAGGGAGTAGTCGGCCGTCGTGCCACCACTTGCACCAGCGCCATCCCAGCCGTTGGCGTAGGCAGCTCCGTCCCAGATCTCGTTACCCAGATAGTATTGGGAAAATGCAGATGCGTCCTTGGTAGCAGTAACCGCTGCATTTGCAGCAATGGTGGTCACAGCCAGCGCCGCGATCGTGTATTTCAATTTCATAATTTTTCTCATTTCGTGATTTGGGTAAAGCTTACTTTGAAAATAGCCCAGTGGCCCAAACGCGCGATTAATGACTAGTGGTCGTAATACAAAACCACTTTTACTTGCTCTTGTGATGCTACCCGATGCGAACTGCTTGTGCTGAGCCCCGGCATTCACACCGGCCTTGCGCTGTGTCTGGGAAGCGCAAGTAATCATCGAAGATAGCTTCTTTTTTTCACAACCGGGGCAACCCCACAGTAAATTGGAACACCAAAGCCCTGACCAGCATCACTTACCCACCAGCGAAAACCGGATTGAAGCCAGCCTCGGTGAGGATGCGCTTTACCTCGTCTCGCTTGTCGCCCTGAATTTCAATGCAGCCATCTTTCACGGTCCCCCCCACCCCACAGGATTTCCGTAGCACCTTTGCGAGTTCCTTTTTTTCAGGGAGGCCGATCCCCGTGAAATTTTTGACGACGATGACCGCTTTTCCGCCGCGATGAGCGGTCTGCCGGACAATATCGACCCGACCCCTACTCGTGTTTTTCTGACCCCGCTTCGAAATCTTCACCGGAACAGACTCCTCAGGCCCCGCAGGTAGGTCACCGAGTCCATCCAAGGCTCCAAGGGCCCCAAAGGCATTGGGGACTTCCGGCTCCTCCTTCAAACGTGCGGTCTTATCTTTCCTGCGACTCATCCCCCCTATTCAACGTCGATTTTCAAGAATCTCACGCTTTTTCCCCAGAATCTAAATGTGTTTCAAAAAGCAATACGCCTACGACATACTCCCTCCACGAAAGTAGGACCTCTACTTTGCCGTGGGAAGAATGAGATCTCGCGATCCCTCTTCCCCGCCTCTCCACGACTTTGAAGGTGAAGAGTGAGACCCGCGTCGGCCAACTCTCCGCGGGGAACTTTGCAAGACGATAGGCCTTGTCCACATCCACTTCGGTTGCCACACGTTCATGGAGCGTTTGGCATAATCGTAAATGGCTTCTTGCGCGACCGAGAATCCATCCTAAGTTACTTGCAGCCTATTTCTCTATGGATTCTTCTGCCTCCTCAGCTACCTTCCACGCCCCCGAGGTCGAGGAACTCCGCCAGCTTTTCCCGGCCTACGAACTGGGTAACTTCATCGCGCAGGGAGGAATGGGGGCCGTCTACAGCGCCCAACAGAAATCGCTTGATCGCCCCGTCGCCATCAAGATCCTCCCCAAGCAATTTGGTGCTGACCCTCAGTTCCGAGCCAGCTTCAAGGCGGAGGCCAAAGCGATGGCCAAAGTCAACCACCCCAACCTGATCGCAGTTTACGACTTCGGAGACGCGGACGGGATGCTTTATATCATCATGGAGCTCGTGGAGGGGAAGTCACTCCACCACTCCGCGCATGGCAAGGCGATCGAACAGGCCGCGGCAGCCCGGATCATTTCTGCAATCTGCCGGGGGCTGGCCCACGCACATCAGGGTGGCATTCTCCACCGGGACATCAAGCCGAGCAACATCCTACTTGACCCCGCGGCCGTCCCGAAGATTGGTGACTTCGGCCTGGCCCGCCCAGTCGGAGAGGACTACAACCCCGACGAAGTTATTTGGGGCACTCCCGGCTACACCGCTCCAGAGGTTCTTGAGAGCCCAAACACCGTCGACCAGCGGGCGGATATTTTCTCAATCGGCGTTCTCTTTTACGAACTCCTGACCGCACAGCTTCCTACCTCCCCTTGGCAGAAGCCGTCCAGCCTGTCGATTTGCGACCCCCAATTCGACACGATCATCCGCCGGGCCACCCATCCCTCTCCCGGGATGCGATACGCGAACGCCTCGGAGATGGCAGATGAACTGGACGCGGTCGTTAAACGCTTGGCCGGCGGAATTCTTACGCGTTCCTCGGCAGCCGGAGCTCCCCCTCAATCTCCTGCACCGCCCCACCCAATTCAGCCCCACCTCTCTTCCTCCAAACCCAAGTCCGGACTTCTGATCGCAGCGGCGATCGTCGCGCTGCTCGTTATCGCTGGTGGCCTCATCGGGGCTTTGTCCAACAAGACCCCTCCGGCTACGAGCCTGATCCCGGATCCCGCCACGGAAGATCCAAAGAAGCAGCCCGTACTGGCCACAAAAAATAAAACCCCAATCGAGAACCCGGAAATCAATCTTCCACAAAAACCTGAGCCAGCCCCGGTCCCTCCAGAACAAAGCAAGGCGGAGAGTCCACTCGATACCCTCGCCCGTCTTCGCACCAATCTTCGTAAGGGCAACTATGCGGAACTGCCCGAAGGCACACTCAAGCGAGATGGCTCCCACTTCTTTCTCGTCCGCACCCCACTCTCCTGGCTGCGGGCCTCCCACTTTGCGGAAGCCCACGGCGCACAGCTGGCCGTTTTGGAAGAAAAGGAGGCACTCAGCTGGGTGCTCGAAGCATTCGCTCTCAAATCTGCTCACTGGATGGGACTCTCGGATTCGGGCACCGAATCCAAATGGCATTGGGCCAACGGAAACGTCCTGAGCACGGACCTCTGGGCTCCGGGACAGCCGGATGACTCTCCCGAAAAAAAGGACGGCGAGGATTTTGCCGCTCTTCTCCCCGGCCCCGCCTTAGAGGATCTTCCTGCGACCCGCGAACTCCCCTTTCTTCTCCAATGGCACGAATCAGGTGAACAACCTGGGTCACTCCGGCAACAAATTAAGCGGGTCGCCACTGCCTTCAGAGAAAAGCAAACCCCAATCTTCCCGACCGGCACGCGTAACGTCGGCGGTTCTCGATTTCTCATAGTCCCTGAAGCCGTTTCGTGGGATGAGGCATCCGCCCTCGCCACAATCGCGGGGGGTCACCTAGCCGTACCCTCATCGTCTGCCGAAGGTGGTTGGATGCTTCAGGCAATGCAATCTTACCTGAATAATTCTAATGGCCTTTGGGTCGGAGCAAGCCTCTCGCCGCCGCCTAAACAACGCTGGACTTTTGTTACCGCCGAACACTTCGAGTTTGTGACCTGGGCGCCCGGCCAACCTGATCTCAAGGATACCCCTCAGCCAGTCCTGCAGATCCGAAGGGAAGCAGATGGTGAATTAGGCTATCACAATTCGGGGCGGGCCATCGGTCAGGCCGGAGCTTTCCTACTGGAATGGTCCGCCCGCTCCCGCCGCAACATGCCGGGCAAGAACAACCCCCGTGGCCCGGCCGACATCAAAGAGTGGCTCGCAGCCCTCCGTCAGAAAATCGTCATTGCCGAAAAATCATCCTACGAACGCTACCAGCAGAGCCATGAGAAGAATTTTGAGAGATTTCTCGATGACCTCGAGAAAGAAACGGAGACGGCCCGCCGCTTCAGCAAGGAAGCAAAGGACTACATTGACTCCATCACGAAAGGGATCGAAGAGGCCGGTGAAATCCCTCTCGATCTAGGGAGCGAACGAGCCCGCCGCTTCATCGGCGAACTCCACGAGAAGGCTCTCGAGAAGCAAACCAAACTGTGGGAAGACTACCAAAGCGAATTTCAAGCAGCCAAGACGCGCTACCTCGATAAACTCCAATCTGAGTTAGAACGCCGCACCCAACAAAGGGACAAAAAGGCCATGAGCTACCTCAAGCGTGAACTGAGAGCCGTTAGTGATGATCGCTATTTCCGAGAGATTATCAGTGGAGGGAATCCTTCCGTCCCCGACCAAGACGAGGCCCCCTAAACAGGGGGCACCCTTCCCTCCCTACCAGACGGGCTTTTCTGGCAGACCTCACGGCGTAAGACCATGGGCGAGATCTTCATAGGCCTCATCCCAGGAGATTACCCGTCGTTTATCACGCTTTTCGGACTCACGGAAGGGTTTGAAGGCAACGAGGTGTCGTTTTCCAATACCCACTTAACACGACCGCTTCCTTCCCCTTGCTTGATCGCCCTGCAAACCAGTCCAATCTTATTTTCTCCCCAAATAGAAAACCGAAGACGACTCTTCTTAAAGAGAGAACGCTAGTCGAATTCCAGAACATGAAAAAGATAGTCATCCCCATCTGGCGATCGTTAGCAGCACTTCTATGTTCGCTAAACGTCGCCGTAGCCGCCAACTTTTATCCGATTTCGGATGTCTCATCAACGAGCACCGATTTCTATCTGGTATCGAATCTGCGGCAGGGACCGGGCTCCGGTTTCGTGGCTACCGAGCCCCACGACCAGCTCGGGGGCGGAGCGTCCCACACCTGGGTCACCGACGCTCCCAACGGCGGAGGCGACTACTACGCCAACGGGGTTCCAGATCCGGTTCTGGTATTCGATCTTGGTGCTGATCACTTCCTGAGTGAGATGAGCACTTGGGGCTATGCCGATAGCAACACGAATGGAGCAAAGGACTTTTCACTACGCTTCGCGACTAGCGACGAAGGTGCAAGTGGGTTTGGTAACTCGATTACCTATAATCCTAGTTTCGCTGCCGCCTTCCCAACAGCCGGGCGCGATAGCCACGCGTTCTCCCAGAGCGTTACCGCTCGCTATGTTGAGATGTCGATCAGTGACAACTGGCGCGGCCTGCAAGGCGGAACGCCCGGGGGTGATCGAGTCGGTCTTGGGGAGGTCGCCTTCGAAGATTCCGCACCCGTAGTGGATTTGAAGATCGACCTGCCTCCCAACTTCGACCTGAGCCTCGACGGGTCAGTGCAGACATTCGATATTCCGGTCGGCAACCTAGGCATGACACAGATGCTCAGCATTAGCAGTCTATCCTTTGCTGGTGCGGATGCGGGCGCGTTCTCCGAGCTATCCCTCCCGGCACCCATTACGCCGGGCGGAAACAGCATTATTCAGATCAGTTTCAATCCGGGCGGAAAATCGGGGAACATTTCCGCAGATCTCATCGTGCTGAGCAACGACCCTGAGTCACCTATCGTGATCGTGTCCATGACCGGATTTCTGCACGATCCAAAACTAGTAGTCGCCGATAGTTTTGATTTCGGTGCGTTCGATTCTGATGTGACCGGGTCACAGCCCGGTTCGCTCGCGATCTCTAACAGTGGCAGCGGGAAAACGCTGTCGATCTCGAACACTTCGATTGTCGGCAGAGACGCCGATCACTTTACAGTCACGTCCCAACCTGACGGTCTCGCCCCATCCGCTACGGGGATGATCGGCCTCACCTTTAACCCGCTTGGCGAGGAAGGTATTTTCAGCACCCAGCTGACGATCACCTCGAACGATGCCGCCGATCCGACCGCAGTCGTCAACCTCACTGCGCTGGTCGGCGACCTGATCCCGAATTCCAGCGTGCGCATCAACGAGTTCATGGCGAGCAACGGCGAGACACTGAACGATGGCGACGGAAACTCATCGGACTGGATCGAGATTTACAACGCTGGCCCTGGACCAGCGGACATCTCCGGCTGGTATCTTACCGACAGTGCTGGCGACTTGAGTAAATGGCGTTTCCCGGCGACAACCATCTCCGAGAATGACTTCCTGGTCGTCTTCGCCTCCGGGCAGGGCAACGATCGCTATGTCGATGCCGGTGGATCTCTGCACACCAATTTTAAACTGACGACCGGCGGCGAGTACCTCGCCTTGGTTAAAGATGACGCCACGACCATCGTCACCGAGTTCGCGCCCGCTTTCCCGGCTCAGTTCAGCGACATCGCCTACGGGACGTTCCGGAGTGGCGGCTCCGTCGCCAATCTCATCGGGAGTTCCGCTGCCGAAGTGTTGGTGCCAACCGACGGATCGTTGGGCAACACGTGGCAGCTCGACTCCTTCGCGCCCGGCGCTAGCTGGATCAGCGGAACCGGGCAGGGAGTCGGCTATGACAATGGCTCAGGCTACCTCCCTTTCATCACGACTAATGTCCTGACGGATATGCGAGGCAATGGGACCTCCGCGTTCATCCGCCTGCCATTCGATCTCACTGATGCCTCAACGGTCACCGCGCTCTCGTTCACCTTCCGCTACGACGACGGGTTCGTTGCCTATCTCAACGGGACTGAAATTGCCAATCGAAACGTCCCGGCGAACCCGGCTTGGGACGACGTCGCAAACAGTAATATCAGCGAAAGTGCCAACTTCGAAACGATCGATGTCTCCGCATTCCTCACGGACCTGCAGAATGGTGGGAATGTCCTCGCGATTCACGGTCTCAATCGCTCGTCCGGCAGTTCTGATTTCTTAATCGATGTCGAACTCCAAGCGACGCTCGCCGGAAGCGGCCCGCTGTCGTTGGGCTATCTGAATGCTCCCACACCAGACCTGCCGAACTCTTCGGGCGCAACTCCGGGGCCGGAGATCACCAGCACATCATACTCCCCGGCGCGACCAACCTCGACCCAGAGTATCGTCGTCAACGCCGAGATCGCCCCGCGTCTGGAAGCGATCTCTTCGGCTAGCTTAATCTACCGCGTCGGTTACGGAAACGAGACAACCATCCCGATGGCCCATTTGGGTGGGGGCTCCTACACTGCGACCATCCCCGCGTCGGCTTACGACCTGGGTAACATGATCCGCTGGTCGGTAAGCGCCGATGATACCGGAAACAATACCGGACGCGCGCCGGTTTTCCTCGACGACACTGGCAACAACCAATCACCTGAGTATTTCGGCACCGTCACCCAAGATCCATCGGCGACCTCCGAACTCCCGACCTTCGAGTGGTTCACCCAGAGTCGGTCCGCCAGCCATTCCCGCACGGGTGCACGGGCCTCAGTGTATTTTAATGACCGTTTCTACGACAACATCTACGTCCGCCAGCGGGGACAGGCGACCAACGGCAGCGACTCACAAAAATTCAATTTTAACAAGGCCGACCCGTTCTTTGCCAATGCCGAAATTCCGGCGGTCGGAGAGATCAACATCAACGGCCGGGGCGCAGACAGCACTCACGTCAGACAGACCTTGTCGTTCGACGCCCACCGCGAAGCTGGCGTCGCCAGCTGCCTCTCGGAACTCTGGCAGTTGCGGGTCAACGGTGGCAGTGATCGGGTCGGTGTTTTCATCGAACAGGTCGGTGAGGATTTTCTCAAACGTAACAACTACGACCCCGACGGTGATCTTTACAAGATGGTGCAACGCTCGAACTTGAATCCTGTTTTCTTCGATATCATCACCGGCATCGAAAAGAAGACCAACGACAAGACGGATTTGAGCACACTCGGTGACTTTGTCGATGGCTTGAATTTACCGACTTCCGCCCAGCGCCGGGCCTACGTCATCGACAACATCGATATCCCGCAGATGCTCAACTATCTTGCCGCTCGATCGATCATTCAGGACGCAGATGACCTGCGAAAGAATTTCTATGTCTACAGCGACATTCATGGCGACTGTCGTTGGCGCATCTACCCTTGGGACAAAGATTTCACCTTCGGCGTCCGCGGCGACGGGGGCACACATCTGCCTCACCCGTTTTTCGGAGACGAGGAGCACAAGAAGCAAAACGCGAACCAGTGGAACATTCTCTTCGATGTCCTCTTCGAGGAAACCACAACGCAGCGTCTCTATTTGCGCCGCCTGCGAACCCTGATGGACGATCTTCTGCAGCCCTCCTCGACACCTTCAGCCCAGCGCTATTTCGAAAACCGCGCCAATGAAATCATCGGTCCTGCATCGCCTCCGTTGAGCAGCAACATTAACTCTATCGCTAGCTACCTCAGCAGCCGACGCAGCATCTTGTTCAACAACTATCCGTCGCTCATCCCGGACTCACAGCCATTGAATCCGGACATCACCATCGCTGCTACCGAATACAATCCGGTCTCAGGTAACCAGGGCGAGGAATACATTCGAGTCAGCAACGGAGAGAACACCGAGATCGACATCTCCGGTTGGACAATCAGCGGTGGTGTCGACTTCACTTTTGCCCCTGGCACAGTGATAGAGCGTAATGGCGATCTTTATATTTGTCCTGACACCAAGGCCTTCATCAATCGTTCGTCCTCGCCCACAGGCGACGAGTTCCATCTTGCTGTCGGCCCCTACTCCGGCCACCTCTCTAATTTCGGTGAAACCCTTTCTCTCAGTGATGCAGACGCCGTCATCGTCGATATATTTACTACCTCTGTCGATCCTAGCGACGCGCAACTCTTCCTGGTTGTCAGCGAGATCATGTATCATCCCGCCGACCCGACCCCTGACGCTGAGTTCATCGAACTGATGAACACCAGTAACACCGTGACGCTAGATCTAGGTAACGTGAAATTCACCGCCGGCATCGACTACACCTTCCCTGGGGGGACAATGCTGCCACCGGGCGCACGCATCGTGGTCAGCTTTACCGATTTTCAAAACGGTTCGCGTCTCAACAACGGCAGCGACCGCGTAAAATTAGAGGATGCCACCAACAGTACTATCAGAGATTTCACCTACAACGACAACGCCCCTTGGCCAATCGAAGCCGATGGTGTTGGCTTTAGCCTAATCCTCATTGCCCCCGCGAGCACGCCGGACCACGGTGATCCATTCAACTGGCGGAGCAGCACGACGGCCGGGGGCAATCCTGGCACCAGCGATTCGGACATCTTCACGGGCAACCCCACTGACGACATCGACAACGACGGAATTACGGCTCTCCTGGAGCACGCCCTGGGCACCTCTGACGGAAATCCAGATCCCCAACCCCTCACCATCAGCACCAACGGCGGGCAACTCACGGTGAGTCTGCAAACCAATCACGGTGCCGACGACATCGCCCTAACCCTGGAGTTCTCCACCGATCTGCTTGGGTGGAATGCTGCACCGCAGGATCTATTTTCAGTGACTGTCATTAATAATGGCGATGGCACGGAAACGCTCACCTATGAGAGTAGCCCTACCTTTTTGGATGAATATCAACGCCAATTCCTCCGAATTCACGCTGAGCTACTGCCATAAGAATCTATGACAAAACTCGAGTTTTTCGCCAGGGTAAGTAGCGATATGGTATTTACGCACTTTTGGTGAGTGAACAATCGCAAAGAGATCTCCCGGGAGTTGCTGAGGTATTTGGCAGAGGTGAAAACGAGCCCCTACCCTTTCGTCCCACTCTCGAACTCCTGCTGCAACTGATGCGTGTAGAGCGCGTGGTAGTGCCCCTTCTCCGCCATCAGATCCTTGTGCCTACCAATCTCAATGATGCGCCCTTTCTCGATCACGAGAATCCGATCAGCAGTCCTGATCGTCGACAAACGGTGCGCGATCACGAAACTGATCCGGCCTTGAAAAATCTCCAGCAGCCCCTGCTGGATCAATTGCTCGGTCTCGGTGTCGATCGATGACGTCGCCTCGTCCATGATGAAGATCGCCGGGTCTGCCAGGACGGTCCGAGCAAAAGACACCAATTGCTTCTGCCCCGTGGAAAGACGGTTACCGCCCTCCCCGACATCGGTGTCGTAGCCGTCTTCCAAGGCCTGGATGAAGCCATCCGCATTCACGCGTCGTGCCGCCTCACGCACCTCCTCGTCGCTCGCCTCCAGTCGTCCATAACGAATATTCTCCCGCACCGATCCACTGAATAAGTGCGGGCTCTGCAACACGACCCCAAGGTTCGACTGATACCATTCCAAACTGCGCTCCCGCAAATCCTCGCCGTTCACCAGGATCGCTCCCACGGTCGGTTCATAGAACCGCGCCACGAGGTTCACGATGGTGCTCTTGCCGCCACCGCTTGCTCCCACCAATGCGATCGTTTCACCCGATTGCACGTTCAGATTAAAATCCTTCAGCACCTCCTCGCCTGTCTCGTAGGAGAAATCCACTCCGCAGAAATCGATACCCCCAATCTCCCGCGTCCCACCGTCCGGTGCCACATCCGCAGGGCGGTCCTCGCGGTCCCACTCCGCAAGCTTCGCTTTCACCTCATCGTTGTCACTGATCCCCGGCACCGTCGCCAACAACTCGAGCACCCGCTCGCCCGCCGCCTGGGCACCCTGCATTTGCACCAGCACCTGCGCGATTTGATTAATCGGATTGAAAAATTGCCCAGCGTAAAAAATAAAGGCAACCAAGGTCCCTAGAGTCATCTCATCGCTAATCACATCCGCACCACCACGCCAGAGCGCTACCCCGCCCGCCACGCTCCCCAACGTGAGCACCATCGGAATGTAGACTGCTGACTGCAGTGCATTCTTCATCGAGACTCCGAACATCTGCATCGAAAGCCCTTGGAACTCATCAAGGTTTTCCTCTTCGCGCACCAGTGCCTTGCTCGTACGCAATCCCTGCAAGGCCTCCGAAAAAGACGCCGTAATCATCGAGTTAAACTTCCGCGTGTCCCGCGAACTCAAAAGCAACTTCTTTTGAAAGATCGCGCTGATGACAATCAAGGGCGGCACCACCGAGAGCACTAGTAGACCGAGCACCGGGTTCAGGACGACCAGGATCACCGCGATCATGAATACCAGACAAAACGCCCAGACGAGATCCAGCGTCCCCCATGCGATGATGCGGGAGAGCTTGTCACAATCCGAAGTGAGTCGAGAAATCAACCATCCCATCGGCCGGTGATCGAAGTAGCTAAACTCCAGTTCCTGCAAACGCTGGAAGCAGTCGCGCCGGATGTCGTGGCTCATGTGATTCGCCAGGCCGCCCGCCGACCGGATAAAGATCAACACCCCAATCGACAGCGCGATGATCAACGTCAAGTAGGTCGCTATATGCGGGGCAAGATCCATCATAGAATTGATCTCGTTCACGTCGTCCACCGTCCAGCGGGTCACCAAGGCAAAGCTGGCATCCACCCCTGCGATCGCCACCGCCGAGACCGCCAGCGGGATCAAAAACCGCTTGTAGCGCATAGCGAGACGAAAGACCTTCTTCCACAGGCTCATATCAAACTTCTCGCTAAACGCGTCTTCTGGAACTTCGGAGTTCATGATTTATCGGAGTTCAAGAGTTCGTTTTCCAAAGACGTTTGAATCGTCCACAGACGACGATAGAGCCCCTCCGCCTCCACCAATTCCGCATGCGTGCCCTCCTGGCTGATGCGCCCGCCCTCCAAGACAATGATCTTGTCAGCGTGGGCTAGCGTAGACAACCGGTGCGCGATCACGAGCGTCGTCCGCCGCCCGTGACGACTCCGCAGCGCCTCGAGAATCGTGGCCTCGGTTTTGGCGTCGACCGCGCTCAGTGCGTCGTCGAGCAACAGCACCGGAGTGTCCTGCAACAGAGCCCGAGCCAAGGCCACCCGCTGACGTTGTCCGCCGGAGAGCGTCACCCCGCGCTCCCCAACCATGGTCGAATACCCCGCGCCAAAGCTTGAGATCGTATCGTGAATATCCGCCAGTCCCGCCGCCTCGGTCACATCATCGTCCACCGCTCCGCCGCGGCTCAAGCTAATGTTTTCCCCGATCGTTTTTGAGTAGAGAAACGGCTCCTGCATCACTACGCTGAATTGCGCCCTCACCCATTGTCGATCCAGGTCCGTCAACTCGTGACCATCGAAACGGATCGACCCCGACTGATAGTCATAAAGGCGCAACAACAGGCTCATAATAGTCGACTTCCCCGAACCCGACGGCCCGACAATCGCCAAAGTTTGCCCGGGCTCCACCCTAAAGGAAATGCCATTGAGCTCCGTCTCCTCGTCATTATAGCCGAACACCAAATTCGCCACCTCGATCCTCCCCTCCACCGGCTTAGCGGGAGTAGCCAGCGCCTGCGGAGCTCTCTCTTCGGGCTCCGACAAGATCTCGCCCATCCGCGTCAAGGCCACCACCGACTTACCAAGTTCCGTCAGGGTTCGTCCCATCTGGCGCACCGGCCACAGCAGCATATTCAGGAACATCAGAAACGCGAACAGAGTCCCCACCGTCAGCGATCCCATCGCAATGAAGTAAGCGCCAGAGAACAAGACTAGAGCTTGCTGAATCAGCACCACCAAATCTGAGATGGACCAATACCACGCCATCAAACGAAGGAGGCGCAGACTACGGTCGCGGTAAAGTTGGTTGGGCTCCGCAAACTTGCAAATCTCAAAATCCTGCCGCGCAAAGGCTCGCACCACGCGCAAGCCCGTCAGGTTCTCCTGAACCACCCGCGTCACCTGTCCCTCCGCCTCCGCCACATCCTTGAAGAGGTGCTTCACCCGGCCCACATAGATATAACCGAAGAGGATGAGCGGCCCGATCAGCACAAAGGAAATGCCAGCCATCCGGCCATCCAGCATGATCATGAGCGGCAGAGCCGTGAGCAACAGCAGCACCGAGTTGCTCACCTCCACCACTTGGCTCGACAGGGCCAGTCGCAGCGTCTCGACGTCCGAAGTGCAGCGCTGGATCAAGTCCCCTGTTTCCGCCCGGTCATGGTATTTCGCCGGCAACCGTTGGAGGTGATCGTAGAGCTGGTCCTTCAAGCGTCGTGCGATCCCGTCCGACGCCTCCGCCGCAAAGCGCCCTTTAAAATAAGCGAAGACACCCGCCACAGCCGTCAGAAGCACCATCAGTAGCGCGGGAAACCACAACCGCTCCCGCACGAATTCCGCTCCCCCCATCATCGCAATGACTCCCGAGGTCAACCGCCCCTCGTCCGGTTCCTGCGACAGCGCAAAATCGATCGTCGCACTCGCCACCAATGGCGTGACATAGTTGATCGCCGTGAATACGAACAAGGCCGCAATCGCCCAGGCATACTTGCCCCGAAATTCACGCATCAACTCCCACAGTAGACGCAGCGGCGATGATTTCAATGATGGTGACCGGCCGGAAGCCATGCTGGTAATTCGTATGAGCAGGCCAAGGTGGCAAGAGAATTCAGGAAAATCCACAGTCAGAGGTCCTGGCCCTCGAAGGGTCCTAACTCCGCGCAGTGGACGCTAAACATAACCGCTACCAAACCAATCCTTGGCACGCCGGTAAACCAGTCACCTTCATCGGCGAGCATGCCTTCAGAAACCGCACGAAGATCACAAGTATCACGATCCCTTCAACCGTCACGGGCATGACTTGCCAAGCCTTCCAGAACTGCAAGGGGTTGACTAGCGTCACCACACCCAAGAATGTCGACTACTTGGGCGAAGATGCGTCAGAAAACTATAGCACACTCAAATCTGCGATCTTCCTACGAGACGCTCTCACAGATCTTGATAAAACTGTATTCTTGGGAACGGCTCCCGAATTCACGGTTTACTTCCTAAGTGGCAACCCTGGTTTCACCACCCCGGTATGGAATGGCTACCCATCCATCGAGATCGACGGCAAGAGTCTCTATTTGGATCCTTAGACAATACCTTGAAGCAGTGGGACGTCGCGACGGGGCGTTGTCACCGTGAGTGGGTTCTCGTTGGAAAGGAGTGGGTCTATCTTCGCGAGAATCGCACCCTGCTTGATCACAGTCCCGATGCCTAGAGTATCGCTCACGGGGTGGGACGAGATCCAGAGACACGGAAACGTCGACCCCTTTCACTGGAGTATCTACTGGAGGAATCGTGATTCCAGCGGTCCGTGGAGCGAGTATAGCCAAAAGAAACAACGATCAATCCGAGCAGCTCCAATAACACTCTCAACCGCTCAATCTCAAAAGTAAATTCCTGGCAATTTGGGTCCTGATGCTGTCGTCGTTTCCATTGCTCGATCTCGATTCCTGGAAGATTGTGAACTGAACGAAATGTGAATGAGAGTTGTCCACGAACTGAAGTCTGCTTGTATGGATGCCAATCCGATGCGCATGACACTCCGACCACTTTCTCTCTTTCCGCTAATTTTGGCTACGGCAGCCTTGAGCAGTTCTCCCGCGCGGGCTGGGGACGACGGGCCGAGTGTTTCCAGAGTCATTGCGATTGAGGAAGTCAGCAAGCTCAAGGCAATTCGGGACGAGATCGGGGAAATCCGGGGTCTTGAGGCACTCTACGAAGATCGGATGCACAAGAACGGCTTACCCTATCACCTCTATCTCCCGAAGCAGCTCAAGGCTGGCGAGAAGTATCCCTTAGTGACCTTTCTTCACGGCTACACGGACCTGACCATCGACACCCACAAGGGTTTCCCCAAGGGTGTCTGGTCACTGCCAAAAATTCAGAATGCCCATCCGCACATTCTTTTCGTGCCGCGGAATCGAACAAAGGAAGACCGCTGGTCGAGTGAGCAATATCGGACAATGACCATCAATGCTCTGAATGACCTGGTCACGGAACTAAATGGCGATCCGAAGACGCCCAAGGTGGACGTGGACCGGCTTTACCTGACCGGCTTCTCCCGGGGAGGCCAGGGCACTTGGAATTTCATTCGCACATTTCCCAAGAAGTTTGCGGCCGCTGCCCCCTTGTCCGGCTTCTCCCACGGCCCTCAAAACGAAAACGAGGCAGAACCCATCCGGCACGTTCCCATTTGGATCTTCAACGGTGACGGCGATAGAGGAGTGAAGGGCTCCCGTATCAGTTTCCGCGCCTTGAAAGACGCCGGTGCCGCCGACGTGAGATATCACGAATACAAATCACAAGGCCACGTGATCGACGATTTCGCCTATTTCACCGACGGATTCATGCGGTGGATGTTTTCCCAGAAGCGGGGGCAGGGCTCAAAAAACCGCTAAAGCAAAAGAACAAGAAAGAGAAGCCAGGCTTCGGTGATCCAACATGAAAATTCACATCCTCCTCTCCCTTCTGCCACTCCTGGGCTCCTTGCCCTCACTCCTGGCTGCTGAGCCCAAACCCAATATCATTGTCGTCTTCTGTGATGACCTCGGCTACGCGGATATCGGGCCATTCGGCTCCAAAACCCACGCCACGCCGGTACTCGATCGAATGGCCGGGGAAGGCATGCGACTTACGGATTTCTATTCCACCTGCTCCGTTTGCACGCCCTCCCGTGCCAGCCTTCTCACCGGGTGCTACCCGCGCCGGGTGAATATGCATGTGGATGAAAAAAACCTATGCGTGCTCTTTCCCGCCGCTCGAAAAGGGCTGAATCCGAGTGAGATCACCATTGCCGACGCGCTCAAGGAAGAAGGATACGCCACCATGTGCATCGGCAAATGGCATTTGGGGGACCATCCCGATTTTATGCCCACTCATCAGGGCTTCGATTCGTATTTTGGCATTCCCTACAGCAACGATATGAACCGCAAGCAGATTCCGCTCCCCCTGGTTCGCGATCTCACCGTCATTGCAGACAGCGTGCAAAAGGATACCACGATCACCACGCAGTATACCACCGAGGCCGTTAAGTTCATCAAGGCCAACAAAAAACGGCCTTTCTTCCTCTACCTACCGCACACCGCAGTGCATTTGCCCCTGGTCCCGGGAAAGAAATTTAAGGGCACGAGCGAGGACGGCCCTTACGGTGACTGGGTGCAGGAGATTGACTGGTCGATGGGTGAGCTGTTCCAGACGCTCAAAGCCGAGGGCCTCGATGAGAACACACTGGTGATCTTTACTTCAGACAACGGTTCGGCACGCGAGAAGCAGGGCAGCAACTTTCCTCTCCGTGGGCGGAAAGGACGCACCGATGAAGGAGGCATGCGCGTGCCCTGCCTGGCCCGTTGGCCCGGCAAGATTCCAGCGGGCACAAAGAGCGGCGCGCTCACAAGCACGATCGATCTTCTGCCCACGCTAGCGGCCATTGCCGGCGGCAAGGCGCCCACCGACCGCGTGATCGATGGCAAGAACATCTGGCCGATCCTCAGCGGCAAGGAAAACGGACACCCACGCGACGCCTTCTTCTACTACCAGATGGATCAATTGCAGGCGGTGCGATCAGGTGACTGGAAGCTCTTCGTGGCAATGAACCCCAAGAAACGCAACTGGGGCAAGCCCGAGGGCAAGCGGGAACTCAAGCTCTTCAACCTGGCCTCGGACATCCATGAGGACGACAACCTGGCCCATGAGAATCCGGAGGTGGTCAAGCGACTCCTTACCTATGCGGAAGCCGCCCGCAAGGACCTTGGCGATGTCGATCGTCCTGGTGAGGGGCAACGCAAGGCCGGATGGGTGGACGAGGCGATGCCGCGTCTTCTGAAGAAAGATTGAGCGAATACAGGATGTCTTGAGTAAGAGTTCGCATTATGTCAGCGATAGATCACGGCAAGACCTTAAAGGATTTTGTGATTCTCGCGGGGTCGGTCGTTAGGCTCCCGAACTCACCCAATGTCCCCATGAAAACTCACAAAGTCTTACTCACATTCATCGCTTTCTTAAGCGGCTTGACGTTTATCGTCTCATCCCGGGCCGACGACTTCGAGCCCGCGAGCGTCATCCTCGACAACCACGCTGCCCTGGTGCCTGTCCTTGACGGCATCCGACGTGTCCGCGTTTCCTACCTGGATGTCCAGAACCAATGGCAGGCCTACTCGATGGCCCACCTCGCCGGTGACGAGGGACAGATTAAACTGCGCTTGCCCGATAAATTATCCCTCGCGGATGTCCTCGTTGAGGTCAGTTATACCGACCCGTTTCCCTACGAAGTCTATGCCGGGCGCTCTGACTTTGTGGTGGAGGCCGCCGGCACCATCACCTCAGGATCCGACATAAGAACAGGTGCCGACTTTGCAGCAGACGGCAATGGCGATGCGACTCCGGCCATCGGCTATTTCCCTGATCGTGGCGTGATGATTTCACCCTATCAAAGTTACAGTCGCGACTGGAGCAGCCACGAGACCAAGCTTCAAATCCTGACCTTTGATGACGATTCCCTGGAGAAAGCGGGCGTCATCGACACTAATAATCCTTGGCAAGGCAGACTTGCTGAATATTCTCAGTGCGATCCTTTTGGTCCAATGAACTGGAATTATTCTCAGCATAACCTTTGGATTCCGTGCAAGGAATCTTACCTCATCGCCACAGCCTAATGATGTTTTTTCGAACCATCAGCCTTGTGGCCTGCCTTGCCTCGGTAGCCCTGCTCACTTGCTGCAAGCGCCCTTTCAGCGACCGGACACAGAACTTGTCCGTCTTCCGGTTTTCCGAGAACGGGGCTCCGGTCACCATGGATCCTGTTCAGTCGGCGACGCAATATGCCAACCTGATGACCACGAGCATCTACGACCAGCTCTACGAATACAAATACCTCGCACGTCCCTACCAACTGAAGCCGCGGCTCGCAGCAGCCCTTCCAAAAGTAAGCGACGATGGTCTGACCTACACTATTCAAATTAAGAAATCCATCCTCTACGCCGACGACGAGTGCTTCCCGGGAGGCCAGGGACGCGAAGTGGTCGCGGGCGACTTTGTCTACTCGATGCAACGGCTCTTCGATCCCAATGCTAGATCCCAGGGAGAATGGCTTTGGCAAGGGAAGATCAAAGGACTCGACGAGTGGAAGAAAGCCGGAGCTGACTACTCGAAGCCGATCGAAGGGCTGCAGGCCCTCGGTGACCACACCATCCAGATCATTCTGAACAAGCCCTTTCCCCAGCTCACCTATACCTTCGCGATGGGCTTTTCTTCAGTCACACCAAGAGAGGCTGTCAAATATTACGGCAAGGAATTTGGACTCAATCCGGTCGGTAGTGGCCCCTATAAACTAAAATCCTTCAGCACAAAAAAGGCTGTGCTGGTTCGAAACGAAAATTACCGTGACGAAATCTTCGACCTTGAAGAAGAAGGATACGATCCGGAAACCCAATCCTGGGCCGGTCTTGAACGACTTGATGGCAGGAAGCTTCCCATCATGGACACCACCGAGGTTTATTTCATGAAGGAATCGATGACTCGCTGGAACTCCCTCAATAAAGGGACTGAAATCCATTTTGGCGGCATCCCCACCGAGCTGACCCACATGGTTGCTGAAGAACTCAACCCTCTCGTCCTAAAGCCGGATTACGCCAAGAAATTCACGGCAATGAACCTTCCCGAGCTGGGAATCGTTTATCTCTATCTCAACATGTCAGACCCGAAGATTGGCCACCATTCGGACCCTGAACAAAACCGCCGCAACCTCCTGCTACGCAAAGCAATCAGCGCCGCCTACGACTGGCCGCAGCGGAACCGTCGATACTACAACGGGATTGCAACCTTGTTTCCCGGCACCATTCCTCCCGGCCTGGACGGCTACGACAACGCCTTCACCGCAGATATGACCGAGCCAGACTTCGAGAAGGCGAAAGCCTACCTCAAGGAAGGTGGATGGAATGCGGACAACCTCCCCGTGCTCGACTTCAACGGCGTCGCCAGTGTGCAGAACACACAAATGTTCGAACAATTCCGCGGCTGGATGGAGAAAATAGGTTACCCGCGCGAGAAGATACCCTACGTCCCCTTCGCCACTTTTGGGGACTTCAATAAAAAGGTGAAACAGCGCGACTGCACCTTGATCGGAATGGCTTGGGGATTGGACTATCCCGACGCCGAAAACGTGCTCCAACTTTTCTACGGCCCAAATTCCAGCCCAGGATCAAATTCCTCCAACTTCAATAACCCGAAGTATAACAAGTTGTTCGAGGAATCCATCGTCATGCAACCCGGCTCAGAGCGAACTGAAATCTACAGAAAACTCAATCAGATCATCATCGATGATGTGCCCGCAGTATGCGGACTCTCAAGGAATAGTCCCTTCATCTGGCACAAGAATGTTGTCTTCTTACCTTCACGCAATCCTCACGGAAGCCTATTCAAATACGCTCTCGTCTTTGACGACTCGGACGACCAGTAGACAAGTATGGAAACGCTACAATTCGCTCTCAGAAAACTGCTCTACTCGATCCCGCTGCTGTTTGGCGTGACCTTCATCAGCTTCTTCCTGATGGTCTATCACGGCCCTGATCTCACTTATTCGATCCTTGGTAAAAACCCAACCCCGGAACAAATCACCGAACTCCATGCCCAGCTCGGCTATGATCAACCCTTTCTCAAACGCTACTTCCTTTTCCTAAAAGAAATCATCACCTTTGATTTCGGCTCCTCGATTTCCTCCGGAGAAGACGTCTCCTCCATCCTGAAAAAAAGCGTTCCGATTTCCTTCATGGTCGCGCTCCCGGCCTTCATCCTCTCCAACGCCCTCGGCATTATTCTCGCTCTTTATGCCGCCAACCATCGTGGAAAGAGAAACGACAAAATCATCATGGTCCTCGCTGCAGGCGGCATGAGTGTTAGTTTTCTCATGGTTGTCATCGCCTTCCAAATCATCTTCTGCACAAGCTACGGGCTGAACTGGTTTCCGGTCCAGGGATGGGTATCCCCTCCTCCGGATTACCCCGATGCCAGCACCCTTGAGATTTTCTATTACTACTGGTACTATTATTGGTCCTACGTCGCAGTCCCCACCCTTGCCAGCGTCTTCGTGGCCCTCGGCTACAACACGCGATTCTTCCGGGCCGTCATCGTGGAAGAACTCAACAAAGACTACGTGCGGACGGCACGCGCCTACGGAGTCAGCAACCGAAAGATCATGATCAAGCACGTTCTCAAGAATGCCATGATCCCAATCTCAACGCGCATCATCATCACCATTCCCTTCGTGATCATCGCCGGCAACCTTGTCGTGGAAAAATTCTTCGGAATTCCCGGAGTCGGCCTGGTCACTTACGACGCGATTACCAATGGTGATCTTCCCATCGTGAAAGCCGTGGTGACTTGGACCGCCGCGCTTTACGTGATTGCCCTCATCATAACGGACGTCGTCTACAAGACGATCGATCCAAGAACCTCCTACAACCAATAATCCGGAATTATGAGTGAAGAAGGAGGCAATACCGGCAGGGAATCGCTCTGGAGCAAGAGTCGGAAGAAACTAATGCGCGACCGCGTTGGCGTGGCCGCCATGATCGTCGTGGGCATCTACGGGATCATCGCGATCCTGGTCGCCTTCGGACTCATCGGCCAGAGCTGGAGCCAGCTTGGCGAGGAAGGATTCGGGGGCATGTCCTCCGCGCACTGGTTCGGCACCAACATCAACGGGCAGGACATCTTCTCCCGCGCAATCCAAGGCACCAGAACCGCCTTCGAGGTCGGGTTGATGGTGGCGATTACCTCGACCGCGATCGGTGGCTTCCTCGGTGCGATCGCCGGCTACTTTCACCGCACCATCGTGGATGAAGCCATCATGTGGATCTACGGCTGCATCGATGCCATTCCCTTCTATCTCTTCGTGGCCGCGGTTGCCTTTTCGCTGAAGGATGGTCCTCTCCAGCCATGGGGAATGCACATCGCCATGATCGCGACTTTCTGGTCGAGCACCTGCCGCATCGTGCGCGGCGAGGTTATCAAGATTCGCAGCCTCGAATACATCCAGGCCGCCAAGGCGGTCGGAGTCGGCCCGCTGACCATCGTCCGCCGCCATGTCATGCCCAACACTTCCCACATCCTCCTGGTGCAATCAACGATCGCCTTCGTCGGGGCGATCAAGAGCGAGGTCATCCTCACTTTCCTAGGTCTGGGCGTCGTCGATGGCGTCAGCTGGGGCACCATGCTCTCGGAGTCCACCAGTGACGTGCTGCGCGGACACTTCGGCAACTTCCTCGGGGCCTCCGGATTCCTCTTCGTGCTCGTGATCGCCTTCAATATGTTCGCCGATGCCCTGCAGGACGCGCTCGACCCCAAAAAAGTTTCCTCCTAATTCGATCATGTCCGAATCCTCTTCCAAGCCCATTCTCAGCATCCGCGATCTCGTCGTCGAGTTCAAGACCGAGGCGGGCGTCATCCGGGCACTCGACGGCATCAGCTTCGAGGTCGGAGAGGGAGAGGCCCTCGGGATCGTCGGCGAGTCGGGCTGCGGAAAGTCCGTCACCGCTCTCTCGATCCTGAGATTGATTCCCAACCCTCCGGGGAGCATCGCCGGGGGGAGCATCGAACTGGATGGTATCGACGTCGTGTCTCAGCCGGAAGACAAGATGCGGAAGGTGCGCGGCTCTCTCGCCTCCATGATTTTCCAGGAGCCCATGACCGCTCTCAATCCGGTCTTCACCATCGGTAATCAGATGGTCGAAGTCATCCGCGTACACCAGAAGGTTTCGAAGGCCGACGCGCAGAAGCAGGCCATCGAAATGCTGCGAACCGTCAATATCGAATCACCAGAGAAGCGCATCGATCAGTATCCTCACGAGCTGTCCGGCGGGATGCGACAGCGGGTCATGATTGCGATGGCGCTCTCCTGCAGTCCCAAACTGCTCATTGCGGACGAGCCCACCACCGCGCTGGATGTTACAGTGCAGGCTCAGGTCATGGAGGAGATCAGTCGTCTCCAACGTGAAATGAACATGGGGATGATCCTGATCACGCACGACCTCGGTGTGATCGCTGAGACCTGCACCCGCGTCGTGGTGATGTATTGCGGCAAGATCATCGAGATGGCCGAAACGAAGGAGCTCTACGAAAACCCTAAACATCCCTACACCCGAGGCCTGCTCGATTCAATCCCACGTATCCGTGAGGAGAAACTCGAATCGCTGCCCATCATTGAAGGAATGGTTCCCGACCTCGCCAATCTCCCCAAAGGATGCCGCTTCGCGGAGCGTTGCCCCAAGGCCGAAGATCGTTGCCGGGAAAACGAGCCACCCCTTGAAGACACGGAAAGCGGCGGAAAAGTCGCGTGTTTCATTCCCAACTAATCAAACTCATGGAAGAGCCACTAGTACAGGTTAAAAATCTCAAGACCTACTACCCGATCAAGGGTGGCCTGTTGAACCGCCGGATGGGCGACGTCAAGGCCGTGAATGGGGTCAGCCTCGACATCCAGGCGGGCCAGACCTTCGGTCTCGTTGGAGAGTCGGGTTGCGGGAAATCGACTTTCGGCCGGTCGATCCTTCGCCTTCAGCATGTCACTTCGGGCGAGGTGCGAATCGACGGCCAAGACATCCTCTCTCTCGATCGCGAAGCATTGGTGAAAGCACGGGCCGACATGCAGATCATCTTCCAGGATCCGTATGGCTCCTTGAATCCGAGGATGACCGTCCGACAGATCATTCGTGAACCACTCGACACCCACGAGGTCGGCGAAAAGGCGGACCGGGATGCCGAGGTCATGCGTCTCCTCGAAATCTGCGGACTACGGAAATCGGTCGCCGACCGCTATCCTCACGAATTTTCAGGCGGACAACGCCAGCGGATTGGAATCGCGCGGGCCCTCGCCCTCAAACCGAAGTTCATCGTCGCGGACGAACCTGTCTCGGCGCTCGACGTCTCGGTGCAGAGCCAGGTCCTCAACTTGATCAGCGACCTGCAGGCGGAATTCGGAATCTCCTTCCTCTTCATCTCGCACGACCTTGCGGTAGTCCAACACATCAGCCACGAGGTGGGCGTCATGTATTTTGGTGAACTCGTCGAGCGAGCGCCCGCCGAAGAACTCTATTCCTCACCCAAGCATCCCTACACCCAGGCCTTGCTGGAGGCCATTCCGCAGCCCATTCCCGGGCGCGAAAAGAAGAAAATCTCGATCACCGGGGACATCCCTTCGCACCATGATCCGCCCAAGGGATGCCCCTTCCAGCCGCGCTGCCCGGTCGCCAAACCAGAGTGCGCAAAAAGTAAACCGCCCCTAAAACCAGTAGACGCCGAGGGCACTTCTTCCCGGCACCAAGTGAGCTGCTGGTTATACTAAGCGGAAGGCAGAGCTGGCAGCTGCCTTACGCTGGCCGCGCGCGATACGAGATTCGAGCGAAAGACTTGGCGGCCTGACAGGGTAGCCTTTCTTCCACCCCACTCACTCCGATCCCTTTGGTCGCTGGAGAAGCGGGGCTCCCGATTGTCATGAATCCCTCCCCCGCTGCCCTCCTCCTCATCGTCCCACTTGCGGTCGCCGCGCCCAAGCCCTTCGACCGCCTTACCTTCCACGCACCAGCGAAGCCCCTGTCCGAGGAGGCCGTGACTGAAGACTGGCCGCGCTTTCTGGGTCCGCGCCATGACCTTCATTCCAAGGAGACCCGTCTCCTTAAGTCCCTACCAACCGCAGGCCCGAAGATGGTGTGGGAAGTGAGCCGGGGAGGCGGCCATGCACCACCTGTCGTCTCCGGCGACCACCTCGTGATGATCTATACCCTGAAGGATCGCGAGGTCATCGAATGCCTTCACCCCGAAACCGGCCTTCGTCACTGGAAGTTCGATTATCCAGTCACGTTGGGCACGAGCTACGGAACCAAGGATGCCCCGCGCTCCGGGCCCGTGATCGACGGTGATCTGGTCTTCTCAGTCGGAGTGCGTGGTGACCTGCACTGTCTCTCCCTGACAACCGGCGAGCTCGTTTGGAAGAAGAATCTCGACGAGGAATACGGTCCCACTCCCTTCTTCTTTGGGCGGGGTGGTTGCCCTCTCGTCCACCGCGATCAACTCATCGTCAACGTCGGTGGCCAGTTCTGCGTGGGTGGCTTCAACAAGAGAACCGGCAAACTGATCTGGACCACAAAGCACGACTGGCACGCCAGCTACGCTTCACCGGTGCCGGCCACGATCCACGGCAAGGACCGCGTCCTCGTCTTCGCCGGTGGCATGACCGATCCACCCGCCGGTGGCCTGCTCAGCATCGACCTGAAAACCGGCAAAGCGGAGAGCACCTTTCCCTGGCGCGCACGGATGTATACCTCGGTCAATGCCGCCTCGCCGGTCGCAATCGGCAATGCCGCCTTTGTCACCGAGGGCTACACCGAGGGCGGCGCCATGATCGACTTCGCTCCCGATGGCAGCACCAAGCTGCGATGGAAAGCGCGGCAATTCAGCAGCCAATTCACCACTCCGGTCGCCCATGAAGAACACCTCTACGGGGTGTCGGGCACCGGCGGAACCGAGATGGTCTGCTACGAGATCGCGACCGGTCGCGAAATGTGGCGGGACGGCCTTGCTCTTGAAGGCGCGCGCTTGGGACGGGCCAGCCTGCTCCACATCGACGGAGCCTTCCTTTGCCTCGGAGCCCAGGGAACCCTTCTCTGGCTCGATCTAAGCCCGAAAGGCGCCAAGATTCTTTCCCAAGCACAGCTCTTCCGAGCGCCGGAAACCTGGGGCGTTCCCGTGGTGTCTCGCGGACTGCTCTACATCAACCAGAACGCCATGCGGACGCGCCTTGTGTGCTACGATCTGCGGCGATAGGCCAAAATGGAGCGACACAATTGATCTACCAGCTTACTACGAAGTCCCCGCGCGGTAACTCGATTTTCCTTCGTGCGACCACCCTTTTCTCCCCTATCGATTCCTTCAACGAGGCCCTCAGGCGATCCACCCAAAAAGAAAATTCCTGCAGCAAGTAAGGGGGAGCACTAACGCGACAATCGCGGGCAGCGGCCCTGAAAACCAATCCTTCAAAGAGGATTCCGAAGAAGGCTCTTTTCCCAATTTTGAGGGATGGGATAAGCGGTTGGCGGTCTCATTATAATTAGCATAGCATGACAAAAGGGATGGAATCACCCCTACCCCTATGGCCGATATTGATATGAACTCCTCCCTCTTTCTAACCTGCTTCTTTGTCTATATTCTCGCCATGATTTTATTCGGCTGCTGGATCTCCCGCCGAAAACAAAGTGGCAATGACTTTCTCCTTGGCGGGCGCGCCCTTCCTTTATTTCTCACTCTCGGCACGACCGTCGCAACGATGGTCGGCACAGGGTCATCGATGGGAGCGGTCGGAAAAGCTTATCAGAATGGCTGGATGGGATCATTGTATGGACTGGGCGGCGCTTTGGGTATTTTCATCGCGGCCTGGCTCTTCGCCCCCATGCGCCAACACCGCTTCATGACAATGGCCGAAGAGCTTTCTTCCTATGTCGGAGGAAATCGAGCCGTTAAGAATCTCGTCGGCGTCTTCACGTATCTCTCCAGTGTTGGTTGGCTGGGGGCTCATATTCTTGGCGGTGGGATGTATTTGGTCTTTGTCACCGGAATCGATCCGCTTTGGGCCAAAATCTGGATCGCGGGCGGCTTCGGTATTTACGCGGTCATCGGAGGATACCTGGCGGTTGTCTGGACCGATACCATCCAAGCCGTCGTTTTATTTGTAGGCTTTCTCCTGACCGCTCTCTTCGCCGTTCGTGCGGCAGGCGGCTGGGAGAAATTACAAGCCGTCAATGCCCAACTCATGGAGAATATTCATGTCCTTCCTTCCCTCTCCCTCATCGTGGTGATCGCGGTCGGGGTTTTAGGAACCCCTTCATTTCGGCAACGAATCTATTCGGGAAACTCCGTCCTTGATGTCCGGAAAGCGTTTATCGTCTCCGGAATCCTCTACCTTGGTTTTGCCCTGCTCCCCACCATCATCGGGATGGCGGCTTATCAATCCAATCCGGAATTGCGCAGTCCCGACCTGGCTTTTCCCTGGATGGCCACAAGCGTGCTCCCCATGGGCCTGGGCATGCTCATTCTCCTCGCAGGGCTTTCGGCCACCATGTCCAGTGCAAGCTCCGACGCGATCGCGGGCGTCACCACCGTGATTCGAGATCTCTATCAATGTGTTTTCAAAAAAATGCCGGCACCGGAAAAAGTGGTCCCCTATTCACGAGCCGCACTGGGGTTAACGGTTGGCTTGGCCCTCATCATGGCCGTGGTTTCTGACAACATCCTCGGCTATATCTCCAACATCATCAATTTGTTTATGACCGGCATGTGCGTGTGCGGAATCCTGGGCCGAGTTTGGCCGAGATACAATGCCGCCGGAGCGCTGGCCTCATTAATCGGGGCCTTTGTCACTGCTCTCGTCTTCAAAGAGTGGAACACCATTTGGGGCAACCCGGTAATCCCCTCCCTCGTCATCTCAAGCTTGGCCGGCATCCTCGTTTCATGTATCACCCCTCCAGATAAGAAAAGCCATGATGAGGCTTTAAAGCAACTGCAGCAAGAACGTGAAGAAATGCAAACAGACTGATCTCGAACCCAAAGAAAGACCCCATGAATAATCCCGAAGAACAATTAATCGCCCTAGGCTTAACCTTACCGGAGTCTCTTCCTTTAGGCGGCCTCTATAAACCCGTCGTCATCGCAGGGAACATCGCCTACATCTCCGGTCACGGACCTTACCTGGGCAATGGCACATATATCACGGGTCGACTCGGAGACGTCATGGATGTGGCGGCCGGTCAAGCCGCGGCGCGTCAGACCGGCCTGGCCCTGCTGAGAACGATGAAAGACCATTTCAAAGACCTCTCCCGCGTCAAGCGGATCATCAAGGCCCTTGGGTTTGTAAATTCATGCGAACATTTTTCTCAACAACCCCAAGTCATGAATGGCTTCAGCGAACTCATGCGTGACATCTTCGGCGCAGAGAGCGGCGTTTCCGCCAGAAGTGCGATTGGGACCAATGTCCTTCCGGGAAACATTTCGGTCGAAATCGAATTGATCATTGAAATCGATTCAGAGGAAACGGGTTAACGATCCCGTGCGGCGACCCGCCATTCTTCATTCAGGGAACGGCCATCGCGCATCAGATGAACCGACCGATGCAAGGCGACCGTTGGACAAATATGACGAGGATAAGCCAGTAAAGAATCGCCGGGTTTAAAGCGGTGGCAATCCTCGACTTCAACGACCAGGTGTTCCTCACTTTGCCCCAGAAACTTTGCCTGCGGTAAGTCGGGCAACATCACTCGTTCCTCTAAAGAATTTTCCGCGGCAACCGCTTTATGGCCCAGGTCCAAACACAAGCGGTTTTTACCCGGCTTACTGATCACCCGCGTTAACAAAACGGCTGCGATTTCAAAAGGGAGCTCCGGGAAAGAATCCGAATATCCCTGGTCCCAGAAAAGGGAGGTTCCAGGACTGCAGTCCCAACCAGACTCTTCCGCCCAAAGCCCGAAGGTCGGACTCCCGCCTGCGATCACCGTCATCGAATCCTCGCGGTGCTTTTGTATTTGCTGATGAATTTCAAGGACTGACGCACGTCGACTGACCCGATCCGGATCATGCAAGTGACCATCATACACATGCAATCCCATCAGTTGCGCCTGAGACAAATTTCCGACCTCCTGAATCAGAAAATCCAGCGCTGAACCAAAGGCCACGCCGGTCCGATGCATCCCGCAGTCGACATCAATAAACAAGCCAAGTCCTTTGCATCTTTGATCCAACAGCGCAGCCGTTTCCAGATCATCAATGACTGCAAAGAAAGAGGTCTCTGGATACGCGGCGACGGCTTCAGCCAAACGTGCGATATTGGGACCGACCGGCTGGATCGCCAAAAGAACTTCAGCCGCCCCGGCGTCCGCCGCCATCTCCAATTCAGCTAAAGTCGCGGCTTTGAATTTTCGAATACCCGCCCTGATCTGCAACTGAACCACTTCCCGCATTTTGTGGGTTTTAAGATGAGGGCGTAAACGATCAACCCCCGCGATCGAAATCATCTGCTGAAGATTCGATTCCACCTTCCCAACATCCAGCAATAACGCGGGAGAAGGAATACCCTCAAGTTCATCTAACTGATTCATGGTAATGCCTTTCGAAGTAACTCAATAAAATTCCCATGGGCAACTTTTCCCACATCCGACTCAGAAAATCCCCGTTCGCGCAACAGGCTTGGGATCTTGGCAATATCCGCAATCGAATGAAGATCTTTCGGGCTTTGTTCG
This sequence comes from Akkermansiaceae bacterium, assembly GCA_028822935.1. Taxonomy (GTDB): domain Bacteria; phylum Verrucomicrobiota; class Verrucomicrobiia; order Verrucomicrobiales; family Akkermansiaceae; genus SW10. Next base: position 57,596 of record JAPKCM010000024.1, read on the forward strand.
GTCCCAAACCCTCCGTCCAAGTCCGTCCCAATACCGACATGATCAGCATTTCCAAGCAGTTGGCAAATATGATCAAGATGCTTAAGCGCGTCGTCCAAACACACCCCGGACGCTTCCGGGGTGGTGACTCTTTTTTCCCAACCGGGAACAATCATCCAGGTATCCATCGCCAAACCAATGACCCCGCCGCGTTCTGCCACCGCTCGAATCTGATCATCCGATAACTGACGCGGATCGTTTACCAAAGCCCGACAGTTATGATGACTCGCCCAAACCGGACCGGAAAAACAAGCGAGGGCGTCCCAGAAAGTTTCTTCGCATAAATGGGTCACATCCAAAATCAAACCGAGCCGATCCATCTCTTGAATCAAGGCCTTTCCTTCATGCGACAAGGGACCAAGCTGATCATGTCCCAACGCATAACGGCCGTGGCCGTAATGGGCCGGACCTAAAGCGCGCAGTCCGTAGCCATAGGCCGTCTCCAGATCAGCCAAGGTTCGTATCGAATCGGAACCCTCGAGGCTCAAAACATAGCCAATCGGGGTATTCTCCGCATCCTCAGCCCAGTCCTCCAAGTGCTGATCCAATGCTCCCGTCGTTCGAATCATCGACAATTCCCCGACCTCTTCCATCGCGCGATACCAAGCGAGTTGACCTTGGGTCATCGCCCAGGCCTGCGCCGGCGATGCCCACGATGCCACCGGCCCGGGCGGCTGCATGCAGCCACCGATTTGAGTCGCCACGCAAAGCCCAATCCCGGCTTTGCGCATCTCCGGAAAACAGACCGTCCCCTGACTCCGTCCCTGTAAATCAGATAGGCCGGCCTCAACTTTTCGGAGGTCCGCCAGCGGTAATCGTAAATCCCGATTATACTCAAGGGCATTCAGACTAAGATCCAGATGGGCATCGAAAATTAGCATGCCGCCAGCATGAATGATCACGCGGAATTAACCAACTCCGTTTTCCCATCCTTGGGGGGAATTATTTCCCTATTCCTATTCATCGTGTTTTAGAATTTTGCTGAGTCAATCCATTCAACAGTATTGCAAGACGGTGGCTCAGTTGTGGACGCAGCCATCGCCGCATTTGGATTGATGGAACCCACGGGTTGTAGAATCGCGGGTATCTCACGGTGCTTCCGAAAGCCGAAAAGACGGTCAGGCTGCAGGGTATTAAGAATGGTCGTTTTTCTTTTTTGAGAAAAAGGACATGCCAGGAAGCAACCCTTGACTTCGTAGAGTCAAACGAGAGCCGGATCATGTGATCCGGCTGTTTTTATTGGCTTCTGCTTATGGATTTTTATGTGAGGATCCCTCTAGTCTAATTCCAAAATCTATGAAAAGACCGAACACCCGCCGACAGTTCATTAAGACCTCCGTTGCCGCGGCAACCGGCTTGACCATCCTGCAATCGGGTTCCGCCCGGACATATGCCGCCAATGAGAAGTTGAACGTGGCGGTCATCGGCGTCGCCAACCAAGGGGCATACAACCTAGGCAATGTCTCGAGTCAAAACGTCGTGGCCTTGTGCGACATCAACGAGGGCTTGCTTGCGGGAGCGGCGCAGAAACATCCATCTGCCCGGACCTACACCGATTTTCGAGATCTGCTCGACCAGAAGGACGTCGAAGCGGTCGTGGTGGCCACCCCGGATCACACCCACGCCGTCGCGACCGCCGCCGCAATCCGAAGCGGACGACATGTCTATTGCGAGAAGCCGCTCACCCGGACCGTGGCCGAATGCCGTCGCATCCAGGAGCTGGCCCGGGAACATCGCTGCGTCACCCAGATGGGAACCCAGATTCATGCGGGATCGAACTATCGCCGGGTGGTGGAACTGGTGCAAAGCGGAGCAATCGGCACCGTGTCAGAAGTGCATGTCTGGGTCGGTGGAGGCTTCGGCAATAAAGAACGTCCCAAGGACACGCCACCAGTGCCAAAGGGACTGCACTATGATCTCTGGTTGGGACCGGCCGAGGAGCGACCTTATCATCCAGACTACCTTCCATTTTCCTGGCGGCATTGGTGGGCATTTGGTGGCGGGACCCTCGCTGATATCGGTTGCCACTACATGGACCTGCCCCATTGGGCTCTCGAATTACGGCATCCTCTCAGCGTCGAGGCGGAAGGCCCGCCAGTTCACGCGGAGAGCGCGGCAAACTGGTTGATCGCCCGCTACCTCTATCCGGCGCGGGGTGAAAAGCCGCCGGTGAATCTGACTTGGTATCATGGAGATCGGCGCCCCCCACAATTCGCGGAGAAAAAATTGCCCGAGTGGGGGAACGGAGTGCTCTTCGTCGGCTCCAAGGGAATGCTAATCTCTGACTACGGAAAGCATGTCCTCCTGCCCGAAAAAGACTTCACCGAATTCACGACCCCGGAACCCTTTATCAAGGACTCCATCGGGCATCACCTGGAATGGATCGAAGCCTGCAAACACGGTGGGCCGACCACTTGTAATTTTGACTATTCCGGGCCGCTAACGGAAGCGGTGCTTCTCGGCAACGTAGCATTCCGTTCCGGTAAGAAACTGGAGTGGGATCCGAAAAAGTTACGGGCCACGGGAGCTCCCGAAGCCGACCAATTTATCGATTATCGGTATCGCAAAGGCTGGGCGCTGTGATAGCGGACGGGCCGGTTTACGGCAGCCTCTTCAGGCTGGCTGAGAATATCATCCCGGTATTCATGGGTTCATCTCCCGGTCGGGACTGGCGCTAGATCGCGATCTCCGCCAGTGGCCCGCGCAGGTCGAGGTCCTTGAGTTGGTTATCGAGCTGGCCAAAATGATCTTTGGCCGGGCCGTTGTTGGCTTGGAGAATGGTGTTGTACCAATTGCCGATCGTCTTGTGGCCGGGGCTCCCGTATTTCGGGTAGCGGAGGTAGCGCCCTGCGGTCTTGAGCTTGTGCCCTCGCCCGCCGACAACAATGAACGGCCACTCTTTGCGGCGCGAGTGATGCGCCTCGCCGGTATCGGAGAGGTAGATGATCATGGTGTTATCGAGCATGGTGCCGTCACCTTCGGGGACTGCTTTAAGCTTGGCTGCCAGCTTGGCGATCTGCTCGATTTGAAATTTGCGAATCACGTCGCGCGCCTCGGCGGACTTCAGCCCGTTGTCGGTGACTTTGTTGTGGCCAATGTCGTGCACGCTGGTGTTCTTGAAGCCGAAGGTGGCATACTTGGCGCTAAGCCAGTCGGCGCGGATCGAGATCACGTTCGTTAATCCGGTGATCAATGCTGCCGAGGTGAGGTCGAAGAAGGTGGACACGCGGTCGGTGAAGACGGTCGATGAATATTGGCTGGTGAGCTCGGGGGCGTTCTTGCGAATCTTTTCCTGCATCACGACGAGCTGATTATTACGTGCGCGGACGGACTCGAACGCGTTCAGGTAGTGGTCGAGTTTCTCGCGCTCCTCCGGACTGATCTGCTTGGCGAGACGCTTGGTATCCTCGCGGAGGAAGTCGAGGAGGTTGCTCTGCAACTCGAACTCCTTCTTACCGCCCGTTTTTAAATCGAGCGCACTGCCGAATAATTCGCGGTAGGCTTTTTCCGCGCTGGCCTGGTAGGGCATCGGGCTGTTCTGCCCGTAGGCCGAGATCTTTGGAAAGACCGCGGTGTCCTGGACGATCGGGCCGTAGTTATTGCCGATACTGTGGCCATTGGGGGCAAAACCGTAATTCCGGAAGGGAGCGGGATTGAGTTGACCGAGGAGGCAATCGAGGGTGGCTGCCGCGGGCTTTTCCGGTGAGTGGTGGCAGCTGAGGGCACCGTAATAAGACGAATGATTCCCTCCGAAGTTAGCACCGGAAAGACCTTCGAGAATCATCATCTCCTCTTTGAAGGGATCAAGCGATCGCAGCGTTGGGGGGAGCCGATGGTCGGTGAGTTTGAGATCGAGGAGATTGTCGTCATCGCCGATATCAATGCCCTCCGGGCGGATCGCGTCGGGTGTGATGCCACTGGATTTGATGACGAAGACAAAGCGTTTGGGGAAGCCGTCGGAGCGACCGGCAGCATGAGCTTCCATCTGCCGTAGCAGAGGCATCAAGACCGCGCCACTCGCTCCGAGCGTGATGCCTTTGGTGAAATTTCTTCGAGTGGTCATCATTTGCGGTAGAGGAATGAGTCGGATGTTAAAAGCGACACTAACAGCTCGCTAAATTTTCCGCCGCTGTCGAGATAAGCTTTTTCTGCGGCGATGAGAGTTTCGGAGTCGCTGAGCATTTCGTTGCGACCCATCCAATAGCGGAAGCAGTGGCGGATGATCGACTGGCGGACACGGGTGGATTTGGCGAGCCTGTGGACGAGATCGTTGGCGTCTTTGACCGGGCCGTCGATGCCTGCCTCGCCGGTTCCGGTGATTTTGCCGCTGGTGTCGAATGGGTATTCCACCAGTTCACTCTTTTCCAATCCCGACTTGATCTTGTCCGGGGTGAGCATGGTCTCGAAGCGTTTCTGCTTCTTGTTATAATACATCCCGGTACGGACCCAGCCTCGGTCGGTGAAGCTCTCGAAGGGCATGCCGAGTGGCTCGAAGTGTTTGTGACATTTCCAACATTCGTCGACTTTGGTGACCTCGAATCTTTGGCGCAGGGTCTTGTCGTGGTCCTCGGGGATCTTGGCATCGACGCCGATGGGGAGGGCCGGGACGTTGCCGGCGAGCAGGTGGGTGCGTACCCAAATGCCGCGGTGGACGGGATCGTTGGCGTCGTTTGTGGAGTGGGTGATCAGCCAACTGAGGTCGTGGAGCATTCCGGCGCGGAAGATGTCGTCGGTGAGTTTATTGGACTTTTTGATCATGTCGGCCCGCCACGCGTCGGCTTTCTCTTTCGGATGGGACTTGAGTTTTTTCACGTGCCGTTCATCGACCATTTTGAGGAGCTGGGTGCGGCTGTTATTGAAGCGTGGGGATGTCAGCAATTCCTCAAAGACGTGCGTGTCTTCGTTAACGATCGCGGCGATGTGCCCCTGCGGAGCTCCAATTAGTGCGCGCCCTCCCATGCCTGGACCGGGGCTGTCTTTGAAGGTTCCCTCGGCTCTGGGGTAGAGGAAGAACTCCTCGAAGAAACGCACGATGCGCGGGTAGTAGGCGAAGCCGTGTTCGCCTTCTTGGATCATGCGGTGAAAGGCGCTGGCAGGGAAGTGCTTGCGGATCGGAGGCGCGCCGGCGGCGATCATCGCGCGCACGACTTTCTCGACTTCGGTCTTGTTACTGAGTTTTCCTTCCTCGTAGGCTTTTTGGATGATCGAATTCGCGCTTGGCGGGGAATCGGTGAGTGCGTATGAGAGGGCGAAGGCGATCTCTTGCGGCGAGAGCAGACGCCGGCCGTGTTCGTCGGTGGAACCGCGACCGAGCTCGAGCCGATAGACTGCTTCGCTCGATAGATAGATGCCGAGTAGCGTGGTTTTGAGACCGGCAGCGTTGCCGCCCTCTGCAAGGTTGCGCTCCATGAAGGCGAAGTATTTTGGGAACTCATCTTCAGTGATCGGGCGACCGCAGGCCCGTTCGAACTCTTCGCGAATCACGCGCTCGAGCGCTTCGCGTGGTGGTTGTCCTTCAGCTTCTGAAATAACCTTGAAGCTCTCTTTGCCAGCGATATGGATGGGCTTTCCTTTGTCGGGGCCGTAGGTCATCGGCGCGAGCTCGCGGTCGTGGATTTGGTTGGCGATGATGTCTGAAAGGGCGAGCTGCAGTGCGAGGAAGCCCGACTCGTCCATGATTTCCTGGTCGGCATAGTCGCGGAGGCCGCTGGATTTCGATTTGTAACTGACGGGCTGTGCTTCGATTCCGCCGCGTACGATCTGCTGGTATCTTTTGCCGCCGTAAATGTGTGGGCTCATGCGCCACAGACGCGCCGGCGTGAAAGGTGGTGTGCTGATCGAACCATCGAACAGGAGCTCGTGACTGACACGGTTGCCGAACTCGGGGAGCAGCATGCGCGATTCGAGTTCGAATCCCTTCCCGGCCAGAGTGAGCCCCTCTTTGATCCAGCGAACGATTTCCTCGCGCTCGGCCGCGCTCGGTTGCGGTTTTTTCTCGGGCGGCATTGTGCCGATCTCGAGTTGTTCGAGCACGCGCTCCCACAAGGCGACGGTATCGCCGTTGGTGAAATCGCCGCCGATCGTATCGAGCGAGACTTTCCCCTTCTGGGTCTCATCGTCGTGGCAATCGATACAGTTCGCCTCTAGGAACGGAACGATGCCTTGCTTGAAATAATCGTCGTCCGCAGCATCTGCTTTTCCAGTGCCTAGGAGCGCAGCGATTAAGATCGTTGGGATGATGGTTGAGTGTCCGGTCAAAACTGTGAAGGGGGCGAGATTAAATCAAAAACTGACGAGTAGGAAGTCGGATCTTGGCGCTGATTCAAAGGCGAGCGTTGAACGGTTGTCTGAGTGCCCCCCAGCAAGCATTCAAAATTCATCATTGGAGGTTCGGGGTTCGTCGTTCATTCTTCACCGATGAAACCGATCCTATCGCTCCTCCTCTCCGCCTCCTCCCTCCTGGCCGCCCCCCTCGTCAAAATCACCCCCACCTTCCAAAACCAAAACATCAAACTCCCCGTCGCCCTCGCCATTCCACCCGATGGATCCAACCGCCTTTTTCTCGTCCAGCAGTTCGGAAAAATCACGATCCTTCCCAAGGACCGTTCTTCGTCTGAAGAGGTCACCTTCCTAGACGTGACCGACCGCCCCCTCATCAAGAAACAGTTTGAAGAAGGCCTCCTTGGACTCGCATTCCACCCAGACTACGCCAAGAATCGCAAGTTCTACATCTACTACTCTCTCCAGGATCCCAAACACACGCGCGTTAGCGAAATGCAAACCTCGGCCAATGATCCAAACAAAGCCGATCTCACCACCGAGCGCGTCCTTTTGGAAGTACCCCAACCCTTTTGGAACCACAACTCCGGCAACATTCTCTTCGGATCCGACGGCTACCTTTACATCTCCATCGGCGACGGAGGAAAGGGAAACGACCCCCAGCGCTTCTCCCAAAATACCTTTGTCTACAACGGTAAGATTCTCCGTATTGACGTCGATACCCGCGCCGGCAGCCGTCCCTACGGACTCCCCTCCGACAACCCCTTCCTCAACAAACCCGGCCACCACCCCGAGATCTTCGCCCTCGGCCTCCGCAATCCTTGGGGCCTCACCTTCCATCCAGACACGAAGGAACTCTGGGCCGCCGACGTCGGTCAAGGGGCCTACGAAGAAATCAATATCATCAAAAATGGCGGTAATTATGGCTGGTCCTTCAATGAAGCCACCCACTCCGCCAACGCCCACCCCGAAAAACCGTCCAAGGAACTGACCTTCATCGACCCCATCCACGAATACGGACGTCAGGATGGCATCTCCATTACCGGCGGCCTCCACTACCGAGGCACTGCCGTCCCCGCCCTCCAAGGAAAATATCTCTATGGAGACTGGGGCTTCGGCACCCTCTGGGCCCTCGACCATAAGAAGGAGAAATCAACCAACACAAAGATCTTCATCCGCACCGAAAAGCAGCAAAAATTCCGCCCTACCGCCTTCGTCGAAGACGCCAAAGGCGAACTCCTCATCCTCTCCCACGACCACAGAATCTACACGATCTCCTCCCAAAAGTAGCATCAACCTTCTTTCTACCCTCTCAACGATCCCTCAAAGCTTCCAAGCAGTGAGATGGTCCGGAGTGGAGTTTTATAGGCCAAATAATGAGAGATTGAATGACCTCCCTTGGCGTCGATTGATCACAACAAGAGAGGCTAAGACGAGGGGATTAGCGATGAGATGTTTGGCTCAACTCAACCTCTTCCGCCCGAAATGATCAACCCCCATCCGTCGCCAAGCCCCCGTCAATCGCCTCAAAAAAGGTTGCTGGATTCCCCCAACCCGCGTTAAGGTGCCCCTTCATGACACGAAGAAACGCCATAATGAAACCTATTCTAGCATTCCTTACTACCTCTTTTCTATTGGCGGCCGCTCCACTTCGGGCGGCCGACGCGGATCTAACTGAAGGTATTTACGCCGAGCTAAAAACCTCGAAAGGCGACATCCTCCTGGTTCTGGAGTATCAAAAAACCCCTCTGACGGTTTGTAACTTCATTGCTCTTTCCGAGGGGAAAATGACGACCAACACTCGAAAGGATCAGCCTTTCTACGACGGCCTGAACTTTCACCGAGTCATCCCCAACTTCATGGTTCAAGGTGGTTGCCCTCTTGGAACTGGTACCGGCAACCCGGGATACCGTTTCGTCGATGAGTTTGATCCCTCCCTCAAGCACTCCGGACCCGGAATTCTTTCCATGGCGAACTCCGGCCCAGCCAGCAACGGCAGTCAGTTCTTCATCACTCACAAGGCCACTCCCTGGCTCGACAACAAACACTCGGT
>JAPKCM010000003.1 GCA_028822935.1 Akkermansiaceae bacterium
ACTTCAAAAAAGAAGAAGGATAAAAAGAAGAGCAGGACTAGGACTAGGACTAGGACTAGGAGCAGGAGCAGGAGCAGGAGCAGGAGAAGGAGAAGGAGAAGGAAACACGCGAGCGCCACTCCTTGACCTCCTGAGCCACCCCAGCTATTCCTAAAGCATGCGAGAGGACGTTCAACAACTCATCAAGATTCAAGACCTCGATCAACGAATTCAAGTCATTCATAAAGAGTTGGAGCGGATTCCCAAAGAGCAAGATCTCGCCCAAAAGCGTCTCGCAAATGATACCGCCGGACTCGCCTCCGCGAAATCTGCCTACCAACAAAACGAGATCGCCACGAAAAATGTCGATCTCGATCGCGGCACCCGAAAAACCACCATCGAGAAGCTCAAAGTTCAACAATTCGAGACGAAAAAGAACGACGAATACGAGAAACTTGGAAGAGAAGTAATCCGCTACGAGGAAATGGTCGACGAACTCGAAACCCAGGAACTCGAGTTGATGGAAAAGTCCGACCAGTGTCGCGAAAATATCGTCGCAGCCGAAGCCTTGCTCGCCAAGACCCAGACCATTGTGGACGAAGAAATTTCCGTCCTCCATACCCGTTCCGATGAGCGCAAAAATGAACTCACCGACCTTCAGGAAACACGGATAACGGAAAACACGAAGGTCGAAGAAGATCTCCTCGCCGATTACACCCGCTTGTTTATCAAATGCGAAGGCCACGCAATCGCCGCCGTCAACTCCGAGCGCATCTGCAGCTCCTGCCACCTTCAGGTCGTCAACTCTACCTTCATCGCCGCTAAGTCCGGCGAAAGCATCGCCGAGTGCGACAACTGCGGTGCCATTCTCTATCTCACCTAGGCACCGTGGCCGCGACCTCCGGGTCGCGTAGCCCATCACCCCCTCCAATCTGCTCACAAAAAAGCGGCCCCTGTTTCCAGAGACCGCTTTTGAAAAATAGCATCACTTCCTAATCAAGCGCTTTCACGATCGTCTCGGTATTCATCCCGAGAGTGTTGAGAACAACATCGCCAGGTGCGGAAATTCCGAAGCGATCGATTCCCACCACCGCACCATCAAGTCCGGTATACTTGTGCCAGAGACCGCTAACGCCCGCTTCGATAGCAACACGCTTGCGACAAGCAGCAGGAAGAACCTCTTCCCGATACTCAGCCGACTGACGATCAAAACGCTCCAAGCAAGGTGCCGAAACAACCCGCGCACCTGCGCCAATTTGCTCGGCCGCATTCAGCGCCGCTTCAACTTCGGAACCAGTCGCCATGATAATACACTCGAGGGCACCTTCTTCCTTGCGGAGAATGTAAGCACCCTGACGCACTCCTTCGCGGCGGGTCTCTGCAGAAACTTGCTTCAAGGTCAGCACCTTCTGACGGCTCAAGATCAGTGCCGTAGGACCATCGATGCGCTGCATCGCTGAAATCCATGCGCCCGCAACCTCTTCCGGATCCGCGGGACGGATGACATCGAGATTCGGAACGACGCGCAATCCACTCACCGTCTCAACCGGCTGGTGAGTCGGTCCGTCTTCACCTACTCCAACGGAGTCGTGGGTAAAGATGTAAGTGACAGGAAGCTTGGCGAGACCAGCAAGACGGATTGCAGGACGAAGGTAATCAGCAAAGACCAGGAAGGTCGCGCCGCTCGCGCGCACAAGTCCGTCATAAGCGATGCCATTGCAGATCGCGCCCATCGCGTGCTCACGAATTCCGAACCAAATGTTCCGGCCTGTAGGATTGCTCGCAGAATAGTCGCCCTCTCCCTTAAGGTAGTTTTTGGTCGATCCATAAAGATCGGCCGAACCGGTGATAAAGTTAGGCAGCGCCTTGGCCACGGCATTGATCACGACGCCACCAGCACCACGAGTGGCGTCGGCATAGTCAGCAGCAAACTCAGGAATCTGCTCGGAAAGATCCGTCGGAACCGCTTTGGAAACTCCACTGGTAAGCTCTTCTGAGAGTTCAGGATTTGCGGTAGACCATGCCTCGTAAGTTGCTTGCCACTGACTAAACGTTTCAGCCTGCTTCGTAGCCTGCTCCGCAAAGTAAGTGCGAGTTTCTTCAGAGACGAAGAAAGTTCCCTCAGGAAGTCCCAGACCCGCACGAGCGGTCTCCGCAAAGTTTGCTCCACTTTCACCGTGCGCTGCGGCCTTGCCTGCAACTTCAGGAATGCCACGACCAATCTCGGTCTTGGCGATAATCACCGTCGGCTTTCCGCTACTTGCCTTGGCGGCACTGAAAGCATTTAGGAAAGCAGCCTGATCGTGACCATCAACAGTCACCGCATCCCAACCAAGAGACTGAAAATACTGCTCGGGGTTCCATCCTTGGGTGACGTCAGCCATGGCGTCGAGAGTGACGTCATTTGAATCATAAATCAGAATGAGGTTATCGAGCTTGTTGTGTCCCGCGAAAGCAATCGCTTCTTGCGCGACTCCTTCCTGAAGGCAGCCGTCACCAGCGAGAGCGACGACATGATGATTGAAAATAGTATATTCGGCCGTATTAAAGCGTGCTGCCGCACGTTTTCCGGAAAGAGCGTAACCCACTGCATTACCAACTCCCTGTCCGAGGGGCCCCGTGGTCGCTTCAACTCCGGGAGTCTCGTCATACTCGGGATGACCCGGAGTAATCGAGTGCAGCTTCCGAAAGCTCTTCACATCGTCGAGACTCACCGCGTAACCAGCAAGATGTAGCCAGCTGTAAATGAACATCGAGCCGTGACCTGCAGAAAGAATAAAGCGGTCGCGGTTGAGCCACTTTGGAGCAGCGGGGTTGAAATTGAGGGCGTTACCGAAAAGAACGGCGCCCATATCAGCGCAACCAAGAGGGAGACCAAGGTGACCGGACGAACATGCGTGGACGCCATCGATCGCGAGGCCACGGGCCTCAGCTGCTACTCTAGCAAGTGCTTCTGTATTCATAAGCACTATATCTTCGTTAAATAGGGCGATTCAATCAAGCCGTAATATAAGTAAGGGCTAATCTGATTTGTCTGGATTCGCGTTCGGGGATCTTCTCAGCGCCACTCTACATGAGGAATGCTCGCGAATTTTTTTCGCACTCCCACACGTGCTTCCTTGACTCACCGCAAAAGTGGAGCGATTCTACCGCGTGCGTAAATTATCCCCCCCCCTCACAGGAAAGCTTCTCCTTTCCAGCCCTACTCTCCGCGATAGCTCCTTCAACCACTCCGTGATTCTTCTCGCTGAGCACAGCCCCTCCGACGGAGCATTTGGGCTCATCATGAACCATCCCTCCGGACAAATGGTGGGCGATCTTCTCACCGCGAAAGAATTCTCCCCTATTTCACACGTGCAAGTTCATATCGGAGGTCCCGTATCGAAAGGCCATATGACCTTCGCTGCCTTCTGGGAAGAAGACTCCCATCTCCGCTTCGCCACCCGCATCTCTGCCGAGCAAGCCATGGGACATGCCCAAAACTCCGGAGCACTCGTGCGAGCCTTCGTAGGTTACACCGGATGGAGCAAAGATCAGCTGGAAGATGAAGTGGAGAGCGATTCCTGGGTCGTCGTTCCGGTGCCAGACTCGATTCTCAGCCTGAACCATGACCGCGACCTTTGGAAAACGATCCTCGCAGGACTCTCCCCCTTCCACAAGATACTCGCGGGAGCTCCTGGAAACATTCTCGCAAACTGACAAGGCCTGAAAGGCCGAAATAACTCAGCCCAGGGCAACGCCCTGGGTGTCATCGTTTTGGAAAATTGTGCCAAGCTCTGCAGCTCGTAGTTCTATCATCCCCCCGCAAGCTGGCCCTTTCACCTCCGCAGAATCTTCTCGAGCTCCGCAATGTAAGATGTGAAGGCACTTCGTCCCTCTTCCGTCAGCTCATAAAAGGTCTGAGGCCGTCCCACTCCTTCCACCTTTTCGGAAACGAGAAAACTGGCCTTCTCCAAGGTCCGTAGATGAGTGATGAGATTCCCATCGCTCATCTTCAGCTCACTCTTGAGATCCTGGAAAGCCCATCGCTCGGCACGCGACGCCAGCAAGGACATAATGCCCAGCCGCGCCTTCTCGTGAATGAGCTTATCAAGCTTGGAAAGATCCATTAAGAGCGCTTGTTCTCGATGAAGATGACGTAGAGGCCGTAGATGAGGTGGAAAATTCCAAAGGTTTTCGCCATTGCCATATTTGCGACCCACAAACTATCACCTATGCCAGTCCAGCTTTGTTCTACGCCACAACCATAGCTCGGCCAGAGTCTAAAGTGGTAGAGTCCAGCCACCACAAACGTGCATCCCAGCCACCAAAGCGATCTAGGAGCAAAACTCACTGTGGCCATGAGCGCAACACCGTAACAAAGCATCCAAATCCATGCCAAAATCACTGGATGAAAATTCGGGGGCTGCAACAGGCCAATCACAAAACCGATCACCATCGCTGGCAAGATCGCCCGTAATCCCATTCGCAGTCCCGGCGAAAAGATGCTCTCTCCCTCTCTTTTTGCCTTAATAATTACCAGCACGGTATTAAAGATTATGATCGTGCCTACGACACCAAACCAAACCCATTTCCATTCCGAGGACAATTTCATCCCCTCGAACAATGGAACAATCCAAGGCAGCACCACCGCGAGCAATCCCGCAAACAAAGCCGTCGGCCCCGAGATCATGCGATACACCGTCGCCCGCTCCATCATCGAGCGGATCGTTTCGAGATTTTGCGCGGCCCGTTCCTTTTCGGTCATGAAGATTTCTATCTCACTTTGCCATCCAAAGCCAGCTCACTCTCTTGACAAAGCCCACATCATCCCCCATCACCCTGCCTTGATCAACTCTCACAAACTCATTCACCGACGCCGCGTCGCCCTATGGCTTCGCTCGGCCCTTCGGTAATGGTGTTTTGATCATTCCACTCGGAGGTGCCAGCAACGACACTTCCTTGAGTTCCCTTCTTTTTCGGATTTGTCGTGCGTGATTCCTCCACAGCCACCGGACCCATGGCATTCCAACCCAAGAACCTGCAAACAAGAGGCATAGTCCTCATGCTTCTCTCCATCGTATTTTTCGCAGCGAACACGCTCGCGATTCGTGGACTCGTGGAGTGGTTTCCTAACGTCACCGGATGGCATGCGGTCATCTATCGGGGAGTCGCTGGACTTGTGGTGGTGATCACGGTTGGCTTTTTGGGCTTGGGCGTTTTCTTTATCGAAAGCGGCACAAATCAAGACGCCTCGCTTTTTGACGCCCTTGCCCTCTTGGTCGCCGTCATGTCCGCGGGAGTGATCGTCCTCATCAGGAAGCTTCACCAGACCGAACACGGTTCCACCATCTACGGATCGCAGGCATTTTATGGTCTCCTCTTCACAATCCCGGTGAGTGGCGAATCGACCTTGCTCCTCTCCGCCACCGCGACCGGACTTCTCCTGATCGCGGGGTTCGTCGTGGCTTGGGGTCAGCTCACCATGACCTTCGCCTACCGGCACCTCGACGTATCGACAGGATTTTCGCTGCAAATGATTCTCCCCGTCGTCACGGCACTCGGTTCCTGCCTCCTTTTTGGGGAGCGCTTTGGAATGATCGAGATCATCGGAGCCACGATCACGCTGGGCGCAACCTGGATGATCAATCGTCAGGCTTCCCAAAAACCTCTCCCCGTGTCAACAATTCACCCCAAGAACTCATGATCACTATCGAAAAAGACAGCCAATACGTTCTCCAGACTTACGGAAGGTTCCCCCTCGCCCTCGCCAAGGGTCAAGGAACCCGCGTGTGGGATGAAGATGGTCGTGAGTATCTCGATTTCTGCGCCGGCATTGCGACCTGCTCTCTCGGGCACTGCCATCCTGCGCTTACCTCGGCGATCACTGAGCAAGCGAACCAGCTCATGCATTGCTCAAACCTCTACTTCACGAAACAACAATCCGATCTCGCGGAATTGATTGTCGAAAAAGTGGTGCAGCAACCAGGAAAAATCTTCTTCTCCAATTCAGGAGCAGAAGCCAATGACGGCCTCATCAAGCTCGCCCGGAGACATGGAGTCGAAAGCGGGCGTCATGAAATCATCACCTTCAATCAGTCCTTCCACGGCAGAACGATCGGAGCAATGTCTGCCACCGCTCAAGGAAATATCCACGATGGCTTCGGCCCTCTCTTCCCCGGTTTTGTCTATTCTCTTCTCAATGATCTGGAAGCGGTCGAGGCGGCGATTACGGAAAAGACCACTGCTTTTTTGGTCGAACCCATTCAGGGCGAAGGCGGCGTAAAAGTGGCCACCAAGGAATTCCTCGAGGGCTTGGCCACTCTCGCGGAGAAACACGACATCCTCCTTCTACTCGACGAAGTCCAGTGCGGCATGGGCCGGACCGGAACGCTCAACGGCTGGGAGACGATCGCCCCCGGGCTCAAACCCGATGGCATATCCTGGGCCAAGGGAATGGGCGGAGGTTTTCCCATCGGCTCCTTTTGGGTTGCAGAAAAACACGTTCCACTTCTCGGCCCCGGAAGTCATGGATCGACCTACGGCGGCAACGCACTCGCCTCGGCCGCATCCGCAGCGGTCATCAAAACAATTATCGAGGACGATCTCGTCTCGAACGTTAACGCCCGGGAAGCGCAAATCCGTAAAACCATTTCCGAATGGAATCATCCCGCGATCACTGAAATCCGGGGAGCCGGACTCATCTTGGGAATCGGAATCGATACGAGTCAGCTATCGATCCCCGATGACGCCGTTCCTTCGATCCACCTTTGCAAGAAACTGATCAAGCTCGGACTCCTCGTGCCACCAGCGGGACCAGACACACTCCGCCTCCTGCCACCACTCAATGTCACGGCGGATGAAGTCTCGCAAGCACTCGCTCTTTTCAAGCAAGTGCTGGACGCTCATCAGGCTTAGTCTTCGCGAAGAAGCTTCACGAGATCGCCCCAGATATCGCTGGCCTTCTCGTCGAGTTTTTCGCGCTCGCGATCAGAGACTTCACCATTTGATTTCGCTGACTTTTTTTTTGAGGAAAGGCTATCGAGCTTTCGCTTAAGGGAAGAAATACGACCTTTGGAAATATCTCCGGTATCCATGCCATAAAAGGCAACCTCGTTCATGAGCCACTGACGTTTGTTCAGCTTGGGCGTGAGCGCTTCGGCCTTCACGTCGTCTTTTTTGAGCTTCTGCACTGCTCCATCGAGGGCTTTGATACTCGTTTCGGTGTTGCTCGCTCCTTTCTTCGACCTCTTCCCGATCCCGATCAACTCAGCGAGGAATTTACGGCCATACTCTTCCGTAATGTGATCCTCGATGGTAGCCTGGCGGATCTTTTCAGAAAGCTCTTTGTATTGCTTACGAAGCTCGTCCTGATCCTTATTGAAAAAATCAGCTCCGTCGATTGAGGCAAGCTTCCAAGCGTCGATCTTATCGGCGATGCGACCCCAGCTCTTTCATTGCGCCCTGCAGAGGAGGCGCTTCTTTTGGCAAAGGACGCGGAGGGCGGGGGCCCTGAGCAAAAACCGCACTGAAAATTGAACCCGTGAGAGCGAGGCAAAGAAGAAACTTTTTTTATAGGTCAGACCTTGTCCCTGGGATTGAACACCAGTTAGACGGCAAAGTCTCATTTAAAATTCGACGGGTAAAAGTCCGCTCCGCTTTCGTAATCCGGTCAAAAAACAGCACCCGCTCCACGCCAAGATCCTTGAAACAGCGACGATGATCGAGCCAAACGCCCCATTTGACGACTTTTAGGATCAGAGTGAACTGCCCTCGCCAGATCCGCCTCGACCATGGTGACCACGAAGCCATCCACGAATTAAAAAAGGCGGCATGAAAGCCCAAGTGTCCAATTTCATCCTTAAGGATCCGAGCACAGGATTTCTCGATCACGGGATCCCCCGAGAATCGCCTCAAGAGATCGTAATAAGCTTCCGCAATAATCTCGGCAGTCAAAAATATCTGTAGATGGAATTCAATGTTGATTAGTTTTCGCCCCCAGCGGAAGAGGTCTGCGCTCCACTGCTTGCTCAAAAGATCTCCATCCAGACGCGCCACCATGCCTGCCAGCATACGCGCGTGACGGTGCTCTTCGTTTAGAAAAAGACGGAGAGCTTCGGGGTATCGCTCATAACCAGGAGTCGCCCCCACCTTTTCTGCATAGCGAAAAAGAGTCGATCCTTCGCCCGACTCTCCGAGTTGAAATATCGCTAGGCTAGCGGCGAGAGTGTGTCTGATGGAGGGATCGAGCGTCACCGGCGCGGACCAATCCAAGACCTCTTCATCTGAGTTTTTCCGAAAGCGCTCGATCCAGAGTTCAATCTTCATTTGACAGCCTTCCCCCCAAGATCTTCGAGCTTCCCGATCACCTTCTTGACACACCCCATCAGGGTCGAGGTCCCCGCAGTAACGCCTACCCGGGACATTCCCTCCAGCCAGCGCGGGTCAATCTCCTCTGCGGAAGCAATCCGCCGGGCAATACATCCCAACGCTTTTGCCGTCTCGGCAAGCTGGCGGGAGTTGTTTGAGTTCTCTCCCCCGACAACCAGGACTAGGTCCACTTTCCGGGCAAGATCGTGGAGAGCTCGCTGTCGGTTTTTCGTCGGCTGACAAACGGTGTCGCGGAATCGGACTTCGCTCTCGGGATGATGCTTCTTAAGCAAATCAACAAGTTCACGAACACGGGCAATGGGCTGAGTCGTCTGAGAAACGACCCCAAAGCATTTCTGTTGGGGAAGCGCGATGATATCATCGACGGATCGAACGACCCGGGCATCGGGAAAGTCCCCGATCAATCCGAGGACTTCAACATGATCCGCCTGCCCAATGACGACTGGAAATCCCCCCTCCGCCACGAGTGTCGCCAGAGCGGTATGCGCCTTCTTTACTAAGGGGCAAGTGGCATCGCGAACAAGATGGCCTTTTTGCTCCCAGCGCTCTTTTTGCTGATTGGAAGCTCCATGCGCCGTGATGAGGACCTCGGATGTCGATGCCTGCTCACCAAAGAGTTGCCCCTCCTTAGCTCCTGCTTTTCGGAGACTTTCACGAACCACCTCATTGTGAACGAGCTGTCCCAGAATGGTAACATTCCCCCCCTTCGCCAATCTTTCAGCAAGGTCAACCGCATCTCGAACCCCGAAGCACATCCCCCAATGGTCCGCGAGGTGAACTTCGAAGGATTTTTCGCTTTGTCCAACAAAGTCATTTGGTAAAAAAATTGAACTTTCCGAAGAGAAGGCGGTCACCGTCGATTGCTGAATATTACTTTGCATCACAAAGTGAGCGCTATGAAATCTCTCTTTCGTCTGAAAATATTGTTTTTCCGATCTTCAGCCAGCAAGGATCGCGAATAACTCGGCTAGAAGGAACGGTCGTAGCGCTCAATTCCTGCGACAATCGCTTGAGCAGCAGTCGATTGATAATTGGAAGTTTTACAGCGCTCCCGCTCCCAGGAATTACTGATAAATCCACACTCCACCAGCACAGCCGGGCAACGGGTTGCCGTCAGCACCGTAAACTTAGCAATCCGAGCGCCCCGATTCACAACTTTCAGCTTCTTAACAAGCTCTGATTGAATAGAGGAAGCGAGGTAGTGGGCCTGCTTCCCGCCGGCGTAGAATGTTTCCGCACCATGCACCCTGGTGTCGGAAGACGCGTTGAAATGAACACTGACGAAAATAGAATTACGGTAACGGTTCCCAAACTTCGCTCTTTTTGCGAGAGAGATAAAAACATCGCTCGTCCGCGTCATTGCCACGTTGTACCCGCGAGCTTTCAGGCTTGCTTGGACCCGACTTGCGACCCGGAGATTGAGATCCGACTCACGCACCCCTTGCCAACAAGCCCCTTTATCTTTTCCACCATGGCCTGCATCGAGAACAATGCGGAGGGATTTCGTCGTCGGCTTGAAAGCTTTCTTACTGGAAGAAGAGGACTTGCTTGAGGGAATCGAGAGCCGCTGGCCAGCCCTAAGAGTGCGAGCATCGCTGAACTTATTGACCTTCATCAGTTGATCGACGTCGACACCGTGGCGTTTCGCAATCGAGTAGAAGGTCTCAGAAGGCTTTACAATATAAGTCGCAGCTTGAGTTTCTCCCCCAATCAATAGGACGAGGAGCGCAATAATCCTAAAAAATTGAGTGGTTTGCATCAGGGTAAACAACTTCGGCCTGTGGTAGTTTACCTAAATAGGCATTTAGGGTCAATAAGTTTTTATAAAAACTTAACTTTACGGGAATAAGTAAGATTAACACATCTCTTCCTTATGCTTTTCTTTATTTTTTCTGCGGAAAAGCGGAATCATGAGATACCCGATAAAGATCACTGAAGGTGCATAAAGTTGAAACTTAATCAAAATTCCTAGGAGAATTGCGGCTCCAAGAAGAGTCCAAATGTTCACCTTCGTCTTCAAATCAATTTTTTTGAAACTTGGATACGTGATATTACTCACCATGAGAAAAGAGACACCCAGAATCATGAGGGCGAGAACATAGGACCATGGCCCCAAGGTGAGGCCGTCTTTCTTCTCAGCGATGCTGATAATCAGATAAGTGAGGGACGCGACAAAGCCGGCTGCCATCGGAATTGGAATTCCCCGGAAGTCCGGTCCCCCACTCCCAGTGCGGGCGAGGCAATTGAAACGGGCCAAACGCACCGCTCCACAGAGAAGGTAGATGAAAGCAATAGCCCAGGTGATACCACTGCCGCCTGGATCGAGCGCATTGGGCCATTCCAAATCTGAAAGAACAGCCCGGGAAACCAACATCGCAGGGGCAATCCCAAAGGACACCATATCCGCCAACGAATCAAACTCTTGTCCGAAGGGCGACTCCTGCCCGCCAAGGCGAGCTAACCGCCCATCCAGCAGATCAAACAAACACGCTCCGAAGATGTAAAACATCGCACGCTCATAAAAGGGCTTGGCCGCGACGAGATCGATCGCTTGCATTCCCTTGAAGATCGTTAAAACCGCTAGAAAGCCGCAAAGCAAATTTCCAGCCGTCATCAAATTCGGCAACAGGTAGATTTTGGGTTCGTCGTCGTGCTCCTCCATGACAGGGCAGAGGCTGACAAATGAAGCCTCTTTTTAAAAGAACGAAGTCAGGTAGGACTCGCCTTGCTCTTCCGGCCATTCACACCCATCGTCCCCTCATGGATGGCCAACAAACCATGTCCTCTCTTCTTGAAGGCTACTCGGGAGCACGGCGCGCCCTTTTCTCCACCTTCCATATCGGCGGCTGCCAATCCTGCGCGTATGAACTCGATGATACCTTGGAAGAGGTGTGTCAGAAACATAAAATCGCGCTCGAAACGGCTCTTCTTTGCCTGGAAGAGAGTCAAAAGCACGACGCCGAAATGCTGATCGACGTCCACGACTTTGCCAAGCAGCTGAAAAATGACCCTCCTCCAGTCATCCTCGATTGCCGCACGCGCGAGGAATTCGAAACCATCAACCTCCCGGGGACGCAACTCATGACCCAAGAGATTCAGGAAAAACTCTTCGCCGAAGCTAAAGAGGAGACTCCCATTATCCTCTTCGATCATCAGGGAAGAAGCGTCCTTGATCAATGCGCCTGGTTCCGCGGCCATGGCCTCAAGGGAACAGTAGGTCTCGATGGCGGTATCGACCGCTACGCAAAGGAAGTCGATACCACCATCCACCGCTATCGTCTCGAGTTGGACTAAGTGCCGTCTTTTCCCTTGCGGGAGCACCTTCAGCCACTCATTTTCATCTCTATTAATCCATGAGCGGGATTCCCATACTCACCCTGATCCTTTTGGGGAGCTGCCTTCTGCCCGCTCAGAAAAGCGACCCCGAACCCACCACTCCAACACCTGAAGTTCTCAAAGAGCGGGTCTCACTCGCTCTCGGACATCAAGCGGGAAAGCGGGCCTCTCTCAAACGCGTCGAAAAAGACGATGTCGCCAGTGAGCACTTCACTAAAGGTTTTGAAATGGCGCTTCGAGGAGAACCTCTCCCCTTTTCCGGGGAAGAGCTCCGCGAAGCCTTCTCACTTCTCCAGAAGGAAATCACGAGACGAGAGTCCCTCCTCGCGGAAACGAACGAGAAGGCGCAAAAAGAATTCCTTGCCATCAACGCGCAGATTGAAGGAGTGACAACCTTAGCGAGCGGATTGCAATATCTCGTCCTCGAAGCTCCCAAGAAAAGGGAAGAGCCTGATCTCAAACACGACGAAAAAACATCCTCATCCGTGCCTCCGGATCTTGCCGAGGTCCACTATGTCGGCACCTTAATTAACGAAAAGGAGTTCGATGCCCCGGTAAATGCCAAGCCGGTTTCCTTGGCTCTCGATGAAATCATCCCGGGATTTAGGGAAGCCATTCTTAAGATGCCCGTAGGCGCCCGCTGGAAAATATTTGTCCCTTCGGATCTTGGATACGGTGAAGTGAGACGCAGCGACCTCATCGGGCCCAACGAGCTCCTGATTTTCGAAATTGAGTTAGTCGCCCTCAAAAGCAGCAAGAAAAAAGAGCCGTAAAAAAGGCGACCTCACAACGAGAGAGCCTTTGCTAAATTGTCTCTAGCGGAAACCTTACTCGTCTGTCTTCAATCCTTCTCCAGGGAGAATATTGAACTGAAAAGGAAAGCGGCCTCCATCGGAGCTGGTCACTGAGTCAAGCCGCTCGCGCAGTTCCTCAGGAACCTTTTCCTTATCCTCTTTACTCGAATAAGGTCCTTCAAAAAGCACCTTACCTTGACGGTCGGTAACCTTCACCTGCTTCTCCTTCCCCTTGTGAGCCACCTCGACCGTTCCCTCTTCATTCGTGAAGCTCAGGGAACCGTTGGTGACACTTTCAAGGCTGAGATTGAAGTCTTTGGCGTCGGGAGACATTCCATGAAGCAAGTCTCTCAGATTAAGTTCCATTCGGCGCTGGGTCATTCCACCTGTTGCAAATTGTCCATTCAATGCTTCTTCAACGCGCTCCATGAGCTCTTCCTGAAGATTCTCAGCGTCCTCCATTCCTTGCGGGAAGGCGGGCTTAAATCCGGGAGGAACACGCTCAGCAAGCGGAGCTTGATGAGCTAGCGGAAACTGCTCACGTCCTCCCAAAATCACCTTCTTATCAAGCGCAACACCCTGACGAATGATCTTCAGCAAGGTTTCTTCTCCCGGTTGATGAGCCCTAATTGACGCTTTAACTTGATCGCGATTCTGAACAATCTTTCCATCCACTGCGATGATGATATCCCGCTCCTGAACTCCTGCCTCAGCAGCCGGGCTATTCGGATCAACGACCCGCACGATTACTCCGGAATCAAGTTTAAGATGCCAAGACAGATCCGCGCTCAAGGGCTCGGCCAGGACACCCAACCAAGCTGCTTTTTTCTCAGCCGCGATCTCCTCATTTTTTGGCAAACTCTCGGTCGAGAGCCTTTCGGCACCCTCTCCCTTTAAGCGTTCGATTGCGGCAGCCGGAAGGAGCCCCAGGGCTACAGCGAACCCTGCCGTCGTTCTAATTAATGGTGATGATTTCATTCGTTGTAGGAGCGTTCAGTAATATCAAATTTGTTTAATCAACATTCACTGGTACGAAAATTACTTTATATTGTGGTTTTTCAACCGTAACCGTTTCGCCTTTGGCGTTTTGAAAGCTGATCTCGTTGGCAACTTTGACAGCGACACAGCGTAACGTTTGGCCTTTTCCATCGGAGATCACGCCGCCCTCTTTGTAGTCAAGAACACGGGAAGTGGCATTGTGGGGCTGGAAGGTCGCGAGAGAAACACCGGCCTGATGCACCGGAATTTTATGCGATGCTTGAACTGGAGGCTTTCTTTCCTGTGTCGCATAGAGAGCAGCAGAGGCACCAATCAGAGAAACCGCTGCCACCTTACGCCACTGAAAAACTCTTTCCTTGGGAGCCGCTTCTTCTTCCAAAGAAATCACCTTTTCCTCCACGGGCACAGACTCGTGCCAGCGACTCATCGCAGCATCCAGCCTCTCGATCATATCGTCAGGAGCGACGAGAGGAACGAGCTCTAAAAGCTCAACCTCGGGATCCGCATGAGCAATCACAAGGGAATGGTTCCAGGAGCACATTGCCGCATCCAAACGATCCAACAAAGAATCAGAAATCTTCTGTGGAGAGAGCTTCTGTAACTCGGTTTCGATCATGATAAATTCCTTATCCATCTCTATTTCTAAATCAGAAGTTGAAGATCTAAATGTCGCCATTGAGACGAGCGGTCGCAAGCTGCTTCCGCAGGGCTTCGATACCATAGCGGTATCGTGATGCGGCCGTGTTTAACGAAATATCGAGCGCCTCACCGATCTCAGCAAAAGTTCGTTCACCCCAGAGCTTCATGGTGATGACTTCAGAGAACTTCTTCGGCAATGATTTAAGACCCTCAACAAGAATTCTGCGCGTCTCGCCATTTCCTTCGCCCTCATCGAAGAGCGGAAGATCGATGTCATTCCCGAGCCCCTTCGTGTCATCAATCACCGCGACTTCACGGCGCTTGCGACGATCATCCTTGCGCCCAAGATCAATCGATTCGCGGCGGATCTGAGTGTAGATGAATGGCAACCACGATTCCTGACCTCCAACAAATGTTCCTTCCTCGACCTTCCGGGCTAGTTTTACCACGGCCTCTTGCAGAACATCTTCCGCATCTGCAAGGGAGCGGGTTTGTTGACGGGCAAACAGCAGAAGTTTAGAGCCGTTCTCGGTGAGCCAAGGCCTCCAACGGGTAGGCTGGGATGCTTTCAAGGGGGTTCGTTGTGCGATCGACATGTTACTTACTGGGGAAGCGATGACAAATAAGGCGTTTGTCTCTGGTTTTCGATAGAAATTACCAGCGATTCTTAGATTTTCAATCCCTCTCCTCACGAAGCGCCCTTCCGGTCGCAGAATCCGCAATCTTCATCACCTCTGCCGGGGCTCCGCTTGCCACCAATCTTCCTCCCAAATCCCCTCCTTCGGGGCCCAGATCGATCAGATGGTCGCAGGCCGCGATGACATCCAGATTGTGCTCTACCACCACGAGCGAATGCCCCGAATCACGGAGCTTTACCAGCACCTTAAGCAGCACCTGCACATCCTGAAAATGCAGGCCTGTGGTGGGTTCATCCAGAAGGTAGAGAGTAGGTCCGACCGCACTCTTGGCCAGCTCACAGGCCAGCTTGACCCGCTGAGCCTCTCCTCCTGAAAGGGTATTTGCCGCTTGCCCGAACCGCACATAGCCGAGCCCCACATCGTCGAGCGCGTTCGTAATAATACTCAGCTTGGGCACTTTCGCAAAAAATGCCCGTGCTTCCTCAATCGTCATCGTGAGAATATCGGCAATATTTTTTCCACGATAGCGGACCTCAAGCGTCTCCCAATTATACCGCTGCCCACGGCACGCCTCACATTCGATCCAGATATCGGGCAAGAAGTGCATATCGATCCGAATCGACCCTCCGCCCATGCACTTCTCACAGCGCCCTCCCTTAACGTTGAAGCTAAAACGACCCGCCTTGTATCCTCGCTGACGTGAAATGGGCAACTTCCCAAAAAGATCTCTCACGAGATCAAAGGCACCCGAGTAGGTTGCTGGGTTAGAGCGGGGACTTTTTCCAAGCGGACTTTGATCTACCACCACCACTTTATCGAGATACTCCAGCCCTTCGATGCGCTCATGTGCTCCAGGAACCGCCTTTGCCCGATGAAAATGGCGGGCAAGCGCCTTGCGAAGCACGCCATCGATGAGCGTCGATTTCCCGCTTCCGCTCGGACCCGTGACTCCGACCAATTGACCCAGAGGAATATCGATCTGATCGCCTTTTAAATTGTGCTCGGTTGCACCGATAATTCTGAGTTCGCTCGCAGCCCTCCGGCGCTTGCCCGCTGGCACCCCTTTTTCGGCGCTTAGCCATCTCCCGGTAGGAGTATCCAGGGACGCAATCTCTTCCGGCGTTCCCTGCCCGACCAATTCTCCGCCATGAGGACCGGCAGCCGGACCAATTTCGATGACCTGATCAGCAGCCCGAACCATTGCCTCGTCATGCTCCACCACCACCACCGTATTCCCCGAATCACGCAATCTCAACAGAGCTGAAATAAGACGATCGTTGTCCTGTGGGTGGAGGCCGATGCTGGGCTCATCGAGAACGTAAAGCACCCCGGCAAGTCCGGCCCCTAATTGCGTGGCCAACTTCACCCGCTGGAATTCCCCTCCCGACAGAGTGCCACTCGCCCGGCCCAAACTGAGATAGCCCAAGCCCACTTCATCGAGAAACGAAAGCCGTTTCCCAATTTCACCCACCACCCCGGCCATCGCTCCCTGATGCGAGCCCGATAGTCGAATCTCCTGCATCCATTGAGAGGCTCCTGAAATGGACAGATCGCAAAAACCATCGATCCCAAGTTCTCGCTGGGTCTTCCCTTCGCCACTGATCAAAGTCACCGCAAGAAATTCCGGTCTGAGTCGCTTCCCCGCACAAGCCCGGCACTCCCGCGAAGTCATATAGCGAGCCATCTTCCGCTTCACAGAATCACTTTCGCTTTCCATGTAGTGCCGCTCAACCTGGCGACAGATCCCTTCAAATTCTTTTTTCCACAGCTGCGATCTCCCCTCCTTTTCCCACTCCACTTCGATCTTTTCTCCCCCGCTTCCAAAAAAGAGGGCCGCCTGAAAATCCTCCGGGAGCTTGGAAAAGGGATCCTCCAAACTCACACGATAATATTTCGCGAGCGCTTCGATATGAATCTGGTTCCAACCCTTCTTTTTCTTCGAGCCACTCGTCCAAACGGTGACTGCTCCCTCGCTGAGCGACTTACTTCGGTTCGGTACCACGAGGTTGGGATCACAAAAATCCTCGGTCCCCAATCCATGACACACCACGCAGGCCCCCAAGTGACTGTTGTAAGAAAAATGACGGGGACTCAACGCCTCCAACTCAAAGCCCGTTCCAGGGTTTCGAAAACTCGTTGCAAAAGCGACCTCAGTCCATTCCTTCTCGCCTCGCTTCTGCGTAATCGCCCTTACTTCCATACCGCAAATGCGTAGGGCAATTTCAACGCTATCCGCCATCCGACTCTCCACGCCTTTTTTGACGATAAGCCGATCCACGACAATCTCGATCTCTCCTCCATCCCGGGGCCATTTCTCAGCAGCCTCCTCCAGTTCCATCACCCCACCTCCGATCCGAACACGCACAAATCCCTGCCGCTGCAGATCCGCTATCATCCCCGCCGCTTCTCCCTCCGTGGCCATGGGAGCCAGAATCATGACCTTTGTCCCCTCTTCTCTCGAAGCAAGACTGGCCACAATATCTGCCGTCGTCATTTTCTCCAGACGCTCACCCGTTTGCGGGTCATGCGGGACCCCGGACGCCGCATAGAGGATCCGGAGAAAATCATGAATCTCCGTCACGGTCGCGATGGTCGAACGCGGATTGCCACCACCACTTTTTTGCTCGATAGCAATCGCAGGGCTCAGCCCTTCAATTGAATCCACTTCCGGCTTCTCAAATTGATCCAAAAACTGCCGCGCATAGGTCGAAAGCGATTCTACATAGCGGCGCTGCCCCTCGGCATACAGGGTATGAAATGCGAGGCTCGATTTCCCACTTCCACTGACTCCAGTGATCACGATCAACTTCCCCCGGGGAAGATCGACATCGATTCCCTTGAGATTGTGCTGACGTGCGCCCCGGATTCGAATCACGGCAAGAATCTACCCAAGCTTCCAGCAAATGCCGAAAGCAATTTGACATTTCTCTAGCGCATCGAGACTATTGGTATATTTTTCTATATTGTATCAGTTACATTTCGCTCTCTTATTACATTCTTAATTACAAGCCTTTGATTTCCCAGACCCCAAAAAGTCTTTAAATACCAAAAATTCAAAAAAACAGCGCTGGTAATTTTATGCACCACCAAACCCTCACTCCCCCAAATTGGGTATATTCTCCTCCGATGTTCACGGAATTCTGTTCACTGCCGGTTTCGTTAAAAATCTGCGGCATCACTTCCCCGCACGACGCTAAGCTCCTCGCTGACCTCGGGATCGAAGCCCTTGGGGTCAATTTTTGGCCACCCTCAAAACGCTACTGCCCACCCGAACTCGCGGAGGAATTCCTCCGACCGCTCAAGGCGAAAATTTTGCGTGTCGGCGTGTTCGTCAATAATGCCATTCCGCTCGCCGACGAACTCGTCGAAAAAGATCTCATCGACGTCGTCCAACTCCACGGCGACGAGACCGATGATGACATCCGCCATTTTCTCGACAAAGGCATTCCCGTCATCCGTGCGGTCTCCGCCGAAAACCTTCCCACCTCCGAACTTCCCTCGGAAAACTTTGCCCTCCTCATCGACACTCCCGCAGGAAAGGACTACGGCGGGACCGGAAAAACCTTCGACTGGGCGCTCGCAAAAGACTTCATCGCCTCCCATCCCGGACTCCCGGTCATTCTCGCAGGAGGTCTCAACACCAAAAATGCGGTCGAAGCAATCGAGGCCGTCCAGCCAACTGCCATCGATGTCGCCTCGGGAGCCGAGAGTTCTCCCGGCATCAAGGACTCGACAAAGGTGCGCGCTCTGCTCGACTGCCTCACGTCATGAATGCCCTTCTCGTCTTTCTTGGTGGCGGCCTCGGCTCCCTCGCTCGTTGGTCCCTGACTGCCTCCATCCAGTCCCTCGCTGAAAAGACGGCCCTTCATCGCTTCCCCATTGGCATCCTCACCTGCAACGTCCTCGGCTGCTTTTTAATCGGCTGTCTCTTTGGCTACTTCGCCACCCGGAATACCCCTCCCTGGGTTTTCCCACTCCTAGCGACTGGTTTTCTGGGCGGATTCACCACCTTCTCCACCTTCGCCAAAGACACCCATTCCCTCTGGACCAGCGGCCTAACTTCTTTAGCGATCGCTAAGATCGTCCTCAGCATCCTCCTCGGACTCGCCGCAGTTTGGGCCGGTATTAGGCTCACTCATTCGGCTTGATCCTTTTCCGCATCAGCACATGCGGGAGACCAATCTCGGTGAAGATTGACCCTACTTGCTCGAAGCCCAGCTTCTCGTAAAAGCCCACCACATCTTCCCGGGCATGAAGTTCGAATTCCTTAATCCCCTCACTCCCTAAGAGAGTCTCGATTTCCTTCATCACCATGCGCCCGTATCCTTTTCCGCGATGCTCATTGCTCACCGCAATTTGGCGTAAACGCACCACTCCATCGCGAAGCCTGCGTACCACCATGGTCGCTACCGGCTGATCGAGTAAGAAAACCCCAAAGTGACGTTCCAGCTGCTCCCGCTGGAGATCCTCAACAGTCCAGCGAAGCCCCAGTGGAGCCCGCAATTCTCGAAACCGAAGATCTAACAAGCCTTCGTATTCTTCGGTCGTGACCCGACATTCACGGAACTCAGCAGCATCTTCCATTGGTCTCCGGTAGCGTTTAAATGTTTCCTCGACCAATTCGATCGGCGCGCCCCTTCCTTCCATTCTCAGGACAAGTAATCCCCGCTCTCCCCACGCCCTAACTTGCAATGAGGTTTGCTCGGTCCGGTAGCCCACCGGGCAAACCAAGGACAAGGTTTCCCCATCTCCCAGATGGGACATTTTCCCAATGAGGGTGTTGAGCTGCCCGGCCCGAAAAGACTTTTCAAAGGCCCCATCCAACTGCGCGATGAATGCTCGGAATTCCTCCTTCTCCATCACCCCCGAAATCTGTCGATCTTCAGGGTCGGTTCGTTCTGGTGAAATTCGAATTTCGCCCTGCTCCCCTCCGGGATCGACCGGCGATCTCACAAATTGATTCTCCACACGCTCTAAAATAGATTTCGTAATTCGCGAAAACAATCCTCTCATCCCCTCCTGCATAGCATCTCTTTTCTATTTCTTCATTTGCGAATTCCCAAAATCGTCTCTTTCTTCCAATGCCGCACTGATTTTGCAGACTCCGAACGACACCCTCAACAGCTCTTATCCAAGGTAATAAGAGCTTCCTATCCATGAACTCAAAGTAATTTTTTCGCATCAAATTCGACCTTAAATCAAAATAGCGATTTTCACTTGGATCTGTCTTCGCCCCTGACACCGTGCGCCTTACCATTCCCCTTCACTATTTAGCATTCACCATTCACCATCCATCCATGTCTCTTTCCGCAAGTGTTCTCATCGATGGGCCTTCCGAGCTCGTCTTTGACTATGCTATTCCGGAAGACCTCCCCGTTGTCCCCGGTTGCCGCGTCCGCATCCCCCTCCGCAATCGCCCCGCCACCGGAACGGTCCTACGGGTCGCCGAGAAACCCCAAGGCGATTTTGCTCTTCGCTTTCTCACCGATCTCGTCGATCCTGAACCACTCGTCACTCCCGAACTCCTCAATCTGGCCGAGTGGATCACCTCCTACTACGGCACGCCTCTTGAGCAGGTCATCCGCGCCTTCATCCCTGCCTCGATTCGAGGAGAAAAAACCTCCGCAAAAACCCAGCGGGCCGCCATCATCGCTCAATTTCCTTCCGAGGAAGAACTCGAAAAGATTTCCAAACGAGCCAAGCGCCAGCACAGCATCCTTGAACTCCTAAAAGGATCTACCGAGCCCATTCCCGTCACCCAGCTCGGAGGAGCCTCTGCATCCGCCGCCTTAAAAGCTCTTTCCGAAAAGGGATACCTGAAGCTCATCGAGCTCAATGTCCGCCGCGACCCCGATGCCGGAGAAACCATCATTCCCACTGAGCCCTTCACTCTTAACCACGAGCAAGCTAAGGCCCTCGACGCCGTCTCAGACTCACTCGCTTCCGAAAAACCCGATCCTATTCTCCTCCACGGAATCACCGGCTCGGGCAAAACCGAAGTCTACCTCCAAGCCACTCAAAAGGTCCTCGATCTCGGAAAAAACGTCATCATTCTCCTACCCGAAATCGCGCTCGCCCCTCAAACCGTGCGCCGTTTCAAGGCTCGCTTTTCGGTGCTGGGCGATAAGATCGCGGTACAACATTCCCACCTTTCCCAAGGGGAGCGTTTCGACGAATGGAACCGTATCCGCTCCGGTGAGGCCCGCATCATCATCGGCGCCCGTTCCGCCATCTTTGCCCCACTCCGCGATCTGGGGCTCATCATCGTCGATGAAGAACACGAACCGGCTTACAAACAAGAGAACCCACCCAAATACCACGCCCGCGACCTAGCAGTCGTTCGCTGCCGCCTCGAAAAATGCTCCGTTCTTTTAGGTACCGCAACGCCCTCGCTCGAAACCTACAACAACACCCTTTCCGGAAAATACAAACTCGTCCGCATGACCCAACGGGCCGATGGCGCCACCCTCCCCCTCACCCGCGTCGTCGATATGCGGATCGAATCACGGAAGCAAAAAGGCCGCGACGCCATCCTCTCGGACCGCCTCCGCTCCGCCATCGACGAACGCCTTGAAAAGGACGAACAAGTCATCCTCTTCCTCAACCGCCGTGGCTTCGCCCGCTCCCTCCAGTGCCCGCCCTGCGGCCACGCCATTGAGTGCAACCACTGTGCCATCCCCCTCACTTATCATCGCTCCGAGGAACGGCTCATCTGCCACATCTGCGGCCACCAAGCCATCGTCCCAAAACTCTGCCCCGAGTGCAAAGACCCCGCCATCCGCTTTCAAGGATACGGCACAGAAAAGGCCGAAATCATTCTCAATAAAATCTTCAAAGGCACCAAGATTGCCCGACTCGACACCGACACCACCCGTCGCAAGAATGCCCTCCGCGACACCCTGCGCGACTTCCGCGCCAAGAAGATCAAGATCCTCCTCGGAACACAAATGATCGCCAAGGGACTCGATTTCCCCAACGTCACCCTCGTCGGCGTCCTCAATGCCGACCTCTCGCTCTACGCCCCCGACTTCCGCGCTGGCGAACGCACCTTCCAACTCCTCACCCAGGTCGCTGGCCGTGCCGGTCGCGGAAAAATGGCGGGCGAAGTCATCATCCAAACCTCGACCCCTCACAGCCCTTCCATTCAATTCGCAAGGCATCACGACTTCTACGGCTTCGTCGATCAAGAGCTCGAAATGCGACGCCAGTTCTCCTATCCCCCATACACCCACTTGGCTCTCCTTCTCGCGAGATCGAGCCACGAACGTCGCGCCGAGTTCACCCTCGAAACCCTCCACCTCAAGCTCAAGGAAAATCTCCCTGAAGACATCATCCTCGGTGACCCCATCCCCTCCCCCCTCACCAGATCTCATTCCCAATTCCGCTTCCAGCTCCTCCTACGCGGCCCAAATGCTCGAGTCCTCTCCCGCCACATCAAATCCATTCTCGATGCCACTCCCACCCCGGAAGATGTCATCGTCACCTCCGACCTCGACGCCTACGACTTAGGATAAAAATCGCCGAAACGCAATTACCCCGAAGCTCACCCGCTCCTCACTCTCCTGAGGAGGCTTATTATCTGAGGTTCCAATTCGTTAAAATAAATATCCTCCCTAAGGTGCTTTAGCGAAAAATGCCATCGCTACCAATGCCACCAAGAGCGCTAAAAACACCAGAGCGATCCATGATCCAACTGACTTATAACGATTCACCTCGCCACAATCTCCGCAAACCGACGAGCGCCTCGCAAATGCTGCCCTCGCCAACAAAAAGATCCACCCAAACAAGATTACCGCTAAAACACTAGGTCGTGATCGCAATATTGAATCTCTCGATGTATTCGCGCTTTCACATGAAGGACAGGGACAACCGGCACGAATAACTTCTTCCTTTTGCGTTCCATTCTTAGCAACATCTTTTGCTGAGGGAGGTTCGCCTAGATTCATCGTTATTGTTACTGTCCTGAGATACGGTGCGTGGGCAAGCACATTCAAACTTGGATCACCGCCCCTCCCGAACAGTGACCGGAAGTCCGGCTATCAGCGGATCATGTCTACTTCCGCTCGATTTTTAGGCGCATATACTTCTCCGATTCCAAGTCAATCGGAAGCCTTGCTTCCCACCATTCCAACCCACTCGGATCAGCTTCTTGGATCAGCTCATTCAAGATTAAAGGCGAGCTAAAAAATGTTTCCAAATCACTGCTCGTTTCGATCTCAAAAGTCAGATCG
The DNA here is from genome assembly GCA_028822935.1 of Akkermansiaceae bacterium. Lineage (GTDB taxonomy): Bacteria > Verrucomicrobiota > Verrucomicrobiia > Verrucomicrobiales > Akkermansiaceae > SW10. Next base: position 22,987 of record JAPKCM010000003.1, read on the forward strand.
TTCTTCTCGAGGAACCGTGGATATCTGAGAATAATCGACTCCTCTGTCGCGTAACTCTCCAGCATATCTCTCCCCGGAAAGCTGGGATTCGTCCCAAGCGCATACTCCATCAAATTGTCCACGCGATCCCCATCCGGATCACCTCGCCAATCACTCAAATAGGGTCGGGATCCATCTCCGAAATGCTCCTCCCACCAGCTCATCGCCGGGGAATCAGGCCATTCCTTTTGAATCGTGAAGTCGTCCCTCACAACCCCGTTGTTATCTAAGTAGCGCGCATGAAGAGTGAGCCCATCAACATCGATCACCATGGACCCCAAAACCCGCAAACTATTCACCATCACTGGGTGATTCAGGCTCCCGCTGGAAGAGAGAATACTTGAAGCGCCTGCAACCACTGAGACTTGGCCCTCATGAGCCCTACCGGACCTTTTCTGATACGGGCCCGTTCCTCCCAACCATTGATATCGCCCGGTATCTTTATCCACGGAACCATTGATCGAACCATTTCCCGAATCGAGAGCGTGTTTCGCTTCATCAAAAGAACTTGAAAAACCATAGTGCTTATCGAGTAATTTTGAACGTTCATAACTATGGCTATGTCCGGAAAGAATGAGATCCACCCCAAAGTCTTCCAGCAACGGGAGAATCTCCTTTCTCATCACAATGTGCTCCTGCTCTTGATCGGAATTATGGGAGCCAAAGGTGTAGGGTCCATGATGGAAAAAGGCGATAATCCAGTCCGAGCGACACTCCATCAAATCCAGCTCAAGCCACTCTTTCATTCCCTCGGGAAAAGTCGTCGAGTTCAGACAAATGAAATGAATATTGCCATGATCGAAGGAGTAAAACTCCTCTGTCCCCGACGCGACTCCTCCAGCCTCTCCGTTCGAAGGTAAATCAAAGACATCAAGGTAGGCCGAGTCCATGAGTTCGTGGTTTCCCCGCGTCGTCCATAACGGCGCTCGCTTCAGCAACTCAGGATACATCTCGAACACCGCCTTCTGGTGTTGCTCATCTGTCCCATCTCCATAGGCATTATCTCCTAGCATCAACCACACATCAGGATTTCTTCCCTCGGTGTAGAATTTGAATGCTTCATAAACATCGCGAGCTCCTTGATTGGCACCACCCGAGTCCCCAATTGCCCAAATTCGCGTTGGTCTCGACTCTCCTGTTTCGGGAGCCGTCTTAAACGAACATTCTCCATCGACCGTCACTGTGCCGACTGGATCGTGTTTTAAGATTCGATAGTAATACTGGGTCTCTGCCTCCAATCCCGATATTTCGACACCATGCTCTGTCACCAGATCAGGAGCGGAAATAATCTGATCCAAATCATCTGGGTCCTTGCCGTAAGCCAGCCTGGTTTCCAATGGAATCGAAGTGCGCCAATGCACCGTGACCCCTGTGGAATGCGCCTTTTGTAAATAAGGTCCCCGGAGAACTTCTCCGGTCTTAAACTCCGTCCAAAACGTCATCTCCTGCCCCCCGTCTCCAACTGCTTCAATGAGAACGTAATAAGTTTCCGCGCGCTCCAGATTTGACAGTAGGAGTTCATGGCTACTTAAAAAACCCTGGTCCGGCACGGCGACAAACTCAGGTTCCGTTCCCCACTTACCGTAGCTCACCGTTGCCTGACTCGGCCAATCTGTCTGCCATTGCACAAGCGCCTCTTCAAAAGAAATCATGGGCACTTCTGCGCTCTCGGAGCCACTCCCCACTGATCCGATAAAGGGTGGATCATAGGAATCTCCATTCTCATTGAGGATCTCATAATAGTAGGATTCATCTGCTTCAACCACCGGGAGCTGGACAAGATGCCGGTTCACAAGATCGGCACCAATCGGAAGGTCCGTCATCGCGAAAGGCGAACGTCCAAACCGAACTCTCGACTTTTCTACTTCCTCTGAATACCACTGAAGGTCAAAGAGTGATCCTCGCGGACTGGTCCAAGAATAGCGACTAAGAGACCGCCCTTCATACCCACGCAAAAAAGCAGTTCCGTGGGCTCTCCCCACTTGCAAGCTGTGGGGATGAATCGAAATCGCCAAAAGGTTTGGACCCGGCAAAATCGAAATATTTTCGGAGAGCGGCACGGTAGTCCACAATTCGTCAGCCCCAAGTGCCAGCGCATCAAAGCCGGCTTCGCCAGCCGCGGGCATGTTTTTCTCTCCGATTTTTGCCCCATTCAGGTAGATCACGGCTCCATCGAGTGCCAAAACCATGAGAAGTAAATTGTGATAGCCCGACAAACCACCATCGATTTCCTTAAGCAACCAGATAGGGCCGATATGAGGAACCTCGGGAAGGGGCAACAGGTCTGTTCCAGGGAAATCCGAAGGTCCATAATGCACGGGCGCCTTCGCACCAGATTGGAATTCGGGACCATTATACAAACCATTCCCGGGATAGTTACCGAGAGGCTGATCATACCACGTTTGGTGAAAATCATCATCCTCAAGAGCCGGATCTTGCATCCGGTTTGCCTCGTCGATGGAATAAAGGATCGACCATCCTTCAGCATTCGAAAAAAGAAGATTCGCCAAGAGAGGTCCGGCCGGACTTGCGCCAACTTGAAAACTCCCACGCGCCCGCGGCTCATGAGATTCACCCGAGGGTTTCAAAATTTCATAATAATAGCGCTCACCGAGCTCGACGCCTGAGAGTTGCACAAAACTCTCCAGGGAGTTCACTCGTGTTGACGCAATTTCTTGATCAAGTTGACCGATCTTAGTCCCCCATCGCACTGTCCCGTCATCACCGAAGGCTGATTGCCAACTCAGCTTCACGGCCCCTTCTCCGAGATAGAATTCGCGAAGATTGAAAAGGAGCGGAGCCTTCCGATCGCCCATGAGAGCCACATCGATTCCCTGCGACCAGAAATTGCCTTCGGCTGGGTGAACTGAAACCGCAATCGTGTTTCTACCCGGACGTAGTAGGGTTTGATTACCCAACTTGATCTGCAGTTCCTCCCCTGTCGAACGAGTCAACGCTTTCTCATCCCAACGACTCTGACTCACAGGATCAAGCCGAACTGAACCCAATTTTTCACCATTGAGGTAAATCACCGCTCCGTCACTCAAGCGCAACCGCAGCTCCAAATCAGTATAGACAACCTCCTGGCCAATTTCGAATTCCTTCACGACCCAGAAAACCCCGCCGGTCTCGTTATTCGGTTCCACGAGATTGGTCGAACCTGGTCGCTGTCCCAGATCCCCGAATCCAATCGGCATCTCACCACTCATGAAAGAAGGGCCATCATAACTGGTGCCAGTCTCAAAAAGCGCCCTCCACGTTTCGTGGAAATCTGGATCAAGTATACTTGGATCTACTCCTTCTCCCATTGCATCCAAGGAATGCAAGTAATGCCATCCTCCCGAACCACGGGGAATCACCACCTCAGAAGTCGTAGAAAAAGTCCCCACCTCTGGCGGCGTGAATGAATTTCCCTCTCCATCTAGAATTTCATATTGGTAAGTGGACTTCGGCGAAAGGTTGGACAAGTCAACGAGATGCTCAAATCCCACCCCGGTATTGGCAAACAAGTGAGGCTTCCCTTCGATCCCATAGACCACCATTCCAGCTTCTATATTTTTGGTCTCCCAGCTGATTCGAGTAGTGGAATCAGCGACATCCGAGACACTCACCTGGTAAATCTCAGGAAGAGAACTGACACCTAAAATCGAAAAACTACCGCCAACATCTTTATGCGCTACTCCCGCGCTGTGGACCGATACCGCGAAGAAATTGGGCCCCGGACGAAGAACATGATCAGTCGTTAAATTGACGATGGTCTCAGGGGCACTCAGCGCATTTCTCGCCCAGCGGTCACGCGACCCCACTCCCATATTCACCGAACCAATTCTCTTTCCGTTGAGGTAAAAGTAAGCGCCCGCTTCAACCGACCCTTCGATCACGAGATTCGAGAACCCGCTCTCGCCGCCATCGACAACCTTCAGCATCCAAACGGCATGATGGTCTCCACCTGATGGAGTGGCTAAAACCGTGGGCCCTCCACCATCGAGATTTCGTGTCGACAAAGGCCCCACTCCATTGAGAGAGAAATTGGGCCCATCATAAGAACCATCTCCCTGAAACCCTCCAAGCGATTGCTTCATCCAAGTGTCATGAAAATCGGCATCATTGATCTCGGGATCAACTTCTTGTCCTCCTTGCAGCGATTGAAAATAAGCCCATCCTTCAGCGTCCACCGGAACGATCACCTCCGCTGATGACGTGCGAAGTAACAAGATCAGTGCGAAAAAGTATTTCTTCATTTTTGTCTCAAAATTAAAAGCTTCTGCCGCATCTCAGTCATCGTGCGACGTTTCTGTATTTTTAAGGAAAGGGCATCGGAGGCGCTTCGATCATCGTCAAAAAACAATCGAAGCCAAAGAAAAATGATCGATTCGTTCGGTGCGCAAACCCCCAGGCGAGCTTTTTTGGCGTAAAACCAAAGCTCACTTCAGCGCCTTCACTCTAATTTTACGAAACGCGATTTTTCCTGTGTTCTTCTGAAGACCGATCAATCCAGCCGGCCGAGGATTTTTGGCGCTATAGGTCACGAGTTTTTTTCCATCAAGAATCACGGTAATTGTTCCTTTGTTCACCTTGAGCTTATAGCGGCGCCATGCGTCCTTTTCTCCCTGCCCCGTTACTTTGTGGTGCTTCACGATGCTGCCGGTCGGGAAAGGATTAGCCGGGCCTGCAATGTTGATTTCATAGCAATCGACTGCCTCGTTTTTCACCTTTTCTTCCGTGTTGAGAAACACCCCGCTGTTTGCACCGATCGCCGCCTTAAATTCGAGCTCTAGCTCATAGTTTTCGTATTTCTTATCGGTCGTCAGCAGGCAGACCTCACCTTCACTTGCTGTGAGAGCTCCGTCTTCTACATGCCAATTGGCATCTCCTTGATTCGTCCATCCTTTCATCGTCTCACCATCGAAAAGAGGGACCCAGTCCCCTGCGAAAACAGGACCGACAAGAAGGAATAGAAGCGCAATTAATTTCATCGCGCGAGTTCTCCCATATCAGACAAGACAGCTCAAGCTCCCTTCACAACAACTCCCATCCCATCCTCTTTGATGATACGAACAGCGTCCCCTTTTTGAACAAATTTCCCATCTGCCACGACGTCGAGAAGCCCTCCATCGATCTTCGCTTTCCCAGATGGTCTGAGGTCCGTAGTCGCCGTTCCGGTCATCCCGATGCGAGGACCAGTTTCCGATTCTTCACTGATTCCTGTTCCGAGGGCCACCGAGCCTGGGAGAAGATGTTTACTAAAAAAGGGTATATTCGGCAGAAAACGCATCATTGCCCAGAGGATCAGAAAAGATCCAAAGATCCCAAACGAAAGATGCATCGCCGGTCCACTCAAGACCTCCCCCAGCCCTCCAATTCCTGGTGCTTCAAACTGTCGACGTTCCCATGCGACATTATCTACCATCGCGAAAACCAGCGAGCCGATTATGATCGTGAGTCCGATCAAACCTGCAATCCCAAATCCGGGTAGGACAAAGATCTCGATCGCGATAAAGACGATCCCAAGCACGAAAAGAGCAGCCAGTTCATATCCCGCCATATTCCCCGCGAGATAATTCCCAAAGAAGAAGATTCCGAACGCGGTCAGGGAGATGACGCCTCCGACCCCAAATCCTGGAGTTTTGATTTCAAAGTATCCTCCTGACAACCCGACCACGATCAAAAGTCCGGAGATTCCGGCCACCCACCATGCTAGACGCTCGAATCCTGTTGGAGTCGCCATCACTAAATCTGCCTTCTCCCATCCCTCACGCTCGAAAAGAGCATCCAAATCCTGAATTTCGGCAGTCGCCAGCAGAGTTCCCTCATTGAGCGGCTTAATCGCCTCCGAAGAATTCAGAGCGAGAAGCGCCCCGGCCTCCACAATGTTTCCCTCAATGTCGCGCTCCTTTTCCGAGACGATCATCATCGCCCGCAGAACGTCCTTCCGGTATCCCTTTTTCTCTGCGATCCAGCGCACGTGAGCATCGAAGAAGCTTTCCAGTTTCGCCCGCATCGTGTCCTCGATCTTGGCTCCGGTGCCATCGACAATCGCAGCCGACCCAATCGCCGACCCCGGCTTCATGTAAATTCGATCCGTTGAGACGGCGACAAAGGTCCCCGCACTCAGCGCCTGGGGATTCACGAAGGAAATGGTGGGCGTCTTCAAATTCGCGATTTGAGTCATCAACTCCGTCGTCGGAAAGGCGAGCCCTCCTGGAGTATTGAGATCAAAGACAATGGCCTTGGCACCGTCATCATCCGCTTTTTTCAAAACACGCTCCCAAAATTTAAAACTCTGACTCACCGAGAGATCCTTCTTCCCCACCTCGATCACCACCACCTTATCAGCGTAGCTGCCCTCAACCGATTTTCCGAGAACCCGTTGATCGGCCTCCTGCGCCGACATCAAGCCCATCAGAGCGCAAAAGAAAAGAATCACTGATTTCATGTCTCCACTATAGCCCAAAGATGCCATTCTGCAAAATTCCCAAATTTCCTATTTCATCTTGGGAATTTCAGCCTTCAATTGCGCTGTGGGAAGAATTCCGGAAGAAACGATCCAACAGGTGCTCGCCGCAGCTGATATTGTCGACATCATCAACTCCTACGTTCCCCTCAAACGAATGGGCTCCGCTTATAAAGCGAATTGCCCCTTTCACAACGAAAAAACCCCATCTTTCAACGTCAATACCTCTTGGCAAAACTTCAAATGCTTCGGCTGTCAGGAATCCGGAAATGCCATCGGTTTCATCATGAAATACGAGAACATCCCCTTCGTAGATGCCGTCCGAAAGCTCGCCCAGAGAGTTGGCGTCCCGATCACCGAAGAACAATCCAGCCCCGAAGAGGACCGCAAACGCCGAAAAATTTCCCGCTACAAGGAGATCAACAATATTGCTGCCCGTTATTACCACAAGGTCCTCCTCAAGTCGCCCGACGCCCAGCACGCCCGCGACTACATGAAATCTCGCGGCTTCACCAAGGAAACTGCCGAGAAATGGCTCATCGGCTACGCCCCTCGCAATTCGAATGAATTCCTAGCCCTCGTGAAGGAAAAGGGGTTCAACGGCCGCGAGTTTATCAATGCCGGCCTCGGTGGCTTGAGCAAGGAAAACAATCCGGGCGCCGGGCTCTACAATAAGTTCTACGACCAATTAATGTTCCCCATCCTAAACCACTACGGCGACGTCGTTGGATTCAGTGCACGCATTCTTCGTAAAGACGACAAGCGAGGGAAATACATCAACACCAACGAAACCCCCATTTTCAAAAAATCGGACATTCTCTTCGGTCTCGATAAAGCAACCAAGGCCATGGGCAAAGCCAAGTGCGCCATTCTCTGCGAGGGACAAAGCGATATTATCGCCATGCATGAAGCGGGCTTCGAAAACACCGTCGGCGGACTCGGCACCGCCTTCACCGAACAACACGCCGCCAAGCTCAAACGTTACACTGATAAAGTTGTCCTCTGTTACGATGGCGACTCTGCCGGTCACAAAGCCACGGATAAGGCTTTCGCTCACCTCGCCAAGCTCGGCCTCGCCGTCAACCGCATCAATCTTCCGGATGGCGATGACCCCGACACCTTTCTCAAGACCCACGGTGTCGAAAAATTCCAGGAACTCATTGAAAACTCGAAGGACTTCTTCGAAGCCAAACTCGACAAAGAGCTCCCCACCACAAACCTCTCCTCGCCCAACGACCGCGCCGCTTTCCTCCAGGGCCTCGGAGAACTCGTCAGCATCATCAGTGATGATCTTATAAGGGACGCCACCATCCAAACCCTATCCACCCGCCTCCGACTAGGAGCCGATGAATTTCGCAAGGTCGTTGCCTCCTCTAAAAAGAAAGCCGAGTTCCAAAGTAAACGGCAAAACCGATACAAGGACGCCGAAGAGCAGCCCGTCTTTATCGAACCCTCGCCGATGGACTCCTCCATCGCCTACCTCTGTCATCTCGCGCTCGCATCCCGAGAGGTTGCTGACTCCCTTTGTGAACAACTCGAAGCTCTTCACGAGGCTCTCGATCAGACCGCAGGAGGGAACCTGTTAAGAAAGATCCTCTCCCGCCGCCCCGAATCCGACTCCCCCGCCGCCCGAAATGCTTTCCTCACCACTTTTAGCGAAGGCGACCAACTAGCTCTAGAGAAGGGATTTAGCCAAGATCTCCCCGACGACCTTCAAAAAGCCTGCTCGGAGACGATGACCTTGCTCCTGGCCACTCATTTTCAGAGAAAAGAAGCCTCTCTACGAGCGCAGCTGGGCGATCCAAACCTCCCTCGCGAGGAGATCATGACCCTTCTCCAAGAGATCAAAGACCTCCAAGAGTTCTTAAGTAACCTCAATTCCCGCTTTATAAGATGAGGAATTGAGGGGGAAAATACTTGACCCTAATCCGATCCTCCCAAACATACGCGTTCAGGCAAGACCGCTTGCTTGATTATACTAGGTGAAGTGTGTCCACACCTTCCTCACTCCTCTTTTATTATGGCGAAAAAGAAAACCGCAGCGAAGAAAGCAGCTCCTCAGACGAAAGCCCCCGCTAAGAAAGCTCCCGCTAAGAAAGCCCCCGCTAAGAAAGCTCCCGCTAAGAAAGCTCCCGCTAAGAAAGCTCCCGCTAAGAAAGCAGCACCCACGAAAAAGGCCGCTCCCAAAAAAGAATCTCCCAAAGCTGAAGCTTCTATTGAAGAGAACGCAGATGGATCCATTGTCATCGATGGCAAGAAATACAAGAATCGTATCGATACTCCTGAGATTCAGGAAAAGATCCGGGAACTGATCAAGCTCGCCAAGGAACAGGACTACCTGACCTACGATGACATCCACGAGATCCTCCCCAACAACATCGTCAACCCGGCAGACGTCGACGCTATTCTCGATCGTCTCCGCCAGATGGAGTTCGACATTATCGATGCCTCCGAGGTTGATCGTTACAAGGATAAGAAAAAAGGCGATCTCGATGGCGAAGAAGAGACCAAGGACCAGAAACTCGATATTCTCGATGACCCCGTCCGCATGTATCTCAAGCAGATGGGCCAGGTTCCCCTCCTCACCCGTGAGCAGGAAGTTGAAATCTCCAAGCGCATCGAGGACGCGGAAATCGAAGTTCAGAAATACCTCCACCTCTTCGGCTTCACCGCCAGTGGCTACCTCGCCCTCGCTGACAAGCTCATGCGGGGTAAGGAACGTTTTGACCGCGTCATTCTCGATAAAAAGATCGAGTCCCGTGAGCGCTACATGAAAGCCCTCCCGAAACACTGCGAGCAAGTCCGCATCTTACACGAAGAGACGACACAGGTTTGCAAAAAGCTTTCCGCCAAAACAGTGCGCGGAAAGAAGAAGCTCGAGACTTCTCTCGAAAAAAACCTTGAGTCCATTGCCAAGCTTTATGGCAAGTTCTTCTTCAAGCAAAAGGTCATCGAAGACTTCTGCGATGTCGTCGATGACTACCAGCAGAAGATCTGGAAATACGACCGCAAGAAAACCGAAGAAGCCGAAACCGCCATCAAGGAACTTCAGCTCGAAGCCTGGCACGACACCGAAAGCTTTGAGGCTACCAATAAAAATCTCCACATCTGGATCGCCAAGGCTCGCAAGGCTAAAGATGAAATGGTCGAGGCCAACCTTCGTCTCGTCATCTCCATCGCCAAGAAATACACCAACCGTGGCCTCTCGTTCCTCGACCTGATTCAGGAAGGAAACATGGGCCTCATGAAGGCCGTTGAGAAATTTGAGTATCGTCGCGGATACAAGTTTTCAACCTACGCCACCTGGTGGATTCGTCAGGCCATCACTCGCTCGATTGCGGATCAGGCTCGCACCATTCGTATCCCGGTCCACATGATCGAGACGATCAACAAGCTCATGCGCGTGCAGAAGCAACTTGTTCAGGAATATGGACGCGAACCGACCCCTGATGAAATCGCCGAGGAGATTCACCTCCCCGTCGAGCGTGTCCGCGCCGTCCTTAAGATGGCCCAGCAGCCCATCTCCCTTCAGGCTCCCGTGGGAGACTCTGATGACACTTCCTTTGGTGACTTCATCGAAGATAAGGCCGCAGAGAACCCCATGGAAGAAGCTGGCTTCGCCATGCTCAAGGACAAGATCATCGAAGTCCTTGACACCCTTACCGAACGTGAGCGTGAAGTCCTCGAACAGCGCTTCGGCCTCAAGGATGGCTATTCTCGCACCCTCGAAGAAGTAGGCCGCCAGTTCCAGGTCACCCGTGAGCGAATTCGTCAGATCGAAGCCAAAGCGCTTCGTAAGATGCGTCACCCGACCCGGATTCGGAAGCTCGAAGGCTTCATCGAACTTCCGATGTAATACGAAGTTATTAGTTCTCAGTTTAAAGCACTGGGCTTCGCGATTAATCGCCGGAACCCGTTTTGCTTCCCGCTTGAAAACGTTGAACTTAAAACTTAAAACTTTCCTCATGCAGCCCATCCAGCTCGAACAGGCCATCTCCGAGATCATCCAGAAGGAAACTCGCTTCGAGCCTAGTGCCTATTTTCTCGTCCGAGAAGCACTCGACTTTACGGTAGATCGACTCGCTACGGAAGACGGAGGAGAGAAGCGTCACGTGAGTGGCCCCGAGCTCCTCGAGGGGTTCCGCGAATTTACTCTAAAGGAATACGGCCCCATGTCCGCCACCCTCCTGGACGACTGGGGCCTTCAGAAATGCGAAGACGTCGGCCGCATTGTCTTCCTCTTCATCGAAAACGGAGTCTTCGGGAAACAGGACTCCGACACCATCGAGGATTTCTCAAACATCTACGAATTTGAAACCGCCTTCTCCGCCCCCTTCCTCCCGAAGAAGCAGGTTGGGTAAGCAAACTCTTTTAAAGAGCGGAAAGCCTGAAAGCTTTCCGCTCCTTGTTATCTGGCAGGCCATCAAGGAATGGGTCCCGGATGACGACCCGGATCTGAACTGGTTCAACTAGGAAAAAAACACTGGCAATGAGCCCGGGTGCTTCGACCAAAGCCCCGTCTGGCAGCCCAAAGAGATCCCGTTCGGCGCCGGCCGGGCTCTCGTCCTCTACGACAGCTGACAGGTAAGAAGCTTGGTGACCTTAAAAACCGCTGGCGAAAAAGAACTTGGAAACGCGGGCTAGAAATCTACGCTCTCTTACAGTGAAGGTCGTGCTAAAATCTCCCAGTTCCAGTAAAATAGAGCGTGGATCAGGGACTTTTCCTGCCAAAATCTACACAACCGCCACACCAAACCACCGACTCCGCCCCTCTTTCCCCCGCAACCCCCTTTCACGCCCCTCCGCTCCGGTCCAAAGGCGGCTTCAAAGCCCTCCCGCCAAAAGAAAATTCCTAGCAGTAGTAGCAAGACTCCATACGGTGACACTTCTCCTTTCGTGCTCCATGCTGGCAACCTCCGAGGGAAAAGCGGCTGAGCCCCGATTGATCAATTTCAATGATCCTGGAAACGTGGACGATCACAGGCCCATCATCGTCGCGCATCGAGGAGGCGTCGTTTCGGCGCAATCACACGAATGCTCCCTCACGGCGCTCCGTAGTGCTGGGGAAGCGGGCTATGACATGGTCGAGCTGGATATTCAAATGAGTAGCGATGGCGTTCCTATCGTCTTTCACGACCAAGATCTTACCAAAGCGTGTGGCAAGAGTGGCCGTATCGCGGACCACAACGCGACTGAACTTGAGGCGATCAGCTATCTGACGGGAGGCGATTCGATCATTCGACTGGAAACGGCGCTTAAGTCCTGTCGACATCTGGGACTAGGTGTGATGCTGGATTTGAAAGCCGGTCGGGATTCTCGTGAATTTCTCGATCAGGTTGACCAACTGCTGGTGAAACATGAGTTGGAAAACTCCACTATTTCGATCTCGGTGAGCGAGGCAGCACGGAAGTCCCTCAAGCATGTCCGCTTTACCCCGTCCAACGATGAGATGCGACGCCTCCGTGCAGGAGCAAAGCTAGATCTCAGTTCCCGTTTCTGGTTCGGACTTCCCAAGCAGCTGCAGCCTGGAGATATCGGCAAATTGAAATCAGCCGGAGCTCTGATCATTCCTGCTATCAATACCTTTCGCTATCCAGAGAAGCATCACCTGAAGCTAGCGAGAAAGGATATCAAGAAACTGACAGAACAAGGCGTCGACGGCTTCCAGATTGACTCGATCTATTTCTCCTCTTTTTCAGAAATAAAGAAGACGCGGCCAGAATAAGACAGAGGCCAGTTGTTCTTAGGAAGAACACTCCAAAGAAGAACGCGCCAGACGATTTACAGGATCTGCGGTGATTGGATCAAAGAGTTTTGTCGACGGCGTGTTTCAGGCGAGCCGGAAACGGTTTGGCCCGAAGCGGAAGGACGGCGCGAGTAAACCGTGAGGGGCCCTCGATGAAATGGCAGCGTTTATCCTCAGTTGTGGTGTATGCACCACGCCTTCGTCCCGCCTTGCCTTTTCAAGAAATCACTCCGGTATTCGTCTCTTTTGAAACACTACTTGGTATTACATGATCCAAATGAGGGGAAACATGATGGCGTGCCCCCGTTCTTTGAGCCAACTCTTATGAGATTTGGCTCAAAGAACGGGGGCACGCCAACCGCATACCAACCGATCGAATCAGCGAGGCCATGGCATTATTAAATTCACAGCCGAACAATCTCACCGAATTTCGCGCCTCTTCCTTGATTTTGGAAGTTCAATTTGCCAACCTAACTTACCACATCCCCCATGATAAACCTCTTACATTTACTCATCGCCCTTGGAGTAACCACCTTGCAATGTGTTGCCGAAGTTGAAGTCTCCTTAGAAAATCATACACGCCCTACACCGAATATTTCGAGGGAACCGATTATTAAAGAATTCAATTATCAGAAGGCTGTGCGTTTCACTGACAACGCTGCGATGGCATGGCAAAACTCCAGGAAATGCGTCACCTGCCACACCAATGGCTTGTATCTAGTTACACGACCTGCTGCGGGAACCAATTCTCCTGCTTACAAGGCAGCACGACTTTTCACACAAGATTATCTGCGCAAGAATATTGATCTATTGAACAAACCAAAAAAGAAACGCGGAATCGAAGGTATTGTCGCCTCCACTGCCTTCCTTGCAATTAGTGACATCAAGACTAATCAGAAGCTTGGTGAGGTGACGAAGCAAGCGCTCGACTATGCGTGGTCAAAACAGGATAACTCTGGGGCCTGGGAAAGCTGGCTAAAATGCAACTGGGGACCTTACGAATCTGATAATCATTTCGGTGTCACCCTGGTGGCTCTTGCTGCTGGGATCGCTTCAGACGCTCCTTATTTCAAAACAGTCAAGGCGCGTGAAGGTGTCCAAAAAATAAAAGCCTATCTCGCCAAGCATGCGCCGGAGTCTCTTCACCAGATGGGTATGATGCTCTGGGCTAACGCCCATTTCCCTGCACTCGCCAACAAAGATCAAATCACACAGTGGCGCGCATCTCTGTTAAAAGCACAAAAAAAAGACGGCGGCTGGGTGCTCATCGAACTTGGGAATGGTGCATGGAAACGCGAGGATAACAAACCACAGAGTAAGGAAACCGATGGTTATGCCACGGCTTTCGCTGTGCATGTTCTCACAGAATCCGGAGTTGGTCGCTCTGATCCACGCCTCGTCAAGGGCCGCCAGTGGCTCAAAGACCATCAACGCGAAAGTGGACGATGGTATACAAACTCACCGCGACGAGATACAAAAAATTACATCTCTCATGCAGCCACAAACCTTGCTCTACCAGCTCTAGCGAAAGACAAAGAGCCCGCGAACTAGCCAGCTAACAACGAACTAAGTCATACCGCCTCCCTCATCAAAACGATTCAAAGTAGGCGTGCTCCTGGATTTCTGGTTATGTTTCTCGACTATTCGAAGGCTTTCTCGATTTCCAGCGCACAGGAGCAGCCATGGAGCTGTACTTTGACCAGCCGACGAGCGGAGATATACTATCCCATCGGCAAGGATTGAAACGAAGACGGCTTGCTCGTTTACCGATATACCGAGAGCGAAGCAAAGGTGGTGCGCCTCCGTTCTCCCCCCTCCGCTTCGTTCCAAAGGCGGGCTCAAGACCCTCCCACCAAAAGTAAATTCCTAACAGTCAGTAAGGTGATTTCTGATAGAGAAAATTGGGAAGCTCCACTTTTAGCTCAAAGCTTTGCGAGAATATCGGGCTGGCCGCGCCAGATATCGGCGGCACTAGCCATGCCCAATCGCCCCTGACTTCGCGATTATTGCTGTTTTCTTTTTTACAAAAACTCACAAACTCAGAGCTCACCGTATGATGATCCACGATGCGGTATCCCTCTTTTTTGAATGACCAGAGCACCGCTTCATTCAAAGCGATCAATGCGTGATCGATCCAATGACGTGATTTCTTGCTTGGTTCGATTCCCATTGCAGAGGCGATCTGAGGTAATTGGTTGTAACGATTTTTATCTGAGAAATTCCTCGCTGCGATCTCAGTAGATACGTAATACCCGCTAAAAGGTGCCGCAGGGTAGATCGCCTTCTCGGTAGCAAAAAGCATATCTGAAACTATTGGCGTGGCATACCAACGCAAGCCCAGGGCCTCTACCTTAGGGTGCTCCGGATGGCGAATGGCCACTTCCGCCACTGCCCCTGCGGGCAATGGGCGCAGGTGAAGCTTGCCTCCACATTGAAGTATAATGGGTAATATATCGAAACGCGTGCGCTGGCTAGGCGGCTGCCACCCTAAATCAATTGCAATTTGAGTAAGTTGGCAATTCGCAGGATCGCCCAAGACCGTGCCGTCTGCCGCGAGGTAGCCCGCATAGCTGATCAGTTGGTGGTTCCATATCCTAATCTCGGGCTGAAGCGGGTCGAACTCAGGGAATACTGACATGAAGGGCTGCGCGGCACGGCTCTCGGTAGCGAGGCTGAGGAGTTCGAATAAAGCATCAAAGATCTCATCTGCGCTGGAAACACTTCTGCCATCAATCACTTTTAGCGAGCGCCACCGGGCTCGACCACTACAACGAACGGAATTTCGCCATGCCTGCCGAGCCGCTTCCTCCAATCCGACCAAAAGACCCCGACTTTGCCCTAGAAGCTGATGAAGGTCAGATGCATCCCAGCGCTTTTCCACAGGTAGGCTTGGCCCCTCGGAGTCAATCGGTTGAGCAGAATAAGGGCAACTTGCTTTAGGGGTTTCAGGATTCATGCACGAGCTTTGATAATTCCTTTCCGATAAATATGCTAAACATTAGTTGTATGGTCAAAAGATAGGAGATGATTCTCACGAGCTTCGCGCCTTCAGGATACGTAGGCATACTTCGCAAGGGTCTCGTCTTTGAGTTTCTCTACAACATCAAGGATCACCGGAAGCGGTATCAGGAACCACTCCCTCGGCTCCACGCCGTGACCGAAGCGGTCTTTCAGCTCAAGATCCAGCCGGGCATCTGCGAAGAACTTGTGTAGCAGGGTTTCCAGCTTCTTGGGGCTGATGTTGGCTAGCTTGAAGGTCCGGACGATCTCCACGTCCGCCAGCAGGTAGGTCGGGTCTTTCTTCGCATTCGCCACCCGCTTCTTCACGTCTCCACCTGTCACTCCAATCTTATGAATCACAGAGCGGTTCTCTGCGATGAACGGTTCATCCGAGAGGCTGCGCAGGATATCGATGTATGCAGCCACCAGATCTTGCTCGTCTTCCTCATCGGAAAACAACGGCCTGAACACATCGAAGTCCTCGCAGATGTCCCGCTTCGCCACTTCCTCCGCATTCATCCCTTCCAGAACCTTGCAGCACTTCGCCGAACCCCGTATCTGATCCAGCCTCTCGGCGTAGATTCTTTCGCAAACATCCTCTTCTTCCCCGTGCTCTTTGGTGAAACGCACGAACTCCGCGATGATGCGTTGCTCCTTCGCGCTGCGCTCGACCTTCTTCGCCGGGGTGATGTCCACCCCCAGCGTGGCCAGCATCTTTTCATCAGACTTATCTTTAGACATTTTTCCCTCTCTTGCCAGACGTTGAAGAAAGACTACACCCTACGCCATCTTTTTCTCCCATGGATCGGCAGAGCTGAGAGAAGGAGCACGATCTTTCTACCATTGGAACTCAATCGCCCTCTTCACCCACCAACGCCCGCGCATCGTCCAAGGACAAACTTACTTTTCTAAAATATGCAAGGCATCGTCGCGTTACAAAGGTCGCGAACGTAGTGCAGGGTAGATGTTGCACAAGAGCGGGGAGAGACTCCCTCCTTGTGGGGTTCCTGCCTGCAGATGCTGGCGCACCCCGTCTTCCATGACTCCGGCTTTGGGCCATTTGGCCATTTGCCGGAGCAGTCCTTTGTCACTGATGAGGTGCTCGGTGAAGCGCAACATCCAGTCGTGGTCGATGGCATCGAAGCAACCACGGATATCGGCGTCGAGCACCCAGGTGACCCTCTTTTTCATGAGATCCAAGTAAAGGGCATCAAGGGCACGGTGCTGGATCTCTTTGAACACATGACGATGGCTGGTTAAAAACTGCTAGTTTTTGGGCCTTCGTTTAATCGCTCGCGGTTCTCTTCAGAGCACCCCCCTTTCTCCCCCCTCCGCTCAGGCCCAAAGGCGGCTTCAAGGCCCTCCCACCATAAGTAAATTCCTAGCACTTAGGAAGTGCCCCTACTCGAACCTAGATCTCCAGAAAATTCTTCAGCAGTTGTTTCCCTGAGTTGGTCAGGATCGACTCCGGGTGAAACTGCACCCCATGGACATTCAGCTCTTTGTGCTTGAGTCCCATAATGACGCCATCATCGGTCCAAGCGGTCACCTCAAGGCAATCCGGCAAGGTCTCCTTTTTGACAATCAAGGAGTGGTAGCGTGTCGCCTCGAAAGGATTATCGAGCCCTTTGAAAACACTCTTTCCTTCATGATAAATCATCGAAGTCTTACCGTGCATCAACTTCTCGGCACGAACCACTTCTCCCCCATAAACCTGACCGATCGACTGATGCCCTAGGCAAACTCCGAAGACCGGAAGACTTGCACCAAAGGCCTTGATCACCTCGCGGGAAATCCCCGCTTCATTCGGCGTGCACGGTCCCGGAGAGATGCAAATTCGTGAAGGATTTAGCTCCTTCAATTGCGCCACCGTCACCGCATCATTGCGCAGCACTTTCATCTCCGCCCCCAACTCGCCAAAATACTGAACAAGATTGTAGGTGAAGGAATCATAGTTATCGATAACGACTAGCATGGCTTCATGTCTGTGAGGGTTTTTGCCAAAGCCACCGCACGCATCATTGCGGCAGCTTTATTGAGGGTCTCGTTGTATTCGTAGGTTGGATTACTATCCGCAACCACTCCTGCACCGGCCTGGATGTAGACTTTACCGTCTTTCAAGAGGCAGGTCCTCAATGCGATGCAAGAGTCATGACTTCCGTCCCAGCCGAAGTAACCGACCGCGCCGGAATAACTTCCCCGCTTATTCTTCTCCAACTCGTTGATGATTTGCATCGCCCGAATCTTAGGCGCTCCGCTCACGGTCCCCGCCGGGAAGGTCGAGCGTAGGACATCATAGGAGCTGAACTCAGGTGAAAGTTTTCCACTCACATTGGAAACAATGTGCATCACGTGGCTGTATCGCTCAACGATCATCATATCATCGACCGACACGCTACCGTGCGTGGAGATTCTCCCGACGTCATTGCGAGCCAGATCAATCAGCATCACGTGCTCTGCGCATTCTTTTTCATCGGCCAAAAGCTCAGCCGCAAGCGCATCATCCTCTTCCGGGGTCTTCCCTCTCCATCGAGTCCCCGCGATAGGGCGGATATCAATCTTCCCGTTGATCGCACGCACGTGAACTTCCGGGGAACTGCCCACAAGAGAGAAGTCCGGAGTTTCGTAAACGAACATATAAGGCGAAGGATTAATGTGACGCAGCGCCCGATAAAGATCGATGGGGCTCCCTTCAAAATCTGCTTCAAATCGCTGACTCGGGACCGCCTGAAACACATCACCCGCGGTGATGTATTCTTGGACACGTGTCACCATCGTCTCATATTCTTCCTGCGTGGTATTGCTCCGAGGTGCCGGCGGCTCGATCTCCGCGAGACCATTCAGAGGAGAAACATGGAGAGGCCGGTCAAGAACGTCCATGAGCGTCGCGATCCGTCCGCGCGCTGCGTCGTAGGCTTCCAGATCGGTCTCGTGTTCGTTCAAAAGAGCATTCGAGACCACCAACAATCGGCGCAACTTGTGATCGAAGATCACCATCGTATCCGCGAGAAAGAAAATCGACTCTGGCAGCCCTAAATCATCTTCGGGAGATTCGGTCACCGCGGGTTCAAACTGCGAAACCGCGTCGTAGCCGACATAGCCCACGGCTCCGCCGAAGAATGGAGGCGCATCACCATGAGTCACGGGTTTATAAGCAGACATCAGCCGCTCCACTTCATCGAGAACATCGCCCTCACGAGCCCGCTCTTCAACTTCCCCGTCACGAACGATCGTCACTTGGTCACCCATCGATCGAAAAACCCACTTCGGTTGGCTTCCCACGATGGACCATCGACCACTCGCATCCGTACTTTCCGCGCTTTCAAAAAGAAAGGCGTGTTTTCCATCCCGAAGTTTCAAAAAGGCGGAAACCGGAGTTTCAAAATCAGCGGCCAATTGAGCGTAGACGGGCACGACGTTTCCGGACTTTGCCAATTCAACAAACTCCTCCGCATCTGGTTTGACTGGAACCTCCTTCACGTGGAACGCAGTCTGACGATCCCTCCTCTGCTGGCAATGCGAAAGAGCGGCCCTTGAGTGGCAATTTTCGAATTTTGCAAAGAAAATATTGCTGAGAAATTTCAGTTCATTTTTGGAGATTCCGGCATTAGTCTGTTTGGCAATGGGCATCTTCAATAGACCACAACTGAAGCGTCAGACCAAAAATCGCGATAGCGTTCCTGATGATCTCTGGAACAAGTGTCCCGAGTGCGGAGAAATGATTCACACTCTCGACCTCAAGCAACACAATCTCGTCTGCCCTCATTGCTCACACCATTTCATGATGGGTGCCTATGAGCGATTTAAGCTCCTCGCCGATGAAGAGAGCTTTGAAGAAACTGAGGCCAATCTTATTTCCACCAATCCTCTGGGGTTCGAAAACTACAAGGAAAAGACGGCCACGCTCAGAGAAAAGACCGGCCTAAAGGATGCCGTGGTCACCGGACGTTTCTCCATGAATGGCCACCCCTCCATGGCAGCGGTGATGGACTTCAAATATTTTGCTGGCTCGATGGGCTCAGTCGTGGGTGAGAAAATCACGCGGGCCATCGAAACCGCAACCACTGAGAAACGAGCAATGCTCATATTTTCCTCATCATCGGGGGCCCGCATGCAGGAAGGCATGCTTTCCCTCATGCAGATGGCCAAAACCTGCGGCGCGCTTGCCCGCCATGGAGAAGCCAAGCTCCCTTACATTTCCATTTTCACCCACCCCACCACGGGAGGTGTGACTGCGTCGTTCGCCACCATCGGGGATATCAATCTAGCCGAACCAAAATGCATGATCGGCTTCGCCGGTCCTCGGGTGATCAAAGAGACGACCCATCAGGATCTTCCTCCAGGCTTCCAAACAGCCGAATTCATGTTGGATCATGGCCTCGTCGACGCCATCGTGGCCCGTCGCGATTTGAAGCAACAGCTCAGCGATCTTCTGGATTATATGATGCCTCAATCATAGAGAACCGCCTCCGCACCAGTGGATAGAGCGAAATCGCGATGACAATGACAGAGGCCCCGACGTAAAAACCCGGGCCCAAATGCTGGTAGTCTCTTAAAATAAGGGCTGCCAAAAGGATCCCATAAACCGGCTCCAGATTGTTCATGAAGTTGATCGTGAACACGCTGAAGCGCTTAAGAAGATTCACATACTCTGAAAAAGCCACCACCGTGCACAGTCCTCCGAGGAGAAATAAGTAAGCCCAATCCATGAAACTCGGCACGAGATCGAGTTCATGAACGAGAAAGGGTAAACTAATCGTGGCAAAGAGACACGCGCCCATCATTTCGTAGCAGGTGATCAGATAGGGCCCCGCCTTCTTAATGTGGAAGCTGTTGATCACGGAAAAAATGGACGCAAAAAAGGCCGAGAAAATCGCGATCAAAAATCCCGCGCTATATTCAGATTCGCTTTTGAAGATCATCGAAACTCCGATGATAACCACCGCTCCGAACACCAAATCAATCGGACGGAATCTTCTTCCCCGGACGATCATGGGTTCAAGAATGGCAGTCCAGAGCGAGAGGGTCGCCATCCCGACCATGCAAATCGAAACATTGGCCACCTTAACCGCGAGGAAAAAAGTCACCCAATGAGCTCCAATAACAAGCCCCGTCGCAGTAAAATTCAGGGCATCACGAAGGGGAATGCGAAGCTTGCGCCGAAGGATCAGGACTAGAATCACCGAAGCAATCGCGGTCCGAAAGACCACAATCTCCGGAGCAGGCAGCATGATCAAGGCGCCCAAGACGGCCGTAAATCCCCAGAGGATCACCACACCCTGAAGTTTTAAATGGTCTCTGATCACAGAAGTTTAATTTCTTGGGCCCGATAGAAAAAAGCCCCGGTCGCTTTCGCGAACCGGGGCTTTGAAGTTTTTCTAAGCGTTCAGCTTATGCAAGCTCTACGGCCCCCGCTTCTTCTTCGGTTTCTTCAACCACTAGCTCGGGCTCTTCGACCGTGATGTCAAAGTCTGAGTTCTTATGAGTTGGGAAGCCGGTTCCGGCAGGAATGAGGTGGCCCATGATGACGTTTTCCTTGAATCCGCGGAGAGTATCCACTTTTCCAAGAGTCGCTGCATCGGTAAGAACACGGGTGGTATCCTGGAAGGATGCGGCCGAGATGAAGGATTCCGTCTCGATCGACGCCTTGGTGATTCCAAGAAGAACTGGCTCTCCTTCGGCAGGCTTACCACCTTGATCCAGGATCCTCTTGTTCTCGAGTTTGAAGGTCGTCTTTTCAATTTGGTCACCCCAAAGGAATTCGGTGTCACCAGGCTCGGAAATCTTCACCTTTCGCAGCATCTGGCGAATGATGATCTCGATGTGCTTGTCGTTGATCTCCACACCCTGTGAACGGTAAACCGTCTGAACTTCGGTCGTGAGGTGCTCCTGAAGGGCCTGCGGTCCGCAAGCTTCGAGAAGATCTTCAGGTGCCACCGGACCTTCGGTGAGTTGGTCACCCCGACGAACGGGGTCCCCTTCTCCAAGGATCATGTGCTTACCCATCGGGACGAGGTGATCCACGCTTTCGAGTGACTCAGGATCGGTGATGATAACCTTACGCTTACCGCGCACCGTGCCGCCGAAGGTAATTTCACCGTCGATCTTGGCAATCACGCAAGCATCCTTCGGACGACGTGCTTCGAAGAGCTCGGCAACCCGGGGAAGACCACCGGTAATATCACCAGTCTTAGCAACCTTACGCGGTGTTCGCGCAAGCTGCGTTCCTCCAGCGATCTTGCTGCCTTCTTTTACAGAAAGGTGAGCACCGACTGGGATGGAGTAGCTGGCGAGGATTTCTGCTGTATCCTTGGGATTCACGATAACCACCTGAGGATGAAGATCCTCTTTGTGCTCAGTCACGGTCATTCCCTTCTTACCGGTCTCACGATCAGTTTCAGACTGAATGGTGATACCGATAATCATGTCGCGGAACTCCACCTTACCGCCTTTATCGGCAATAATTGGGATGGAGTGAGGATCCCAAGTGAGGAGCTGATCGCCCTTCTTGATATCGGCAGCGTCTGCAGTGGAGATAAAGGAACCAATGACGACGTTGTAGGACTCAAGCTCAAGGCCGTCCTTATCGCGGATGCTCACGGAACCACCCTTATTTAAGACAACGTGGTTTCCATCAATATCCTCAACGGTGCGAAGATCGTTATAGACGACGACACCCTTCGCTTTCGCATGGATGAACGGCTGCTTGGAAGCACCGATCGCAACACCACCGGAGTGAAAGGTTCGCATGGTCAGCTGGGTTCCCGGCTCACCAATCGACTGTGCCGCGATGATACCGACAGCTTCACCGATCTTGGCAACTTTTCCAGTCGCAAGGTTCAAGCCGTAGCACCCCTGACAGCAACCGCGCTCGGACTCACAAGTGAGCGGAGAGCGGATCTTGAGGCGCTCGTGACCAATCTTCTCAATGCGGAGAGAAGTGTCTTCGCCCATGAGTTGACCTCTCTTGACGATGACGTCCCCTGAAACGGGATCGACGATCTTTTCGCAAGAAGTACGGCCATAGATACGGGAAGAAAGCGAAGCTGCTTCCTCGTCACCCGAGTAAATGGTCTGAACGGTGATGCCATTGTTGGTGCCACAGTCCGGCTGGGTGACGATAACATCCTGAGAGACATCGACCAATTTACGGGTCATGTATCCGGAGTCAGCTGTCTTGAGCGCGGTATCAGCAAGTCCCTTACGAGCACCGTGGGTGGAGATGAAGTACTCCAACACGGAAAGACCTTCACGGAAGTTCGAGGTAATCGGACGTTCGATAATCTCACCGGAGGGCTTGGCCATGAGGCCTCGCATTCCGGAAAGCTGCTTAATCTGGTTCTTGTTACCACGAGCACCGGAGTCGACCATCATGAAGAGCGGGTTCGCCTTCTTGGATCCTTCGTTATACTCAAGCTTACGATAGAGTGCGTTCGCAATGTTATCGGAAGCACGGGTCCAAACGTCGACCACCTTCTGGTAGCGCTCACCATTGGTGATCACACCGTTACGGTAGTGCTTGGAGACAGTATCGATCTCGGCGTAAGCCTTCTTGAGTTCGCCTTCCTTCTCCTCTGGAATGACCATATCGACGATTCCAATGGAACAACCGGAGCGAGTCGCTTCGGCAAAACCAAGGGTCTTGAGCTGGTCCATCGTGATGACGGTTTGCTTACCACCACAAACTTGGTAGCAGCGCCAGATGATATCTCCGATTTGGCCTTTGCCGACGTTGTTATTGATGAAACCAAGCCCTTCAGGCCAGATTTCATTGAAACGAACGCGACCGGGAGTGGTTTCAAGAATTTTGAGTTCCTTGTTACCAAAGACCGAATCTTTCGCGTAGTCAGGGTTCACGAAGCGAATTGGCTCGTGATACTCGACCTTGCCATTGGCAATCGCGAGTTCTACATCGGTGATGCCGGTGAAGAGTGACAAGTGACCGTCTTCCTCTCTGTCCTTAGCGGTGCGAGCACGCGCCCAAGTGAGGTAGTAGGTTCCGAGAATGATATCCTGAGAAGGAGTAATCACGGGACGTCCGGAAGCGGGCGAGAAGAGGTTATTCGTCGCAAGCAGGAGCTGACGACATTCCAGCTGAGCCTCCACGGAAAGTGGCACGTGCACAGCCATCTGGTCACCATCAAAGTCCGCATTGTATGCACCGCAAGTCAGCGGGTGCAAACGAATAGCCGATCCCTCAATGAGGACAGGCTCGAAGGCCTGGATCGAAAGACGGTGAAGAGTCGGTGCCCGGTTGAGCATCACCGGGTGACCTTTGGTCACCTCAGCGAGGATGTCCCAGACTTCTGGAGTCTTGCGATCGATCATCTTCTTCGCAGAACGAACCGTGTGACAGTAGCCGAGTTCTTTCAGACGACGGATGATAAAGGGCTCAAAGAGAGTCAACGCCATCTTCTTAGGAAGACCACACTGGCTCAGCTTAAGCTCAGGTCCAATGACAATGACGGAACGACCAGAGTAGTCGACTCGCTTACCGAGAAGGTTCTGACGGAAACGTCCGCCCTTACCCTTGAGCATGTCGGAGAGCGACTTGAGGGCACGGTTACCAGCTCCGGTGACAGCGCGGCCGTGGCGACCGTTGTCATAGAGAGCGTCACAAGCCTCTTGAAGCATGCGCTTCTCGTTGCGGATGATCACCTCAGGGGTCTTCAGCTGCATGAGATTACGGAGACGGTTGTTCCGATTAATGACGCGACGGTAGAGGTCATTCAGGTCGGAGGTAGCAAAGCGGCCACCTTCCAAAGGAACCAGCGGACGAAGGTCCGGTGGGATCACTGGAAGAACAGTCATGATCATCCACTCAGGGCGAGTGTTTGAATACAGGAAGCCACGAGCAAGTTTGAGGCGCTTAGCGAGCTTCTTGCGGTTCTGCTTCGAGCGAGTAGCCTCCATGGCCTCTTCGAGCTCGACGAGGAGATCTTCGAGGACAACCTGGGAAAGGAGATCGCGAATCGCTTCAGCACCCATTCCGGCACGGAAAGCTTCTTCACCATGGTCTTCCTCAGCATCACGGAGCTCGTTCTCAGTGAGAAGCTGACCACGCTCAAGAGGAGTCTTACCAGGCTCGGTGACAAGGTAGTCCTCGTAGTAAATGACGCGTTCAAGTTCACGGGCGGTCATATCAAGGACAAGACCGATACGTGACGGCATGCACTTGTAGAACCAGATGTGGCTCACAGGGACTGCGAGATCGATGTGGCCCATACGCTCACGACGGACGCGAGAGAGAGTCACCTCAACACCACAACGGTCACAAGTGACGCCCTTGTGCTTGATGCGCTTGTATTTTCCACAGGCACACTCCCAGTCGCGAGTCGGTCCGAAGATGCGCTCGCAGAAAAGACCACCCTTCTCCGGCTTGAATGTCCGGTAGTTGATGGTCTCAGGGTTAAGCACCTCACCATTGGACCAACCGCGGATGGTCTCAGGGTTGGCGACGGTAATTGATACCTGATCAAATGGCTCTGGCTTGGTGTCCACGCCATAGAGTTCGCGAAGATTTGTTTCAACACTCATAATAGTAGTTACTAGGTTCTAGTGGTTGGGTTTGGGTTCTGTGTTGATTAAATGGTGAGATCGTCGAGTGAGAAGTCGCCGGAAGGTTCGACCGCTCCTGCTTTTTTACCAGAACGTCCTGGCTTCACATCGAGACAGAGTGACTGCATTTCCTTGATGAGAACGTTGAAACTTTCAGGAGTGCCAGCCTCTAGGCTGTTATCCCCTTTTACGATCGCTTCATAGATTCGTGTCCGGCCTTGCACGTCATCTGACTTCACCGTCAGAAGTTCCTGCAGGGTGTATGCGGCACCGTAGGCTTCAAGAGCCCAGACCTCCATCTCACCGAATCGCTGACCACCATACTGGGCCTTTCCACCGAGCGGCTGCTGGGTAACAAGTGAGTATGGACCAACGGCACGGGCGTGAATCTTATCAGCCACGAGGTGACCGAGCTTCAGCATGTAAATAATACCGACCACCACTGGCTGGTGGATTGCGTCTCCAGTGCGTCCATCATAGAGAGTAGACTTACCAGCGATTGAGCCGTCCTTACCATCGCCGATCCAGGTGAAGCCCTCGACTTTTTTGGCCTCGGACATGTATTCCCAAATCTTGTCTTCGTGAATACCATCGAAAATTGGGGTCGCGACCTTGAACCCGAGGGCCTTGGCTGCAACACCGAGGTGAGTCTCGAGAACCTGTCCCACATTCATGCGGGATGGCACACCAAGAGGGTTGAGGCAGATGTCAACCGGAGTTCCATCGGAAAGGTAAGGCATGTCAGCCTCAGGCACGATGACCGCGACAACTCCTTTGTTTCCGTGACGTCCAGCCATCTTATCACCGACGCTGAGCTTACGCTTAGCGGCAACGAAGACCTTTACTTCCTTAACGACGCCGGGATCGACTTCGTCACCACTCTCGAGTTGGTCGAGGCGGCGCTCACGATCTCCGTCAAGCTCACCAAAGCGGCTTTCGAATCCAGAGATGATTTCGAGGATTTTGTTACGGATCGGAGAAGGATCGATTTCGATGTGATCATAGACCGACGCCAACTTACGCAGGAGGGTCTTGGTGATCTTACGGTTCGCGGGGATAATGATCTCACCAGACTGGGCATTCACCACGTCGAGAGGGATTTTTTCTCCAAGGAGGATGTCGGAAAGTTTCTCAGTGAGCTGGTCAGTGAGTTGGTCTTTCTTCTTCTTGTGCTCGTCGTTGATCTTCTTGAGCTGCTTCTTGAGCTTCGCTGGATCTGCTTCGAGTTCCTTGCGACGGGCCATCCCGTGCGTCGCGATACGAATATCCTGCACGATTCCGGTGCAACCGGAAGGAACACGGAGGGAAGTATCCTTAACATCAGCAGCTTTCTCACCGAAAATCGCACGAAGAAGGCGCTCCTCAGGAGCGAGCTCTGTCTCGGATTTCGGAGTGATCTTACCAACGAGGATGTCGCCAGGTTTCACCTCAGCACCGATACGAACGATACCGTCGTGATCGAGGTTCTTCAGAGCTTCTTCACCGACGTTTGGAATATCACGAGTGATTTCCTCAGGTCCGAGCTTGGTGTCACGAGCAGCAGCCTCGAATTCAGAGATGTGAATCGAGGTGTAAATGTCGTCCTTCACCATGCGCTCCGAGATTACAATAGCATCCTCAAAGTTGTATCCGTTCCATGGCATGAAGGCCACAAGGACGTTAGCTCCGAGAGCAAGCTCTCCAAACTGGGTGTTCGGACCGTCAGCAATGATGTCACCGTTCTTGATCTTCTGACCGCTGCGGACGAGAGGCTTCTGGTTGATGCAAGAACCGGAGTTCGAACGCATGAACTTACGAAGCGGATAAACGAAGATCCCCTTTTCAGGATCCGACTTAATCGATTCGGGTTCACTCAGGAAACGTTCTTCCGAAACAGGAAGAGTTCCGTCCTTTGTTGTGATGATGTATTCCGCAGAAGATGCGGCAATGATGCCGTCGGCTTCTGCTACGATAACAGCTCGAGAGTCGCGAGCTGCTTTCTCTTCGAGACCGGTGCCGATGTATGGCGAGTCAGAGACGAGAAGCGGCACACCCTGGCGCTGCATGTTTGATCCCATGAGTGCACGGTTGGCGTCATCGTGCTCGAGGAAAGGAATGAGACCCGCAGCAACTGAAACAAGCTGTTTGGGAGAAACGTCCATGTAGTCAACCCGGTCAGGATCAACCTCGAGGAATTCACCACGCTCACGAGCAGTGATGCGCTCCGTCAAGAAAGCTCCCTTTTTATCAATCGGGTTACTCGCTTGAGCGATGAGGAAGCCTTCTTCCTGGTCAGCCGTGAGATACTCGATGGTATTGGTAACCTTCCGCTTCTTAACGACGCGGTAAGGAGTCTCAATGAAACCAAACTCGTTGATACGAGCATAGGTGCACATCGAGTTAATAAGACCAATGTTCGGTCCTTCCGGAGTCTCAATCGGGCAGATCCGGCCGTAGTGAGAGGTGTGAACGTCCCGGACTTCGAAACCAGCACGGTCGCGATTGAGTCCACCCGGTCCAAGAGCCGAAAGACGGCGCTTGTGGGTAAGCTCGGCGAGCGGGTTAGTCTGGTCCATGAACTGGGAGAGCTGGGAACGACCGAAGAAGTCACGCACGACCGCGGAAAGCGCCTTCGGGTTGATCAGCTTCTGAGGCGTCATTCCTTCGATGTTCACATCGAAGAGAGTCATGCGCTCTTTCACCAGACGCTCGGTGCGGGCAAGACCCACGCGGCACTGGTTTGCAAGAAGTTCACCCACAGCTCGAACACGACGGGATCCGAGGTGATCAATATCATCAAGGACACCCTCACCCTTCTTCAGGTTGAGAATATACTGAACAGCCGCAAGGAAGTCCTTACCGACCATGATGCGCTCGTTGGGGTCAACATCGATCTTAAGCTTCTGGTTGATCTTGTAACGACCAACACGAGTCAGGTCATATTTTTTAGGATCAAAGAAGAGACGCTTCAGGAGTGCGCGAGCGTTAGCTGCCGTTGGCGGATCGCCAGGGCGGAGCTTGCGGTAGATGTCCTTGAGTGCAGACTCCTCATCGAAGGCAGGGTCCTTCTTGAGTGACTTGACGAGAATTTCGTCTTCAGCAGCGTCGATGACCTCGATAGACTTCTGCCCAAGAGCAACAAGTTGACGAACAACTCCAATGGAAAGTGGCTCATAAGCACGGGCGACGACGACATCACCATCCATTACATCCTCGAAAGCCATGAGGGAAGCGAGGGACTCTTCGTCCATCTTTTCGCTGAGCTTGAGCTTCTGGATCTTGTAGAAGTTCTCAACCAATTGGCGCTCTTCGGGGTAGCCGAGAGCACGAAGGAAAGTAGTAGCAAGGAACTTACGACGACGACGACGGCGGTCGAGGTAGACATACATGAGGTCGTTCGTGTCGAACTGAACCTCGAGCCACGATCCGCGGTCTGGAATGATGCGGAAAGAGTGAAGGATTTTACCATTCAGGTGAATTGACTTCTCGAAGCAGATACCTGGAGAACGGTGAAGCTGGGAAACGATCACACGTTCCGCGCCGTTGATCACAAAAGTGCCACGGCGGGTCATCATGGGAAGTTCACCCATGTAGACACGCTCTTTTTTCGTTCCTGTGTCATCCTTCAAGTTGAAGGTGACATAAAGTGCAGCGGAGAAAGTCTCGCCACTACGGAGGGAATCAAGTGCAGATGCTTTGGAATCCTCGATATCGTAGGAACCAAAAGCAAGTTCAATGGTGTCGTCGTAGCTTTTGATGGGAAAAACTTCTTGGAACACAGCCTGAAGGCCTGTTTCTGTGCGCTGGGCTGGCGGCACGTCTTTTTGCAGGAAGTCCTCGTAGGACTTGCTTTGCACCTCAATCAGGTTTGGAGGTTCGATGACCTCCTCAATAGTTCCAAAGTATTTTCGCTTCAACATGATCTGATCCGGATAAGAGTTTTCGCCAGTCCTATATGGGGCTGACGATTGGGTTTTTGAATTGGCTTTCGCCGATGATTGCAATCCCGTTTGTATGCGGCACGAACGGAGGGAAACTTTTAGAAATCTAAATTCGCTTTCCTCCGACCGGGCCAGATCCGACTCGGGTGAGTCGAACCTGGGGGAAAGGTCGGTTACTTGAGCTCAACTTTGGCTCCAGCTGCCTCGAGCTTGCCCTTAGCGGTCTCAGCATCGTCTTTATTGGCACCTTCGATAACCGCTACTGGAGCGGACTCAACAAGCTTCTTGGCGTCTGCAAGACCAAGTCCGGAAGCAACTTCGCGAACAGCCTTAATAACGGCAATCTTGTTTCCACCAACTTCAGCGATGATGACGTCAAAGTTAGTCTTCTCTTCAGCGGGAGCCGCATCACCACCTGCGGGTGCTGCTGCTGCTGCAGGCGCTGCGGCGCTAACGCCCCATGCCTCTTCAAGGTGCTTAACCAATTCGGCTGCTTCCAATACGGAAAGTTTACCGAGCTCTTCTGCTATTTTTGTAATGTCTGACATTGTATTTTTTTGTCGGTATCGTCGCGTCCGGAGCTTCCGGACATTTCAGACCCCCAGCTGGGAGGCCGACGAGGAACCAGTTTTGTGTTTTCCAGGAATTCCCTCCCCCGTTAGACCGAGCTTGGGAAGACCATCCGTTCAAATTATTTACTCTTCGTTAAATTTCGCCTTGATGACGCGAGCGAGGCTAGTCGCCGGCTCGTTAATAACGCGAGCCAGCTGGGTGGCCGGTGCGTTGATGGTGGCGAGAAGCTGTCCGAGGAGAGCTTCGCGGGTTGGAAGAGCTGCCAGAGCCTTCACCTGCGCAGGATCAAGGACATCTCCATCGAGGATCCCTGCTTTGATCTCAGGCTTACTAAATTCCTTTTCGAAGTTTGCGACGACCTTTGCGACGGCGCAGACATCAGCATCTCCAGTAACGAAAGCGGTCTGACCCACGAGGCTCTCTCCGAGATCGGGGAGACCAGCATCAGCAAGGACGCGCTTCATAAAGGAATTCTTTGCCACGTGGCACTCGGCTCCATTTTCTTGAAGACGATTGCGAAGTTCATCGAACTCAGAAACAGTCGTTCCTGTGTAGTCTACCACGAGCACGAAAGGAGAAACGTCAACGCGCTCCTTGATCTCATCGAGAATGTATTTCTTATCGGGATTCATGGTGGTTATTGCTTGGTGGTGTATAGGGCGGGATCGATGGTGATACCGGGAAGCATGGAAGCTGCTAAGGTGACAGAATTGATGTAGATTCCCTTAGCTGAAGCGGGCTTTGCCTTGACGATGCTATCGACGAGCGCAGCAACGTTTTCGCCAATTTGCTTAGCATCGAATGAAAGCTTACCGACAGCAGCGGCGATGTTACCACTTTTGTCAACTTTGTAGTCGATACGACCAGCCTTCACTTCGGAAATCGCGGCAGCGGGATCAGCGGTGACAGTGCCGGTCTTTGGATTTGGCATCAAGCCACGTGGCCCAAGGACACGAGCAACCTTCCGCACTTCCGTCATGGCATCAGGAGTGGCAATGGCAACATCGAAATCGACCCAACCTTCTTGAACTTTCTTAATGAGATCTTCGTATCCGACTTCGTCAGCTCCGGCATCGGTAGCTGCCTTAGCGGCATCTCCAGTTGCGAAGACGATCACACGAACCTTCTTACCAGTTCCGTGTGGAAGGGGGACGCTTCCGCGAACCATCTGATCACTTTTACGTGGATCAACGCCAAGGTGGGCGGAGATGATCACGGTAGCGTCAAACTTAGGTGCGGGAAATTTCTTCAGCAGATCAACGGCTTCGTCGAGGGAATAACTTTTCCCTACTCCGACGAGAGCGGCGGCCTGCTCGTATCTTTTACTTCTTTTACTACTCATTGTTTTTTGCAGTGCAATCGGGCGGGAAAAATCCGGCCTCCTGCTATTTGGATTCCCCTACCCGATGCAGGCAGAGGTGAAAAATAATCTAGCCTTCGATCTCAAGCCCCATCTGCATGGCGGTACCTGCGAGAATCTTAGCGGCTTGCTCGGGGTCGTTTGTGTTGAGATCAACAATCTTACGATCGACAACTTCCATGAGCTGGGCTCTGGAAATCTTGCCAACCTTAATCTTATTAGGCTCACCGGAGCCAGACGCAAGACCGGCGGCCTTCTTCAAAAGAACGGCTGCAGGTGGCTGCTTGGTGACGAAAGTGAAACTCTTGTCCTTATAAACTGTGATGACAGTCGGAAGAAGGTCACCGGAAGACTGCTGAGTCGCGGCGTTGAATTCCTTACAGAATCCCATGATATTCACTCCGGCTTGGCCGAGTGCAGGACCAACTGGGGGAGACGGATTAGCTTGTCCTGCATTAATTTGCAGTTTCAGAACGGATGTTACTTCCTTGGCCATGATATTGAGGTGGTAGAGGTGGGTTGCCGGGAACGGCGAAGATCTAGAAGAGCGCTATTACGCGAAATTTGGGTTTTGGCAAGAATTTGCGAGAAATTTGGGCTATTAGGCCTTCTCAACCTGCCAGTATTCGAGTTCGACAGGGGTAGAACGACCAAAAATGGTAACAGCAACACGGAGTTTGCCGCGCTCGGGATCAATTTCCTCGACAATTCCATTTTGACTTTCGAAGGGACCATCGGAGACTTTGACGGTATCGCCAACCTCGAATTCCATGGCGGGGCGGACTGCCCCTTCCCTTTCGTTGATTTGACCCAGCATGCTCTCGACCTCGCGAGCACGCATTGGAATCGGAAGATTTTTGCTTCCTGCGAAGCCGATCGATCCGTCGAGTTCCTGCATAAAGGACCATGTATCCTCGACCACATTGTTCTCAGGAGTGAGAAGATGCATGTTGACGATGACATAACCGGGAAAGAACTTCTTCTTGCTCTCGGTTTTTTTACCAGCCCGGACCTCGGAAACCAATTCCGTAGGGACGAGAACCTGGAAAACCTTATCCGCCAAATCTTCTGCCTCAACAACGCGCTCAATACGGGCTTTCACCCTCTGCTCCTGTCCGGAGAGAACGTGCACCACGTACCATTGGTCTTTAGGGGCGGGAATGGTGGGCATAATTGTGAGGAAAAATATTAGGGATAAGAAAAAGGAAAATAATAGGCGAGGTCGTGACTTAGACAACTTCACTAAGGAATCTGACAGCCTTTGTGTTGATCAGGTCCCACAGTCCGACGTAGGCAGCCATGAGGATAATCGCGATCAAGACCACCACTGTAGAATCAATAAGCTCTTTATACTTTTTGAAGCCTTTCACCTTGGGATCTGGATCCCAGGGCCATGAAGCTTTGCGCAGTTCGGCTTTTACTTCGCCGATGAATCTAAAGATTTTTTGAAACATGATTTTTTTTAGTTGAAAGTGGCAGGACAGATAGGACTTGAACCTACAACCCTCGGTTTTGGAAACCGATGCTCTACCAATTGAGCTACTGTCCTAGAACTTTTTCAAAGATGAGTTTTGGAGGCGACTGAGGGGCAACCCCGCTAAGGGTGCCCCATTTTGAAACCAGCCAAAAAGAATTTTCGAGATAAATCCGTCTAATTCCTGAGTTGTGCAATTAAGCAAGAATCTCGCCAACACGACCAGCACCAACGGTGCGACCACCTTCGCGGATCGCAAAACGCATAGTCTGCTCCATAGCAATTGGAGTGATGAGTTCAACCGTCATATTGACGTTGTCACCAGGCATCACCATCTCGACACCGTCGGGAAGGGAAATGGATCCGGTCACGTCCGTTGTGCGGAAGTAAAACTGTGGGCGATAGTTTGCGAAGAATGGAGTGTGACGTCCGCCTTCGTCCTTCGAAAGGACGTAAACTTCAGCAGTAAACTTGGTGTGTGGAGACACAGAACCAGGCTTCACGATACACTGACCACGCTCGAGGTCGTCCTTCTTAAGTCCACGGACAAGAAGACCGACATTGTCGCCTGCGCGACCTTCGTCAAGAAGCTTACGGAACATCTCGATGTCCGTAATGATGCTCTTCTGAGTGTCGCGGATGCCGACAACCTCAATTTCACCCATCTTCTTGATGATACCACGCTCAATACGGCCTGTAGCAACGGTGCCACGACCTTCAATCGAGAACACGTCCTCGATCGGCATGAGGAAGTCCAGATCGACAGGGCGATCTGGCAGAGGAATGTAGTTATCGACAGCATCCATGAGCTTCATGATGTTCGCCTTGTGCTCCTCGTCTCCTTCAAGAGCCTTAAGGGCAGAACCTTTGACAACGGGGATGTCGTCTCCAGGATATTCATACATGCTGAGAAGCTCGCGCACTTCCATCTCGACAAGCTCAAGGAGCTCATCGTCATCGACCTGGTCGGTCTTATTCAAAAATACTACGAGCGCGGGGACACCGACCTGACGAGCAAGCAGGATGTGCTCACGAGTCTGGGGCATTGGACCATCAGCAGCAGAAACCACAAGGATTCCTCCGTCCATCTGGGCGGCACCGGTAATCATGTTTTTGACGTAGTCAGCGTGACCCGGGCAGTCAACGTGTGCGTAGTGACGACCATCGGTCTCATACTCGACGTGTGCGGTCGAGATCGTAATTCCACGCTCCTTCTCTTCGGGAGCAGCGTCAATTTCGTCATATGCCTTTGCCTCACCACCCAACTTCTCAGCGAGGACAGTGGTGATAGCAGCGGTAAGGGTAGTCTTGCCGTGGTCAACGTGGCCGATTGTGCCGACATTGACGTGAGGCTTGTTCCGTTCGAACTGTTCTTTAGCCATTTTTTTGGATTGGTTTAGTAGCTGGTTTCTTAGCTGGGTTGTCGTCTCGAAAATCTACTGGAGCTTTTGGTGGGAATTGAACCCACGACCTCGTCCTTACCAAGGACGCGCTCTACCCCTGAGCTACAAAAGCGATTTCAGTTGATTTTCGAAGCTTTCAGAAGCGGTTGGAAGGTGCGTGGAACCTTATTTATAATAGGTCCCACAAAGCCCGCCCCGATACCGGAAGCGAGCGGGAAGCTAGCAAAGACGACCCCTCTGTCAAAAGTATTTTGATAAGAATGTGAGATTGTTTGAAAGCCCTGTATTTCCGGAGGTTTCGCCAATATTCTAAGCATCATCAAGGCCCTCATCATCTTGGTTCAGTTAAAGAGGGAGCAATTAGAGTCAAAGAGATTCACTTTCATCAGGATTATCGCACTTAATAAGTTCGGAAAAGCGCACAATTGATTTTGCCTTTCCTGATTCTTCATCAAGATCGACAATCACCCCACAAAGACGAACAGGGCCCTTGGCAACAGGAAAACGAGTGGGCAGTCCGGTTTTAAAACGCCAAACAACCGAGGGAAATTCACGGCCCAACACGGATTCATCAGGGCCGCACATCCCAGCATCAGTCAAATATGCCGTTCCTCCGGGAAAAATCGATTCATCTGCGGTTTGAACATGCGTGTGAGTGCCTACAACAAGGGAAACCTGACCATCGAGCGCCCTGCCCATGGCGATTTTTTCACTCGTCGCCTCGGCATGGAAATCGACAACGATCATCCGAACGCCCTCTTCCCGAAGGCGGGCAATTTCTTTATCAAGCATCGTGAAGGGGTTTTCCAGAGGTGGATTCATGAAGGTGCGGCCCATCGCATTGACTACTGCAACCTTTCCTTTCGCGGTCTCTAGCACGACCGAACCGGCACCAGGCGCATCCTTTTCAAAGTTGATCGGACGCAACAGGCGAGGCTCCGTCGGAAAATACTCCTGAATCTCCCGTTGATCCCAAACGTGATCACCCGTGGTAATAACGGCAGCCCCGGCACGAAGCAGATCGATAGAGATCTTCGGGGTAATCCCCCGCCCTCCGGCAGCATTTTCGCCATTCACGATAATGAATTCGATCTTATTCTCCTCCTTAATACGGGGAAGATTTCCAATCACCGCACTCCGCCCGGGCGAGCCCACTATATCTCCTAAAAATAAAATTCTCATTCTTGCGATTTTTTTACATTGTCCCCCACTCGGCGGCGCTCCTTCATTAGACCATGAGCAGCGGAAAAGGGAAAACGCCATTTCGAATCGTCGTCATTTTACCACTCCTCCTTCTGACGTTCGCCTTGGCCAGCTACTTTTGGCCTGATTCTCCCGGCGAAGATCATTCCTCAGAGCAGTCTGAGACCAATTTAGAGCCTCCTCTTTTGACTCCGTTCCCTCAAACTCTGGAGACGAAGAGTAAGACGACTGGACTTTTTGCTCCAGCCCTTTCCTCTCTCGGTCGACTCCCCGAGTGGTCTCAACTCGATCGTTTTCAACAAACCATCACGCGTGAAGAATTTCTTCATCGGCTCGATACGATCTATTCCAAAAACGAAGGATGGAAACGCTGGATCGCCACCAATGACAAACTGGCATTGATTAATACCGGGAATTCCGTCTATACCCTGAAATTCACGTCCGTCCCCCTCCGCTCCCCGGGAGCAATCTTTCCCTTTCAGAAAAAGTCCGACCTCACTCCTTTCAAGTCCCACCGTCTCACCGGACTCCACATCGCGATTGACCCGGGGCATATCGGTGGCGACTTTGCAAAAATCGAAGAGCGCAATCTGCGCTACGGTGATCACGAACCAATTCAGGAAGGAACGATGACCCTTCTTACCTCAACGCACCTAAAAGCTCTCTTGGAAGACCTTGGAGCACAAGTCACTCTCGTCAGAAAAACGACAACTCCTGTGACCTCACTTCGTCCTCGCGACTTTACCGGGCGCGACCAAAAATCCGCCGAGAAACTCTTTTACCGCAGCGCCGAAATCCGGGCCCGCGCTGATCTTATCAACCAATCCATTCAGCCCGATCTTGTCCTCTGCCTCCACTTCAACGCTTCAGGATCCCCAGTCCCTCTTGCGGGCCAAAACTTCCACATCATTTTGAACGGAGCCTATCATCCTGCCGAGATTGCCCATCAGGACGAGCGCTTTGAAATGCTCCAGCACCTCCTCGCCGGAACGATTACCGAAGAGCTTCCTCTTGCCAAAAAAATCGCTGAGATCTTCGCCTCTCAAACCGGACTCCCTGCCTACGAGTATCGGCCAAACCACCCTTACGCCACCAAGCTCGCGCCCTACATCTGGGGACGCAACCTCCTCGCAAACCGGCTCTACCAATGCCCGGTCATTTTCATGGAACCTTACACCATGAACAGCACGGACTTCATCGCTCGACACAAAGCGGGCGACTACGAAGGCCAGCGCTTGGTCGATGGAAAAATGCGCCTCTCGGTTTACCGCGAATACGCCAAGGCTTTAGCCGACGGAGTGGCGGCTTACTACCGGGAGCAATAGAGTCTTACTTGATCAACTTGAGCATTTCTTCACCTCCCTTCTTTCCGACCCTGCCATTCCAAATTTCATTTCCGCAGTAGTGGTAAGGACGGTCTGAGCCAACCTTTTGCCATTCCTCAAAGAAACCTTTGCAGAAGTTGCTGATCCCCAAAAATATCTTATGCTCTGCCTCATGAAGCCTTCACTGCTCATCGCCGGAGCCGGCTACCTTGGCTCCGAAATCGAACGGATCGCAGAGCCCCGTTACCAGGTCTACACCCTGACCAAATCCGGAACCGGAGGCTCCATGGTTTGTGACCTTTCAGACGATGCCGAAGTTGCTCGAATCGCCGTCACGATCCCCTCACCTGATCTCGTTATTCACTGCGCTTCTTCCGGTCGGGGCGGCCCTAATGCTTACCGTGGCGTCTTCGTGAAAGGATGTCGCTCTCTCGCCGATCATTTTCCCAAAAGCCACCTCCTCTTCACTTCGAGCACCTCCGTCTACCACCAAACCGACGGATCCAACGTCACCGAAGACTCACTCACCGAACCTGAACGTGAAACAAGCCAACTCCTGTTAGGTGCCGAAAATATTGTTCTAAACCGAGGTGGAACCGTCGCGCGTCTTGCTGGAATTTACGGGCCGGATCGCTCAGTTGTTTGGCGCAAATTCCTTGCTAACGAGGCTTCCATTGAGGAAGATGGAAGACGCATCCTAAATCAAATCCACGTCATTGATGCCGCTCGAGCGGCCTTGTTCTTAGCAGAGCAAAAAATGTCAGGCATTTTTAACGTGTCCGACAACACTCCATTGAGCCAATTGGAAACCTACCAAGGTCTCGCATCCCTTTTAGAGAAGCCCCTTCCCCCGACCGGAGAGAAGAAGACCTCCCGGAAACGAGCATGGACCCACAAACGAGTTATCAATGACAAGCTCACATCCCTCGGCTGGAAACCCACCTATCCCAGCTTCTTGGACGCCGCCCGCGAGTTTGCTTCAAGCTAAGGAGAAAGAACGTGATCAGGAATGACGCTTCCGTAAGGCCTCACAGACGGCCGGGAAAAGTTGCTTCTTCCGCGAAACGATCGCTGGCGCCGCGAATTCATTGTCTCCAATCCGCTCGAAGGGAAGCTTACGCAAAATGCTCTCCTCTCCCACCGCTAGCAACACGCTCTGGTGGCGGCTAATGTCCGTCACCAAAATGGCGCAAAGAGAATACGAGGCCAGCTCGCTCAATCGCGTTAATTCGGCAATCAACTCGTCCTGCTTCGAAGCCAGCCCTTTGAGACTCGTCTCTTCAACTTGGGACAAACTTAGGATCACCCCATCTTCCGAAAACTCTTTTCGGTCTGTCCCGACAATCGCCCTGGCATCGGCATTCACGAGAAGAGAGCCTGATGCAAAAAAGTCCTCCGCGAATTGATCCGGATCGACTTCCGCAAGCCCAGCAAGCCACGAAAGCAATTGTCGATCCACATCTGTCGTCGTGGGCGAAGTGAGATTCAAGGTATCAGACACAAGTCCCGCGCACAGAAGAATGGCAGTCGCGCAATCCGGCTCCAATCCTCTTTCGCGAAAGCGCCGCGCCACGATGGTCGACGAACTCCCGACAGGTTCATTGATGAAACGCACCGGTTCACGTGAGATGAGATCTCCAGAGAGCCTGTGGTGATCAATAATCTCGACAACCTGGGCATCTTCCACGCCTCTGACCGCTTGAGAAAATTCATTATGATCCACCAGCGAAAGCCGCACCCGTGGAGGATCCACTAGATCCGACTTCGAAAACACACCACTCAGTCTTCGCGTCCCGGGTTCAACCACCGGGAAGAGATCCTGCGTCGAGCTTGCGATCCGTTTTGCAAAGCCTTCCGCCACTTCATTGGAAGCCAAGCAGATGAAATCATCAGATAAAATGTTCCGCACCTTTCGCGCGCAGAGGGCGAGTTTCACCGCCGTCGCCGTGTCATGCGGACTACAGAGAATCACCATTCCGGCTTCTTTCGCTTTTTGAGCCAGTTCAGCTTCAGGCTGATATCCACCTGTCACGAGCAACGCTCGCACCCCGTAATCAAAGGCCTGTTGATGAACATGCGGACGATCACCGCAAATCACGAGGTACTTGCTCACCGCGCCTTCTTCTTGAGCAGCCTTCAGCCTCTTCTCTACCGTGTTCTGACTGGATGCTCCCACCATCATGATGAGATCTTCTTCATCGCCAGGGAGAGTCGCCCCATTCTGGGAACCTGCACCCAAAGTCGCCGAAAGATTTTCCAGACTTGCATGCAGAAGCTTCACATTCCGACCGTCGGTAGCCGGAGGAAGAAGCAGCTGCAAGAGATCCAAAAAATGGAGAAGGCCACAAACTTCTCCACCATTGTTGAGAACCGGTACGGAACGGATACTGTGGTCCACCATCAATCGGTAAGCCATGAGAAAGGTGTCATCCTGACGGACAGTCACCACGTTCTTACGCGAAATCGACCCTGCCGTCGGGCGGACGTCCTCGATTAACTTGGGGGCTTCCAGGCCCGCTTTTTCCAAAACAATTTTCACCCGTGGGGGAACCTCCCCGCAGCGCGCGGCTTCCACGTCCTCATCCCCCATTGCCCGCAGATAGGCCGCATGGCCCATCGCCGCACAAATAGCATCCGCATCCGGATTCTGATGCCCAATCACATACCAGGGTTGAATCATGACCGAAATCTAGTGTCCGCTCCAAAGAGTGAAGGAGAAAACGAGAATCGTAAGCCCCAAGATAAGCCCTCCGGTAGTCGCCATTTTAAAACGGCGATCATTGGCCACGAGCCAGTTCGCGCCATCACGAAAGACGTAGGGCATGCCCACGAAGAAAAGGCCTTTCAAAATCATCGCATAGGCAACAAAGGACACGAGATTCTTGAAAGGAGCCACTTCAAAGTCAGCGGCATAAAGCAAGGGCGCAGCGGCCATCAAGAGCGTCAAGCCGAGCCCGCGCACGAAAAGAAACTCTCGCACATAAGTAATCATTCCCAAGCAAGCGAGCGGAACTCCCACCTGAAGGTAGGGCTTCATTTTCGAAAAGTCCGCAAAGTCCATGCTCAAGGCTCCAAGAAAAGAAAAGGTGCCCCGCAAATCCGGAGCAACCAAAAGCCAGAACCATATCATGCCAATCGACATCGTATAAATGCCTGCCTGATGATGCCGTGGTAACTTCACCACCCACTCCTTGGCAGCAACTGGCTTCAAAAGCATCACGCCATAAAGCACCGTCAGGAATATCCCCAAGACGGTTCCAGCAGAACTCAAAGTAATTTCCTGATAAGGATGAGGGCCTGATGTCATGCGGCGCTAAGCTAAGCTTCCTTTAGCATCGGTAAAGCCTAAACACGTCAACTTCCACGATCAAATTCCGCCGTAAAGTGGCCAATCACGAACATCGAATGGGATTTGCACTCACTGGAAAATTTCGCAAAGCTCTCTCGTGCTCAGGAAATTCTGGCTGACTCTCATTCTCCTCCTCACCAATCTCGGCATCGAATGCGCCCAGGTTTCAGCCCTCGTCACCGCATGGATCGTGACCATCCCTTTGGCAAGACGTGAAGGGTATCAACCCTTCCGTAAATTAGGAAACCTGGCGATCCTGGCCCTCGCATTAAGTTGGACCATCTAACGCATCATTGCAGTGCTCTAAAGTCACTCAAGCATCGGTGTCCCATAAAGGGTAAATCCGGTGGAGTCCTCGATAATGACATCGAAGATTTCGCCCGTCATGCGCTCGGCATCGCCATCGAAGATCACGATCTTATTCTGCGAAGTCCGCCCACAGAGCCGTTCTTTATTTGTCTTACTCGGGCCTTCACAGAGCACGGCCTGCCTTGTCCCGATGAACGTCTCATTCTTCGCCATCGTCATCTCATCTTGCTGTGCCAGCATTTCCTGATTTCGACGCTCTTTGGTCGCCTCATCAAGCTGCCCCTCCATCTCGGCAGCAGGCGTATCCTTCCGTATTGAATAACGGAAGATAAAGCTATTATCGAAGCCAATCTCGCGCATGCACTTCATCGACTCTTGAAAGTCCTCCTCGGTCTCCCCCGGGAAACCCACGATGATATCCGTCGTGATCGAGAGATCCGGACGAGCCGCTTTCATCTTAGCGCAGATCGCGAGAAACTTCTCGTTCTTATACGGACGCCGCATCTTCTTTAAAATGCGATCCGAGCCACTTTGCATCGGGAAATGAATGTGCGAACAGAGCTTAGGGAGATAGGTAAACGCCGCCACGAGGTCGTCGCGGAAGCCGATCGGGTGTGGACTGGTGAAGCGGATGCGCTCGAGTCCTTCGATCGCATGCACCGCTTCGAGCAGCTGCACGAAGGGGCTTTTTCTATCCACATTTTTAAATTCCGTCCGTCCGTAAAGATTCACGATCTGGCCGAGAAGCGTGACTTCTTTCACCCCTTCGGAAACGAGACCCTCGACCTCCTGCACGATATCGGCGATGGGCCGGCCCCGCTCTTTTCCGCGCGTGTCCGGCACGATGCAGAAGGAACAGCGCATATTGCAGCCCTGCATGATACTCACGAAGGCCTTGGCACGACGCGTCTCTCGCGGGACGTGATCACGGATCGTGTTCTGGCTCCCGACTTCTTCATCGGTATCGACCACACGAGCCGAAATCACCTTATGCGCATTTACCTGCACCACCTCGTCCTCCACCCGGTTGGTCACCATCTCGGCACCAACCTCATCCATACGGCCTCTAAGGCGCCGCGTCAACACGCTATCGACGTAGTCGAAAACACGATGATATTTCTGCGTTCCCACCACGACATCGAGGTGCGGGATGCGCTTAAAAAGTTCCTCACCACGGCTCTGCGCCATACAGCCCATGAAGCCAAAGACGACATGCGGGCGCTCCTCACGGTGCTTCCCCATGATGCCCATTTTACCCAAAGCTTTCTGCTCCGCCTGATCCCGCACACTGCAGGTATTGATCAGAATCGCATCCGCATCGTGCTCCGTAGGTGTCAGCGTATAACCACGCTCCGAAAATGTCTGAGCGACCTGCTCAGAATCACGTTCGTTCATCTGTCACCCGTAAGTTTTGATAAAGACCTTTGGCACAGGCCGGAGGTAAGCGTGATTGGCGGGGATCTCAATCCTGAAATTCCACAGCTACTTTACTCCTCGCTTGGGGTGCTTGATGTAGGTCACCCCCGCTAATCCCTCCATGTCCGCATCTTGAGTGATCAGCTCTGCCAAAAACTATCACTACTAGGCCGAATTCGAGGATACCCGTGAAGTGAGAAAAACTCTCTTAAGAGTCACTCGCCGATCACAGGGAAGGTGAATCGTGTCCCTTTCACAAAGAACTTCATCCCCAATTTTGGATGACTCGCGGCCAACCCGAAGAGCATCGAGGAGTAATCGATCGCTTCGATTCGCGGCGCCCGCCAGTCGGGATTTTTCAGACTAAAACGTGGGAGCAATTTCCCTACCGGGCTGTCCACCGTGAGCTTGGAGCTTCGGTAGACCTTTAAAAGATCTCCTACTGCCTTTGGATAAACTGGAATGAACCCCGAGATAATATGCGGAGAAATCAAACGCTCCGGATTTTCAGAATAAAGGTTCGCTCGATAACCACCGCCCGGCAGCGTTCCTGCCCCATTCCCCCAATAGCGAGGGATGCCACTCCATCTCATTGAAGCTCCCTGATCCGCGACCGCTTGGGCCCGCACGAATTCTGCAAAACCCGGATCACTTGCTCCTTCATGACTCAGATAAAAGGGAAATTGGATGAGAAAAGAACAGTGCGGAACCTTCCGCCAATCCGAAAGCAAGGTCACTCCCTCGTTCTTCCATTTCGGAAGGTCCTGGAAACGAATAAGATCACTCTTCCCCCGCTTCTGAAGCTGAGCTTCGCGAATGAGGGCTGCGAGAAGGTAATATTCATTAAAAAGCGATGTCACCGTTTTCGCTTTCGGCTTCCCGTCCTCGATGACCATGTGGAGCTTCCACCCTCTGGG
This sequence comes from Akkermansiaceae bacterium, assembly GCA_028822935.1. GTDB lineage: Bacteria > Verrucomicrobiota > Verrucomicrobiia > Verrucomicrobiales > Akkermansiaceae > SW10. Next base: position 65,033 of record JAPKCM010000003.1, read on the forward strand.
ATCAGCAAGGGCCAACTCCCAATCAATCGACTGCCACAGCACGTCGGCCTCCTTCTTGATTGCGAGATCATCAAAGGTATTTCGACAAAACAACGCCCCCACGACCATGATCGCGGTATCGATCGTCGAATGCTCCGAGTGGCCCTTTCCGGTATCACTTTGAAAAAAATGGCGAAAGTATCCCGCCTCTTCACGATCGACCTGAAAACCTTCCACCTTTCCGTTGATCGCCCGAAGCGTTTCCAGCGCTTTCGCCCCAGCTTTCGGATCTCGCTTGAGATCATGCTCCATACAGAGCGCAATCAGCCCTGCGCCCACCGCTGCCGTCGAGCACCTCTTATTTTCTCGCTCACTTCCCGGAAGCTCATGCGCGTCAAGATACATTCCGTTCTCCGTCCGAAGCAACTTTCCATAGAAATCCAGTGTGCTTTGAAAAAGTGGCTCAAGCTGATGCCTCGGAGCCGCCTTCTCTTCCGCGAAAAGAAAGCCGACTAAAAGAAGACTAACAAAGAGGAATTTCACTTCTTCTTTTTCCCCTTCTTACGGCCTCTCCCCTGATGATTCTGCGCGTCCATCTCAGTAGCCTGACCTTGATCTCCCTGAGAAGTCATCCAATCATGCAATTCCTTTCGAAGCGACTTAATGATCTCTCCCTTGCCTTCCTCCTCCGCAAGATTCTTCGTTTCGAGCGGATCAGAAACAACATCGTAAAGCTCAATTACGGGCCGTTTTTTATAACGATTCACTAAATAGCTCGCGCGTTCATCTCCTTCGCTTGCGAGCGCCTCCCAGGAACGAAACGTGGGAGTCTTCATCGCGATATTTCGGAACTCCACCTCAGGCGTCAGATTCACGATCAATTTGTGAGTCTTCGAACGCACCGAGCGAATGCCATAGTGCTCGGATCCATTGAGAATCCCCCGGGTCGTCATCAGCCCAAAGACATGGTTTTTGTGCTGCTTTTTTTCCCCTTTTAAAACTGGTAGAAAGCTTACCCCATCGAGTCCATCAGGAAGTTCTCCGCCAGCCGCTTCGATAAAGGTGGGGCAGAGATCGACATACTCGACCATCGCCTTGGTCTTCTTTCCTTTCGCAATCTTTCCCGGCCAGCGAGCGATCATCGCGCTTTGAAGTCCCGAGTCGTAACACGTCCACTTGGCAAACGGGAAGCCGTTCCCCTGCTCCGAGGTCACCACCACGAGAGTATTTCCCGCAAGTCCGTGCTTCTTAAGAAGCGCCAGGATATCGCCCACCTGCTGGTCATAATAAGTGATCTCCGCGAGATAGTTTGAGAACTCTGCGCGCGTCTCCGGGGTGTCGACCAGATAGGACGGAAGCTTCACTTCGGAGGGCGGATACTTTGAAGCATCACCTTTATCCCAAGGAGAATGCGGTTCATTCGAGCAAGCGAAGAGACAAAAGGGCGTCCCCTTTTCCTTCGACTCCACCATCAAAGACTCAATCACCTCCATATCCGGGTTGTTCTTCCTTCCAGAATACTCAAAATCGAAAACCTCTTTCGGAGCAATGTGGGTCTTTCCACTCAGAGCCACGCGATATCCCAAGGGTTTTAGGTAATGCGTGAGGCTCTTTGTTCCCTTCTTCGCAAAAGTGTGATTCGGATAAGCCCCGCTTTTCACCGGATAAAGTCCCGTATAAATATTGTGCCTCGTCGGCGAGCACATCGGCGCCGCCTGAAAACAGCGCTCGAACAACATCCCTTCCGTGGCGAGTCCATCGATATGAGGAGTCTTTGCCTGCCCCCCGTAACAGCCCAAATCCCGAAAGGTGCAATCGTCCGCCATGATGTAGACGATGTTTGGACGTTCAACCGCCGAGGCGATGGAACCGAATAAAGAAAGAACGATTAAAAAAGAGGCAAAGCGCATCATAGGAAAACTGGTTTCGCGTGAGAAAGTTTCACGAGAAGACGATTTTACTAAGCTTTTCACCACTTGGCATTTAAAAACTACCTGTGGAATCACAAATCGACAGCTTCCTCCTCTACCTCGCTACCGAGCGAGGACTGTCGTCAGCCTATCAGCTCTCGGTCCGCCAGACGCTCGACAAGCTTCCTCCATGGTCCCAAAAAAACGGGCACGCCCAGTGGCGCGATCTCGGCACCGATGAACTCTCGGCCTTCCTTTCCCATCTCCGAAAGTCCGGGCTCGAAGCCTCCTCGCTCCGCATCGCCCTCGTCCACCTAAAGGTCTTTTTCCGATTCCTCGTAAAACGAAACCACCTCGAGATCGATCCTGCCGAGCCCCTTCTCGCCCCCAAAACCGCCTCCAGGCTTCCCGAAACGTTAGGAGCCCAAGCCGTCGAAAAACTCCTCAACTCCATCAATCCCGACAAGCGCCTCGGCCGCCGCGACCTCGCCATCATGGAACTCTTCTACGCCTCAGGCCTCCGCCTCTCGGAAATTTGTAACGCCCGCCTCGAGACCCTCGACTTGGACGACCACTTTCTCCGCGTCACCGGCAAGGGGAACAAAACCCGTCTCGTTCCCGTCGGCGGACGCGCCCTCGATGCCCTCTCAAAATATCTCACCGGCGAACGTCCCGCACTCGTCTCCAAAAAAACCTCCTCCCACATCTTCCTCTCCGTGCGCGGCGGCCCCCTCTCAACCGTCCGCGTTCGCCAGATCGTCAAGGAACGCGCCAAGGCCGCCGGCATTGATCAGAACATCTACCCCCACCTTCTCCGCCACTCCTTTGCCACGCACCTCCTGGAAAATGGCGCCGACCTCCGGGTCATTCAGGAACTCCTCGGCCACGCCGATATTTCCACCACCCAGATTTACACTCACGTCGACCAGAAACGCCTCAAGACCGTCCACAAAAACTTCCACCCCCGAGGTTAGACGCTGCCCTCCCGCTCCTAACGCAAGCCCTTCATCCTTCGAATCTCACTCTTCAGTGTTCAACGTTCCCAACCCTCACCTCCCAGATGCTCCCCCCGACCTCAACCCGGAGCACACCCGCATTCATCGATCAGAATGCGGACTCAGGTTCCACCAAGCCTGCCTGGAATTCTCCCAATCCCTCTGGCTTCAGGGAAAGCCCGCCCAAGCACTCCTCCAGCTCAATAAATCGTCCTTCGCTGAAACCAAGGCCCCCTTTCCCTATGAGGCCCTAAAATGGTTCCTCGAAAACCGCGACGACTCCCTTTTCATCGGAAACCCCACCCGTCATTTCCAACACCTCGCCACCCGCATGTCCGGCCCGCGGGCAGAAATCCGCACTCTGCAAGCCTGGGCCTGCTACCATCTGTCCAAGTCGATTCTCCCCGAGAATCAATTCCCCCCGGACCAACACCAGGTCGAAGAAGAGTCTCTCGTCATCCCTCCTCTCTCTGAAATTCAGCATGCCCTCCCACTCTCCGATAAATCGGCCCTTCAATTCCTTGCCATTTCCTGCTGAGAACCTTACATCCCTCCCCAGCAGCACCCATAGCTCAACTGGATAGAGCAACGCACTTCTAATGCGTAGGTTACAGGTTCAAGTCCTGTTGGGTGTGCCACTTTTTCTACTCCATGTTTATCGTCTTCGAAGGAATCGACGGCACCGGGAAATCCACCCAGGTCCAGTTCCTTGCCGACGCGCTTCGCGCAAAAGGCCACGAAGTCATCACTTCTAAGGAGCCTACCGACGGCCCTCATGGAACCCGCCTTAGGAATTCCGCCGAGACCGGCCGCCTCTCCCCCCAAGAAGAGCTCGACCTCTTCCACCTCGATCGCCGCGAGCATGTCGAAACCCTCATCAAGCCCGCGCTCGCTCGCGGAGCCGCCGTCATTCTCGACCGCTACTACTTCTCCACCATGGCCTACCAAGGTCTGCGTGGATTCGATCCGCAAGAGATCCGCGAAACCAACGAGAAATTCGCGCCCGTCCCCGATCACGTTTTCATTCTCGAGGTTCCCATCGACGTCGCGCTTTCCCGAATCGGAGCGCGCGACGGCGAGACCAACGAGTTCGAACAACGCGGTGCGCTCGAAGGCTGCCACAAGATTTTCTCCGCCCTCCCCGATAATTTCATCCACCGGATTGACGCCACTGCGCCACCGGAGACAGTTCATTCAGCTGTCCTAAGCCACCTCTAGTCTCAAAATGCGAGACGCGGCGGGCTATTTTGCCCTTCCCCAATTGAAATCAGTCTGACAAATTCCGCCCGTCATGCTTCAGAAAGGAATCCTCAATCCGCAAATCAACCATCTCCTCTCCCGCGTCCGTCACACCAACACTCTCGTTATCGCGGACTGGGCCTTTCCTCACTTCAAGGATCTCGAAATCATCGATATCTCCCTCACGCGCGGAATTCCCCTGATCACCGATCTCCTCGATCTCCTCGCTCCCAATTTTAAAGTCGGGCACATCTGGCAAGCCTCGCAATTCCTCGACACCAACCCGCAGGACGTCATCGAGACCTACGATTCAAAGTTCGAGGCCTTCAAACCCAACCAACCCAACCTTCAGGTCACCCGCCTCGACCACGACGCGTTCAAAAAAATGGTCCCCAACGCCATTGGCCTCATCCGCACCGGCGACCCCACCGCCTACGGCAACCTCATCCTGGAATCCGTCTAAATCAAAAAGGAGTCGCGGCGCCCCCGCCGCTTAGCTTCGCATGCCTCCAACCAAGCCTTCCTAAAAGTTCTCCTCGCCTCTGCGTGAGCCTCAAGCCATCAGCGGGAATCTGCGGATAAACCTCTCATCCCAGCCCCAACGGGGCGACCTAACGTTGCCCCAGACAAAACGCTTGGGGATTATGACCCATCACTTCACAAGCCCTGAAGGATCGATCTAACCTTCCGCCAAACACTTTAACATGAAATCAGCCATCACTCTCTCCCAAGTCCCCGAAGCAGCCGCCGGCCCCTTCGTCTTTCACCAACCCCTCGCCGAAGGATTCGCCGCCGCTAAAAAACACGGCTACCACTCCGTCGAACTCTTCTTCCCCGGACCCGACTTCATCACCGTCGCTGAAGTCAAAGCCCTCGCTGCAGAACACAATCTCGGCATCGCCGCCGTCGGCACCGGAGCAGGCATGGTAAAACACGGCCTCTCCCTCACCGACCCCGATCCCGCCAAGCGCGAGGCCGCCCTCGAGTTCGTCCTCAAGATGATCGACTTCGGAGGCCAGCTCGGCGCTCCCGCGATCCTCGGATCGATGCAGGGCAAATGGGGTGGCGACATCTCCCGCGACCAAGCCCTCTCATGGCTCGCCGACGCCCTCAAAGCAGCCGGTGCCGCCGCCGCAAAACACGGCGTTCCCTTCATCTACGAACCCCTCAACCGCTACGAGACGAACCTCATCAACCACCTCGCCGAAGGCGCGAAATACATCGAGGACAACAAGCTCGAGAACATCGTGCTCCTCGCCGACCTCTTCCACATGAACATCGAAGAGTCCGACGTCGCCCAAGCGATCATCGATGCCGGCAAGCACACCGGCCACGTTCACTTCGCTGACTCTAACAGAAACGCCATGGGCATGGGCCACACCGACACCGCCCCCATCGTCGCAGCCCTCAAGCAAGTCGGCTACACTGGCTACCTCTCCGCCGAAGTCTTCCCCAAGCCCGACGCCGACGCCTGCGCCGCCCAGGAGATCAAGGCCATCAAAGAAGCCCTCGCTTAAACTCTACCAGGCCAATAAAAATATTCATTGGCCCTGGGCCTCGGATTCAGATGGGATGGCGGGATGAAAGTCCTAGCCATCCTTCTTTTTGCCAGCTCCCTCGCTCACGCCGAGTGGATCAACCTCTTCGACGGCAAAACCACCAACGGCTGGACACCCCGCGCCAAGGTCGAAAGCTTCGAAGCCAAAGATGGAGAACTCCACCTCCTTTCGAAAACCAACGTCTGGGTCACCACCACGATCGAAATGGCCGACTTCGAAGCCGAACTCGAAGTCTTCCTCCCCGATGAACCCGGATTCAATTCCGGCCTCGCCTTCCGATGCCAGGGGGCCAAAGGAAAACCCAAAGGTTACCAAATTGAAATCGACCGCAAGATCCCCGGCGGAGTTTACGGTATTGGACTCGGCGGCTGGCTGAGCCAAAAAAAGGGCACGCTGAAGGAAGGACAGTGGAACCACTTCCGCGTCATCGCGAAAGGCGACCACGTCCAAACTTGGGTCAACGGAGAACCTGTCTCGGACCTCCGAGAAGAGAAGCAACTCAAAGGCTACTTCGCCATCCAGCACCACGGAAAAGGAGGCACTGTCAAATTCCGCAACATCCGCGCCCGCAAACTCGCCAAGGAGACCACCTCTCTCGCTAAGCCCAACATCCTCTGGATTGTCGCCGAAGACATGAGCCCGACCCTCGGTTGCTACGGTGACGCCGATGCCTACACGCCCAATATCGACGCCCTCGCCAAGGAAAGTCTCCTCTATACTCACGCCTTCGCCGCCTATCCCGTCTGCTCTCCATCCCGATCCTGCCTCATCACCGGAATGTATCCCACCAGCACCGGCACGGGCCAAATGCGCTCCGCATTCCCGCTTCCCGCCGGCACCCGCGGCTTTCCCGAATACCTTCGCGACGCCGGTTACTACACCACCAACAACGTCAAAACAGATTACAACTCCGCCGATGCCGACCGCCTCGTGGAAGATTGCTGGGACGAATCCAGCGCCAAAGCCCATTGGAGAAATCGCACAAAAAAAGAACCCTTTTTCGCCGTCTTCAACGACATGACCAGCCACCAATCCCGCACCATGGTCTGGCCACACCAAGTCTTCCAAAAAGAAATCCAATCAAAACTCTCCCCCGGCGAAATTCACGACCCCTCCAAATTACGGGTCCCCTCTTACTATCCCGATACTAAGTCCATTCGTAAATCACTCGCCCGCTATCACGATTGCGTCTCGGTCATGGACCATAACGTTGGACGCCTCCTCAAAGAACTCGAGGAAGACGGACTAGCTCAAGACACCATCGTCTTCTTCTACTCCGACCACGGCTCGGGCATGCCCCGCCACAAGCGCGTCCTCACTGACTCGGGAATGCGTGTCCCTCTCATGATCCGTGTTCCCAAAAAATGGCAACACCTCGCAAACGCCAAACCCGGAGCAACAACCGACCGCCTCGTCTCCTTTATCGATTTCGCCCCCACCGTTCTCGACCTCGCCGGTATCACTCCTCCCGCCACCATGTCGAATCATCGCGTCATCGGCAAAGCCCCCGCTCGCGAGTGGGTTTACGGCGCCCGTGATCGTGTCGATGAAGTCTTCGACTGCGCCCGCTCCGTCCGCAACGGTCGCTGGCTCTACATTCGCAACTTCTACCCCCACTACGGTTGGAACCAAACATCCACCTTCTCCGACCTCGGCGAAATCCGGAGCGAGCTTCACCGTTTCGAATTCAGCGGCATGCGCATGAACCGGGCTCAAGCTCACTACCTTTCCGCCTATCGTGCTCCGGTTGAGTTCTACGACTGCCTTGCCGACCCAGAAAACTTGCGCAACATCGCTGAAGAAAAGCTCACCGAAGAAGATGCCAAGGCACTCGCAGAAGCCGCCCGCGCTTTCGAAAAACTGCGCAAGGAAACCCACGATACTCTCTTCATTCCAGAAGGCATGATGGCAAACTTGATTCAGAAGAACGGTAAAGCCATCGGCGATCAAAAACCGGACCTGAGAGGCGTCTGGAAAATAGCAGACTCCGTCGGACGAGGCACAAAGATCGCCCGCAAAGCCATCAAATCTGACAACCCCATGGAAAGATTCTGGGGCCTCATCGCCCTACGCAACGACCGCTCAGAAAATCCCCCATTCGAACTTGCCGCCACCCTCCTCGACGATCCAAATGCCGAAATCCGCATCGAAGCCGCCAGCTGGCTCGCTGCACTGAAGCCTCATCGCGATCAATCATTCAAGATCCTCATCAAGGAACTCGACAACCCAACCTGGGCCATCGCCTTGCGGTCCTGCCGTGCCATCGAACTCCTCGGCAACTACGCCAAGCCAGCGATCCCCGCCATGAAGAAAGTCTACGCCCGCACCCGCAACACCCCCGGAGACGACTCCTTCTTCCTCGCCTTCTCCTCCGGAGCCTTCCTCCAAAAACTCGGCGAGAAAACCACTCGCTGGGATTTCACCCCCGGCGCCGGCAGCTTCATGCCAGCCAAGAAGAAGTAAACGATCACGATCCAGACAAGTAGAGATCTGCGGAGATGAAGAAAATCTTGCCCTCTGCCATTTGGCGTGTTAAATATACTCATATGGCGGCACAAGGAATAATTTCCAGCGGAGCGGGAACTCTTGAGAACGGAGACTTCCTCTTAGTGGAGTTCGTTCCGGTGGATGCGCCAAAGCTCCTGCGAAAGAAGCAGGTCTGGCTCATTAATCCTCTGAGCGGGCACGGGTTTTATTACCCGCTGGTGCTGAGTAATCTCACGCGGCGCTACTGCGCGCCCGATGAGTCATCGGTCGAGACCGTGCGGCGTGCGATCCATGAGGGGCTTCCAAAGGCGGCCTTCGAGCAGCTTAAATCAATCACTGGGATCTCCGGAGACTTTCTCGCGAGCGTCGTCGGGATTCCGAGCCGGACCCTTGCACGGCGGACGACTTTCAAGCCAGATGAGACAGGAGCAATCCTCCGGGTGGCGGCCGCTTTTCAAAAAACGCTGGAGGTCTTTGAGGATCTCAAAAAAGCACGCACTTGGTTCAAGAGCGGAAAGCGTGCTCTGGGTGGGGCAAGCCCCCTCGAATTCTGTGATACCGAGCCCGGAGCAGCGGAAGTCGTGAATCTCCTGGGCCGGATCGAGCACGGGGTTTTCTCATGAAGGTCACGGGTTTCCGGATCACGAAAACGAAGTATACCGAAAGCGCTTTTTCCGGCGAAGGCGCGCGTCTCACCGGAGGCCGATGGAACCCGGTCGGTTCGCGTGTGGTCTATCTCGGAAGCAGTCTCTCGCTCGCGACACTGGAGCTTTTTGTCCACATCGAGGATCACGCGACGCTCATGCGGCTCTTCAGTTATTTTCAGGTCACGATTGATCGAAAACTGATCGAAACTCCAAAGGTGAAAGATCTTCCCAAGGGCTGGGACCGACAAGAAATCATGGCAAGCACCCAGATCTACGGTGGGGATTGGTTGCTGTCGAAAAGATCGGCGGTGCTTGCAGTGCCGAGCGCAGTCATGCAGATCGAAGAGAACTATCTCCTGAATCCCGAACACCCTGATTTTTCGAAGATCAAATTCGGGAAGGCCACTCCCTTTGAACTCGATCCCAGATTGACCTGAACGCGAGCGACCAAGGAGCCTTTTTAGGAAAGCGAAATCAGCTTGGCCACCAGTTGATAAAACGGATGCTCACTTTGATCGGCGAGCTTCCGCGCGAACTCGGGAAGCCAGCTGAGGTTGTCTTTTTTAAACTGCCCCGCGTCTTCCCCGGCGAGCGTGGTTTGCACTAAAAGCAGAATGGCGATGTGGTCAGGCGAGAGCGTCTGAAAGCCCTCAGGGATTTCGAGGAGGCCGTTATCGAGCATGAACTGGATGCGGCTCGCGATCTCTAGTTCCTTCTCCTCAAAGTAAGCAGCCGCCCGTGCCGGAACCTTGGGCTCAAGAATGAAGAGGCGACAGAATTCGACCGCGGCGTCATCAAAATCTTTTTTGGTCCATTCCCTTCCTAACAATTCGGCACACGAGGGCTCGAGCTGCTTCAGAATGGCGGCGGTCGCTGGCTCCTGCAGGGTTGCTAGAAGCTCCGGGTTGACCTCGCGCGCGAGCAGCGTCGCTGCGAGTTGTTGCACAGCGGATTCGGGATTCATGAAGTCACCTTCTCTATCTTACAGACATTGTCATACCAATTCTGTCCGCCGATGACCCCGCAGTGATTCGTGCAGGCAAAGTAGATCGTCGAAGACAGGCGCATCTGTGGGGCAGTTATCGACGCAGTGCAGCAAATCAGAGGTCGAGATCGACCAGCATTCTTACCCTCTTATAAGACTTCTTAAATTGGGGACCCACCTTTCCCCAAGGCATCAGAGTGCGTTGCTCCATATGGCATAGCCTCCAAAAATTCATCCCTCCTGCAAGGGAGGAATTACTGATCCCAGCTGATTCAATCGACCATTTCATTCCCCAAAAAATTGAAAAAAAACCTCTCTTTTCCGACATTGAACGTCTTCGCCCTATTCACACGCATTTTGCCGAATTTTCCTTCCCATTCAAAATCAGTCAGACAAATCTCTCCCAGCCTTTTATCCTCAATCAATATTTCGTCCCTATGGAAACTCGCCCTCTCGGCCAAAGCGGCCTCGAACTCCCCATTCTTTCCTTCGGAGCGTCCTCTCTAGGCGCTGAATTCCGCTCCATCGATCTCAATGAAGCCTTCAGCGCCGTCCACACCGCGCTCGATCTCGGGATGAACTTCATCGACACCTCCCCCTTCTACGGCCGCGGAATGTCTGAGGTCATGCTCGGCCGGGCTCTCAAGGGCATCGACCGCTCCAGCTACCTGCTCGGCACAAAACTCGGCCGCTATTCCGAAACCCACTTCGATTTCTCCGCAAAACGCGTCGACGAATCACTCCACGTCTCCATGCACCGCATGGGCACCGACTACCTCGACCTCGTCCTCCTCCACGATGTTGAGTTCGTGAAATTGGACCAGCTTTGGGAGGAAACGATCCCGGCTTTGATCGAAGCTAAGAATGCCGGAAAAGTCCGCGCCATCGGCTTCTCCTGCTACCCCTTAGCCTGCTTCAATAAAGTCCTCGATCACGTCGAAGACGACATCGATTGCGTCCTCTCTTACAATCAATATACCCTGCAGAACACCAGCTTCGCCGACGACCTCGTCCCCCGCCTCAAGTCAAAAGGACTGGGTGTGATCAATGCCGGCCCCTTTTCAGCCCGCCTCCTCACCAATGCCGAACTCCCAGCCTGGCTCAAGGAGCCCGAGGAAGTGAAAGCAGCCGCCCGCGCCGCGGCAAAACTCTGTCATGACAACGGCGTCGATATCGCCCAGCTCGCCCTTCAGTATTCCTGCGGTCACGACGACATCGCCTCCACCGTCGCCGGTTCCGCCAATCCCAAAAACGTCGCAAAATGGGCCCAATGGCTCGCCGAACCCATCGACCAATCTCTCCTCGCCCAAGTCCTCGAAATCTTCGCCCCCGTTAAAAACCTTGGCCACCCCGAAGGCCTCCCCGAAAACAACTAAAGGAGCTGCGGCGCCCCCGCCGCCTCGCTTAGCAAGCTCCCTCAACCAAGTTTCGTTTCTTTCGTGGTTTCCATCATCCACGACCAAAGTCTCTCAACCAAGCACGTTCAAATCTCACTGTTCGTGTTCAAATCTCAATTCCCCATGTCCTACGCAATCGAATTCACCGACGTCAAAAAAATCACCCCTGTCGATCTCCCCGACGTCGAAGCGCCCGCTCCCGGCGAGGCCCTCGTCCGCACCCATCGCATGGGCATCTGCGGAACCGACCTCTCCTGCTACCTCGGTAAATTTCCCTTCTTCGCCTACCCACGCACTCCCGGTCACGAACTCGGCCTCGAAGTCGTCGCCGTCGGCGAGGGCGTCACCAACGTGAAGCCCGGCGACAAGTGCGCCCTTGAGCCCTACCTCAACGACCCCGAGTCCATCCCCTCGAAAAAAGGCCACTCCAATGCCTGCTCGAATGTCTCCGTCGTCGGCGTCCACCAATCAGGCGGACTCCGTAAATCGAACTGGACCGTCCCCGCACACAAGCTGCATCCCGGAAACGATCTTTCCTACGATGAACTCGCCCTCGTCGAGACCCTCGCCATCGGCTACCACGCCGTAAAGCGCGGCAATCCACAACCCGGCGAAATCGTCATGGTAATCGGCGCCGGCCCCATCGGCCTCGCCGCCCTCGAGTTCCTCAAACTCATGGATCTCAAAGTCATCGTCGTCGATTTCGCCCAAAACCGCCTCGACTTCTGCTCCGAGAAACTCGGCATTGAGCACACCATCCAGCCTCAAGCCGATGGCTCCCACCTCGCCGAGATTGAAAAAATCACCGAAGGAGGATTCTGCGACGTCATCATCGACGCCACCGGACACGCCGGCTCCATGGTCCAGTGTTTCGAATATGCCGCCGTCGGCGGCCGCGTCGTCTACGTCGGCATCACCGCCCAGGACATCACCTTCCCGCAGGCCCCCCATTTCCACCGCCGCGAGCTCTCCGTCATCGCCAGCAGAAATGCCCTCCCAGCCGACTTCCCCGAAATCATCGACATCCTCGGCCAAAAGAAAATCAACCTTCAAAACTGGATCACCCACCGCCTCGACATCACCGAGGTCCCCGAAGGATTCGACAAGTTCACCGACCCCGCCACCGGAGCCATCAAAGCTCTAATAATAGTGAATGATGAGTAGAGAGTGATAAATTTATGACTGAGTAACCAACAGAAATTCGTGAACGATCATTCGATTTTGCAGTTCGGATCGTAAAGCTCTGTCAACAACTTAAAAACCAACCTGGAGTTTCCCGAACCCTTGCAAATCAACTCCTTCGCTCGGGAACATCTATCGGAGTAAACATCGAGGAAGCACGCGAAACCCACTACTGGCTCCGCCTCCTCATCAAAACCGAAATCGTCCCCGAACAAAACTCACCTCCCTCCTCGACGAATCAAATAGCCCCCTCAACCAAGAAATTCACAACTCAAAATTCGCCGACGCTTCACCAAAAAAATTCTAAAACCAAACCATCAATTACACTCATGAAAATCTGCCCAAAGTACACCTTCGGCGTCGGCGATCGCTTCGCCCACGGCGCCCACGCCCAACTCCAAGCCTTCATCGCCGCCAAAGAACTCGGCGTCGACATCTGCCCCACTTGGAACAAGTCCAACCGCGAGCACGAAATTATTGGCTCCGAGCCCCAGACCACCCGCGTCGCCGCTGACGTCGCCGTCAAAGACCTCGGCTGGACCGGCGAATACCTCCTCGATGCCGACCACATCAACCTCTCCACCGTCGACCGCTTCGTCGCTCCGTGTAACTTCTTCACCCTCGACGTCGCAGACGACATCGGCTCACCCGCCGCTCCTGCCGACGTCGAAACCTTCATCGCCAATCACCCCGAGCTCATCGGCTCCGTGAAAGTCGAAGGCATCGACGCCCCACTTGAAATCTCAAAAGAGCTTGTCGAAAAAACCGCCAACCAATTCCTCAAAGCCACCCAAAAGGCCCGAGCGATCTACGACCACATTGTCGCAGCAAAAGGCGGCACCGATGACTTCGTCACCGAAGTCTCCATGGACGAAACCGACGATCCTCAGGTCCCCGCCGAGATGCTCATCATCCTCGCCGCCATCTCCGACCAAGGCATCCCCATCCAAACCATCGCGCCCAAGTTCACCGGCCGCTTTAATAAGGGTGTTGATTACGTCGGCGACGTGGCCCAATTCGAGCAAGAATTCAACGACGACCTCGCAGTCCTCGCGCACGCCATCAAAGCCTACGGCCTCCCCGAGACCCTCAAGCTCAGCGTGCACTCCGGCTCCGATAAATTCTCGATCTACGGCCCGATCAGAAAAGCGATCGCCCGCTCCGGCGCCGGCCTCCACATCAAGACCGCTGGCACCAACTGGCTCGAAGAAGTCATCGGCCTCGCCACCGCAGGTGGAGACGCACTCGACCTCGCCAAAGAAATCTACGCCAAGGCCCTCGAGAAAAAGGAAGCCCTCTGCGAGCCCTACGCCACCGTCATCGACATCGACCACTCCCAGCTCCCAACTGCCGAGGAAGTCAATCGCTGGACCAGCGAGCAATACGTCAGCGCCTTAACGCACGACCAAAGCAACCCCGGCTACAACGCCAACGTCCGCCAGCTCCTCCACGTCGGATTCAAAATCGCCGCCCAAATGGGAGACCGCTACCTCGACGCCCTCAAAGCAAATGAAGCAGTCATCTCCAAGTGCGTCACCAGCAACCTCCTCGACCGCCACATGAAACCTCTGTTCGCGTAGGCGAAACAACATTCATTCTTCCAAAACGGCTTCGGGAAACCGAAGCCGTTTTCTATGGAATCCAAGCCTTTACCATTCACTCCTCACTATTCTTCGCGCAGCGATCCTCCGGACGATCCCTCTGGGCTTTCAACAGTATCTCACCATGTTTGGGTCATCGGCATGTCCGTGGGAGCGATGGCGAGCGCTACGCCTTACCCCCAAGCGCCACGCTAGTGGGCTCCGAAAAACGCAACGACAATTTCTTTGGCGGCACCCGCCACCACAACCCTTTCAAAAAGGAGCCGTGGCGCCCCGCCGCTTAGCTTCGCAGGCGGATCAACTCCCAGCAGTTCCTCAAAGAGAGGCAAACTTCGCATCAAAGGGAAACGGGCAAGTCACATCCTTAAGCCAAGCTTCCTTCTTCAACCAAGAGCGCTGCCTCTTCGCAAACCTCCGCGTGCTCGTATGAAGCCCCTTGTGACACTCCTTCAGCGTCAACTTGCCATCGAGGTGCTCTTCAATCTCCGAAAATCCAATCGTCTTCCGGCACGTCTCCGACGCCGTCTCACGAAGCGCTTTCACCTCATCAACTCCACCCTTTTCCAAAATCTGCATCGAGCGCGAACTAATCCGCTGCTTCGCGTTGTCATTATCCCACAAAAGATAAAGCCCCCGGAGACCCAGCGTGATCTCATCAAACTTCTTAAACTGCTCCGCCTTCAGAACCGACATCTTCTGCCCCGAGAGCAAACAAATCTCCAGCGCCCGAATCAGATAACGACGATTCTTCAAATCAGTCGCCGCCGCCCCTTCCGGATCGAGCCCCTTCAGCTCCTCTGCCAAATCATCATTGCTCCGTTCCTCGAACTTAGCACGCAGCGCATCATCCCGCTCCGGAATCGATGACGGCCCATGCGTCAACGTCTTCAAATAAACTCCAGAACCACCCACCACAATCGGCACTTTGCCCCGCGATTGAATCTCCGCAACCACCGGAACCGCCAAATTACGAAACGCCAAGGGATCACAATTCTCAGTCGCCTCAATTACCCCATACAAATGATGCGCCGCATCTGCCTGCTTCCAATCAGCGGCTGTCCCACTCAAACGCTCAAGCCCCTTATAAGCCTGCGCGACATCTCCATTCACAATCTCCCCCCCTAACTCCTTAGCCAGAGAGATCGCCAAAGCAGATTTCCCCGAAGCCATCGGCCCGCAGATATAGAGAGGAGTCGTAGAAGATTCAGACATGGCCGGAGAAGAGCAGAAGCCCCCCCAAAAGTCCACATATCCCGAAACCGATTCCAAATATCGCGCGTGGCTCGGTGTGCCCCCTTGGGTATTCTAAGCCTACGTCCCCAACCACCTGTCGCACCGTAGCCTTGCGGAGGAGGAAGCCCCCAAGGACAGGCGATTGCCGTATCGCCTACTCAACCCAAGCCCCTCGACTGGAACGACATCGTCATTACCGTCAAAGGCACCACCGCCCACCGCCCACTGCACCTGCAACGGCGAAGTCCTCGAAGCAGCTCTAGAAATCCCCAAGAACGGCCCCCTCGGCCTCGAAGGTAACCGCGGGCAGATGGAATACCGCCACATCCAGATTCAGCACGCTCCTGAGTAGTCATGGCTAAGCCGAGGCGATCAGATTCACCCCAATCCCATAACAACGATCCTCGGATCGTTATTGTTTTTTCCTATGCATCCAACTCCCCGCCAATTTCGTTACCAATATTGTCCGACTCATCACCCCCGGGCTTCGTCATCCCGGCAAACTTCTTGGAGGCCGACTTGGGAAACTACCTTGATTTCGATGGTCAAGATTTTCTGGATATCGACTCGCTTCCGCTCGACGGCACGCAGTCTCTTGACGGTCTGATCGGGAACACTGACCGCACCGCCTTCACGATCAACTCCAACGCGACTCCCACCAATTTCTCTGGCCAAACTGCCACCATTCCTGAACCCGCGACTGGACTTCTGGCACTTCTCGGCCTGAGCGCTCTCGTTGCGCGCCGGAGAAGCTAGAAGAATCATAGGGATTTCAGCCCCGAACGAAAAGGCGACCTCACAGGAGGTCGCTTTTTTGTGTCCCTTTGTAAGCAATCAGCGCAATCCCTCCATTTTTTTTCCTGCTTTCCCCCTCCAAATTTGTCACAACCTTCCCATGAAATCATGCGCCTTCCTGCTCCTTCTTCCGCTTCCGGTCTTTGGCGAAGTCGATTTCAACCGCGATATCCGCCCCATCCTCTCCGATAAGTGCTTCCATTGCCACGGCCCGGACGAAAAACACCGCGAATCCGACCTCCGTCTCGACACCTATGAGGGGGCGACCGAAGGAGGCGAATTCGAAATCCCCATCGAACCAGGAAAGCCCGATGCCTCGGAAGTCATCGCCCGCATCCTCGACTCTGATCCCGATGAGATCATGCCTCCACCGGAGACTCACAAAAAGATCACTCCTAAAGAAATATCACTGCTCCGGCAATGGATCACCGAAGGAGCAAAATACGACGAGCCCTGGACTTACAAATCTCCCATCGCGCACCCAACTCCCGAAGTAAAAACGAAAGACTGGCCCGTCAACTGGGTCGATCAATTCATTCTCGCACGACTTGAGGATGAAAAAACTCCACCTTCCCCGGATGCCGATCTGGTCACTTTGCTCAGACGGCTCCATTTTGACCTCACCGGACTTCCACCAAAGCCCGACGACCTTCGCCGCTTTAAAACGGCCTACCAAATTACTCCTCAATCCGCCATCGAGGCCGAAGTCGATCTCCTCCTCGCCTCTCCGCATTTCGGTGAACGCATGGCCATTTATTGGCTCGATCTCGTCCGCTACGCCGACACCGTGGGCTACCACGGTGATCAAGATCAGCGGATCTCGCCCTACCGCGATTACGTCATCAATTCCTTCAACGAGAACAAGTCCTTCGACCAATTCACTCGCGAACAACTCGCCGGCGATCTCCTTCCAAACCCCACCGAAGACCAACGCGTCGCCACCGGCTATAATCGCCTGCTTCAAACCACTCACGAAGGTGGGCTTCAGAAAAAAGAATACCGCGCCATTTACCAAGCCGACCGCGTCCGTAACGTCTCTGCCGTCTGGATGGGAGCCACCGTGGGCTGCGCGCAATGCCACGATCACAAATACGATCCCTACACCGCCAAGGACTTCCATACCCTGGGAGCCTTCTTTGCCGACATCGACGACGAACAGCATTTCAGCGCCGGAACCAACTCCCTCCCCACCAATCGCCCTCCGGAAATCCCCGTCCTAACCGCCGCAGAGAATCAGCAACTCGACTCCCTTAACAAGAAACTCACCGACCTCTCAAAAGGCGAGCGCAACGAAATCGCCCGTCTCGTTGCGAAATCCGCCAGCCGGGACGCACACGCAAAACGAGAGAAAAATTCCAAAAAGAAAACGGACGCCGAAGCCGCCCTCAAACGAACCAACGACGCCCTCACCAAATTCATCTCTGGCGACCAACTCGCTGAATGGAAGAAAGCCGAAGCCCAACGCAAGAAGGTCGAATCCTCCGCCCGGCGCACCATGATTACCGTCGCGCTCAAGGAGCCCCGCGAATCCCGCATCTTCCCCCGAGGCAACTGGCTCGATGAATCAGGCGAGATCGTGCAAGCTTCCGTCCCCCACTTCATGCCCCAGATCAAAAAAGAGGAGCGCCAGACGCGCCTCGATCTCGCCAATTGGCTCACTGATACAAAAAACGGCACGGGAGGACTCACCGCTCGTGTCACCGCCAATCGTTTCTTCTACCTCTTCTTCGGCACGGGAATCTCTCGCTCCCTAGGAGACTTTGGAGGGCAGGGCCAACCACCCTCCAACCCTCAACTCTTGGATCGTCTTGCGGTCGACTTCTACGAATCAGGCTGGGACATGAAGCACCTCGTCAAAACCTTGGTCACCTCGCGAGCCTATCGCCAATCATCTTTCGAAACATCCATTCTCCGCGAGCAGGACCCCTACAACGAGCTCGTTGCCCGCCAATCACGCTTTCGCCTCCCAGCAGAAATGATCCGCGATAACGCACTCGCAATTTCCGGCCTTCTTGTCCCCGATATCGGAGGTGATTCCGTGAAACCCTATCAGCCTTCCGGCTACTACCGTCACCTCAACTTTCCGCCTCGAAAGTATCAACAGCATAGCGATGAACGGATCTATCGTCGTAGCGTGTATATCCATTGGCAGCGCCAATTCCTTCATCCCATGCTCAAAGCTTTCGATGCACCCAGCCGCGAGGAATGCACCGCCGAGCGCCCTCAATCCAACACCCCGGTGGCTGCGATGAACCTCCTCAACGACCCCACCTTTGTCGAAGCTGCAAGAGTTCTCGCCGAGCGTGTTCTAAAAGAAGCCCAACCCAACGACCGCCTCAATCACGCCTTCCTGATCGTCCTCAACCGGCCGCCGACCGAAGAAGAAATATCGACTCTCGGCTCCCTCTACACCTACGCCGAGAACGACTTTAAAAAGAATCCCAAGTCAGCCACCGCTCTAATCAACATCGGTCAAACAAAACCGGCCGCAGACTTCAATCACATCGAACTCGCCACCTGGACCACCATTTCTCGTGCCCTCCTCAACCTCTCTGAAACCACTACAAGGAACTGAACTCTGAACAGTGAGATTTGAACACGAACGATGAACGTCAAGACTTCCTCTCCGCCCGATTTAAGCGAACGACTCCAGCAAGTCCCACTCATTGCAAATCCTAAAAACCTCTTCCCTCTCATCGACGAAACCGATCAACTCGAGCGCATCCTCAACACTTCAATTTCCACCGTAAAAGGTCGCAAATAGCCTGCATCGTTCGTGTTCAAATCTCACTATTCAAAGCTCATGTCTCCTGCCTCAAATTTCATCTCCCGCCGCACCTTCCTCAACAACGCAGGAATGTCCTTCGGCACCACCGCGCTCTTGTCGCAACTCATGCGCGCCGAGGGGATCGGCTCTGACCACAAAGGTCTCTCCGGCTTCCCTCACCATCCGCCCAAGGCAAAACGCGTCATCTTTCTCTGCATGGCCGGCGGTCCTTCTCATCTCGAGACCTTCGACTACAAACCCCAGCTCGATAAACTCGATGGCAAACCCATGCCCGAGTCCTTCACCAAGGGCCAGCCCATCGCCCAGCTTCAGGGAAAGGAACTCAAAGTCCTCGGCCACACCACCAAGTTCAAGCAATACGGTAAGTCCGGGCAGTATATCTCCGACTACCTTCCCCACCACGCGAAAATGGCGGACGACATGACCGTCATCCGCTCCATGGTCACCGAGCAGATCAATCACGATCCCGCCCACACTTTCATGAACACCGGCACCGCGATCAGCGGTCGCCCTTCCATGGGATCATGGATCAACTACGGCCTCGGGTCCGAAACCGAAGACCTTCCCGGATTCGTCGTCCTTTCCTCCGTCGGTGGCCGCAATCCTCAACCCATCGCGAGTCGCCAATGGGCCTCAGGCTTCTTACCCTCGCGCTTTCAAGGCGTCGAATTCAACTCCACCGGCGATCCAGTTCACTACGTTTCCAATCCCGCCGGAGTGGATCGGACGCACCAAAGCGCTCTGATCAAGACGATCCAAAAACTCGACGCCCAGCGTAATGAACTCGTCGACAACCCCGAAATCGCCACCCGCATCAGCGCCTATGAAATGGCCTTTCGCATGCAAGCCTCCGTCCCCGAACTCACCGATCTCTCCGGCGAGTCAAAAAAGACCCTCGAAATGTATGGCGCTACTCCCGGCGATGGCTCCTATGCTTCAAACTGCCTTCTCGCCCGCCGATTGGTCGAAAAAGGCAGCCGCTTTGTGCAACTCTATCATCGAGGCTGGGACCATCATGGCGACCTCGATAAATACATGAAGGTCTGCTGCCAGCACACGGACCAAGCGACCTACGCCCTCCTCACCGATCTCAAACAACGCGGGCTCCTCCAGGACACTCTCGTCGTCTGGGGAGGCGAATTTGGACGCACCCCCATGTTCCAGGGCAAAGGCGGCCCCGGACGCGATCACCATATCAAAGGCTTCTCCATGTGGATGGCCGGAGGCGGCGTAAAGCCCGGCCTCAGTTATGGCGCGACCGACGAACTCGGCTACAACGCCCAAAAAGACATCGTCCACGTTCGCGACTTCCACGCCACCCTCCTCCACCTCCTCGGCATCGACCACCATCGCTTCTCCAAGAAGTTCCAAGGCCTCGACATGCGACTCACCGGGGTCGAACCGGCAAAGGTGGTCAAAGGAATTCTTTCTTAAAACTACCAAACAGGCTTGTCATCCTGATCGTAAGGCAGCCAAACCAGTGAGACGGACTTCACATCGATGTCTTTCTTGTAAGACTTGATCGACTCGGTATCGAAACGGGGGCTGTTCACGTCGAACTTCTCTTCAAGCTCCCCGACTTCCTCGGCAAGCTCGGCTTCCAGTTCGGCAACATCCTGCTCGATCCCCTTCACCTTGTCTTCCGCAATCCCGACATCACGACGTTACTTAAAGGCGCGGGTAGCCGAAGTAACACTGGAGGAACGTGATTTACGTCCCCCGAAGAGTCCACCCAGGAGCCCGCCTAAAACCGAAGCTCCAGCCTGCCAAGTGCGCTTGAGGCTTCTGATTTTTCTTTATCGAGTGCCCGCCCAGCACGCTCGAGTTGATCCGTTTTCATGCGGAGCTTTTTCTCGTAATTGCTCACACTTGTTGGCATGAAGAATCCATCGTGGAAGAATTGGGAATTTCTAATTCCTAAATTCCATTTATCATCGGTTCCGTGACTGAGTCCCCTCCCCGCGCTTGGGCTGAAATCAACTTCGAGGCCATGAGGCACAATCTCCGCTTTGCCCGCCAACAAAGCGAGGGACAGGACGTCATGGTCATGATCAAAGCGGGGGCTTACGGACACGGCTTGATCAAAACTGCGAAAGCCCTAGAGAGCGAAAACCCCAAATTTTTCGGGGTCGCCGATGCTGGAGAAGCACGCCTCCTTTTTGGAGCAGGAATCAAAATAACTCCTTACATTCTCGGTGCCACTCTCCCCTGCGAGCGAGAGGAAATCGCCGCGCGGGGATGGACGCCCTGCCTTTGTTCGCTCGACGAGATGAAACACTTCGACGCCCTTGGCAGTGATCAGCCCATCAGTGCCCACTTAGCCTTAGATACCGGAATGGGCCGTGGGGGCTTTTTACCGCATCAAATTGAAGGCGCCTTGGAAACGCTCAAACGATGCCAGGGCATTCGGCTCACCGGTATTGGATCCCACCTCCCGGTCGCTGACGAAGACCCGGTCTTCACTCAGGAGCAGTTTTTTCGATTCGATCAATCGGTCGATCGCATCCTGCAAGATTTAGAAACGGTGCCCGATGATTTTTCGGTCAACCTCAGCAATTCGGCCGGCCTGCTCAATTTTCACAGTCGCACCACGAATCTCGTCCGTCCCGGACTCATGCTCTACGGCATATCCCCGATTCCTGAATACCAAGATAAGCTCCGACCGGCCATGACCCTAAAGACGCGCATCTCATTAATTCACGAACTTCCTGAAGGTCATGGAGTATCTTACGGGCGAACCCTTCTCAGCAGAGACACTCGTGCCGCCGTTTTAGGAATCGGCTATGGCGATGGATATCCAAGAGCCCTCTCGGATCGAGGGACGGACGTCTTGATCCACGGGACCCGCTGCCCGCTCATCGGCCGGGTCATGATGGACCAAATCATCGTCGATGTCACCGACCTCAAAAATTGCGCACCCGGCGACGAAGCGATCCTCTTTGGTGAAGACCTCCTCGTTTCAGAACTCGCGCAAAAAGCAGGCACCATTTCATGGGAACTCCTCACCCAGATCACTCCCCGGGTCGCCCGGCGTTATTCCTAACGCTCGAGCACGACGATCCGCTCGGGATCTAAAAACGATTTCACACGGAGTTCGGAGGTTTCGAAATCCATCAGCACAGCTCCGGTCTCACCCTGCACGAAGAGTTTGATCCCAAGTTCGCGAACGGCCTTTCTCCAAATTTCCGTGGGATTCTGCTTCTTAGGATAGATCGCCGAGCTCGCGATCACTACTTTAGCGCCCGTCGCTTTTAAAAACTCAATCGACCCCGAATAAGTGCGACCATGCCGTCCGATAAGGACAACATCAGCTTCAAGATCGATCCCATTGGAGATCATTTCCCGCTCTTCTTCCACGCCCAGATCTCCCATCACGAGAACCTTCCACCCCTTCCAATGAACACGAGTGACCATTCCTCGACTGTCGGCAAGAGTGTCAAGGTCTTCCTGGCCCGCACGAAGAATTTGAAGCCAAACATCATCGAAAAGTGGATAAATTGATCCCAACTTAGCCACCTTCACGGCAGAGTTCTGCGCATCAATGAACTCGCGATAGCTTGGACTACGAGACCAAACGACCGGAATAATGACCCGCTCAGGGTTCATGTGCCCGACAACTTCCGAGATCGCCCCACTATGTTTCGCATCCGGATGGCTCAGCACAATCGTTTCGGGAGACCAATGCCATCGTCGCATCGCCGGGCGGATCATTTGGTAGTAGCGGCGCTCGCTGCCCACATCAATTAGCGCACCGTCACCTGCAGCGAGAAAGGAGGCGCTCCCTCCGTCGGAGAAATCAAAGACCACCCAATCCGCCGCTTCCTTGGATCCCACAAATTGGTGTCCTAGAGGCACTGCTGAAAAAGCACGAGCCGCGTGGAAGGCCGTTCGCGCGACAAAGGCATTCGCATGATTCATCACTTCGCCAAGCCCCGGACTGAGAGACCCAAAAACGAGCGCGCTGAGTCCCAATGCCAAGACTAGGAAGGTAGCCGGAATCAGCACAAGACTCGCCAGCACTGCAATAGGCGTCACGAGCCCAAAGTGGTAAGCCATCCATGGCAGCGACCCCAGCCAAGCCGCAAGCGATGTCGCTGCCATCGCCGCAATCTTCCCTCGAAAGCCAAGCTGCATCTTCTGCGGCTTGCTCAGTAAGCGACGTGGAAAGAACTCATCAAGCTCCGCCATTTTACCCGTCCAACGGTAGCAAAGAGCAAAGCCCAAACCAATCGAAGCAATCACTCCATAAGAGAGCTGAAAACCGATCTCCATGGCTTGAGAAGGCCGCCAGAGAAGAACGATAATCATGCTCATTGAGAGCGAATTAAAAAGAGAAGGTCTCCTTCGCAGCAAAAAAGCACTCAGAAAAGTGGTCGCCATGAGCGTCGCTCTCATCGCGGGAGCCCTTCCACCAGTGATGAGTGCATAGGCGACCATTGTAAAAATGATGAGCAGAACCGCTGGGCGTCGAGGAATCCGACACAACAACAAAATCCCCCAAACGAGACCTCCGACAATCGTGACATGCAACCCACTGACAGCGAAGACATGCATCGCGCCGCTATAGCGAAACGCTTCCGTGATCTCGGAAGTCGAAGCAGGAGTTTCCCCCAGCATCATCGCAACAATGATGGGAGCAGCAATTTCATCGTCTTCGATCCCTCGTGTGATCAACTTCTTGAACGAAATCTTCGCACGCTCCGAGTAACGCCAAATCCCCTGCTGCCAATCGCCCCCAATTTTCTTGGCCGAGTGCAGATCCAGCCCTGCCTTCAATGAGTGCTGACCCCAATGCCTTAACAAGGAAAACTCCGCGGGATTCCGCGCAGGTGCTGGCGAAAACAATCTCCCATCAATAAACAAGAGATCACCGGGCTCGTAATTCGCCGCCTCTTGCACCGCCACCCGGATCTCCTCTCCTTGAACCAAGGTCAACCATCCCAGCCGCTCGCCATCTCCCATCCCAGTGAGACGACCCAGAAGCAACTCCCCGGTCGCTGATCGTGTCATCCGCTGAGAAGCCGGTGCCTCAAGCTTAAGTTGGTTCGCCCGCCACGCCGTAAGTGCCAGAAATCCAAGGAGCGCCAATTTCCACCTGACTCCGCTTCGAACAAATAAAATTCCGATTGCCAAAAAGCCAATCGCCCATCGCCAATGATCAATTCCAAGTGCCCCTGCGAGAACGCCAAAGGCAATTGCCACCAGCGGTGCCGAGGCACGCAGTCGGGAGAGACGCTCGTCGAGCATTCCCCAAAGACTCCGAATCAATCCCATTGAGACTCACTTAAATTTCGCCAAATTCACGCAACTTATGTGTCGCATTCGCAGCATGCCTCGTGTCGGGAAGGACCTCTTGAACCTGCTTCAACATCTCGATCGCACCCTCGTGGTTATCGAGATCGTTCTCATAGATATCGGCGATGCGGAACATAAAAAAGGCGGTGTCATTCTCGCGCCACTCGTGAGCTTCGAGAGCCTCACGGAGAGTCTCAACAGCCACGGCCGGACTGTTCAGATTCCCCCGCTGAATTTTCGCAATCTCAACCATCGGGAAGCGATCCGCCTCATTCTCCATATAAACCTGACGGTAAATTCGAATCGCTTCCGGATAATCACCCTGCGCAAAGGCTGCACGAGCATCGTGGAGAGGGTCGTCCTCCACTTCCGCACTGGAACCATACATTTCCTCGGACATCTTATCGACGAATGACGGAAGAACATAAGTGATCACGAGAAAGCCGGCATAAATAACAGTGACCAAGAGCGGTATTACCGTCGCCATCATCATATCCACAGTGTTATCCGTCTCCTCCGTGAGTTGCACGTCATCATAATCCTCATCGTAATTCTCGTCATAGACTTGTTCCTCGGCGGCAGGCTTGGCCGCATCGCTCTTGGCGCTGGAATACTTGATGAAGGTCACGCAAACGAGCACGAGGAGAATGCTAAGGTGGATGAGTAATTTTGAATTCATATGATGATTTTCTAGGTTAAAGCAACATGGAGGTCGATGAAAAGGCCGGAATATCAGAAGACAAAAAAAGGACCGCGAAAATTCGCAGCCCTTTGAAAATTTTTGGGTCGTGTGCTTTCGCACTACTTAGCGTCATCAACCACGATCTCCTGCTCAACAACGATATCCTGCTCAACAACGATATCCTTAAACTGAGGAAGAGGACGAAGTGAGGGCACAGAAGCTTCTCCGGTGCAGCATCCGCAAGAGGAGAGACCGAGGGAGCCGACGCTGAAAGCGAGGAGAGAGAGGACTTTGAACAATTTCATAACGATGGATTTAAATAGGATTAAAAAAGGCCCAAAGAGATGACGGAGGCCACCTGCTCCGGGCGAAACTTTTTTAGTTACTCTTCCTGACTACTTCGAAGGAACTTCGAAGGTAGGAGTGGGAGCAGCAGCAGGCTCAGGAGCACTTCCACAAGAAGTGAGTGAGAAACCAGCAAGTGCTGCAATAAGGCCGAGGATAGTTGCAATTTTCATTATATTTTTCTGTTTATTAGTTTGGTTAGAGAGATTCTAGTTACTTAGCAGGCGCTTCATAGGCGGGGGCTGGTGCTTGGGCTGGCGGCGTGTCGCAGCATGCGCTTAGACCGAAAAGAGCGAACACAGATGCGGCCACGGCGAGGAATTTGAACGATGCTTTCATAACGATTGTAGTAATCTGAGGACGCTTGAACACCGCTAATGCCATGCTAAGAGACCGATAGGATACGGATCTCTGTTTTAGAGGCAAGTGGTTATCTTGGAAATCTAACTTTTTCTCAGAAGTCGATTTCCCCGTAAACAGAGCGTTGCATCGCATCATCAAGACGCTATCTTCCGCCCCCCATGAAAAGTCAGCCTCATCTTGCCATCGTCGGCGCGACCGGAGCGGTCGGCCGCGAAATGCTCGTCTGCCTCGAAGAACGAGATTTCCCGCTGGGAAAATTGACTCTTCTTGCCTCAGCTCGCTCGGCTGGCCAGAAACTTACTTTCCGGGGTGAAGAAGTCACGATTCAGGAACTCACGAAGGAGAGCTTCGGTGGGATCGACATCGCTCTCTTTTCGGCCGGCGGAGGAATCTCAGAGGAGTTTGGGCCAGTCGCTGCCAAAGCGGGATGCGTGGTCATCGATAATTCTTCGGCCTTTCGCATGGATCCGGACGTCCCTCTGGTGGTCCCCGAAATCAATCCCGAAGCGGCTGCCCATCATCCCCGGGGCATCATCGCCAATCCGAACTGCTCGACTATCATCACCCTGATGGGGCTTTATCCTCTGCACCAAGCCTTCGGGCTTACAGGAATCATTGCCTCTACCTACCAAGCCGTGTCCGGAAGTGGGGCGCAGGGGATTGCTGAACTCGAGGGCCAGATTAAAGCACTCGCCGACGGCAGCCCCATCGTCAAAAACATCTATCCTCACCAAATCGCGCACAACGTCATCCCCCACGTCGACCGATTCCTCGACGATGGATACACCAAGGAAGAACAGAAGATGCTCCACGAAGGACGCAAAATTCTTGGCCTTCCCGACCTCAAGGTGACTTGCACCTGCGTCCGCGTTCCTGTGATGCGCTCCCATTCGATCTCCCTCACCGCTATTTTTGAAAAAACGCCCTCGGTTGCAGAAGCGCAAGCCGCTTTTGCCAACACCCCGGGCATCCGTCTCGCCGATGATCCAGCCAAGGGCATTTATCCCACCCCACTTGATACCACCGGAAAAGACGACTGCCTCGTCGGACGCATCCGCGAAGACCAGGTCCTCCCCAATGCTCTCGCAATCTGGGTCGTCGGAGACCAAGTAAAGAAAGGCGCCGCCTTAAATGCCGTGCAAATCGCTGAAATCCTCTAGGCCTTCGTGCAATTCCCGGTGATTTTTTCTCCTAACCCCTCGTTAAAGAGCGGATGAGGCAGGTCTTGATTATCTAAGTTTTCTTAGACATTCTTAAAAAAGTCATCATTTTCATGTCTAAGGAATCCGAAATCTCATCTTCGTTTATCGCTCCCAGTGTGGAAGAGCTCTCTCCGCTTTTTTCTGCCTACAGGATCGAAGGCTTCATCGCTCAAGGTGGAATGGGGGCTGTCTACAAGGCCAATCAGAAATCTCTCGATCGGCCTGTCGCAATCAAGATTCTTCCACGCGAGTTCGGCGACGACGCCCAATTTCGAGCATCCTTTGAAGCCGAGGCAAAAGCCATGGCTCGCCTCAATCACCCCAATTTAATTGGGGTTTACGACTTTGGAGACGTCGATGGCATGCTCTTCATCATCATGGAATACGTTCAGGGAAAGGCCCTCTTTTATTCCATTCATAAAAAGGCAATTGATCCCACTATCGCCATCAACCTGATCTGCAAGGTTTCGCGAGGTATCGCGCACGCGCACAAGGGCGGCATCCTTCATCGTGATATTAAGCCCGCTAACATCCTCCTTGATATCGATGCGGAACCCAAAGTGGGAGACTTCGGCCTGGCTCGTCCAATCAATGCCAAACGTGGAGAAGGCCTCGCCTTTGGAACACCGGGCTATACCGCTCCAGAGGTTTTCAATCATCAATACGACATCGATCAGCGCTCCGACATTTTCTCGGTAGGAGCCATGCTCTTCGAACTCATCAAAGGACGGGCTCCGGAAAGTAACTCTACGAGCATGAAGACCGGACTCGACACCCGACTCGACGCGATCTTGTCAAAAGCGACCCATCCCGACCCGAACCAACGCCACAAAGATGTCGACCAATTGGCCGATCAACTCGAAGCGCTGGCCCCAAAACTATCTGGCCCTCGATTCGCCACCGCGGAACGCCCCACTTCCGCCTCCCCCCAGGCGCCCATCACTCAGCTCAAGAGTTCCAAATCATCTCCGGTTCCCGCTCTCATAGTCATCGCACTTCTCCTTGGAGGCGGTGCCTTCGCGCTCTTTAAGGGCCTGAACGAGGACGAGCCAGAAACAATCACGCCTAAGACTCCCGAAAAGCCGATCGTCGACAAAAAATCTTCCAAGCCCAAGAAGGATCCTAAAAAGGACCGTCAAAAACCAAAGGTTGCGAAAAACAATCCCAAACCTTCTCCAAAACCCAAGCCGGATCCCGATCCGGTCGTCACGCGCGAGAAGCCTCTCGATTCTCTCCTTCGTTTGCAGGGTGCTCTTGCTGCGGGAAAACTTGGAGAGCTCCCGGTCGGCGCGATCAAGCGGGGTGACTCCGCTTTTTTCCTCTATCGCCCTTCGAAGACTTGGCCTGAAGCACAAGCCCTTGCCGAGAACTTTGGCGCCTCGCTCGCCTCGGCGAAGAATAGCGACGATCTCCGTTTTTTCCGTAATTCTTTCAAATCAGAAAAAACCGTCTGGCTGGGAGCCTCAGATTCTGGCGTAGAAGGAAAATGGTATTGGATGGACGGTGAACCCGTTTCGGAATCCTTCTGGGCAAAAGCCTCGCCTGACAACGATCCGGAAGCCGCACGCTTTGGCGAGGACTTTGCAGGACTGACCTCGAATGGAATCGAAGATTTCAGCGGCACCGGAAAATGCCCCGCTATTTTTGAATGGACGCTCACCGAGCCTAATCCTGGCTCTCTCGATGCCCAGCTCGCACGCACAGCAGCAAGCCTCGCAACCAAGTCCCCTCCGATCTTTCCTGCCTCAGCCTTCGAGTTCAATGGCTCACGCTACCTTCTCCTGAAACGAAAGCTGAATTATGAAGATGCCTCCCAAGTTGCCACTCAAGCTGGAGGCCACCTCGCTGTTCCCTCCTCGCAAGAAGAAGCTAATCATTTTGTGAGCCTCATGAACGCCACCCTCAAAGAGGATGAATCCTGCTGGTTCGGTGGCCGTCGCAGCGAAAAAGACTCTGAAATTTGGGAAACTCCCACGGCAGAGGCCTTCGCCTTCCACAAATGGCTTCCTGATAATCCCGACTACAGCCACGGAAAAGAGTCCGCTCTTGAATACGCTCACGCCACTTGGGCCGGAAAGAAGGGCTTCAACGATAGAGTTCCTGAAGATGCCATTTCATATACCCTGATCGAATGGTCTCACCCCGACCTCCGCAACATGGCTCCCGTCGCGGCAGATCTCAGCCCCATTCTGGAGAAAATCGAAGTCATCAGGACGGCCATTCGTGATCGTCATAACCGGGACTACGAACGCTACCGCCGGAAAAAGAATAAAATCATTTCCGATTGGGTGAAAAATTCCATCAAGCGGATTGAACTCGATCGAACTTTTCCCGACGCCCTCAAGGCTCCCGTCATCGCGACACTTAAGGGATACGACAAAAAGCACGTGCTTCCGAAAGATCTTCCTCCGGGAGCCCCTAGTAAGATCCAACGAACTTTCAAAGAGGCCAAAGCAGATATTTTGGAACTCTGGGAAGAATACGAAGAAGAATACGATGAAGCCAAGGCCGACTACATTGAAGCACTCACTAGAGCGATGAAAACAGCCCTATCCCAGGGCGACGCGACCTTCCCCAAGTTCTGCCAAAAGGAAATCGATGCCCTTGAAGAAAAAGGCCGTTTTGGAAAGATCCTCGCTGGAAAAGACGTTGTTGCCCTTCCTGAATAAGGACCGCTTGCGCACTCCGGCTGCCGCGCTAGTTTCGGGGCGTGCCGAAGAAAGCTGCTAAGAAAAAGACTGCCTCCGCAAACAAGCGCGTCGAAAAAAACGCCATTCGGATCCACGGCGCCCGGCAGCACAACCTCAAGAGCCTCGATCTTGAGATCCCTGTTGGCGAACTCACCGTCATCACCGGCCCCTCAGGCTCCGGCAAATCCTCCCTCGCCTTTCACACGCTCTATGCGGAAGGCCAGCGACGCTACGTCGAGACATTTTCCCCCTACGTGCGGCAGTTTTTCGACCGTATGGACAAGCCGGAAGTCGACCGAATCGATGGCATCCCTCCCGCCATCGCGATCGAGCAAAAAAACACCATCCGCACCACCCGCTCGACCGTCGGCACCCTCACCGAGGTCAACGACTACCTCAAACTCCTCTACCCCCGTCTTGCCACCGGCTATCACCCCGCCACCGGTGAGCCAGTCCAGCCGGATTCGCCGGACTCCATCCTCACTTGGTGCGAAAAAAACTTCGCCGATGACACCATTCTCATCCTCTTTCCCATCCCGATTCCCCAGGACACCGCTCCCGAAGAACTCTTCCCCTTCCTAAACTCGCAGGCCTATCTCCGCATTCTCTTGGATGGCGAAATCATCCGCACCGATTCCCCTCCCAAGCTCAAAAAACTCCCCACCGAAGTCCTCATCATCCAAGATCGGATCAAGGTCTCCCCCCGCAACCGCGCCCGCCTCACCGAAGCCGCCGAAAATTCCCTCCGCCTCGGAAAAGGCAAAGCCATCGTTCAAAGTTCAGATCTCACTGTTCCCAGTTCAGAGTTCACCTCCTCCTGGGCCCCCCTCCGTCAACCCACCTCTTCTCTCTTCTCCTTCAATTCCCCTCTCGGTGCCTGCCAAAGTTGCCGAGGCTTCGGACGCATCGTCGGAATCGATCTCGAGAAGGCCGTCCCAAATCACCTCCTCTCGCTCAAGCAAGGCGCTATCAAACCATTCACCGGGGAACGCGGGGAACAGAGCCAGCAGGACCTCCTCAAGGCCTGCAAGGAAGCGCAAATAGATCCCAAAATTCCCTGGAACAAACTCAGCCCGAAGCAGCAACATTGGGTCAAGTATGGCGAGCGCAGTCCGAAATCTTCCCTCACTTCTCTGGAGCAATCAGAGTCCCTTTGGAGCGAAAGCCGATGGTATGGCATCCAGGGCTTCTTCGATTGGCTCGAAACAAAAGCCTACAAGATGCACGTCCGCGTCTTCCTCGCCCGCTACCGTGCTTATACCACCTGCCCCGACTGCCAAGGCAGCCGACTCCAGCCCGACGCCCTTCATTTTAAAATCCTCGGCAAAACGCTCCCCGAGCTTTGGCACATCCCCCTCGATCAACTCATCTTCTTCTTCGACAGCGTCGCCAGCACCCACGCCCCTCTCGATAAATCCTGCGAGCTCGTCCACCACGAAATCACTTCCCGTTTAAAATACCTCAACGAAGTAGGCCTCGGCTACCTCACTCTCGATCGACCCGCCCGGACGCTCAGTGGCGGAGAAATCGCCCGCGTCAATCTCACCACCTGCCTCGGCTCCGCGCTCACTCACACCCTCTTCGTTTTGGATGAGCCCACCGTGGGACTGCATCACCGCGACATCAACCGCCTCACCAAGGTGATGCACGCGCTCCGCGATAAGGGGAACACCCTCGTTGTCGTCGAGCATGATGAAGCCGTCATGCGCGAGGCCGACAACCTCATCGACATGGGCCCACATGCTGGCGAAGGCGGCGGCTCCATCGTGGCAGAGACCTCCGGCGCCCCTCCCAAATCAGCCCTCAAAAAATTCCCCCAATCCAACACCCTCCCCTACCTCCTTGGCCAAAGGACGATTCCTGTTCCGAAAAAATACCGTAAGCCCAAGGCCCATCTTAAAATCTCGCGCGCCTCGGCAAACAACATCGAAGAACTAGAGGTCGATCTTCCCCTCGGCGTCTTCGTCGCTCTCACTGGCGTCTCTGGATCGGGCAAGTCCACCCTCGCTCACCCCATCATTTACAACAACCTCGCGCGCCATTTCGGCATCGTCACTGATGAGGCACCCGCCGCTGCTAAGATCGAGAATATCGAGGAACTTAATGGCGTCCAACTCATCGACCAATCACCTCTCTCCCGTACTCCAAGGTCGACTCCGGCCGTCCTCCTCGGGGCCTTTGAGCATCTCCGGATTCTTCTCTCACTCACACCCGCTGCCAAGATTCGCGAACTCACGCCCGGCTACTTTTCCTTCAACTCCGGTCCCGGTCGCTGTCAGCGCTGCTCCGGAAATGGTTTCGAAAAAGTAGAGATGCAGTTCCTCTCCGATCTCTACCTCACCTGCCCCGAGTGCAGCGGCTCCCGCTTCACGCGCGCCGCCCAGGAAATCAAATTCCACGGCAAGTCAGTCACCGACCTCCTCCGCTGCACCTCGACCGAGGCCATCGGTTTCCTCGACACCGTGAAGCCCGCTTCGCGGAAAGAAGAACTCCTCATTTCCAAAATCCGCTTCGCTCTCCAGCCCCTCATCGACACCGGACTCGGCTACCTCCGCCTCGGACAGCCCCTCAACACCCTCTCCGGCGGTGAAGCCCAACGGCTCAAACTTTGCCAACTTCTCACGAGCACCAAAGGAAGCATCAACAGCCTCCTCATCCTCGATGAGCCCACCACCGGGCTCCACTTCGTCGACATCGAGCGCCTCCTCACGATCTTCCATCGCCTCGCCGATGCGGGCTATTCCCTCCTGGTCATCGAGCACCAACTCGACGTCATCCGCAATGCCGACCACGTCATCGAACTCGGCCCCGAAGCCGGAATCAACGGCGGTCAGGTCATCTTCGAAGGAACCCCGAAAGAACTCGCCAAAGCGAAAACCCACACTGCCCAAGCCGCGGCCGCGATCTCCGGTCGCGTTGCCAAGAAAGCTCCAAAAAAGAAGCAACCTCATTTCAGATCTCAAATCTCTCTTCACGGTCTCCGACATCACAACCTCAAAAACATCTCCCTCGATATCCCACTCCACGAGTTCGTTGTCATCTCCGGTCTTTCTGGCTCCGGGAAATCGACCCTCGCCTTCGACGTCCTGTTCGCCGAAGGACAGCGCCGCTTTCTCGACTCGATGTCTCCCTACGCCCGCCAGTTTGCGAGCCAATTGGAAAAGCCGGACCTCGACCATATCGAAGGCCTCCCACCCACTGTCGCCATCGAGCAGCGCATTTCCCGTGGCGGCGGAAAATCTACCGTCGGAACCGTCACCGAGATCTTCCATTTCCTCCGACTCCTCTTTGCCAAAGTGGGCATCCAGCACTGTCCGCAGTCAGGTGAGGCCGTCGTATCACAAACCCCGGAAGCGATCGGAAACCAACTCGGCAAGCTCCTCAAAAAACACAAAACCCTCAAGCTTCTCTCGCCCGTCCTCCGCGGCCGAAAAGGCTTCCACAAGGAATACGCCCAAGCCGCAGCGAAGGCCAACCTCAAGGAAATGTTCATCGATGGTGCCCTCATCCAAACCGAGGACTTCCAACCCCTCGCGCGCCACAAGGCCCACGACATCGACTTCGTCATCGCCGAGATCTCCAAAGGTGACAAAGACATCAACGGACACCTAGCCACCGCCCTCCAATATGGCAAAGGCACCTTCCGGGTCCTCCCCGACTCTCAAGGTTCAAATCTCAAATCTCAAAACTCAGATCTCAAAACCTTCTCCACTGCCCGCGTCTCCCCCACCACCGGCGAATCCTTCGAAGCGCTCGACCCCCACCACTTCTCCTTCAACTCTCCTCGCGGATGGTGCAAAACCTGCCGCGGCTACGGTCACATCACCTCTGGCTCCCTTGATATAAAGAGCTTCAATTCAGAAGCCGAAGCCGAGATCCACGAAGAAAAAAAAGTCGCCAAAGCCGACCCCGATGAAATACGCACCTGCCCCGATTGCCACGGCGCGCGTCTTCGCGAGTCCAGCTGCCACGTCCTTCTTCCTGGAGTCGAAATCAGCCTTCCCGCCCTCTCAGCCCTCACCGTAAAAGACGGCCTCAATCTCATTAAGATTCTCAAATTCAAAGGGCGCGACCATCTCGTCGCCCGCGACATCATCCCCGAAATCGTCCAGCGTCTCGAATTCCTCGATCACGTCGGCCTCGGCTACCTCCAACTCGATCGCTCCGCCACCACCCTCTCCGGCGGCGAGTCCCAGCGCATTCGCCTGGCCGCCCAACTCGGATCGAACCTTCAAGGCGTTCTCTACATTCTCGACGAACCCACCATCGGACTCCACCCACGCGACAACGCCGCCCTTCTGAAAACTCTCCAAGCGCTCAAGGCAAAAGGCAACTCGCTCATTCTCGTCGAGCACGATGAAGACACCATCAAAGCCGCCACCCACCTCATCGACCTCGGTCCCGGCGCTGGAGTCGAAGGCGGCGAAGTCGTCTTCGAAGGCAACGTTCAACGCTCAGAGTTCAACGTTCAGAGTTTAGCGTTCAAATCTTCCCCCACTATCCAAGCCCTCAAAAACCCGCTCATCCACCCCTCACGCGGCGAACGACGCAAAATCCTTAAAGCGAAGAAGAACTGGCTCGAGCTCAAAGGCTGCACCATCAACAACCTGAAGAATCTCGACGTAAAGATCCCCCTTGGCCGCCTCACCGTTCTCACCGGCGTCTCGGGATCTGGAAAATCCTCACTCATGCGGGGCTGCCTCTCCGTGGCCGCGACCTCCGGTCGCGAAGCCAAAAAGTCATCTCAGACCGTCCAACTCCCCTATCAAAAAGCAAGCGGTTTCGATACCTTCAAGTATCGCTACGAAGTCGACCAAACTCCAATCGGCAAAACCTCCCGCTCCTGCCCCGCCACTTACGTCAAACTCTTCGACCACATCCGCGCCCTCTATGCCCAGCTTCCCGAAGCGCGCATGCGCGGCTACACCGCCTCCCGCTTCTCCTTCAATAACAAAGAAGGCCAATGCCCCGAGTGCAGGGGCAACGGACGCATCAAGCTCGAGATGGACTTCCTCCCGACGACTTGGATCGATTGCGAAGCCTGCCACGGCGACCGCTACAATTCCGCGACCCTCGAAATCCGCTACAACGGCCTGAGCATCGGAGACGTCCTCAATCTCAATATCAAAACCGCGGCCGAGTTCTTCGACGCCCACCCCAAGCTTCAAAAACCCCTCTCCCTCCTCGCCGAAACCGGCCTCGGCTACCTCACCCTCGGCCAACCCAGCCCCACCGTTTCCGGCGGCGAAGCGCAGCGACTCAAGCTCGTCACGCAACTCACCAAAGGTCGCCCCAAGATCACCGACGTCGGCCCCATCAATACGAATCTCTATCTCATCGAAGAGCCCACCATCGGACTCCACCAACAAGACGTCGCCCGTCTCACCGACGTCCTCCATCGACTCGTCGACGAAGGCCACACCGTCGTCGTCATCGAGCACCACATGGACCTCGCGGCGGAAGCCGACTACCTCATCGACCTCGGCCCCGAAGCCGGCCCCGCAGGCGGCCAAATCATCGCCCAAGGCACGCCGGAAGAAGTGGCCAAAAATAAAAAATCCGTCACCGCTCCTTTCATCAAAGCAGTGCTAACAAATTCCTACTACCAACAATGAAGAGAATTAGGTTCACGTTAATCCCCTTACAACAGGCGCGTGAACGCGCTCGAATAGGTCACGCCTCCGGGCCTGTGCCTTAATCTTCGATCATCACCCGCAGGCGCAGGTATCTCACAGGTGCCTGCCCGGCAGGTTCGTTGAGCAACCGGGCGGTGACAATTTCAACGCCCCAGTCTGTTGTTTTATTCACAGTTGGGATTTCGAGATCGGCGGCGTGACACGGCCGCCAATCCTGCAGGTCGGTGGATTTTTCAATCATGGTGCTGACGCCCCGCGGCAGTGACCGGCGGCGATATCTTAAGATTTTTTCACCGGGGGTCGCACCACGCAGCACTTCGATCGGAGCGGTGCTCTCGACGCTCCTCGGATCAAGGCCCGAGCCGAACTCCAGGGTGTTGCTCAACCCATCCGCGTCGGGATCGGCCAGCAGGGCGGTCATCACGCCCGAGGCACGTTCCACTTCTGAGAAGTGCTCGGCAAGCCACGCCTCATAAGGGCTCACCGGCTCTGTCACTTCGAGCACTTGATCGACGGCAACGTTGAAAAATCGCTGTTCGATGCCGCTCGGCCAACGCACTTTCACGAGATGGACGGGGGCAGCGGACGCGCCAAGGCCGAAGTGGGCGAGCTTCTCGCTTTGCGTCAGGTAGTGACTACCGCCGCTGATCTCGCGGTGCTGCACGGGCGCACCATCACCCGACATAATTGTCACCACCGCACCAATGCCGTCGCGGTTCGAGTATCGGCCGCGTGGCTTGACCCGCAGCCAGTGATTGCCGTTGGCCAAATCGTTGCGATAGAGAATCGGGGCACCAGAGTTGTTGACGATAAAAAGATCGAGGTCACCATCCTTGTCGTAATCAAAAACCAGCAGCCCCTTTCCGGTTCCAGTATCGGTGATGCCCACGGAGGAGGAGATATCAGTGAAAGTCCCGCCGTCGTTGCGCCACAGTTTCGTGGGGTCGGTGTTGAATGGTGCTTCGCTTTCCCACCGGTCGGTCTCGAAGCCGTTGGTCATCGCCAGATCGAGATCGCCGTCGTTGTCGTAATCGAAAAACGCCGCACCCCATCCCCAACCGCCATCACGCACGCCGGCGATATCCGTGGTGTCTTCGAAAACGCGATCCCCACGGTTTCGATAGAGTCGGTTACCGCTCACGCCCCATCCGAGAATCGGTACCTCCGGTCGACGGGATTCGTAGATCGAAGTGAAGAACAGATCCGGCAATCCGTCGCCGTCGTAGTCACCCACCGCCAAACCCATACCATTTTCTTCACCCCCGATCCGCGCCTGTTCGGTGCCATCGGCAAATGTTCCGTCGCGCTTGTTCCAAAAAATACGACTAGTCTCGAAATCGCCGGCAACCACCAGATCCGGCCAACCGTCGAGATCGAGATCGGTCAACCTGGAAGTGAAGGCCTGCGTCGTAAACTCCGGTGGCCCTCCCACCTGCGGGTCATCCCACATCTCCACCCCGGCACCGGTGGTGACGTCGATAAACCCTCCCGGCAATCCAGTGTTCATGAGGAGAACAGAACGGTTTTCGGGCCCGGTCACCGCCCATTGGCAGGTATGAAGATCGAGTCTACCGTCACGATTGTAGTCACCGAAGCAAACGCTAAACCCGGAGTGCCAGTTCGGCGACTCAAGGTCGGCACCCCACAGCTGGGATTGCTCGAAAAAAGTCCCGTCCCCACCGTTCACATACAGTAAATTGCGCAAGGGATCCCCCGATTCGTCAGCGACGCTGATATACAAATCAGCATCTCCATCGTTGTCGATATCTCCCCACCCGGCGCCGTTGCTCGGTGCAACCAGATTAATGCCCGCAAGTTGGCTGGCATTTTCAAATGTCCCGTCGCCGCGATTGCGAAAAAGGATATCCGTATCACGGTAGCGTGTGACGAGCAGGTCACTCCAACCGTCATTGTCGTAATCCGCGACCGCCGCTCCGCCCGTCATCACCTGGGGCGTAAGCTTTACCCATCCTGCAGGTGGCGCCCATTGTATGTAGTCAATCCCGGCGGCGGCGGTCACATCAACGAAGGATTCTTCCGCCGTGGCTTCCGGGCGGCATACAACCAGTGAAACAAACGTGAACACGCCAACAACGCTCGCTCGGAGCGACTTCAACTCTAGCCATTGGCAACTCAAAAGCATTCGAGGTCAAGCTGCCGTCGGCCCGCTTGCTTGTCTATGTATTTTTGCAGCGTCGATTTCTGCGCCACCGCGGTCGCAGCCCCAAGTGAATTCAAGAAACACAGGTCTGAGCAGCTGACACCAAAGGCACAACTCCCCTCGCTGTAAAGCCACGCAGGCCTCAACAAGGTGGAGCAACGATGGGGCCGATGGCTCGGCAATATGACCAACGGCAACTCATTCAAACGGTCCCGATTCCATCTTCCAGACAATCCTTCATTGATTCGCCTTCCAGAATCCGTAGGCTTAGGTTTCTTCCAACTTCTCAGCTGCCACCATTTAACACCCCATGACTGCAAGAGCATCCGTTTTTTCGCTCCCCTTCGCTATTACCGTCCTCGCGATTACGTCGTTCGCCGTGCCCAACGCGCACGCCGCGACCTTGACTGACGCCAAAATCAGCGAATTCGTCGCCACCAACAACGGCGGTATCGTCGATGAGGACGGCGACCGCGAGGATTGGATCGAAATTTGGAACACCTCAGGGGTCGCCGGGGATCTCGGCGGCTGGTATTTGACCGACGATCCGACCATTCCCACCAAGTGGGAGTTTCCAGCAATCGAGATGACGAGCGGCGGGTATTCGGTGATTTTCGCTTCCGGCAAAGACCGGGCGAACGTAGCGGGCGATTCTCACACCAACTTCCGCCTGCAACAAGAGGCTGGCGGATACCTCGCACTGGTAAAGCCTGACGGGGTCACCATCGCCAGCGAATTTACTGACTACCCGGAGCAATCCAAAGACATCGCCTACGGAGTTGGCATTGAGGGCGAAACTCCGGTCACCTTTTTCTCCGCCGGGGCTCAGGCAAAATGGCACGTACCCACGAGACCAGTGGCCAATTGGACAAGAACTGACTTTGACGACTCGACATGGAACGCTGGTGCCACGGGAATCGGCTATGACAGCCCCGGGGGTGCCTATGAATCGCTGCTGGGAGAAGACGGCAACGTCCGCTCTGAAATGCTCTCCCAGAACGCCACGCTCTACATCAGGATCCCGTTCGAAGTCGCCGACCCGACGGGCATCAGCAACCTGAGCTTGCGCCTGAAATGGGAGGATGGCTTCGTTGCCCACCTGAACGGCACGGAATTCCACAAAGAATCCGCGCCAACGAATCCTGTGTGGAACTCCACCGCGGAGAGTAACCGGAACGAGGTCAACGCGCAGACCTTCTTCGAATACGCCGTGGACGAAGGCGGGCTGGTGGCAGGCAACAACGTGTTGACCATCCAAGGTCTCAACAGTAGCTCCAGCAGCTCGGACCTCCTCTTTGTTCCTGAACTAGTGGGCATCTTCAAAGACACCACCAACCTAGTTGAAGGCTACTTCGTCGATCCGACACCGGATGCGGAGAACGGCGAGCGGGTGAACGGCATTGTCGAAGACACCAAGTTCAGCATCGATCGCGGCTTCTTCGAAGCGCCCATCGAAGTCGCCATCACGACCAACGTGCCCGACGCGGAAATCCGCTACACAACGGACGGGACGCCGCCCAGCGAGACTGCGGGAACACTTTACAGCGGGCCAGTCAGGATCAGCGGGACGTCGGTGCTGCGGGCGATCGGATACAAGCCCGGTTTCCGCTCGACCAGTGTCGATACGCACACCTATATTTTTGCAGCCGATGTCTACGGTCCGGACGTGGTCGATGGGCTCAAGGCGGTGCCGACGATCTCGTTGGTCACCGAGAATACTAATTTCTTAAACGAGAACGCGGCCAACGACTACGGCGAATATAAATCCTCCATCGAGATGATCTACGCCGATGACTCGCCGGGCTTTCAGGAAGATGCAGGGATGACCAATTTCGGCGGGCGCTTCACCCGCTTCGATAAGAAAAGTTTCCGCCTCTACTTCCGTAAGGAGTATGGCGCGGGCAAGCTGCGCCACCCCATCTTCGACGGCCACGAATACAAAAATTTCCAACCAGCAGAAGAGTTCGATGCCATCAACCTGCGCAGCGGCTCGCACGACATGACGAATCGCGGTGCCTACATG
This sequence comes from Akkermansiaceae bacterium, assembly GCA_028822935.1. Taxonomy (GTDB): domain Bacteria; phylum Verrucomicrobiota; class Verrucomicrobiia; order Verrucomicrobiales; family Akkermansiaceae; genus SW10. The sequence goes on from JAPKCM010000003.1 coordinate 104,227, forward strand.
GGCCCTCGCTTTGCCGATGACTCGATGCTGGAGATGGGCCAGATTGCGCCGCACGGACGTTTCGTGCATGTCTATCTCAACGGTCAATACTGGGGGCAGTACCACTTGCGTGAACGCTGGAACGCCGAAATGGCATCCAGCTACTTCGGAGGCGAAAAGGAAGACTATGACGCGATCAGCGCCAACAACTCTGGCGAGCAATTTCTGGCGGGAACAGCCTACGATGGCACAGCAGCATTCTGGACCGAGACGCGGAACCTTGTGCGGGGTCCTGACCCGTTCGTCAACTCGGCCGAGAACATCGACATCGCCAACCTGATCGATTTCATGTTGCTGTGGACGAGTGGCGAATGCGAAAGCGAGTTCCGCGCCTTTGGTTCGGAATCACGTGGGGTGCCTTTCAAGTTCATGGTCAGGGATCCCGACGGCTTCATGCCGAACGGGGGCTGGAATCATGACCACGCCGTCACCCATAATGGCCCGCTCAACGCCATGCCCGAACTGCGGACCGGCGGAAACCCCGACTACGACATCCTGGTGGCGGACCGGATCCACAAACATTTCTTCAATGACGGTGCCTTGACCGCCGAAATGAGCGTCGAGCGCTTGCGCAAGCGCTTCGAGGAGATGCGGCCCGGGTTCGAAGCCGAGGCACGCCGGTGGGATTATCAGACGGTCAATTCATGGGAGGCCTACGTGAACGGTTGGCTCAACAGCAAGTTACCGCAGCGCTCAACAAGTATGCTCCAGAGGCTCCGGCAGGCCGGCATGTACCCCAACCTCATTGCGCCCGCCCTCAGCCAACACGGGGGCTCCATTCCAGGAGGAGGTGGTGTTACTATGAACACTAATACTACCGCGATCTACTACACCATCGATGGCTCGGACCCCCGGCTTTCGGGTGGCTCCGTGAGCCCCACTGCCGCCAATGCCACCTTTTCCAATGATGTCCGCGATCCAGAGGACTTCATCACTACCGGCGACGTCTGGAAGTTTCTCGATGATGGCAGCAACCAAGGAACAGACTGGCGAACAGTGGCCTTTGATGACGCCTCTTGGAAAAGCGGACCTTCCCGGTTGGGCTACGGCGAGTCCGGTCTCGGAACAATCGTGGAGTCAATCGACACCGATCTCGTTTCGGATGGTAAACAAAAAAATGCCACAACCTACTTCCGCAAGCAGGTCATGATTACCGACCCCGCCGACTTTTCCTCCTTCGCCGTCCGGTTGCGCTATGACGATGGCGCCATCGTTTATCTTAATGGAGTTGCAGTTGCTAATACCGGTAACCTGCCCTCCAATCCAAGCTTTGACACCTTTGCCTCAACCCGGACCCCCAGCGAGAGCGTCTACTATGATTATCCTGTCCCCTCGGCGCAATTCATCAATGGGATGAACACCATTGCGGTGGAGATTCACAACCAAACCGCCGGAAGTTCCGACATCCAATTTGACCTCGTCCTGGCCGGTGTAATCGATCTCACCAATGGTAACAATGTCACCGAACCGGTCATGTTTGATGGCCCAACAGTATTCAACGCGCGTAGCTTCAACAGCAGCACCAACGAATGGAGTGCTTTAACCACCACCTTCTTCACTCTCGATACCATTCCGGCTGATGACACGAACCTTGTCGTCTCGGAAATTCACTACCGCCCCGCCGATCCCACCTCGGCAGAAGAGATCGCGATTTCCTCCGACCGAGACGACTACGAATTCATCGAACTCCTCAATACCTCCGCTCAAGCGATTGATCTCTCCGGAGTTTCATTCGCGACCGGAATCGACTTCCGCTTCGCCGAAAACACCATCATCGAAGGCGGAGGGCGCATTGTCCTAGCCAAAGATCTTGCCGCATTTAGCGCTCGGTATAAAGACCTTCCTGCGGGGACAATCGCAGGAGAATACTCCGGAAGGCTCAACAACGACGGAGAACAAGTCGTCCTCCGCAAAACCGGCGGACTCATTATTCAGGACTTCGCCTACAATGACCAAGAGCCTTGGCCCCTCCTTGCCGATGGTCAGGGATACTCCATGATTTATACTGGAACCGATCCGACAATGGGCTCCGATTGGTCGGAGCATGCCCTCATTGGAGGAGCTCCCGGAGAAGCCGACACCGCACTCGTAACCGGCTACGATGCCTGGAAACTCGCCAACAATATTACCGACGATCAGAGCGACGACGACAAGGATGGCCTGTCCGCCTTTGCCGAGTATGCCACTGGAAACGATCCTTCCGTTCCAAACCACGGCCCTGCCACGACAGCCGGATTGGTAACCGTCGATGCTGATGGATTCTTCTCGATCACCTACCAGCAAAACCTCGCTGCGTCGGATGTCTCTTTCACAATTCAAGAATCACCTGATCTCCTAAGCTGGACAGATGCCGCCAACCCCGTCTTGGTCGAGGAGGTTCTCAATGCTGAAAACCAGACCAAGAAAGTCACCGAACGGCTTTCCACTCCGCTGACTTCCGGTTCCCCCCGCTTCCTGCGAGTGCTCATGGTTCGATAGTAACCCGATTATTCGATCACTTCGTAATCTTCTTTCTCATCGAAGTTGATGTAGATCCGCTCGTTATTCTCTTTCTTGCTGTAGCCGAGCTTACCCTTGAGCTTGACCGTCTTGCCAACGAGTTCCTTGAGAGTTTCCTCGGTCACCTCGTCCTTCTTGAGCTTGTCGATTTTTCCGCTTCCGTAGAAGTCGTGACTCTCGCCCTCGAAGATCACGTAGATATTCTTCTTATCCCCTGAGATGCGGACTTCTTTCACCTTCCCCTGGAAAGTGGCCTTCTTGTTCCTAAGTGAGACCAATTGCTCCCCGTCGGCTGAAGTATAAACGTCTTTTTTCGGAAGAAGATCAACCGGATTCACGAAGGTGATATCGAAGACGCCATCGATTTGGATCTTCTTTTCGGTGAGCATCCAGCCGATCACCTTGACATGTTTCCCGGTGATGTGCTCGGCCGATCCTTTGATCAATTGCCCGGTCACTCCAGCGGGTGACTTAAATTCCAAAACACCCTCCGCATCACCGCTGCGCACTTCGCCAAAGAGCAGGACCCACTTACCCACGTTCTCTTCAAACTGACTGCGATTTTTCGAGGACAGCTCGGCCATCTCTTTTTTAAGTGGACGCTCGTCCGTTTTCACCGCTTCGCGCTTCTTGGCACGCGGCTTGGGAGCCACCGTGGCAACTACCTCTGGCGAAACTTCCTTAGGCACATCGTCCTTCGTCATCGCCATCATTCCCCCCACCGCGAGACCCAGTAACGCGATCAAGCCAACAATAATGATCCAGGTCTTGTTTCCCCCTCCTGGAGTCGGAGCCAGGGAAACCCGAGTTGGCGGAACTTGTCCAGCGCCCGGAGATCCGGGTGGAGGGGTCTGTAACTGAGGTTTCGCGGGAGTGCCTTGGGGAGCTTGCTGGCCGACGGTCATGAACTTCCTTTTATAAACCAGCGCAAAAAAAAGCGATATTCTTCCTGAACAAATGAGCACCAAAAACCCCCACTTAAAAAGTGAGGCTTTCTCGTTGAAAAAGTCAGAATCTAGTAACCAGAGTGCCCTCGGTGTGAGCGCTGATTGTGGTGGCCTTGATTGCCATAATGCCGCCCACGATTGTAGTAACCGTAATGATTATCCTGCTTATGACGGGGTTTCGAGATGCTATACCCGATGAGTCCGGCCGCAGCCACTCCGATGAGCGCACCTTCAGGAGTCACGCTCTTCGCCGCGCGCCCTTGTTGATCGTGGGTTCTGGTGCAGCTCACGCTCAGAGTTGCGGCGAGAGAAATGGCAGTAACTTTTAAACATGATTTATTTGTGGGATCTCACGAGACCACGAACCCCTCGGGTTTATTCAACGGACAATGAAATTCTCATGAATTGAAATCACTTCTTTTTCTCGGGAGCTTCTTTTTTGAGTTCCTCTTTTTTTTCGGCCACTGGAGCATCAGGAACGAATTTCAGCACGGTGCCGTTGATGCAGAAACGCTTGTCGGTAGGGGTCTTAAAACCCTCACCTTTAAAAACATGGCCGAGGTGGCCATCACAAATCGCGCAACGAATTTCGGTGCGAGCGTAGCCAAGATGGAAGTCGGTCGTGCTCTTGATGTTTTTCGCTTTCGAAGGGTCATAAAACGAAGGCCAGCCGCAGTGGGAATCAAATTTCTCTTTCGATGAGAAGAGCTCCGCATTGCAGCCCGCACAGTGGTAAGTGCCAGCGCCTTGCTTCTTGAACTGATCATAAACTTTTCCATTCGCTCGCTCCGTTCCGTCCTCGCGCAGAATGCGATACTGCTCGGGCGTGAGGATTTTCTTCCACTCCTCATCAGTTTTCTTCACCGGCTTCGCAGGCTCCTCGGGCTTTTTCTCCAAGGTGACCATCGGCTTCTTCTCTTGGGAATGGACATCGCACGTCAGAAACGCCAGCACGGTGAGACAGCTGAGAAACTTAAGGAGGTTTTTCTTCTTCATGATGCTAGGAGGCTAGCCTCAAAAGATTCTTCAGTCAAATCTCCCACGCGTGCCTCAGCCAAACAAGCCCATCAGTTCATTCTCTTCCAATCCGGGCACGAGCGCGCTGCCTCCATCGAGAACGGATTCCATCATCGCCTTCTTCTCTTCTTGAAGGGCCAGGATCTTTTCTTCGACCGTCCCCCTGGTGATGAACTTGTAGCTGTTCACGACCCTGGTCTGACCAATGCGGTGGGCGCGGTCGGTCGCCTGCGCTTCCACAGCCGGGTTCCACCATGGGTCGAGGTGGATGACGGTATCGGCTGCCGTGAGGTTGAGCCCCACGCCGCCCGCTTTCAGGGAAATGAGAAAGACAGGCGCCTTCCCCTCCTGGAAACGTTCCACCACCTCGCCCCGCTTACGAGTCTGACCATCGAGATAGCAGTAGTCCCAGCCCCTTCCGAGAAGCATGGGAACGACACCTTGGAGAAGTTGCACAAACTGACTAAAGACGAGCACGCGATGGCCGCCCGCGACCGCTTCTTCGAGAAGGCTCTCGAGTTCATCGAGTTTGATTCCAGCGTCTTTATCCTCGACCTTGATCCCCGGTAAAAGACGGAGATCACAGCAGGCTTGGCGAAGTCGAAGAAGCGCGGTGAGCGCGACCATGCGCTTCTTGCCGTCGTCCGCGGCATCGACTTGACTGCGACTCTCAACGAGGAGCTGTCGGTAGATCCCGGATTGTTTCGGAGTGAGATCACAGTAGCGCACTTGCTCAATGCGGGCCGGAAGATCTTTCGCGACCTCCGTTTTCAAGCGACGCAAAACGACCGGTTTGAGTCGACGCGCAAGGCGGCGCCCCAGCGCGGGATCGCCCCCTTTTCGAAGCGGTTTCTCGAAGCGTTCGATGAAGGCTTTTCGCGGTCCAAGATATCCTGGAAGAGCGAAGTGCATGATAGACCAGAGATCGAGAAGCGAGTTCTCCACCGGGGTTCCGGACAGCGCGAAACGATGACGGGCCTTGAGAGCATGCACCGCTTTACTAACCTGCGCTTCGGGATTCTTGATCTGCTGCGCTTCGTCGAGCACCGCGATATCGAACTCGGCGGCATTAAATTTTTCGGAATCAATGCGGAGAATGGCGTAGCTCGTGATAACGAGATCCGCTTGGGGCAGTTCACCTCGTTTAGAGCCGACATGAAGGGCGACCTTTAAATCAGAAACCCATTTTTGCGCTTCTGCAGCCCAGTTGAAGACCAGGGAAGAAGGACAAACAACGAGCGCTCTTCCGCCACGCGCCTGAATAAAGGTGAGCGTCTGAATCGTCTTACCAAGGCCCATGTCATCGGCCAAAATACCGCCCATCTTCAACTCACTGAGCTTCCACATCCAGCGGACACCATCGGCTTGGTAGGGTCGCAGAACATCAGGAAGCGCCGGAATTTCAACGCTCTCTTCCGGCTCCAGGGACATCCCAAAGTCACGAGCGCTTTGGCGAAGATAAGCAGCTTGTTGAGTGCTCACCTCGAAAATCCCGGGAGCGGCCTGAGTCGGATCGCAGTCGCTTAAAGTGTCGCTAACCTCATCGATAAATCCGGAATCGATCACGGCAATCTTCCCGCGTCCATAAGCTTGCTCGGAACTCCCCATGCGCAGCATGCGCTGGACCTGATCACGACCGAGTTCGTCGTTACCCACTTGAAAACGAGTCTCTACGGTGAACCAATCCTGTCCGCTCCCCTGCTGAACATCCCAATCGGGTCGCACCGCCACCACCTGCTTCGCGGCCGCATCAAAGCGCTCCCCTTTTTCGACCTGCCAGAGAGGAGGCAGTTCGGCAAAGGCGTGGAACTTGAGAATCTCTTCACGCTCCCGCAGGGCCATGCGCCCGCCCTTAGCAGGACCTTCAAAATTCCACGAGCGGAAGAATTCGATCACGGCGTTTTCCTTCGAAACTGACGTAAGAAGCCCGGTGTCGCCCACCAGCTGGGCTTCTCCATCGACACAAGAAGCCCGCTGGCCCTCATAACGAAATTCCAAGCGTGCTTCGAGATGACGGAGTGAGCCTTCGAGATGGATGAGGACTTCGGGAATCCCCTCATGGGGAAGCGCATCCCAGATTCGTTCGGGCACCTCGAACCAGCGCTCGAGCTGACCGAGCACGAATTGCGCATCGCCCGCACTCACGCGAAGACTCTTTTCTAAAACAGCGGCATACTTGGCCGGCAAGCCAAGAGCGACAGGTGAAAAATCGGCTTTCTCGAGAATCCACGATCCCAGTGGATTGACTCCGGCTGGCCAGCGAAGGGCGATGCGCTCACCCACCATGCGGAGGGGCAATCTGGGGCCTTGCGCGGAAATGGTGACGTCGGTCTTCTTGCCAAACTGAATCCGCGGATGACCAATGAGACCTTCGAGAAGGTCGAGGAACTGAGGGCGATCAAGATTGACGATTCCGGGCGCTTCACCAGGAAAAAGTTCGCGAAGGACGCGCCAGAGCTCTTCATCGTGCGCATCGAGCCGATAGGACTCCGTGAGAGCCGAAAGGAGAGTTTCTTCGCCATCGACCACCGCGCCGAAGCCGACCATGAGCTGACCGCGCTCCCAGGCGGGCTCGACCTTGAGGGGAAGCATCACCTGGAGTGTCGCTTCCTTTCCCTCCTCGGAAAGCGTGGGCCATTTGTCTTCGAGAGGCACTGCGGTGGCCACTGGAGCGGCAGACTGCTGAGGATCGATGACTTCCAACCCAATCGCGATGACATGAGCGCAAACCCGACCATCACGTCGCACCATGAGGCAGGTGCATTTATTTTCCATGTGGCTGCGCGAGATAATCTCCATCGAGATCTTCTTCATCTTCCCACCAATGCGAATTTCGCCGGAGAGGAGGCCTTCCTTGTATCCCGCTGATTTCACGCCCCCTTCACGATGGATGGAGCGCGCTTTTTTCATCTCTTGCCAGCCTCCGGCATCCATCAGGAGATCGCGTGTCAGTTCGAGATGGCTCATTGCGGCGCAGACTAGTCTTGCACCTTCCGGCTTGTCTCGCAAAATTGCACCTGTGACGAAAAGCGAGGCCATTTCCCAACTCAAAGCGCAACTGGACAAACAGATCTCAGTGATGAAATCGGCCTTGGCTGATTCTGAGGAAAGTGCGTCAGGAGACGAAACGAAGTCGGAAGGAAAATACGACACCCGCGCAGTCGAGGCTTCCTACCTCGCGCAAGCTCAGGACGCGCAACTAGCTCTCGCAGAAGTAGCTGCGACTACCTTTTCCCGCTTCGAGGCAGAAGACTACACCCTCGATGATGAAATTGGCGTCGGTGCATTCGTGGAAGTCGATGAAGACGGAGAGATTCGCTTTTTCTTCCTCGCCCCCACTGGCGGAGGACAAACATTGGATTATCTTGGCTGTGAGCTGACCGTCATCACCCCAGATTCACGTCTTTATCAGGAACTGGTGGGAAAAAAGATGGGCGCTGAAATTGAGAATCCTGCTCTTCTGGTGACCGGACTGGAGTAAGGCGTGAGGAAGCCAAGCCGGTGGTTCGACGTTGATTTGTCAAACAGAGCTCCATAGAGTGGGAGCGTGAAATTGATTCTGAGTGCCCTGATTTTCTCGATGGGGGCTTATCTGCCTGTGGGAGCGGAAGAGTCGATCAAAGAGCTCATCGCTAAAATTGGCGAAGGCACTTCAGCAGATCGAAATCAAACCACTGAGGCCATCCTCAACCGCTTGGGCGAAGATCCTGATCATGCGGCAAAGGTTTTGAGCATTGCCAATCAAAGCAGCGACGATCCCGAAGTTCGGGCTCGGACACGCTCCCTCTTGGAACAGACTTACCGTATCTACGAATTAGGCGAAGGAGTGGGTGTTTTTGGAATCGTGGTCGGTTGGTTCCTTGATCACAACGGAACGGAACTCACCTCCTGGCCTTTAGTTGTCCAAGTAGCCGAAGGAACGCCAGCGAAATCCGCAGGATTCCGGGCAGGCGACGTCATCATCAACTGCAACGGAGAGGACTGCCGCGGCAGCAATTCCCGCAACGATCTCATCAAGAGGCTTTCTAAAATCAGTCCTGGAACGGAAACCACTTTCCAAGTCCGTTTCTCCGATCAAGCGAGCGCTAGTTCCACCGATCTGAAGGACCAAAAACGAGATCTCAAAGCCGCCCCCATGATACGAAAAGACCTCGATATTCCTAGCCGATTCGAAAACAAGAAATTCAAGAAATGGCTCCGAAGTCAAAATCCTAACTAGCGCATCGCGAAGGAAAGAAGTAGGTAAGATGCCTTTATCTCTTCCGTTCTGCTACTTGGTATAAGCAGCGTCTGGAGGTAAATCGCCGTATTCCTTGAGAGTCTCAATGGCAGCCTTTTGAAACTCTTCTTTAAGCGGGTAGCCTCGTTTAATGAGATCTTTCGCTTCTTTCATCTGCTCCGGGCTCAGAAGTTTTTCGATGCGCTTTTGCAAATTCATCAGCTGGGTTCGATCACTTCCTTGATTCCTCCTAATAGCCGCATAGTTCACGGCATAGGCGCTCACTAGATCTCCCTTTTCCAGAGCATCCCTGGGAGCGAGATCCTGAACCAAACCATACAGGGCACCGCCTTGTTTAGACGCACTGTAAAAAAAGTGAGCATGCCCCCTTTTCCGATCGAAATACCGATTGTTCTTTTGCATGCAGAAGAAGACTCCATAGAGAACGTGAGCGGGCGCACTCTGGGTCTCGGCGAGCGCATCGATGATTGGTTTCGCTTTCTCCGGTTGAACTTCGTCATTCTCCCAAGGATAAAGATAGGACTTTGCGACTGAGTGCAGCACACGAAAATGACGGTTCCCTTTCGAATAAGCTTCCCGCGCTAGCCGATAAATAGTGGGCGTCTCTCCAATCGTGCCAGCTCTTCTGAGGTTATATTCCCCTATCGCAAAGTCGTGCGCCACCGTGGAGGCAAAGAAATGGGGATTCTGCGCGGCTTCTAAAATGAGCGGCATTCCCTCATCAGCCCGTCCCACTTGAGAATAGTATCGCCCCAAAGCAACCATCGAGTTGAGATGCTTGACCTTCACTCCCATTTTCAACCTTTCCTCGGCTTTCTTGATCAGTTCCTCTTGAACTGGATTTTGAAAAGCCCTCTCTCCGGCATATTGTAAAATAAATTCGGCGGCCACGTTGCTGTGTTTTTCCATTAAAATTGGAATGGCCATCTCAAAGGCGATTTTCTTATTCCTGACGTGCCCATCGAATCCGAAGAAAATTCTGCGGACGCAGTTTTCCCTCGCGATGACGCAACCTCTATCCATCGCTTCTTGCTCAAATCCGTTTCCTTTTTTAAGATCAACTTCGAGGCCCGCCTGTCCTCCAAAATGGCAATTTGCGAGATTCTTCAATCCCAGGGGATGGCCCGCCTCAGCCGCTTGGTGGGCCAGCTTGAGTCCACCCTCTTCGTCCTTTGCCACTCCTTCTCCTTCGAGATAGCAACGCGCCAAAATGGCCTGCCCCATCGGGTTCTCCAGAGCGGCCGAGCGCTCAGCATAAAGAAAGAGCTTCTCTTGATCGGGTTTCACGCCTCCCCAAGCGACCCGGGACCAGTAAGCCCATTCGGCAAGAGCCTGCGCATCTCCAAAGGCGACTGCTTCTTCAAGCTCCGCTTTCTCCCATGGCTTTCCATTCCAAAGTCCGTCAGCAATCTCTTCCGCAAAAGAAAGAGTCGCGAGACAGATTGAAAAAATGGCGATCGTCACTCGAAGCATTCCCACTAAATAGCGTTCTGCCAGGATCACCACAAGCCTCCCGTTGTCACGGGTCCTCCACTCAAGCAACAGCCTACTCGTCGGCAATCCCGATGGCCTCTTTGAGCATCAGCTGATATTCATCGCGCTCCACCTCATAACCACCAAACTGCTTGAGGTGCTCCGTCATCCACTGGGTGTCCAATAAGATCACCTCTTCGTCGCGCAGCCACTCGACCAATTTCACTATCGCAATCTTACTTGCATCAGTCTTGCGACTGAACATGCTTTCTCCAAAAAAAGCCCCCTCGATCCGAATCCCGTAGAGTCCCCCTTGAAGACCCTCCTCATCCCAGCATTCGACCGAGTGTGCGAAGCCGAGATCATGAAGATCACAGTAACTCTCGACAATCGATTCATCGATCCAGGTCTCCGCTCGATCCGAGCAGCCCTGCATCACTTCGCGAAAAGCGGTGTTCCATCGGATTTCGAAAGGGCGCTTCTTGAGGCTCCGACGTAGGCCCTTCGGAATGTGGAAACTTTCATCGAGCGGAATAATTCCTCGTAAGGTAGGAGAAAACCAATAGATTTCCCCATCTTCCGCCATCGGGAAAACGCCTTCGGTATAAGCACCGAGGAGAACTTGCGGGGGAATTTTCTCCACGGGCGGAATTTCACGATACAAAACGATATTTTCAAACTACAATCCGCTCATGAAAATTGAACTTGTTCACCTTCCCGACGAAGGGGAGTCCCTCACCGGCGAGATCCCAAAAGAAGTTTTCGACCTCAACGAAGACCACACCAAAGCCACCGGCCCCTTGCGCTACGACCTTTTCGCTCAGCGCTTTGACGGCGAATTACTCCTCACTGGAGCCATCTCTACGACCTTTGAACTTACGTGCATGAGGACCCTCCATAAGTTCCTCCAAACCATCGAATTACCCAGCGTCGCAATCAGCGTTGAGATCGGAGATAATGGGATTATCGACGCCTCCGCCGCGCTCCGAGAGGAACTTGTCATCGAACTTCCGAACAATCCATACTGCGAAGATGGGGACGACCCGACGACCTGTGAGATCGATACTCGATATTTAGCAGTGGACAATCCACCGGATGTTGGAGTAGACAACGCCCCCGCGCAGGACGAACCCAACCCTTGGGATGCACTCGACGCGCTAAAATCTACCGATTAACCGCCAACACTCTGTAAACCATGGCCGTACCAAAAAGACGCACCTCCAAGCACAAGCAAAAGCTTCGTCGTGGAGCAAACCGGTGGCGCAAGCCCCAGCTAAAGACCTGCCCTGAATGCGAAAGCCGCATTCCGGGACACATCGCATGCCCTTCTTGCGGAACTTACCGCGAGCGCCAGGTCATCGAAGTAGACCTCGTCTAATTCCTTTTACACAGAGGCGCGGATTAATTTCCGTGCCTTTTTGTATCCTCACATGAAGATTGCTCTTGATTGCATGGGCGGTGATTACGCTCCCAGCGTGAACCTTATTGGTGCCCGCGATCTTCTGAAGGAGAATAAGGAGATCGAGACCATCTTCTTAACCGGTCCTGAGGAACTTCTTAGAAAAGAAGCTGCAAAATGTGATCTCACGGACCCGCGGATTCAATTCGTCGAGGCTCCCGAAGTCGTCGGCATGGAAGAGTCCGGCGCTAAAGCTCTTCGGCGGAAAAAAAATTCCTCCATCGCCGTCGCCGCTGATCTGGTAAAGCGCAAGGAAGCGGGAGCAATGGTTTCCGCCGGAAATACCGGTGCCGCCGTCGCCGCCGCGACTGTGAAACTTCGCCTTTTAAAAGGGGTCGCCCGAGCCGGAATCGCCTCTCCTCTCCCCAACGAATACGGGATCTGCAACCTTCTCGATGCCGGGGCGAATCCCGAAGCCAAACCGAGCCACCTTCTCACCTACGCCATCATGGGCAGCGTCTACGCCCGCGAAGTGCTCAAGGTCGAAAATCCTCACGTCGGAATGATGTCCAACGGCGGGGAAGACGAAAAAGGAACCACCTTTACCAAGGAAACCATGGTTCTCCTAAGACACCTCGTGGATCGCGGCCACGCCCCCTTCACCCTCCTCGGAAACGTTGAGGGCCACGATCTTTTCCAAACCAAGCTCGACGTCTGCCTCTGCGATGGCTTCACCGGAAACATCGTCCTCAAGAGCTGCGAGGCAACCGCCAAGGCGATGTCCAAGTGGATGAAGTCCGAATTTAAAAAGAATCCCGTCCGCATCGCCGGAGCCCTCTTGGGCAAGGGAGCCTTCCAAGCGGTGAAAGACCGCACCAACTACGAATCTTACGGTGGCAGCCCCCTTCTCGGCGTCAATGGCGTCGTCATCATCGCCCACGGCGGCTCTTCCGCCCTCGCAATCAAGAACGCCTTGCGGATGTCCGCAGAAGCACTGAAGCACGAAATCAATCCCAAGATTGAAGAGATGCTCAGAAAAATCGCTACCTCAGCCCCTCCCAAAAAAGAGGAACCCTCCGAATAGCGCGAGAAAAATACGTTGCCAAAAATGGCTGCGACAGCCTGCCGCAAGCGGCCCCACAAAATCCATCTAATTTGCACAATCGCGACGTTCACTCCTCGTCCGGCCATTTTAGCCTTCCCTAACAGGCCCCTTTCGCAATAAATTATCTCCCCTTTCAGCTAGGACCATAGGCCGCAAGGTTCCCACTCATATTTAGAATTATGCTTACCGTAGTATCCTTTATCCTCTTCACCGCATTTGCCGCTGGACTGACGTGGTGGATCACTCGCCGCGATGAAACGAACAGCTCCGAAGGATTCTTCCTTGGAGGTCGTAGCCTCACCTTCCCCATCATTGCCGGATCACTCCTCCTGACGAATCTTTCGACCGAGCAAATGGTGGGACTCAACGGAGCTGCCTTCAAGCACGGCCTCAGCGTTATGGCCTGGGAAGTCAATGCCGTCATCGCCCTTATTCTCATGGCGATCTACTTCCTTCCGAAGTTTCTCAAAAGCGGAATCACGACCGTCCCCCAGTTCCTTGAGCAGCGCTTTGACAAGCGCACGCAAACCTTGGCTAACTCAATTTTTCTGGCCGCCTATGCCCTCCTTTTGATTCCCATCATTCTCTACAGCGGAGCCAAGGGCCTCATCAACATCATGGACCTTAAGTCCATGACCGGAATTGAAAACGACTACACCCTTCTCCAGATCGCTTGCGTCGGCATCGGCGTCGCAGGAATGATTTACGCACGTCTCGGCGGCCTGCGAACACTCGCCGTTCTTGACACCATCAATGGAATCGGACTCCTGATCGGAGGATTCATGATTGCCTGGTTTGCCCTAGGCCACCTCGGCGGTGATGCTGGAGTCTCCGGCGGATGGGACACCCTCAAAAATGTCCACCCCGAGCGAATGGACTCCACCGGAGAACCCGGGTCGGAAGTTCCTTTCTCCACTCTCTTCACCGGAGTCGCGCTCCTCAACCTCTTCTACTGGTGCACCAACCAGCAAATCATCCAGCGAACTTTCGGAGCCAGCTCACTTGCCGAAGGTCAAAAAGGAGTTCTCCTTACCGGTGCGCTCAAACTTCTTGGACCCGTCTACCTCGTCCTTCCAGGCCTCATCGCCTACCACATCTTCTTCGGTCAGGAAGTTGGCAATGACGACGCCTACGGAAAACTCGTCTCCCTTGTTCTCCCATCTCACCTCACCGGGTTCTTCGCCGCCGTCATGGTGGGAGCCATCCTCAGCTCCTTCAATGCGGCACTGAACTCTACCTCCGCCCTTTTCTCGATCGGCCTCTACAAGCACATGATCAATCCAAGTGCGGACGATCAACAAACGGTCAAGACAGCCAAACTCTTCGTCACCGTGATCGCGATTGCCGCAATGCTCGGAGCACCTCTTCTCTCGAAGACAGGAAGCCTCTTTGGCTACCTTCAGACGATGAATGCAATCTACTTCATCCCGATCTTCGCAGTTGTCGTCATGGGCATGCTGAACAAGCGCGTCCCCTCTATTTCGGCATTCGTTAGCATGGTCGTCGGACTGATCATTCTGATCTCCACTCTCATTGCCTTCCCACTCTTGAACGGAGGAGACAGCGTCGAAACCGTCACTGGATTCAGCAATTTCCACCTGATGGGAATTACCTTTGCCCTGCTCATCGTGATCATGTTCGTCGCATCCAAAGTCGCACCACGTGCCAAAGCTTGGGAGCTAAAGACCAACACGCCGATCGACATGACGCCCTGGAAAGGCGCTCCAATCGTGAGCGCGATCCTCGTCATCATCGTGCTCATCATCTACGTAACCTTCCACCAGTAATAGGGCCGTCCTCTTAAGTTGCTCAAAAGCCCCCGCGTCACTGCCGGGGCTTTTTTTTTTGCAATTCATTCAGTTTCTTTACATTTCCCCTGCACCATCTCCTTCTATGCTTCAGGACAACCAAACCATCAACGATCTCGTCGCCCTCGCCAACGCCGACATGCGCCGTTTTTATGGGAACGATGGCTCCGTCGTCGCGGCCGCTCCCGGTCGCGTCAATCTCATCGGTGAGCACATCGATTACTGCGATGGCTTCGTCCTCCCGCTCGCCATCGAGCGCTACATCGTGGTCTCGGCCAAGCCAAACGGCACTTCCGAAGCCCGACTGCGCAGCGGCGACCAACCAGAGGCTGTCATCGATCTTTCCGCGCCTCAGAAAATCTCAAACCTCAAGTGGTCCAACTACATCCGTGGAGTTGTAAAGGGCTTCAACGACCTCGGCCATGAGATCCCGGGCTTCGACGCCTGCATTGTATCTTCGGTTCCCTCAGGAGGAGGACTCTCGTCCTCCGCGGCCCTCGAATGTGCCATAGCCACTCTCTTCGAAGGCTTGCTCAATATCACCCTCGATATCCGGAAAAAAGCCCTCCTCGCGCAAAAAGCCGAGCACGAATTTGCCGGAGTCCCCTGCGGCATCATGGATCAGTTCGCCTCCGCCTTCGGCGAGGTAGATCAGCTCATTAAGATCGACTGCCGCACAGGCGAACCCGAGATAGTCCCCTTTTCCAATCCCGACCTCTCCATCATCGTCGCAAATACCTGCGTCTCGCACGACCTCTCCGACGGCGGATACGCCTCACGCCGCAAAGCAACCGAGGACGGCATCGCCATCATCGGCAAGGAAAGTTGGCGAGAAGCCACCATCGAAGACATCCTCGCTCAGAAGACGAAAATGGGGGACATCACTTTCCGCCGCTCACGCCACGTCGTGGGCGAGATCCAACGAACAATGGACGCGGTCACCGCTTTCAAAACAGGCGACTTGTCCAATATCAACCAACTCATGACCGACTCACATTCTTCTCTCCGAGACGACTTCGAAGTCTCCTGCGTAGAACTCGACCTCATGGTCGAAATCGCCACCGCCCTCCCTGGAGTCCTTGGAGCCCGAATGACCGGCGGCGGCTTCGGTGGATCTACGGTGACCCTTTGCGAAACAAATTACGCTCAAGAGGTTGGCAAAACGATGCATGAGCGATATCTCACCAAGACCGGCATCACGCCCGTCATCTTCGCCACCCGCCCCGCAAAAGGCGCTCATCTCATTTCTTAAGAAGCGTCCCTTCCTTGAGAAATTTAGATCGGCGGCGGCCTAGGACAACAGACTCTTGCCCGTCATCTCCTTCGGAGCATCGAGGCCCATCATATCAAGCAGAGTGGGTGCGATGTCGGCTAGTATGCCGTCATTGACCTTCTTCTTTTTTTCATCAGCTGAGACATACCAACAATGCACCAGATTTGTGGTGTGCGCGGTGTGGGGAGAACCATCGGCATTGATCATGAATTCGCAATTTCCATGGTCTGCGGTAATGAGAAGCTTTCCACCGAGGCGGAAAGTCTCTTCAGTGACTGCTCTGACTGCGTCATCGATCCGCTCAACCGCTTTGACGGCCGCATTCACCACCCCAGTATGGCCGACCATATCGGGGTTGGCAAAATTGATGATCACGAGATCGTAATCCTTGAGATGGTTGACGACGTATTCCTCAACTTCGTGCGAACTCATCTCAGGTTTAAGATCGTAGGTCGCGACGTCTTTTGGCGAGGGAATGACCTTGCGGTCTTCGCCCTTGTAAGCCTTTTCGAGGCCTCCATTAAAAAAGTAAGAAACGTGAGGATATTTCTCAGTCTCAGCAATGCGAAGCTGCTTTTTACCAGCCTCTGAAACCACTTCACCGAGAACCTTATCCAGAGTCTCGGGTGGGAAGACGACGGGACAAGTGTAGGTCTCGTCATATTCCGTGAGAGTGAGGAAATCGACCTTAGGACGCTCGCCTGTCTCGAACGCCTCAAAAGTGGGCTGACTCAAAAAGGTCTCGCAAAGCTGGCGGGCACGGTCGGCACGGAAATTGAAAAAGAAAACGACATCGCCATCACGCACGCGCTTCTGCTCGTGGCTAAAAAAGGTCATTGGAAGAATGAACTCATCAGTCTTCTCATTCGCGTATTGTTGGGCCACCGCTTCACTGGCGAGCACGCTGTGCTGCTCACCCTTTCCCCAGACGATGGCATCCCAAGCGAGCTTGGTGCGCTCCCAGCGCTTATCACGATCCATCGCGTAGTAGCGGCCGATCACGGTAGCAATACGGGCGTTATATTTGGCGAGCTCGTCCTCGACCTCACTCAGGTAACCCTGACCACCGGTCGGCGAAGTGTCGCGACCATCGGTGATGGCGTGAACCATCATGTCTTCGCAGCCGCTCTCACGAGCCGCTTTTGCAAGCGCTACAAGATGGTTCTGGTGACTGTGCACTCCCCCATCTGAGACGAGACCGATGAAGTGAAGACGCTTTCCTTTCGCTTTCGCAAAGGCGGATTTGAGATTCTCGATCTCGGCGAGTTCGCCGTCTTTGATCGATTTATTGATGCGGGTAAGATCTTGATAGACGACCCGACCCGCTCCGAGATTCAAGTGACCCACTTCGGAGTTTCCCATCTGCCCCTCCGGAAGTCCTACGTCCAAGCCCGAAGCAGAAACGAGACCCTTGGAATATTTTTTCTCCATCTCTTCGTGAAAGGGAGTCTCCGCGAGTTCGACAGCGTTGCCGTCTTTTTTTGCGGTCGTCTTTCCACCGGGATTCACTCCCCAGCCATCGCGAATAATGAGAACTGTCGGTTGATGCGCCATATCTCCCTTGGTCCTAAGGCCTTCAGCTCGGGACGGAAAGCCTTAATCGGCCTCGGCTTCGCTTTGCCAACGCCCTTTCCATTCCTGAGGAAGCCGTTGAGGACGGCCCGCTGGCATTTGAACCATCGCGAGAGCCTGCCGACAGGTCACCAATGGACGCTCCTCTCCTTTCCGAACCATTTTAAATTCGCACCAAAACCGAACTCGTTCGATCTCGGCCAAAACGCCATGGATTTCAAGGTGATCGCCCAGCTTTGCGGGGCTCCGGTAATCGATCTCCGTCCTCACCACGACCGGAAACAGCTGGGTCTTCGCCATTTCAGCAAGATCCATCCCCATGAGAGCCGCCAGTCTCGTTCGACACGTCTCGATCATGCGCAGATAAGCGATGTTGTGCACCACCCCTCCGCAGTCGGTGTCAAAAAACATGACCTCTTCTTCAGTGGTGAGCTTCGGGATCTCCATCAACAAAAAGTCGGAGCACTTGGTGGAATTGACCAGACAAAAAAGGCCGGACAAATATCCCGCCTTCCATAACAGCGCGAATGCCGTAGCTATGGGGACTACTGAAGTAAAATGGACAATCTTGCCATTCAGACTCCCGCATACGATCTTTTCTCTAACAATGGAGAGTAACCTGTTCGAACTACGAATCACCCCGCACAGCATCGTCACGCTTACCGCGTCCGTCCTTCCCGGTTCAGCGAACCACTTTTCCGAACACGAAGCAGCCGGCCTTATTGCCCTCGCCATCCGCCCGTTCCGCCTCCGTCTCCCCCAATCCATCAAGAACTGGGAAGAAGCAAGCGGATCATTTTCTCTCCAAGCCAAAAGCCAAGCCGACCTGCGCACTTCCACTTTGAATCCAAGCAGTTCCATCCCATCGACTCCCCTCGGTCAAACCGCCCACCTACCCACAAACCGCTGCGGCACCTCCGGTAACAGTGAAAGAACCGATCTATTGACCGGTAGTATTCCCTAAATCTGTCCGATAACCTCTTTTGAACCCCATCCGAGCCAATCGCGCTCCGCAAGTGCCCAAAAATTCTGATAGACGCACCACCGACCTTCACTCATGCCTACTAACTCCCAGATCGCTTTTTTCTTCGCGAATTCCCTCCTGCTTGGGGTTGGCCTTTCCACTGCGGCGCCCCTCCAGGAATACCATGAGGACCATTGCATCGATTGCCACGACTCCGCGACCGCCAAGGGAGATTTTGACATGGAAATTCTTTCCATCGATATGACACGGGATCTCCTTTCAGCATAGCTCACACCGTCAGACTTCCTAAACCTCTAGATCATTCCACCGTGAAAATTCTACCCCAACAGCCCTCTCGAACCCATCATCGATTCGTCGGGACTGCTGCGCTCTTGAACCTCCTCTTCGCCGGAGCTGCCTTGACCTCTTCCTCTCTTCGCGCGGAAGAACCATTCACCTCCACCAATCCCGCTGAATTCAAAGCCGAAATTCAACCCTTCCTCGAACAGCGCTGCGTCAAGTGCCACGGCGAGAAAAAGAAAAAGGCCAAGTTCTTCCTGCACGACATTGACGGAGTGATCACTGATGGAAAGGACGTCGTTCGTTGGGAAAAAATTCTCGAAATGGTCAGCCTTTATGACATGCCACCCGAGGACGAAGATCAACCGTCTAAAACCGAACGCAGTAAGGTGCTCGGATGGATCACCGCCGAGCTGCGCAAGATCGGCCGCGGCCAGGACGAAGGAAAACTTCGGCTCCCCCACCAAGCAAATCGCATCAACCACGAAGAACTCTTCAGCGGCGAACATACCGGCCCGGCCTTCTCCCCCTCCCGCCTTTGGCGCAAGAGCCCCTACATCTACGACCGCTTCGCCCGGGAAATGCGTACTCAGGTTTCCCAACCACTCCTCGGATTGGGTGGGAAGGGAATCCAGGATTACACCAGCCTCTTTGCGGATGAATCGACCATCAAGACGATGCTGCGCAACAGCAACGTCATCGCTGAAAACCTCTTATCCTCGGAAAGAAGCCACATCAACCGCTCACTCAACCCGCTGTTTAAAGAAGATGCGGAAATCAACGAGGAGACCGTTCAGAAGGCAATGAATAGTCTCTTCCAAATGATCTTTCAGCGACTCCCCTCCGAGGACGACCGGGCTCGCTACATCGACGGCCTCTTTAACAAGAACCGGAAAATCAGCGACCTCAAGCGTGCCATGCAAACCTTGATCGTGAGCATGCTCATGTCCCAGGAATTCGTCTACCGGCTCGAAGTCGGATTGGGAGAAGAACAACCCGACGGACGCCGGATGCTCAGCCCCACAGAAACCGCCTACGCCCTTTCCTTTGCCTTCCATGACATGCCAGACCAAAACCTGCTCAAAGCGGCGTCTGAAGGAACGCTCGCGACCAAAAAAGACGTGGCACTCGAGCTGCGACGCATCCTCGACCTTAAGGACACCGACAAGAGGTATTGGAACTACCCAATGTATCATCGCTGGGGCGAAGACTACTACCAGCGCCAACCCCGCGTCCTGCGCTTCTTCCAGGAATTCTTCGGCTACACCGCCGTCGCCGATGTCTTCAAGGACAAAAAACGCAACGGAACCCACCACGCCAATCGACTGCGCAAGGATGCCGACATGCTGGTGCTGAGTATCTTGGAGAAGGACCAAAATGTCTTGGCTGAGCTCCTAACCACGAACGATTACCCGATGGACTATTCGAACCGGGACCGGCTGAAGCACCTCTTCGAAGGCAACAACCTGAAAGCGAAGGACCACTTCAAGGCCAAGTATGAAGGCCAAGTCGCCGCCATCATCAAAGCGGGCAAGTGGCCGGGGGTCGAGTCAAGCCATGTCAGCGCCTATAACCTTGATCGCGAGCAAGCGGCCGCCATTCGCCGTGGACCCGGAGAGTATATCTCCCTGCCCAAGAACCAACGAGCCGGCATGCTCACCCACCCGGCCTGGTTGGTCGCGCACAGTGGAAACTTTGACAACGATCCGATCCGCCGCGGCAAATGGATTCGTGAGCACCTCCTCGCCGACATGGTTCCCGACGTCCCCATCGGGGTGGATGCCAAGATCCCGGAAGACCCTCACCGCACCCTGCGGGAACGCCTTGATGTGATCCGCCCCGCCGAGTGCTGGCGTTGTCACAAACAAATGAACCCCCTCGGCGAGCCCTTCGAGGCCTACGACGATTTCGGCCGATACCGCACACAGATCGTCTTGGGCGATGCCGATGCCTACTTCAAGGAGAAGCGCAGATACGAAGGACAGAAAGCCGGGTGGAAAAAAGAACTCAAAGAATGGCGCGGCTACGATGCCAAGGGACGCGCCAAGAAGGTCGCGGAAGCTCAAAAAAAACTCGCCGAACTCAAACCTCCGGCGAAGGACGTTAAAAATTACACTGCCGCGCAACGCGGATATGAAAAAAATGTCAGCCGCTGGACCAAGGAAGTAGAAACCTGGTCCAAGATGGAAGACGCCGAGCAACATCGCCGCATCGCAGACCTGGAGCGTCGTCTTGCCGCGATGGTCGCTCCAGTCCCCGAGGCCAAGCCAGTCGATACGAGTGGTGTCCTGTCCGGAACCGGCAACCCGGCTTTGGATGGCCCAGTGAAGAATGCCATCGACCTCACCCAACGCCTCGCAAAATCTGAGCGAGCCCGCCAATCCTTCATTCGCCACGCCTTCCGCTACTGGATGGGGCGCAACGAAACCTTCACTGACTCACCCACCCTCATCGCCGCCGACAAGGCCTATCTTGAAAATGGTGGAAGCTTCAAAGAAATGCTAATCTCCCTCCTGACCTCCGATTCCTTCCTCTACCGCAAATAATACCATGATTCCTAGAAGAGACTTCCTCCGCAATATCGGGGCCGGCTCGCTGGCTCTTGCTCCCTTCATGCAACACATGCGCGCCCACGCCGCAGGCACGGTTGAGGCATTGCCCAAACGCTTTGTCTTCGTGGTGCGCGGCAACGGCCTGCGGCCCTTCGGAATCGTCCCTAAAGGACTGGAGAAATACGGTGTGGATCGCTTCAAATCAGAAACGATGGTCGACGAACCCCTTGCGAACCACTCCCTCGACCCGAGCATGAAATCGCTGGAACCCTTCAAGGATCAACTGACCATCATGCAGGGCCTCTCCAGCAAGATTTGCAAGGGCCCCCACGGCGGACACTACGGCATCCTTGGCTCCTACACCTCCGGTGACCATGCCCCACCACGCAAAGAAACCCTCGACGCAACCCTCGCCAAACAGTTCCCCGGCATCTTCCCTCAACTCGCCTTCCACATCGGCACCAAACCCGGCGAACTCTTCCGCTACCTCAATATCTCCGCCCAAGGAAAAAACACTCGGACCGCGGCCTACGCCTCCGCCATGCTGGCCTACAAGGACATCTTCGGAACCATCCTCACCGGGGACAACGCCAAGATCGAAACCGAGACCGACCGCAACCTCATGGACTTTCTTGTCAACGACGTGAAGAATGCCAAGAAGTCGCTCAACTCAGAAGAACGGGAAAAACTCGATCACTACCTCCATGGGTTTGAAGCGCTTCGCGATCGCAAGGTAAAGCTCACCAAAATGGCAAGCACCTTGCGCGAGCACGCCCCGGAACTCGATGACAAGTATACTTCCGAAATCGAAACCCACCGACTCGAAGCCCACTTCGACCTCGCCGCAGCATCCTTGGTCACCGGACTGACCAATGTTGTCACCATTCGCGCCGACCAACTTGAAGTCCGCTATCAGGGATTCGAACACGAACGCATGAAGAAAATTTCCTTGCACGAAATCGGCCACACCGCCGACGTCGAGGGCATGAACGACCGCTTCGAATCAAACTGGAAAGAGGGACGCTTGATGCGAGATACGATCCGAACCTATCAGATGGAACTCATCTCCGGCCTTGCCACCAAACTCAAAGCAGTTCCCGAAGGCAACGGCACGATGTTGGACAACACCATCATCGTCTTCCTCAGCGACGCGGGCTCGCAGCACCACACCGGCTATGAGAACATGCCCCTTCTCGTCCTCGGAAACATGAGCGGCGCCTTCAAGACCGGTCGCTACCTCCACTACCCGACCTACAATCAACCGGGCCACCGGACGCTTGCCAATCTACACATGTCCCTGCTCCACGCCGCCGGCATGCCCAGCGACCGCTACGGCGACCGCGACCTCGGCCTTGGCGCCTCTATCCACCAAGACGGACCACTGGGCGAACTGATGAGCTAGGGAGCGCCCTCTTCTCCCCTTTCCGATCCCTTAAAGGCCGCACCCACGCGGTCCCCTCAAATAAGCAAATTCCTGGCAGCCAACAGTCGTTGCAATACCCTCACCCTAAGGCACGTTCTATCCGTCCACAGTTTCATTCTCCTGCTCAGACCATTCATTTCAGTTCACGATGCGCAATAATATCCTATCCACCGTCCTTTTCTCCCTCGCACTCGGTTCAATCTCGGCCTTCGGCCAAGTCCCCATCATCCCGGCTAAGACGGTGGTGCAGACCCAATTTCCAATCTTTGAAAATGGCTACAAATCGCGCGAACTCGCCAACTTTCGCCTCCATCTCGATTATCAATCGGACACCGCTTCTGAACTTTTGGTCACCAAAGGATTCAGCCTCACCCTCCCCGGCGGCGCCCACATCCTTGAGTTGACCTACCAGCAGACCGGATCACGACCCACCCAGCTCAGCGCCTGGATCGATGGCAAGGCGCTCCATCAGAACAAATCCCTCCCAGCCGGCGGAGATCAATCCTTCACCTCGGACGACAAGGCCCTCCGCACCGACCAAGATTTCACAGTCGCGGCGTCCTTCCAATCCACCGGCGATGGCACCATCTTCTCAAAATGCGCCCCGGAAGGACTGTGGTCCGAAGGCAGCAAAGCCCTCTTTATCAAGGGTGGTCGACTCACTTATGACGTCGGCTGGGTCGGAGATCTCAGTGGGCCTGTCGTTAGCGATGGCAAAACACACCGGGTCGTCCTACGCTCCAGCAAAGGAATGATCGACCTCGCCGTCGATGGCCGATCCATCGGAACGGAAAAGCTAAACTCTGAAGACGTCTCGAGTCACCTCTTCAAGATCGGTCTCGGAGCAAGCGACTTCACCGGCCCATTAAACAAGGGCACTGTTTCCAACCTCCGCTATTGGACGCGCTCCCTTGAGGGCGCCGAACTCACTTCACTACTCAAAGGCGACGTTGAGGCCATCAACACTCCCGATCTCAATTGGTCCGCCAGCGAGCACGGCGAAACCTTCGGCGGACTCGGACAAGCCGGAACTCCGGTTCAACTCAACCTCAAGGCCGACAAGAGCTTCACCGGCAAAAAGGCCTGGGTTCAGCCCCTCGAAATCACAGATCACGCCAAACTGATCCGAGGCTGGAACAAGAAGACGCTCACCGAAGGGAAAGTCATCTACCAGACTCTCTGCATCACCTGCCACGGTGATCAAAACAAAGAAGGAAGCCTGCCCACCGCCCTGAAATTTCACGAGGCTCCCCTTAAAAACGGCAGTGATCCTTACCGCATGTTCCAGACTCTGGAAAAGGGATACGGGCTGATGGTGCCACAGGCTCAATTTGATGCAGGGCAAAAGTATGCCGCCATCCAATACATTCGCGAAACCTTCCTGAAGCCCCTCAACAAAAGCCAATACTTCGAACCCACCGAGGCCTACCTCGCCAGTCTCCCCAAAGCCCTCGACCTCCCCAAGGTTCCGAAGAGCCCTACCCTCGCCAAACAGGGTAAGCCCTTCGAACTCATGGATTTCGGCCCGGCCCTTAATTGGACCTACCAAATCAATCGTGGAGCCCGCGACAAGGACAAGAATATCGCGCAAAAGGGAATCAACGTGCGCCTCGATCGGGGCGCAGGCGGCGTCTCCAAAGGCAAGGCCTGGATGGTCTATGACGAAGACACCATGCGTGTCGCCACCGCCTACTCGGGCGATTTCGTCGATTGGCGGGGCATCGCCTTCGATGGTTCCCACGGCAGCCACACCAGCATTGCCGGCGAGCCCTTGTTCATCAATCCCGACGCCCCCGCGTGGGAGCACCCCACCAAACATTCCTGGGAAGATGAACGCGTCATTGGTCGTGACAATCGCCACTACGGCCCCCTTCCCCAAGATTGGGTGCGCTACCTCGGACGCTACCGATACGACCAACAGACGATCATTCACTACCGTGTCGGCAAGACCGAGATTCTCGAACTCCCCGGCCTCCTCACTGGAGTAACCCAAGAAGTTTTCACCCGCACCTTGAACGTCGCTAAATCCTCTCACGACCTCCTCAGTCGGATTACTCCTCCCGAGGATGGATTTGCCGTGGCCCTGAAGGGCACCGTAGGCGTGAGCCTCGAACGCAAGGACGACGGCGTCTACCTCCGCATCCCCGCCTCCGCCACTCCTGCCCGATTCATTCTTGGATTCGGCAACATGGAAGCTGCCGAACTCAGCGCGGCCCTCACCGAACCTGCCGCCCTGACGCCATTGACGAAAGGCGGACCAGCCCAATACCCCGACCCGGTCATCACCGCGGGAACACTCGGCAATGACGATGATCCCTTCGCCTACGACATCCTCACGATTCCCAACAAAGGCGATAATCCCTGGAACTCCTGGATGCGCCTCGGGGGCTTCGACTTTTTCCCGAAGAACCCGGACCGCGCCGCCGTCTGCACCTGGCTCGGCGATGTTTGGCTCGTCGATGGCGTAGCCGGCGACCTCAAGGAACTTAAGTGGCGCCGCATCTGCACCGGTCTCTTCCAGCCTCTCGGCCTAAAAATCGTCGACAACACCATCTACGTCACCTGCCGGGACCAACTCGCCCGCCTCCACGACCTGAATGGCGACGAGGAAATCGATTACGTGGAAGCCTTCAACAACGATCACCAGGTCACCGAACACTTCCACGAATTTGCGATGGGCCTGCAAACCGATGAGAAAGGAAACTTCTACTACGCCAAGTCGGCCCGCCATGCAAAGAAGGCCGTCGTCCCCCACCACGGCACCCTCCTCCGCGTCAGCCCGGATGGCGCGACCACCGAAATCGTCGCGAGTGGATTCCGCGCCGCCAACGGAGTTTGCCTCAACCCGGACGGCACCTGGATCGTCACCGATCAAGAAGGCCACTGGAACCCGAAGAACCGAATCAACTACGTCAAGGAAGGTGGATTCTATGGCAACATGTTTGGCTATCACAACGTCACCGACAGCTCTGATGAAGCGATGGAGCAACCGCTGACTTGGATCACCAACGCCTTCGACCGCTCCCCCGCCGAACTCCTCTGGGTTCCAGAAGATGCCGCATGGGGTTCCCTCAACGGCACCCTCCTCAACCTCAGCTACGGCTACGGCAAAGTCTACACCGTCCCGCACGAAGTGCTAAACGGTCAAGCTCAAGGCGGGATGTGCGCCCTCCCCATCGAAGCCGCTCCCTCCGGCCTTCACCGTGGGCGCTTTCATCCCGTCAACAAGCAACTCTACGCCGCCGGGATGTTCGCCTGGGCCGGTAGCCGGCAAGCCGACGGTTCCTTTTGCCGCATCCGGGCAACCGGAAAGCCAAGCTACCTGCCGATCAAAACGGAAGCCTCGAAAGGCAAATACAAGATCACCTTCAGTGACCCTGTCCCTGCCAAGGCCAGCTTCAAGGTCAAAGTATGGAACCTCAAGCGCACCGCCAACTACGGGTCCAAACACTACGACGAACGCGCCTTGGAAGTCACCGAAGTGACGATCTCCGGCAAGCAAGCAAGCCTCACCATCCCCGACTTAGAGCCAACCTGGGGCATGGAGATCTCCTGCGATTTCGGAAACAAGATCAAGCGCGTCATCCACGCTTCCATTCATCAATTACCGTAAGGCAATGCCCACACCCTGGCCAACGCCGTAGATCCGGCGCTGGCCCGGTAACAAGATCGCTTGACCAACTTCGCTAGAAATTTCACCCTTTCATCGTCCTGAAATCAGGGCTATCTCAAAAACACCAAGATATAAATACATTATAATCTCCAGAATCATGAAGAAACTTGCCACAATCTTATCCATTGCCGCCTTCTCGATCAGCTTCACAACTTCCAACCTCCAAGCGGATACCCTTGGTGACGTGATGAAGTCCGAGGGAATTGACAAAATGTTAGGCACCTGGGTCGATGCCGACACCAATGGAGAAAAGTTCAGAATCACCTACAAGTGGAAGATCAAGGGCCACGCAGTAGAGCTGATCCTCAAGACGGAAGACAGCACTTCCTCTGCACTCATTGTCTACGATCAAGGATCGGAAACGGTCCTCCACATGGGAGTGAACTCAAAGGGAGAACTTGGCCGTGGGACCTGGTCCGCCCAGGAGGGCGTCGCGATTCTCGATCTCACTCAGAACACTTCCGATGGTCAGGAAGTGGAGCTCAAAATCTCTCATAAGGTCGTAGACAAGAAGTCCCTGACCCTTGGCTTTGAAATGAAAGAGACAGGTGAAGGCGGAGAGCTCGAGCTGGTGCGTCCTGCGAAGAAGCCGAAAGTAAAGAAAGCGAAAAGTGGTGTGCAAAAGAAGAAAGCAGCGCCCAAGGCAGGAGAGCCGAACGCTTCCGATCCCTCTGGAAAATAAGCTTTGGGGCGAGACATCGAGCTCAATGGGTGGCTCCTTTCTGCGATGCTAGGGGCGCCCTGTCTACCGCTCCACCGTTTTTGCCTCTTTCTTCAGAGGGGGAAAAGAGTGCAACAGCTTCCGATCCTTGGCGCGCCACACACGCAGGATGCCGCCTTCGCCACCAGCGACGATGATCCGGCCATCAGGAGAGGCGGTCACGGTGTAGACAAAACTTTCGATTCCGCCCAAATTTTGCCCCGCAGCCTTCACTGTCTTGTCGCCGGCGGAACTAAGGAGAGCATTGCCGGTTCCGAGAAACTCGATCGAGGTGACTTCCTTTCGGTATCCGCCCTCTGACTTTGTCTGCTTGCCCGTCTCGGCACTCCACAGTTTTGTCACCTTGTCTGCGCCGGCCGACGCAATCGTCTGACCGTCGGCACTCCAAGCGACGTCAAGAACATGATTGGTGTGACCTTCCATCTTGTGAAGGAGCGCGCCGGTATCAAGACGATGGAGTTTCACCAATCGATCGGTGGAGGCCGTGGCGAGCTGCTCTCCATCCGGTGAGAAGGCCAGGCCGGTGATGGTGTCATCGTGTGGCTTGGTAATCTCGTTTTGCCGGGTCCCATTGTGCACGTTCCAGAGTTTGAGTTCGCCACGCCGCGAAGGGATTCCGCTTCCGGTGGCGAGCAGTCCGCCACGCGGATGGAAAGCGAGGGCGAGGACGCGTCCGGAGAAGGGTTTGGCGCTGGTCCCGTCACCAATCTGGCGCATCTTGCGCCACGAAGCTGGCGCGAAGCGAGCAAGGGATTTGTCCGCGAAGGCGGCGATGAGATCTCCGTTGGGAGTGAAGACAACCCTCGCGGTGTCGCGGCCTCTTTGCAGGGTGTCAAGTGGTTGGAGCGTGGCAAGTGACCAAAACCGCACCCCCATCTTTTGCGTCCCGGCGGCGAGGGTAGTGCCGTCGGCCGAGATGGCGAGACTGCGCACCGCGCCCGATCCGATCGTCTTCGCCTCCTCTTCGAGCTTCTTCACAGATTCCTCCGCGGTGGCGAGTTTCCCATCGGCCTCGGTGGAGGCCGCTTGCACCGAGAGAAGTCGCTCGGCGGCCTTGGTTCCGTCGCGTACGGCGAGCTCGCGATTGCCTTGGGCGCCGGCGTGCTTGCGCTTGGCCGTGGTGAGTTCGGCCTCGGCCTTCTGGAGGGCTTCGGTGGCCTTTTGGGCGCGTCCCTTTACCGCGCCGAGCTGTGACTTGTCGGTGGCACTCTCGATTTGAGCCACTTCGTTCCGTATCACGTCGGCCTCCTTGCGGAGCTTGGGTAGCGTACCTTCCTTTGCTTCGAATTCCTTCAAAGCGGCATTCAGAGCTTCAGCCTGTTTCTTGGTGTGTTCGCGGAGTTCGGTCCACCGTTTGTCGCCTGCTTCGACTTGCGTGCGACGCAAGTCTGCCACACGTTTTGCGACGTCACGGCTCCGGATTGCAGCTGCCCGGCGGATCTCGAAGTCGTAATCTCCGCTCAGTTCGCCGAGTTTGGTTCCCTTTGCCGCGTCCCAAACCCGCACGATGCCATCTGCTCCGGCTGTCGCGATACGATTTGCTCCGGCATGCGCAGTGAGGGTAGTAATCGGGGAACCATGGTTGAATTGGCTAAGTGGCTTGCCTGCTTGGTCCCAAAGACGAGCAGTTCCATCTTCGCTTGCCGAGAGAAACTGTCTGCCTTCTAGATTGAAGGCGAGGAGGGAAGTGATCTTCGCTCCATGCCCTTTCAGTTCAAGCGGGGGGCTTACTTCGGTATCGACCGATTGCTCGAAGGCCGCGACCGGAATGATGCGAATCACGCCATCTGCGCCTCCTACCGCAAGCTTCTGTCCGTCCTCTAACAGTGCGAGAGATGTCGATTCAGGGAGGGACTTGATCGCCTTCCAGTTCTTCGGGTCGATTGCACTACTGCGGAGAAGAATTTTGTCATCGGAGAGCGAGTAAAGAGTGGAGCTGTCCGCCGTGAAAATCGCTGCGCGGATTGCGGCGGCGTGTTTTCCCTCGGTCTTGACTTCAGTCGCTTGACCGAGCGAGTGCAGGAGGAGGTTCCCCTTGCCATCGCCTGTCGCTAGCGATTCACCATTTGGGCTGGCGGCGAGGATAGTGGGCGCTTCCGGGAGAGGTCTACCGATCCGGGCCGGGAAGCCTCCCCGGGACCAAAGTTTCACGGTCCGGAATCCTCCCGAGGCGAGAAGGCCGTCACGGTTGAAAGCAAGGGAGTGGACGTTGTCGTGGTGCGCAGCCGGTGTTCCCAGTTCGGGATCGACTAACTCCGCTTCGAACGCGCCGCGATGCAGGTCATAGAGGTGGATTCGGTTGCCACGTCCCGCCGCGACAAAGCGTCCGTCATCCGTAATGGCGGTAGCGTAGATCGCATTAACGCCCTGCAGATCTTCCCATTTACTTGGTCCGGCCAAGACGGCGGCAGAGGTTCCTACTCCGCCTTGGGTGATCCAAAGTTTCAAGAGGGCCAGTTGCTCCGGACTGAGGTCGAGGGCCTTGGACTTGTTCTTGGCCGGCGGCATCGGATCGTCTTCGAGGTGCGCGGAATAGGTAAAAACGAGACTCTCCATTGGCTTGCCGGGAACGAGGGAGGGACCGCTGTCACCGCCCGTAATCATGGCCTGTGGCGATTCGAGATTGAGGTCGGCTTTGGCCTTTTTTTCATTGTGACAAGCGAAGCAATTCTTCTTGAGAAAGGGCACGATTTCCTTCGTGAAGTCGACCATGGTGTTGCGCTGCAGATCAGCGACCGGAAGTGGGGTTTCCTGCGCGGAGGTCAGGCCGATTAGAACGAAAGCAGCGATAAAGTGACGTATCATTTTTCTTCCTCTTTTGGGGCTGGGGCTGTGACGCTTACCGTGATCGGCAGTGAGTATGTCGAGATCTTCACGTCGCGTTCCTTGGCGCGTTCAATCGCGGCTTTGGCGCGCGCCTCCGCCGCGCTCTTCTCGTTATCGGCACGCTTGCTCTTTTCCTCAGCGTCCTTGGCTGACTTCTCGGTCGTCAGCAGCGTGGCGCGGGTTGTAGTAACGATCGCTCCAAGTTCGGGCTGGGCTTCGGCGCTGGCACTCTGGAGGTTTTGTTCCGCTTTCATCAAAGCCTGCCGGACGGGTTCGACAGCGGCGCGGGCTTCCTTCGCTTGTTGATCCAACTGCACTTTGAGTTCCGCGAGGCGTTTGCGATCCGCTTCGGCTCGATCCGCGGCACCGGGGTTGTTGCGATACTTCACGATACCATCGGCCCGCAATACGAATTGCCAAACGCCGGGTTCCACTGGAAAATCGGCGGTCTTGGCGAAGGTGATGGCGAGGACTCCCTCCGAATCGGTCTCCTTGATCTTGAGCTGGGGTGGGGTTTTTAGAAACAACGATCCTTCGGGCTGAATCACGAAGTCGCCCTTCACTCCGCTTTTCTTGAGGAGCTTGATCGGAAATTCGAGTTTACCGTTGAGCGCGACTTCCCAGTCAACTTTTTCGGGCCGCTGCACCACGACGGGGGCCTTCTCAGCGGCGCAGACCGAAAGCGGAAGGCGGGTGGCAAGGTGTGGGCGGATGCGCTCGATCTCGTAATTGCCGACCGCCCACGAAATCGTCCCGGCCCGTGCCTCGCGAACTTTGTCAGCGGCCTTGCCGCGCACTGTGATGAAGCCGTTCCAGGCCGGTGCGTCTTCCGCGGAACTTAGAATGAGAGTCGCGCTGTCCTGCCCTTCTGCGATCCGCATTGGGGAACAAGTGACTCCGCCCGGGAGATTTTCGGCGCTGAGGGTGATCTCTCCGCGGAAGCCGGATCTCCGGATCGCGAGGACATGGAATGTTGCAGTTCCTCCTTGGCGAAGAAGGGACGGAACCGGTTGCAGCAACTTCGACTCACGATGGGGTTTCCAGGCGGTGGCGACGAGCTGGAAGTCGGGTTGATCTTCACGAATCACGAGTCGATAGAGGCTCGCGGGACCGCCAGAGCCTGTCTGATTCATGACTGTAATGCGATAGGTGCCATCTTCCGGCGGTGAGAAGCGCAGGGACGGATCGCGGGTTGGAAGTGGAAAGTGACGACCGCCGGGATTGCCGCCATCGTCGCTCGACTGCACTTCGCTGAACTGTTCGGTGCCTTTCTCATCGACCTTAAGACGCTCAATGATGAGGAGCGGATCACTCGCGTCTCCGAGGCGCTCGGCGAGACAGTCGATCCACAGTGGCGTGCCTTTCTTCGCTTCGATGCGGAAGCGGTCGGTGTCGCCGGAGCGAGCGAAACTTCCATGAATTTCCGTGGGGATGGGGACGGACTGCTCCTTGGTAGATTCGGTTTCGATGACGACGGGGGCTTCTGCAAACCCGATTCGAATGGGGTTCGAGGACACGCCATTTGCTTCGAGCCGGTAATCGAATCCCGGAAGAAGACCTTGGCGGACGAATAGAGAAGGATTGGCGGATTGGGATTCGTTCGGGAGTTGTAATTCGACTTCCAACGACTCCAACTCGTGAGGCCCGAGACGCAGTCCTTCGCCTTTGCTTCCTCCAGGGAGATTGCGGCCGTAGATCTTGAACTTAGACGTCGTGCCTGGAGCGCCGGCCGGGGGAACGATGAAGTCGATGTGCGGGGCGTCCTTGATAAGGAGTCGATAGTAAAACTCATCGCCGCCACCGAAGGTGAAATCATAAACACGGAGAAGGTAAACTCCGTCCGCAGGCGCGGTGAAATCGAGCAGAGGATCGCGGCCGAGGGTGTCGCGGTCGCTGAGAAGTTCCCGGCCGCTTGGGTCATTGATTGCGAGGGTGGCGTCCATGCGGGAATCGATGCGCTCGGCCCAGCATTGGATCAGGAGACGTTGTCCCTGCTTCGCCTCGAAGCGGAAGTAGTCGATGGAGTCACCATCAGCGCGGCCATTCAAGACGACCCCCACCGGCAACACCAAAGCATCGGCTGCCTTCTTATTGGTGCCGGGCTCAGCGAGTTCTTCAAGCGTTCCCACCACGAAGGGACGGGGGCCGCTGAGGCCGAGGCGTGTCTTAACATGCACTTCATACTGACCGGGCGGAACATCGTTCGCAACGGTGAGGCGGAAGCGGAAAGGGTCGGGATATTCGGGCTGAAACTCTGCCGCGGGGACAATGACTCGCTCCGCACTCAGGCCGGGATGCGAGAAGAGGAGACCGCTGGTCCCGTCGAGTTCGGAGCCTGCGATGCTGACCTCGAGGGTCGTGCCGGCCTTGGCCCCTACGGGGTGGATCGAGCGAAGATGAGGGGAAGGGAGTTGCGCGGACGCCAGGTTCGTTGCCACGGTGGCGACCAGGAACCTACGGATAATTGTGGCAGTCGTCGTCATATGCGTCGCGTGATTGAGCAGCCTGTGATCAGCGCGCTAATGATTAAAAAGGAACTCCTTGGTATTGAGAAGAGCCCAGATGATGTCTTCGAAAGCGGAGCGATTGACTTGCTCGGGAGATGGTTTGGGCTCGACCGTTTGCGCTTGAGCGTGCTTACGCAGGAGAAACTCCCGGGCGGTCGAGAGCTCTTCCGGAGTCGGTGGTCGGGAGAAGGCGTGGCGGTAGAGTTCCGCGACACGATCGTCGTCGCCGAGATCCTTGTTCTGGAGGAGCAGCGCGGCGCGGGCCTGGTCGGAGGCGAGCTTATTCCGGATGTTCTTGGAGTTCACGAGGTGCAGAGCTTGCGCCAGGTTTACGTCGGAGGTGCGCTCGCATTCACACGAACTGTTCATATCAGGACGGCCGAAGACAGACAGGAAGTAGGAGTCACGCGTGAAGCGGTCGTCGGGAAGCTGCACCGCGCTCACGCCCTGCGGTTGGCCACCAAACTTATCCTGGGAATTCGTGACGAGATTGATGCCGTCGAGAAGAACCTCGGCCGGGAGGCGGCGCGGGTAGAAGCGCGAGTAGTTCTGGCGGTCGTCGCGGTTGTATTCATTCGGAATGGAACTGAGTTGGTAGGTTCGGCTGTTGCAGATCAAGCGCACGAGATCCTTGAGATCGTGGCCGTTCGTTACGAAGTGCTTGGTGAGGTCGTCGAGGAGAGCCGGATGAGTGGCGGGATTAGTGACGCGCAAGTCGTCTTCCGGATCGACTAGGCCGCGGCCGAAGAAGTGCTTCCAGTAACGGTTCACCAGCATGCGCGCGAAGAAGGGATTCTCGGGAGCCACCAACCAGTCCGCGAGCGGCTGGCGCGGGTCTTGATGGGAGGCGAGTTCGAGGGTTTTTCCACCGAGCGGAGTGGGCTTCAGGCTGAGGCCGGAACGGGGATTCTGAGCTGTGGCGTTCCCGCGTTTGTGGTAGATGAGTTCCTCTCCTGCTTGCTCGCCGGGCTTGCGACCGATGGTGGAGAAAAAGGCCTCGAAGCCGTAGTAGTCGTCCTGGCTCCACTTTTCGTAGGGATGGTGATGGCACTGCGCGCACTGCATGCGAATTCCGAGGAAAACCTGCGCGACATCCTGCATCTGTTCCTTGCTCTCCCGCACCGAACGGTACCAGGCCACCGCAGGCGACTGGCCCACTTCCCCGGTGGCCGTGATGAGTTCACGCACCACCTCGTCGTAGGGACGGTTGTCGTTGAGCGAGGAGCGGATCCAGGAGTGAAAGGCGTAGGTTCCGCGCTTCTGGGTGTCGTCCTTGCGCTTGTTTCGAAGGATGGCGGACCACTTCCCCGCGAAGTAGTCGGCATAGGCCGGACTGCCGAGGAGGGTTTCAATGAGTTTGGCCCGTTTGGCAGGGTCGGGGTCGGCGAGAAAGAGATCGGATTCGGCAAGGGTCGGGAGACGACCCGCGATATCGAGAGTCACGCGCCGCACGAAAGTGGCCTCATCAGAGAGATCGGAGGGAGGCAGTCCGAGCGTCTTTAACTTGGCAAGAATGCGTTCATCAATGAAGTTGGTAGGGGCCGGAAAATTGTCGACAGGGGCTCCGAGGGGGATTGTGGCACGGAAGACGTCAACGTGTTCCTGGAAGCGAATCATAATGGAAGTGCTGCCGGTGCGCTCCTTCATGGTGACCCGTCCGTGTTCATCGGCCACTGCCATCTCGTCGTCTTTTGATTCATACTGCACACTGCGCGTGATGTCGCGGATACTGCCGTCACTGAAGTGCGCAGTGACCTGCAGTTGTTGGCGGGCTTCGGGGCGCGTGAGGCATTCCTGCGGGAAGACCGCGATACGTGTCACGCTGGGATCATTCTCGGGAGCGTAAGGGAGGCCTTGTTGGATCCAGCGCACGATGAGTTTGTAGGCATCGCTGTCCTTCTCCAATCGGGAACCACCCCGATGGGGAAGTTCGCCACTGGCCTTGAGGAGCAGCAGGCTGTGCTCGGGAGCGGCCCGAAAGATACGGCGCCCGCGTGACTCCTTGACGAGGTATTCGTAGTCTTCGGCCGACTCGTATCCAAGGAGGGAGAGCCGAAAGCTATTCTGGCCTTCGGCTTTGCCGTGGCACCCGCCGCTGTTGCATTCGAAGCGGGTGAAAATTGGAACGACGTCGTTGGGAAAGCTAACCGGGATGCTCTTGCCAAAGCCCTGCACCGAGATGGTGAAGGGAGCACTGGTAACTCCCTCAGTGGTGGCGGTAACGGTCGCGGTGCCATCGCCGTAAGCTCGCACGAATCCGCTCGGGTCGATATCGATGATGCCCTCTGGCAGGACTCCGTATTTCGCGGAATGAGTCACATCATGATCTGCCCCGATGGCCGATTTCGCGGTCAGGACAAGTTGATACGTGGCGTGCGGGCCGATGAGCTTGATTGGCTCGACCTTGCTCCAAGCCAGGGTAAGTGCTGGGGCCGCCGTGGACTCAGCGGGAGCCTGATCCTGCTGGGCTGTGGCGAGAATTACTGTGGCGAAGAGGCCACAGGACAAGATAGTGAGAATTTTCACGTGGCGATTATCCTACGAGTTCAGGGAGGGGCGCGAACTGGTTTTCGATGAGATAACGAGGTCGTCCGGTAAGATCGTCGATGGTGGTGCGGCGCGCGTCGATTCCGAGGTTGTGATAAAGAGTCGAGAAGACTTCCTGAAACTCGACAGGGCGTTCCGATGCTTCCCCGCCGTCGCGCGTGGTGGCACCGATAACTTGTCCGTTATTCATGCCACCACCGCCAACGAGCGCGCACGAGACTTTCGGCCAGTGATCGCGTCCGCCTTGTGGGTTGATTTTCGGGGTGCGCCCAAACTCGCCCCACACGACAACCGTGACGTCTTTGTCCATCCCGCGATCGACAAGATCCTGCATGAGGGCACTGACCCCTTGGTCGAGGAGCGGAAAGTCTTCGCGGGCCCGCTTGAAGTTGCCGCTGTGCCAATCCCAGCGACTGAAGCCGAGCGTGACGCAACGGGCTCCGGCTTCGATGAGACGGCGTGCCATGAGAAATTGATCGAGTCGTTTCCAGGGGCCGTCTGCAGTGAGCTTTTCAGTTCCTTTGCCGTAACGCTCCACCGTTTTGGGATCTTCCTTACTCAAATCGAAGGCATCGGCGAGGCGACTGGAGGTGAGAACGCCGAAGGCCTGTTCAGTGAAGGCATCCATCCCCTCCATCGCGCCGGATGAATCGACGTCGCGGCGGAAGCGGTCAAAACTGCCCAGGAGAGCCTTGCGATCCTGCAGGCGTTCGAGACTGATCCCGTCGAGCAACATGTCGTCTTTTCCGGCCCCCCGGAACGGTGCGAAGGCGGCGTGCGAGGGTCCAAGAAAACCGGGCTTTCCGGGGTCGCCCCACTCATCGTGACCGCACTTGGGAGAGAGACCGAGAAAGGACGGAACCGAGGGATGGACCTGGCCCTGGAGTTTTGAAACGACACTCCCGATGCTGGGCCAGCCCCCGGGAGGTTGTGGACCGCGCGGGGTCCGGCCGGTGAGGCACTGAATGGCGTCGTGTCCACCGTGCGCGCCGACCATCGAGCGGATGACCGAAAATTTGTCCATCATCTTGGCGAGCTGTGGGAAGAGTTCGCAGATCTCGATGCCATCGACATTGGTGGCGATTGGTTTGAACTCTCCGCGAATTTCGGAAGGGGCATCCATCTTGAGATCGAACATGTCCTGGTGCGGAGGACCGCCCGCCAGGAAAATATTGATGAGTGCCTTGTGGGGTCGGGCTTTGCCGACATTCTGCGACTCGGCTTGAAGGAGTTGCGGGAGCATCGCTCCTGCGAGCCCAAGGGACCCGATTTTGAGAAACCCGCGGCGCGTGTGGCCGTCGCAGAAGGCTTCTCCGTTACTTGATGAGATAGTGAGCATGGGTCCGACAGGGATGGATTTGTATATTACTTGGAAAGGAGGTAAATTCCTTTCATATCACTAAAGATCTTTAGCCCGGATCGATCACCGATTCGAATTCGCCTTGGCTTTGGGCCTCAAATCTAGCGCTTCTCTCCCACCAAAGGTTGGGTGGTGCGAAAGTAAGCAAAGAAATCACGGATCTGCTGATCGCTCATCCCACTTAGCAAGCCCGGTGGCATCAGGGAGCTTTCGATGGCATTGATCTTGGCAATACCCTCCCGTTTCAGAGAAATCGATTGCCCATCCATGCCACGAATCACCATGACCGCATTGTCCTCGTCTGCTTTAAAGCCCATGATCACGCGACCATCCTTCATCGTTACCACGTAGTTCTCATACCCCTCCCGGATCTCCGCATTTGGATTAACAATGTTTAATAGCATGTTCCCGGTGTCCTTGCGCTGGTAGCCGGTGAGATCCGGACCGATGCTACCGCCGTCTGCAAACAACTTGTGGCAGGCTGCGCATTTGTTCATGAATAACGGTTTCCCGTCGTAGGGATTGCTCTTACCTTCCTCAAGAATTGCATGGATGCGGTCGATCTCCTTCTGAAAATGCTCGGGCGTTGGAGCACGCAATTCGCCCCACACTTTGTCGACCTTTGTCTGCAAGACGGCATCTTGATGGAGCCTGATTTGCGCCACCTGTTCACCAGGGAATGACTCTTTGTCAATCTGCCCCGCGGTTACCGCCTCCACCAATTGCCACGACCAGTTGGCCCGGGTTGCGAGCAGGGTGCGTGCGACTTCTTGGGTCGCCCCATCAAAACCCTTATAGCGATTGATCACTTCGCTGCCGATTTTTTCATCCCGATACGATTGCAAGGAGGTGAGCGCGGCATGGCGCACAGTCGCTTGCTCGTCGTCGAGAACGGACAACATGACTGGCACACTGCGGGGCACATCAATCTCCCCAAACAGAGAAATAAAGGTGACGCGGCGGGTAAGTGAACCTTCTTTATTTGCGGGGATTTTCAGCGCCTCATCAATCGCTTTCTTCTCCCCATTGCGAACCCTCAGTGTCAGCGACGCTCCACCTGCGCCATCGATAGCCTTGATCAAACGCGGTGGCAGACCGGTCAGTGCGCGGCCCTTGTAGGCCTGTTCGAAGCCCTCCATCAGACGCTTCTTGCTCCCGGTATCCGGTGACAATTCCAGTAGGCGGGCGCAACGTTCCATATCAATGCGCTTTCCGTTGGCGGCAAACCGTCGCATCAATCGCCAGAGGATGTGAGCCTTTACAAGTTGGCGGTCCCAGAGGGTAGAGTCCTCAAAGAGATCGACCACCGCGTCGGCGTCGGACGAGCATTTGGACTCGATTGCCCACCAGATTTGCAGCGGTAGATACCGATCTTTTACGTCCTCGTCATGCCTCAGGAGTTCGGCGACGATCGGGAGCGCCGCCGCTGTCGGAAGGCGCTTTGCAGAAGCCGCCAACTGGCTTCTCACCTCAACATGGGATTCGCCCTTGGCCAGCGACGCCAATTTTTCGGCG
Organism: Akkermansiaceae bacterium; assembly: GCA_028822935.1. Classification (GTDB taxonomy): domain Bacteria; phylum Verrucomicrobiota; class Verrucomicrobiia; order Verrucomicrobiales; family Akkermansiaceae; genus SW10. The sequence goes on from JAPKCM010000003.1 coordinate 141,987, forward strand.
GTAGTGCGGGATACTGTATGGTTGTCTGCTAACAAACGCACTGTCCACGTGCGCACATATGGATCTACGTGATCGAGAGCTTGCACCGCCAAGTCTTCCTCAAATCCACCACTCAAATTCAGCGCCCAAAGATACTCGAGCGCCTCCTGTCCATCAGCTTTGAGAAGAGCCACCTTTAATCCACCGATCGCGGTGGCATCCCTGCGGTCACCAATGAGCCTGCGCGCCTGTTCACGGTACCAGCGGTTAGGATTCTTCAACAACTCGATCAGTTCCGATGTCGATTTCTCACGAAGATCGAACGGGGCTGTCGTCTGGTGCCCCTTGGCCGCCCTAACGCGGTAGATCCGACCATTCTCCTTGTCGATCTTGCCCTCGTGATTCCGGTAGTGGTTTACCTGGGCGTCATACCAGTCGGCGATGTAGATTGCCCCGTCCGGCCCGTGCTTGATGTCGACAGGGCGAAACCATGGATCTCCGCCTTTCTCGATCGCGGCTGCGACATCTTTCGTTCTAAATGTCGCTCCATCCACAGTGCGCTCGGCTACCGGTAAATAACGGTTCATTGGGTCGATGCCGATGAGCTTGCCGTGGTATTTTTGCGGCAACGAACCCCCTTCGTAGACGATGAAGTTGTGGGTAAACCTCGCCACATTCGGGTGGGGCATCTGGGGGAAATAGCCGAATGCGTATGGATTGGAAAGCGAGCCGTGTTTGCCAAAAGTTTTCTGTAGATAGGCACCTTGGGCGTAGTGGAACCCGCGGGTATTGCCGCCGTTGTGCCCGGAGAAGACGCGCCCCTTCTCATCGATCTCACAGCCGAAGGCATTCCCGCCTCCCTCGGCGTAGGTTTCAAAAACACGCCGCTCTGGATGGTAGCGCCAGATCTGCTGACCCTGGGTGTGGATGGGTTCTGCACCATCATCCTCACCAACGATGACGATGTCCGCAGAAACGGTTGAACCTTGCGCCCCGTAAAGCCAACCGTCCGGTCCCCAGCGCAGTGAATTCGAAATCGAATGCGAGTCCTCCAACCAGAATCCCTTGAGATGCACGATAGGGTCGCCGTCCGGGACATCGTCGCCATCTTTATCCGGATAGAACATCAGATACGGCGGATTCATCACCCACACACCACCGCTCCCGTGTGCAAGCGATGTGGCCATGTTTAATCCGTCGAGGAAGGTCTTGGTTTTGTCGTAAGTGCCATCCCCGTCGGTATCCTCGTGGATCGTAATCTTATCTTCCCCTCGAAAAGGTGATCCCGGTGAATGCGGAGGAGGCGGCGGGACCTTGTCATAAACATTCCGCCACACGCTATCTCGGCTCACAATCTTGAGTCCGGCGGGGTGGGGATACTGGCGGTATTGAACCACCCACATCCGGCCACGTGCATCAAAATTCAAAAACAAGGGCTGTTCGATGAGCGGATCAGCAAGCACCAAATCGATCGCCAAACCATCACCCGGCATCAGTGCTTTGACAGCTTCCTCCGGTAGCAACGCGCCCGGCGCCCACGAGACAGATTTGCCAGATTCCTGTCTCGCCGCTTCCGGATTTGAGAGCCCCCGCAAATCGAATTCAGGAACTTCCTCTTCAGCCGATGCCGGTCCGGCAACGAACACGGTGAGAGCGGCGAGACAGGCCCTGGACGGAATTCTGAGAAAATTAGGGCTCTTCATAATGGTCTACTGCTACTGGGGAGGGGGTATCATGGCTAGAATAAATAACGATCACCGTGTAGGAAAGGTTTCATCCCGTTTGGCAGCGATGACATTCCAATCTTTCACGGGACCAAAAAAAATTGAACAAGATTCATCGTATTTCACGATCAAACAAAGGAATGAACCGCGTATTCTTTCTTGATTGGCTCCTGCTCCAATTCCGTCCACAATAGGAAAATCTCAACAGCAATTCCCATGCGAACCCAACTGACCCGAAGAAATTTCCTACGCGCCGGAGGAGTCGCGATCGCCCTCCCGATGATGGAATCGTTCACGCCACTCGCTCGTGCCGCCGAAGGCAAAAAATCAGTGAAGCGCATGGTCTGCCTCTCGAACAACTATGGAATCTATCAGAAGGCATTTTTTCCTACCGAGGCAGGACGCGGCTATGAGCTTCCACCGACCCTGCGGCCCTTGGAAAAGCACCGGAAGGATTTCTCCGTCTTCTCCAATCTCGATCACGGCCTCACCGGCGGACACGCCTGTGTGCCGACGTTTTTGAACGGGATCCGACCGGACATGGCCTCAAGTTTCCCCGAAGGAAACATCAGCATGGACCAGAGGGCGGCCGAGTTCGTCGGAGCGGCCACTCGCTATTCGTCGATGACACTTAAGGTGAAGGAATCCAACCAAACCAGTTTTACGCGCACCGGAGTGCAGGTGCCCGCGATCGATGTCACCGCGATGTATCGCAAGCTCTTCCTTGAGGAGTCCGCGGAGGCAAAGAAACAGGAGCGCTTGCGACTGCAACGACATGGCAGCATTCTCGACACGGTGCTGGAGAGAGCCAAGGCCGTGAACCGGGAGCTGGGAAAACAGGACCAAGAGAAATTTGCCGAGTATCTCGATTCCGTGCGAGGCCTAGAAAAGAAGATCGATCAGCAGCAGCCCTGGCTTGATCAGGCCAAGCCGAAAACCGAGATGGCCGAACCACGTCCTTCTCAGCAGACCGCTGATGAAATGAAGATCATGATGGAACTGATGGCCCTGGCGATCGAAACCGACTCGACCCGGGTCATGACTCTCTCCAGCGGGTTTACCAATGGCGACTTCGGCTTACAGGGCGGCTATCACGGCTTCTCACATCACGGGGAACTCCCCGAGAAGACCGAAGCGCTCAAACTCATCGAAGGAAATCAAATCGCACAAATGGCTTACCTCATCGAGCTGCTGAAGGGAAAAGAAGATACCATCAATGGCGGCACCTTATTCGATCATACGATGATCCTCTTCGGTTGTGGCATGGCGACAGGAACTCATTCCTGCAAGAACATGCCACTCGTCCTCGCCGGTGGTGGATTTAAACTAGGCGATCACCGTGCCATGCCCGAGGGGAAAACCGAACGGGTGAAAGCGTGCAACTTGTTGCTGTCCATGCTTCAAAATTTCGGCTTGGAGGTGGACCAGTTTGGCACCAGCACCGGAACACTTACGGGACTCGAGTCGGCTTGAATATGATGCGACGACGTTCAAACGAGCAATGACAAGATTCCTGAAGAAAAAATCAAGGCCGCATACTCTGCTCATTGCGGTGGCGATTGCCGCTGGGATCCTTCCACAGGTTCTCATTTGCGGGGCAGCCGAACCCGAGCCAACTGCGTGTTGGGTTCAAAGTTATGATGCGGGTTACCCGGACGCCAACGGGGCTTGGGCGGGAGGTTCCGAGATGATGCACCTCGCCTCACACAAAGGGATGCTCTTCGCATCCAACGGCTACTGGGTCGATGCCCATTGGGTCATCCCACCGGAGGGGCAGCGACAATCGGCGCAGGTATTGCGACTCGATGCCCCGGAGGCGCAATGGCAGGTCGACTTGGACATGGGTAAGTCGAACGACGATCTCGGCCTCGAATACATGAAGGGTAACATCCTCAAATCGGTCACCTTCACCCGTGATACGGAGGGGGAAAAACTAGACCAACCCGAGACCATACTGGTAATGGCCGCGGGCGCGAACTTCGAGCGCGGTGGAGCCGTTTCGGCATGGGTGCGCGACGACACCTCCGGAAAGTGGACGCACACCTTGGTGAGGCACGGTTCGAGTGCCGGAGGGGTGCGCTGGGTGCCCCGTGACATGGAGGTGTATTGCGACAAGGTGACCGGCACAGAGCGAATCTTCATGTCTCTTGGAAATCCCGGAATCATCTCCGGAGTCTACGATCCCTCAGCCCCCGGCCAGATACGTTGGGACCGCAACCTGGAGCACCCCTTCCTTACTGATGGAAGCTTCCGGACACGCCCGCTGGGCATTATTCAGGCCAACGGCTCGCTCTTTTTCTCCGAAGGCGATTCGATTTATCAACGCATCGATGGCGAGCGGCCACGCTACCGCGAAATTTTCGAACTGTTCGAGGACACCGATACCGATGTGGGTGGCATTCGCGGACTGACACGTGTCCCCAACCCTAATGGCGCGGGCGATTCGCTCCTCTTCATCTGGGCGCCGGGCGGGCGTTCCGCCAGCGAAGTCAAGCGACTCGATCCCGATGGCAAGGGCGGCTACACGCTGCATGACGAAGTGCGGATCATTGATCTGATGAGGGAACACCTCGGAGTTGAAGTCACCTACACGCTCGGCGCGCACAACATGATCTATCCATTCACTGACCCAGCGACAGGTGAGACCGTGCATATCATCGGGTTCCAAGGAAATATCCGCGGCCCGAAAAACCATCTCCGTTGGAAGGGCAGCGCCCTCTATGCCGGGGCGCCCTATGCCGTGCGGCGGGCTGACCGGAGCTATCGTGTGCTGGAGGTGAACAATCGCTACGAGGTCGGGAAGCAACTACTGGTTTCGCCGCGCACCTTCTGTAAATCACCCTTCGGCGATGACGAAATCTACATCGCGGGTCACGATGCCAGTTTTAAAATATCCGACAACATGGCGTGGATCTTCCAAGCCCCTGAGTCAGTGGTCCTAGGCTCGGAGCTTGCTCGCGATGCCCTACCACCCGAGCCGGAACCAAAACCGGCCCAACGTCTGAGGGAAGGCCCGGTCTACGAGTTGCGAATCTATTCCGCCAACGAAGATCGTTTGCAACATCTGGAAAAACGATTTCGCGAGCACACCGACCGAATTTTCAAAAAGCATGGACTGGAAGCGATCGGCTATTGGAGGCCCACCGAGGGGCCAGCGAAGAAACGTCGCCGCCTCATCTACATTTTAAAGCATCCATCGCGGTATGCCGCTTATGAGAACTGGACCCGGTTCAATAACGACCGCGAGTGGGACGCCGTGCTCGAGCAACCGGAGTTTCAAGGGCTGCTTGCGGAAAAACCAACCAGTATCTTCATGAAAGAGACCGAATACTCGGCCCGGGTCCGCGACGCGATCGACCAAGTAGGTGGGGTCTTCGAGCTCCGCACCTATGTCACGAAGCCGGACATGCTCGCTCGCCTCAACCAGCGTTTTCAGAATCACACTGCGGCACTTTTCAAGCAGCATGGCATGAAGAACGTCGGCTACTGGACACCATTCGACACACCAGATTCAGCAAACACGCTCATCTACCTCATTCATCACGCCAATCGGATGCAGGCGGACGCGAACTGGAAAGCCTTCTCCGCAGATCCCGCGTGGCAAGAAGCGAGGCGGAAGTCCGAAAGCGACGGAAAGATTCTCGCCCGAGCGCCCGAAAGGATTTTTCTGCGAGCGCTGGACTTTTCACCCAATGCGCGAGTTCGACCGACCGGCGAAAAAAAGTAGCTTAATTATGATGCGACGAACGACACTCTGCTTACTGACGGGACTGCTTGCTTGCGGTGAAGTGGCGCGTGCGGACCAATCGCTGTCATCCCACCAACCATTCCTCAAGCAATACTGTTTCGAATGCCACGGGGCCAAAAAACAGAAGGGCGACTACCGCTACGACACCCTCGGGACCAATCTCACTGATCTGAATACCCTTGAAATCTGGCAGGGAATTTTAGATCAACTCAACTTGGGTGAAATGCCGCCGAAGAAGAAAACGCAACCGCCTACCGAGGAAACAGCGAAGGTGATTGAGAGCCTGACACCTCTGCTCCAGCAAGCCTACAAAGCGCGGAAAAGCACCGGAGGCCAGGCGGTGATCCGGCGCCTGAACAAGTTCGAAATCCGCAACACGCTGCGGGACTTGTTTTACCTCAAGCATCCGGATTTCGAACCCACCGTCGCTTCAGGGCTCTACGACTTCAACGGCAACGGCATCACTGCGCAGAAGACCATCGAACCAACGCGGAGTTTTCAGGACGACGAGGAGGCGGAGGGTTTCGACACCATCGGCCAGGAGTTGGTGATGTCCGACTTCCTGCTAAAAATGCTGATCGCCGCCGCAGAGGAAACCATCGAGATGGCGACGCATGACAAGCCCGAGAAGCCCTTCGAGGGGGAGACTTTCACCGCACCCATTTCCATGAAATCGCTGTTGGGCGATAGCCTCGGCAAGTATCAGCGCTCGGAGGGCGATCCTTATGACGAGGTGTTTCAGCGCTGGGATCGCTACAACCGGATCGGGCCGGACAAGCATCACGGTGGAATGCACCGACCAGCACACTATCGGATCAGCGTTGAGGTCTCCGCCCACAATCCGAAGGAGGGTGCGTGGGGAAGCTGGACCGTCCAGGAAGGGAAGCTAGTTCACCAGGGACGAACGAACCGCGATGAACCCTTCGAAGTCGGACTCTATCTGGAGCGCTTCGAACATAAACGCGGAGCACGACACCATCGAGTCGAGCACTGGACTCTGCCCGGTGATGGCAAGAAGCGGACATTCTCTTTCGAGACTTGGATCGACGATCCATGGAGCGCCTGGATTGGGTGGGAAAATGGTCCACATTTCAAACACAACGCCTTCCACGTCCTGCTCGAACAATGGTATCCCGAGGAGTATGAGAAGATTGACCGGAAACAAAAAGGGTTCAAGAAGCCGGTCGCGGAGGCGCTCTTTAGAAAAGGCTATCTCGGCCCGACCCTTCGCGTGCACAGCTTCCGAATCGAGCCCGTCTCCCGCCAGTGGCCACCCAAGAGTCACACTGCACTTTACGGAACCGGTGCCATCGAAGAGGCAGACTTTAAAAAACTCTTTCGCTCCTTCGCCGAGCGGGCATACCGGCGACCGGTTGCACCCGAAGAAGTAGAGCCCTATGTCAATCTCGCGGCACAGCTGGAGGCCGACGGAAATTCACGCCAGCAAGCGATGAAAGGTGCCTACGCCGCGATACTCTGTTCGCCCGACTTCGTCTATCTGCGGCAGGATCCCGGCAAGCTCGACGACTTCGCCCTCGCGTCGCGCCTGAGCTATTTTCTCTGGTCATCGATGCCCGACGAAGCACTCATGAAGCTCGCCCGTGCAGGCGAACTGTCGAATCGCGCAGAGTTGGATCGACAGGTCGAGCGGATGTTAAAAGACCCGAAGGCCGCAGCCTTTGGCCGCCATTTCCCCGAGCGCTGGTTGAAGCTCTACGAGCTGGGACGCATGGAGCCCGATAAGAGAGGACCCTATGGGCATTACTTCCGCGTGAAGGACTATCTCATCCCCCAAGTCGACGCGTTCTTCCGCGACGTCCTTGAGCGGAACGGTTCGATCCGCGACTTCATCGATTCCGACTACACCTTTATGAACAACCTCCTTGGTGAATTGATCTACAAGCAAAAGGTCGTTGGGGAGAACTTGCGCAAGGTGACCTTGGAAGATCAGCGACGGGGCGGACTGCTGACTATGCCCGCGATCATGACTATGACCGCCAACGGGGTCGACACCTCACCGATTGTCCGCGGCGTGTTCGTCCTCGAAAACATTCTCGGCACTCCCCCGCCCCCTCCACCACCCGATATCGAGCCTCTTTCGCCAGACCTCCGTGGAGTGAAAAGTTTGAAGGAACAGATGGCAATGCACCGCAACCAGCAGGCTTGCAGTAGTTGTCACCAGAAGATCGATCCCATGGGTTTCGCGCTGGAGAGCTTTGACCCGATCGGGCGGTGGCGGGACCACTATCCGAAGATCGACAAGAAAGCCAAACAGGTAGCGCCAATCGATCCCTCCGCGATCATGGCGAACGGCCGCGAGGTTAAAGATCTCGTCGAATTCAAAGCGATGCTTCTGGAGCGCGAACCACAAGTGGTGCACTGCCTCACCGAGAAGATGTTGGCCTATGCTACCGGCCGTTTGCTTGAAGCCGGTGATCGAGGCGAAGTAAACCGGATCGTCTCGGAAATGAAGCAGAACGGGAACCGCCTCCGTGACCTGGTTCATCTGGTCGTGCAGAGTGAACTCTTCTTGAACAAGTAGATCTCCAAGAGGAGCCGCCCTATTCACACAAAGGAACCCGCTAGAAGCATGTCGGGGAGCCCACGATGATCTTTCGCAGCGGTGATGCGTCCGGATATGCCGCCGCCAAACCGCTCATTCATGCCCCGCGTTCTCACTACCAATACCCCAGCGGCACCACAAATATTCGGTGCCGGGCCACGAGGGGCAATTCGTGACGATTACCCCCGAAGAAAAACTCGTCGTTGTCCGGCTCGGTCTCACGCTTCACGCGGGCTCGTGGAAGCAGGAATAATTCGTCACGGAGATTCTCATTACGCTCGGGAAGTAGTATTCTGATGGCATATTTTTTACACTCAAAGAATACCACGATGCGCTGGAGGCTTTTAAAAAAAAGATGGCTAATCGATAGAGAATGAGCGGAGAATCAGTTCTGATGAAGATGAATTCTGCGATCGTGTGCCTGTCGGGCTGCTTGATAGGAGGGGCCAGCCTTCAGGCGGATACGAATAGTCAGGATCCTGCGACGGTGAAATCTGCCATCGAGAAATCGATCCTTCTGCTTGAAAAGACGACAGCAGGCGCAAGTGAGCACCATCGTTGCTTCACCTGTCATGGCCACGCGATGCCGGTGGTCACTTTCGTGGAGGCGCGACGTCGAGGATTTCTCATCGACGAAAAAAACTTTAAAGCGCAGGTGAAGCACACCTTGACGGATTTAGCGCGAGGGAAGAAACGCTACCTCGAAGGAAAGGGGCAGGGCGGCGGATACACCCGGGCCGGTTACGCGCTGTGGTCCCTTCGGCAGGCAGGGTGGAAGCCGAATGAGGTGACCGATTACGTCAGTGGATATCTCGTCCACGACCAAAAGGAAGAAAGATGGCCCAGCAACGGAAATCGTCCACCCACCGAGAGGAGCGCCTTCACCACAACGTATCTGGCGCTCAAGGGCGTGGATGGATTTGGAACGGTGGAGCAGGCCGGGAAGATTGCGGTTCGCAAGAAAAAGGCCCTGGCGTGGTTGCTCAAATCCGAAGCAAAAGAAACTGAGGATCGCGTCTTCCACCTATTGGCGCTGGATCATTTGAAGGCGGATCGAAAAGTGATGAAGGAAGCGGTGAAGGCGCTACGCGAAGCACAGCGAAAGGATGGCGGATGGGCCCAACTTCCCACGATGGAGAGCGATGCCTATGCAACAGGCTCGGTTCTCTACGCTCTCTACCAAGGTGGCGGAATGAAGACCGACGACGCGGTTTACCAGCGGGGGGTCAATTACTTGTTAGAAACGCAAAAAAAAGACGGCTCGTGGCACGTGCGCAGCCGCAGCAAGCCGTTTCAGACCTACTACGAGAGTGGCTACCCTCACAAGAAGGATCAGTTTATCTCAATGGCAGCGGGAAGCTGGGCCTCGCTGGCTCTCTTGTTTACGATCTCCGTTGAAGAGGCGGTGAAAGAGTAGCTTCACATAGAAATTCCCCTCTCCGGCGCCCGTCAAGGGCGCAACTCAAAAGAAAATTCCCCAATCATGAGCAACGAAACTGATGACGTAAAAGCCGTGGAACAACTCGGCATCGCAAGAGATGGTGTGGTCAAAGAGCTCCGCACTCGCGGATATTCGCTGATCACTGACACACCCACGGCCACCTGCTAGAATGCTCACGAGTGTTCATCCCCCGAATTCAGCGATCGCGAGCTGGATTTGTAGCAGATGAAGGTGCACGATTAAGTAAGGACTGAAGACATGGACCAGCAGCATGAGATCAACTTGTCGGAAGAGCAGTGGAAGACACGACTAACCTTGGTTGACCGGGCGCGCGATCCCAGCGACAGCCAAGCCTGGGACGAATTCACCGACTATTATACGAGCTTTATTCGTATGGTGCTGATGCAGTTGCACGCGCCACTGGATGACCTCGAAGATCTTAGCCAAACCATCTTGGTGAAGTTATGGCAGAACCTGTCAACAGTGGAACTGGACCGTGACCACGCCAAGTTTCGCACATGGCTGGGAACAGTCATCCGCAATACCTTCTATACACATTGCAGCCAGGCTGCCTCGCGAAAACGCCGAGAGACCAACGCCGCCGTCGCCGACGTCGTGCCACCGGATATTGAGGACATCATTGAAAGCGAGTGGCGGAAACACATCATTGCGCTGGTCATTGAACGCTTGAATGCCAGTTTCTCCGGCAAGGCCATGGACGTTTTCACGATGACTCTCGATGGAAAGTCCGTTGACGATATCGCGTCGGCGCTTGAGTTGACCAAGGACTCGGTCTACGTGCTGCGCAATCGTGTCCGGTCGCGCTTCCGCAAGGAAGCGAGACAATTGCGCAACCACCTGGAGTTTTACCAATGACGGAAGAATCGAGAGACCGAACCCAAGCCTTGAATAATCTCTTTGACGAAGCGTTTGAGGAGATTGATCCGGCAGCAGAATCGCCTCTTCACGGCCAGCTTTGTTCGCTTCAAGAGCGCTACGGTCAGGCTGAATTGATTGCGGTTGGCGGCATGAAACGCATCCTCAAGGTCCTCGATCAACACGGAAATCGTCACGTCGCCATGGCTCGTTTGCATGAAGACGCAAGCGAGTTGCTCTTTGACCCATTGATTCGCGAGGCACGGCTGACCGCACTGCTCGAGCACCCGAACGTCATCTCCGTTCACGATGTCGGCGTCGACAAAGAGGGGAAACCGTATTTCACCATGGATCTAAAAGTCGGTGATGGGCTCGATGTGGTCTTGCAGAAGGCCCTTGCGGATGGGGGGTATCCGTTATCGGATCGACTCGATATCTTCCTCAAGGTTTGCGATGCGATCACCTACGCGCATTCGCGCGACGTCATTCATCTGGACTTGAAGCCGGCCAACATTCAGGTCGGTCATTATGGCGAAGTGTTGGTCTGTGACTGGGGCTTGGGAAAACTGATCGGCGGCACTGATGAGATCGATGATGACGTATTGCTCAATCCCGATCTGTTGAGCGGAATGACGGTGTACGGTCAGGTTAAGGGAACTCCCGGCTATATGGCACCCGAGCAGATTCGCGGCGGAACCCGGGACAAGCGCACCGACATCTACGCATTGGGCGCCCTGCTTTACGCCGTGCTGACCTGTCGACCGCCCCTCGCGGGTGACACCGACGCCATGCAGCAGGCGGCGGTGTCCGGTGATATTGTGCCGCCAACCGAGCGCGGTAGCGGCGTTCCCGAGAGCTTGAGTGCCGTGGTCATGAAGGCGATGGCGCTAGAACCGGCCGATCGCTATGCGTCGGTGAGTGACTTGATCACAGAGGTCCGCGCATTTCTTGGCGGTTTCTCTCCCGTAGCCCATGAAAGCGGGCTGTCGACCGAGTTTTTGTTGTTCTATCGTCGAAATCGCGTCAGCTGCAAACTGGCCGCTGCATTTGTGGCGATGGTGGTGGTGGTGACAGCCTTGTTTGTTGACCGCCTGAGCGCCAAGCGCGTAGAGGCCGAGGCACTCGCGGCGCGTTTGCGAGTGGAAAAACAGGAGACCGAGACACTGGCGGCACGGTTGCGGTTAGAAAAGCAGGAGACCGAGACACTGGCGACACGGTTGCGGGTGGAGAAGGAAGACTCAGAGGCATTGCTTCAGGAAGTAGGGCGACTGGCCACGGCCCTTCCCGACGATGTGGCCGCTGGCGATCAGTTTAGCCATGACTTCTTTCATCGACTGCCATTGGTGTCTTATGAACTAACGATGCGTTCCGTGAACGACATGATCCTTACCACGCCGGAGCGCGCCGATGAGGCGCGCGTACAGCTTGCGTATCTCTACTTCATGAGCTCAGAGTTTGCCAAGGCGAAGCCGTATTTTGAGATCAACCCCGAGCGCATGCGCGGGCTTGTCAGAGTCAATGAGGCGTTGGCTAAATCGTTTGATCCAGATAAACATAAAACCTCGGCAATCCAGCTGGCCGGGATCATTGAGACGGTGCAGTCGATGAACCGAACCACGCTGGCAGAAAAGATCCTCTCTTTTGACTACGCATCATTGGGATATCGGAAAGGGTATGGACTGGCTGTCGCGGCAATGTTTGGCGATCATGCGAACTGTTTCAGCTACGAGGCAGAGACCCAGGCACTGACAATCGATGGAGGCGGTGAGTCGTTCTCCCTGCGAACGAAAGAGGGGCAGTATCCGCTGCGATTTCTGCCGATAAAGCGGTTGATTCTTATTGATACGGTGATTTCGAGCAGCTCGGAAATCGCCGACCTGAAGATGCTTGAGGTGGCGGATTTGCGCGGCAGTCAAATCAGCTTAATGGGCGATTTAAACATGTTCCCGCAACTGAAAACGCTGATTGTTCGGCCTGACCAGGTGTCTCAAGAAGAAAAGAACAGACTGCGTCCGCAGGTTCGCATTGAATAGCGAGCTTCGGTCGAGGGCTGCTACTACTAGGAATTTTCTTTTGGCGGGAGGGCTTTGAAGCCGTCTTTGGACCGCAGCGGAGGGGGGCCAGCCGATTGGGGTCCCGCAGCTCACATGAGGACAGTCCCTAGCCGTCTCCGACCCACTCAAACCCGCTTAGAAAAGGGCTTCTTGTGTATTCTGGAAAAAAAATACAAGAGGCTGTTAAGAATGCAGAATCGTCTCGGTTTAAGAAGAGAGATTGCAAGAATGCAGCTGGATCGAACCACGCGATCGTGGCTGCTATTGCCACGATTGAACTCTCTTTTAACAAATACAGAAACGGAAACACAGAAATGGCAAACGAAACTGATGACGTAAAAGCCGTAGAACAACTCGGCATCGCAAGAGATGGAGTAGTCAAAGAAC